>JAXLQL010000005.1:0-465038 GCA_046331625.1 Bryobacteraceae bacterium
CGCTCGCTGGTTGCGGCCACCTCGTCGAGCCGGTTCATTGACCCCAACTATTGGCGCGACCCCGCCAGCGGCAACGCGTTTCAGATCCAGGTGGAAATCCCGCAACATCGCATGCAATCGGTGGAGGATCTGAAGGATCTTCCCGTGATGAACACGCCGGATGGCCGCCCGCTGCTTGGCGACCTGGCCGAGTTCAAGACGGGCACGGCATTCGGGCTGGTGGAGCGCTACAACATGCAGCGCGTGGTCAGCTACACGGCCAATATCCACGGCGCGGCGCTGGGCCAGGTGAAGGACAAGATCCGGGCTGCGATCGGGAACGCGGGCGCGCCTCCGCGTGGCGTGACGGTAGCCGTGCGCGGCCAGATTCCGCCACTCGAGGAAACGCTGACCGGCTTGGGCACGGGACTCCTGCTCGCCATCGCTGCCATCTTCCTGCTGCTGACGGCGAACTTCCAGTCATTCCGGCTGGCAGCGGCTGTGGTGCTCACCGCGCCCGCCGCTCTGTGCGGAGTGGTGATCGCTCTGACCGTCACTGGCACCACGCTGAACGTGCAGTCGTACCTAGGAGCAATCATGGCCGTGGGCATCTCGGTGGCCAACGCGATCCTGATGGTGACGTTCATGGAGTTCGCGCGGCGTGGCGGTGCGAGCCTAGCCGAAGCTGCGGCTACGGGTGCTAGCGGACGCCTTCGCGCAGTGCTGATGACAGCGCTGGCGATGATCGCGGGCATGGTGCCGTTGGCTGCGGGCGCGGATCAGTCCGCTCCACTCGGCAGGGCCGTGATCGGCGGTTTGGCCGCAGCCACGGTGGCAACGCTGACGGTAGTTCCGGCGCTTTATGCGATTCTGGCGCCGCGCTCGCAGCATTCGAAATCCCTTGATCCTTCTGATCCCACGAGTCGACATTATGAGGCTTCTTAGTTTTTTGCTCCCTGCCGTGCTGGCCGCCCAGGCGCTCGAGGTAGTGCCCGTGGTGCAGCAGACCATTTCGCGAAAGGCCCGTATTCCTGGCGAGTTGTATCCATTCTTGAAGGTGCCGCTTCAGGCGCGGGTTCCAGGATTCGTTGAAGCGATCGACGTCGATCGCGGCAGCGCGGTGAAGCAAGGGCAGACGCTCGTGAAGCTCTCGGCGCCGGAGATGGCGGCGCAGATCGCCGAAGCCGAGAGCAAGGTGCTGGCGGTGCAGTCACAGAAGGCGGAGTCCGAGGCGAAGCTGGCAGCCGCCGAGGCGACGTACTCGCGGCTCAAGGATGCTTCGGCGGTTCCGGGTGTGGTGGCGGCGCTCGAAGTGGTGCAAGCGGAGAAAGCCGTGGACGCGATCAAGGCGCAACTGAAGGCCCTGGATGCTTCGGCGGAGGCGGCTCGCGCGGCCGTGAAGCCGCTCCGCGAGATGCAGAGCTACCTGGAAGTGAAGGCACCGTTCGACGGGATCGTGACGGACCGGTTCGCGCATCCGGGCGCGCTGGTGGGCCCAGCGTCGGCGGCTCCGCTGGTGGTGTTGGAGCAGCAGTCGAGGCTGCGGCTGGTGCTGGCGGTGCCCGAGGCCGATGCGGGCGCGGTCGCGCGCGGCGTGCAAGTTCCGTTTCGGGTACCGGCGTATCCGGGGCAGAGCTTCACCGGCGTTGTGGCGCGGCTGCCGAACACAGTGGATCCGAAGACGCGGACGATGTTCGTGGAACTCGATGCCGCGAATCCGCGCGGGGCGCTCGCGCCGGGGTTGTACGTGGAAGCGGATTGGCCAATCCGCCGCACCAAGCCTTCGCTGCTGGTTCCGCCGACGGCTGTAGTGACGACGACGGAGCGCAGCTTCGTGGTCCGGGTGGTGGGGGGCCGGGCTGAGTGGGTCAACGTGTCGCGCGGGGCGGTGTCGGGAGATTTGGTGGAAGTGATGGGGTCGCTGGAGCCGGGAGACATGGTGGTGCGGAGAGCGACCGACGAGATTCGGAATGGGTCCGCGGTGCAGGTGAAGCCAGCGGCGGGCAAGTGAGACAATACGGAGCTTAGGAGTCGATTTGCCTCGCATTCTCGGGTTTCGAGTACAGAACTATCGGGTCCTCAGAGACGTCACGATCGGGCACACCCAGCGTCGGCCCGATTCAGCGGCGCTCACGCCCCTGGCTGCGGTCATTGGAAAGAACGGGACAGGCAAGAGCACGCTTTTCGACGCTCTCGGATTCCTGAAAGATTGCCTCGATCACGGAGTCGAAGCCGCATGCGAAATGAAGAGTAGGGGTGGCTTTGGCAAGTTGCGCTCTGCAGGTACAGCCGAACCCGTGTCACTCGCTGTTTCTTTCGCTCAGTCTGAACGCTCGCGGCCCTTCTTGTACCAAATAATGGTGACGCTCGACCAAGCGGGCCGTCCGTTTGTTGCGCTAGAGCAACTCGCACAGCACCTCGCCGGAGAACGGTTTCGACTGCTCCTGCATCGAGTCGAAGGCCACACTTCGGCTTGGCTGGGACAGAAAGACCGTCGCAGCCAAGTTCGGCTCGCCGATTCAAGGAGGCTCGGAATTGCGGCGCTCGGCCTACTCCGAGACCACCCCGAGATCGCGAAGTTTCGCAGATACCTCGAGGGTTGGCACCTCAGCTACTTCACGCCCGACGCCGCCCGCTCACTGTCGATGGCAGGCCCGCAAAAGCACCTGAATGTCCATGGCGACAACCTCGGTAACGTGGTGGAATTCATGCAGCGGCAGCACCCCGATCGATTCAAGGGTATCCTCAGCAGAATTGCAAAGCGCATCCCGGGCATCAAGAAAATCGACACCAAGCGGACCGACGACGGCCGGCTCCTGCTGCGGTTCAACGACCGCGGCTTCGAAGACCCTTTCTACGCTCAGCAGGTTTCCGACGGGACGCTGAAGGTGTTCGCCTATCTCCTGCTCCTCGAAGATCCCGATCCTCCGTCGTTCCTGTGCATCGAGGAGCCAGAGAACGGCCTGTACCACCGGCTGCTCGAAACGCTGGCACGCGAGTTTCGGGAGCACTCCGCGAACAAGGGCGGACCGCAAATCTTTGTCACCACGCACCAGCCCTACTTCGTCGATGCACTGGATCCATCCGAGGTCTGGCTGCTCGAAAAGGGAAAGGATGGCTTTGCGACCATCCGGCGTGCCGCCGACGATCCTGTCGTCGCCGGGCTTGCCAAGGAAGGCGTTCCGCTGGGTAGTCTCTGGTACAGCCAGTATCTCGACAAGGACTGACGAGCGATGCACTTCGAAATTCTTGTCGAGGACGAGTCTGGCAAAGCGCTGCTCGATCACGTTGTCCCGCGAATACTTCCCGGCAACTCCCACACCTGGCAAGTCCACCACTATCGGGGACTGGGGCACATTCCCAAGGGACTTAGGCCGAAGACCGACGCTCGGCACCGGATCCTCCTTGACCGCTTGCCGTCGGTGCTCCAAGGCTACGGCAGAAGTTTGGACCCCGCGCTTGTAGCGGTCGTGGTGGTCGTCGACAACGACAGGCGCGATTGCGCAGAGTTTCTCGCGCAGCTTCACGGCGTCTTGGAAAGCTGCGACCCAAAGCCTCGGACCCTGTTTCGCCTAGCGATCGCAGAAACAGAAGCTTGGCTGCTCGGCGATCAATCCGCCGTCCTTCGTGCCTATCCGAAAGCAAAGAAGAGCGTCCTCGCGCAATACCGGCAAGACTCGATCTCTGACACCTGGGAGGCTCTGGCAGACGCCGTTCACCCCGGCGGCTCGTCGAAGCTGAAGGAGCAGCCCTACCACGTCATCGGTCGAGCCAAGTCCGAATGGGCCGACAGTATCGCCCGGCACATCGACGTCGAGTCGAACGGATCTCCCAGCTTCGCCAAACTTCGAGACGGACTCCGGCGGTTGGCGCGATCCAAGCGATAGGGAAAAAATGCGGGACCCGAACGAGGAATGAAGTCCGGGCCCCGATGTGCGTTGCCTCTCCGGAGGAGTGTTTGGAGAGGGAACCCCTCCGAGCGGTGACCATTCACCCGGAGGATATTGCCGTTGCCTTTGATAACTAGTGCGTTGACGGAGCGAAAATTCTCACGAAATCTTTCGGGCTCCGCGCGAAGGCCGGCACGGGTAGACCTCGGGCGTGCGCCCGTAACGCTCCTGGTAGGCCGCCGCGATCGCGCTACGGAACTGATCCACCGCATCTTCCCGGACCAGATTCACCGTGCACCCACCGAATCCGCCGCCCGTCATCCGCGCTCCCAACACGCCCGGAATCGCGAGCGCCGCCTCCACCAGGAAGTCGAGTTCGGCGCAACTGACCTCGTAGTCGTCCCGTAGGCTTCGATGCGACGCCTGCATGGCGCGGCCCATCGCCTCCACGTCGCCAGCACGAGCAGCAGCGGCGAACTCGCGCACACGAGCATTCTCCTTCACCACATGGCTCGCCCGCGCGAGGAGCCTGCCTTCGAGAGCTGGCAGCATTTCCTCAGTCGCGTCACGCAGGCTCTCGACGCCCAGCCGCGCCACAGCCTCGGCGCAGTCGGCGACGCGCTCGCGATAGGCGGAGTCCCCCAGCGCGTGCTTCACCATCGAATTCACGGCCACGAACGTCACGCCCGCGGGCAGCGGTACGGCCTGGCGGCTCAGGTCGCGGCAATCGATCAGCAGTGCCGCGCGATCCTCGCCGAAGACGGAAATGAACTGGTCCATGATGCCGCACGGCAGCCCCACGAATTCGTTCTCGGCGCGATGGCACAGGCGGGCGAGTTCCAACTTGTCGATGGGACGATCATCGAGTAGCGCCAACGCAGCCGCCACCTCGAGTGAAGCCGAGGAACTGAGTCCCGAGCCGATCGGCACGGAACTCCTGAGCTCGAGCGTCATTGCCGGGATCTCGAAGCCCAGCCGCAGGACCTGCTGCGCCACGCCGGCAACGTAGTCGCTCCAGTCATGCGCAGGCTCGAGCCGGGCAAGACCTTCCAGCCCCCATGTGCGCTCTTCGCCGAGGTCGAGCGCCTGCACGCGGAGCCTGCCGGGGTCACCCGCGGAGACCGTAGCTTCGCAAACGAGGTCGAGCGCGACCGGCAGAACCAAGCCGCCCGTGTAGTCCGTATGCTCCCCGATCAGGTTGACGCGACCCGGAGCAGCCCAGCGCTTCAACGGCGCGCCAGCCAAAGCAAAGTTCCTCCGAAAGCCAACATAACGAGCCCCGCGTACAGGTTCACGTTGGCGTCTGTCAATCGGGCCCGAAGCTCCGGCGCCAGGAACGACGTCGCGCACAAGATGCCTCCGACGGCGGCGAAGAAGAGTCCGGATGGAATGCGAAGATCCATAAAGCGCCTACCAGAACCACAAATTCAGAATCAAGCACAGCACGCCCGACGCGATGGCGAGTGGACCCGGCCGCTTGTACCACGGCACGCCCTCATCGCGCGGGATCTCGGTAAGCCCACGAACCAGTCCGCGCAGCTCACTATCGGTCTTGGGGACCGTGGCCAGGCTGACGGCGATCGTGACCACGAAGCACAAGCTCCACGCAACGATCGCGATCCAAAAGTTCTGCGCCATAGACGAAGGGAACGTATGAGCCAATCCGAGCCAGCCGCCCTTGCCTTCCGCTACCGTGACGCCGTGCGTCAGCGCCGCGCCGGCGGTCCCGGTCAGCAGCCCCCAGAACGCGCCGTGTCCGGTGGCGCGCTTCCAGAACATTCCCAGCAGAAATGTTGCGAACAGCGGAGCGTTGACGAAGCCGAACACCAGTTGCAGAAAGTCCATCATGTTGTTGAACGATCGCGCCAGGTACGCAGTGGCGATCGAGAGCGCGATACCCACCACCGTGGTCATGCGCGCCACAGTGAGGTAGTGGCGATCGGATGCGCCGGGCCGGATGTAGCTCTGGTAGATGTCGTAGGTCCAGACGGTGTTGAACGCAGTGACGTTGCCCGCCATGCCCGACATGAACGAAGCAATCAGCGCTGTCAAGCCAACACCCAGCATCCCGTTCGGATAGAACTGCGCCATCAACGTGGTGAGTGCTTGATCGTAGTCATAGCCAGAGCCCTTCGCCGGGAGCGAGTATCCGAGGTTCATGTTCTGGAGGGCCAGCGCTGCGATTCCGGGCACGATCACGTAGAACGGGATCAGCATCTTGGGGAACGTGGCGATTACGGGCGTCAGGCGCGCGCTCGACATTGATTCCGAAGCCATCGCTCGCTGCACCACCAAGAAATCCGTACACCAGTATCCGAACGAAAGCACGAATCCCAGGCCGGCTACCATGCCGAACCACTCGACGCCCATCGGGTTGTTCGCCGCGCTATCGAGATGGCTCCACGAGTGCGTCATCACCTGCGGAATCCGGCTGGCCATCGCTTGCCATCCGCCGGACTTGGTCACCACCAGATACGCCAACGGCACGAATCCGAGCGTGATGAGAAAGTACTGCAGCACTTCGTTGTAGATGGCGCTGGTGAGGCCGCCCAGGTAGGTGTAGACCAGCACGATCGCGGCCGAGAGCAGGATGGCCGACGAGAAGCTCCACCCGAGCAGCAACTGGAACAGCAGTCCGAGCGCGTACATCGAGATGCCTGAAGAGAACACCGTCATCGTGGCGAATGTCAGCGCGTTGAAGGCGCGCGTCTTTTCGTCAAAGCGCAGGCGCAGGTACTCGGGAACGCTGCGGGCGCGGCTGCCGTAGTAGAACGGCATCATGAACACGCCCACGAAGATCATGGCCGGGACCGCGCCCAGCCAGTAGAAGTGCGCGGTCATGATGCCGTACTTCGTTCCGGAAGCGCACATGCCCACCATTTCCTGCGCGCCCATGTTGGCGGCAAGGAACGCCAGGCTCGAGATCCAGAGGGGAACCGAGCGGCTCGACGTGAGAAAGTCCTCACTGGTGCGGACCTGGCGCTTGAGCCACCACCCGATGCCGAGGACGAACGCGAAATACAGAGTGAGAATGAGGTAATCGACGAAATGGAGTTGCAAACCGGGCCGCTCTCTTTAGCTGGACCTAGGCCGAGTACTTGCGCGCAAGCTGATTCAGCTTGGCGAGCAGCGCCGGCATTCTCGTGGTGGGGTCGTCCTTCGCTTCGTACTCGAGCGCCATGTAGCCGCGGTAGCCGCTTGCTGCGAGTTGGCGGGTGAGGCGGTCCCAGTCGGAAGGCTCGTTCTTGCCTTTCGTCACACGGATCTCGGTCTTGAACTGCACGTTCACCGAATAGGGCAGAATCTGCTCGATCTGCGCGTAGGCGTCTTCGTCGAAGTTGCCGGTATCGAGGTTCACGCCCACGTTCGGCGAGTTTACGCGCTTGACGATGTCGACGATCCGCTTCGCCTTGGCCGTGATGCCTCCGTGGTTCTCGAGCCCGAGGATCACGCCATGTTTGCCAGCGTACTCGGCGCCGCGCGAGAGCACGTCCACCACCCAGTCAGCCGCGTGGTCCTCGGTTTCGCCCTTGGGAACCGTTCCGCCGAAGACGCGAATGTGCCCCGCGCCCAAGCGAGACGCCACGTCGACCCACTTCTTCACGTCGGCGAGTTCCTTCTCGCGGAGCTCCGGCGTGGGCTGGCACATGTTGGTGCGCACGGAGATCGAGTAGATCTCGACGCCATTGCGGTATGCGAGCCGCCGCAGCGGGATGATGAAATCGTCGCCGGTACTGGGAAACCAGTAGACGGTGAGATCCAAGCCGTCAACCCCGGTGTTTACGGCCCAAGTCACCAGGTCGTCATAGGTCATGGTTTTCTTGGCCAGCGCCTCTCGAAAAGAGTAGGCGCAAATCGCGGTGCGGAGGCGAGCCTTTCCGGCGGAGGCAGGGGCGCCCATCACAGGGGTAGCAAGGGGCGACGCGGCCACCGCGCCGGCGGCGGATACCAACAAGTTCCGGCGGGTCATCCTACAGATTGTACTTGACACGGACCCCTGATATTGCGTATCAAGGACAGTCAACCCCATGTGGCAACAAAACTACACACCCCTGGCCGGTAGCCTGGCCCTGTCGGCCTTGGTCGCGGCCGTTCCCATCTTCGTACTGCTGTATTTGATCGGCGTGGCGCGCAAGCCCGCGTGGATCGCGGCGGTATCCGGACTGGGGGCCGCGGTTCTGCTCGCCGTGCTCGGCTACGGCATGCCCATCAACTTGATGCTGAGCTCGGTGGCCTATGGCGCCGCATTCGGATTGTTCCCCATCGGCTGGATCGTGTTCTGGGCGATCGTGCTGTACCGGATCACGGTCGATACGGGCAACTTCGAAATCATCAAAGACTCGATCGGCGGATTGACCGATGACCGGCGCTTGCAGGCGTTGCTCATCGCATTTGCGTTGGGTGCGTTCATCGAAGGCGCGGCCGGATTCGGCACCCCGGTCGCCGTGGCGGCGGCCATGCTTACCGGGCTTGGATTCTCACCGTTCTACGCCGCCGGCATTTGCCTGGTAGCCAACACGGCGCCAGTAGCGTTCGGATCGATAGGCATCCCGGTGGTGACGCTGGCTGGCATCACGGGACTGCCACTGAATGAACTGAGCGCTTGGGTGGGCCGCATCTGCGCGCCGGTTTCATTGATCATCCCGTCGTATTTGATGATCGTGATGGGTGGATGGCGCGCTCTGAGCGGAGTGCTGCCGGCCGCGGCCTTCTGCGGGATCGCGTTCGCGGGAACGCAGTTTTATGTGTCGAACTACATTGGTCCGCAGCTCACCGACATTTTGAGCGCGCTAGCGGCGATCATCTCGCTCATCGTGCTGTTCCAGGTGTGGAAGCCGTCCGATACCTTCGAACTCGAGGGCGCGTCGAGAACGGTGGCGAAACCCAAAAGCCACGGGGCTTCAAAGACGTTGCTGGCGTGGTCACCCTATCTGTTCCTGGTGTTGTTCGTGCTGATGTGGGGTGCGGACTGGCTGCCCGTAAAGGCGTGGCTGAACACGTTCACGTATACGTTCCCGTGGCCCGGCCTGCATAACTTGATTGAACGCGTAGCGCCTGTAGTGAAGGCGAACTCGCCCTACGCGGCGAACTACACGCTCAACTGGTTGGGGGCTTCGGGCACGGCGTGCGTGTTTGCTTCGATCGCGGCGGCGCTCACGCTGCGGATGCCGGTCTCGCAGTACATCGGCATTCTGATGGCCACCGGCAAGCAGTTGTTCCTGAGCATGGTGACCATCGCATCCGTGCTGGGGCTCGCGTTCCTGATGAACTACTGCGGCGCCACTGCGACCCTCGGCCTCGCCTTCGCGGCCACGGGAGCGCTGTTCCCGTTCTTCAGCGCACTGCTTGGTTGGTTGGGCGTGTTCCTTACGGGGTCCGACACGTCGGCCAATGCGCTGTTCGGGAACCTGCAGGTGGTGACGGCGACGAAGCTCGGACTCGATCCCGTGCTGATGGCTTCGGCGAATTCGTCGGGCGGGGTGATGGGCAAGATGATTTCGCTGCAGAGCATCGCGGTTGCGGCGGCGGCTACGCAGATGAAGTCCGATGACGAGGCGAAGTTGTTCCGCTTCACCACGCGGCACAGTATTCTGCTGGCGACGGTGCTGGGGCTGATCACGTTCCTGTATTCGTCGATGCGGTAGTTGCACCCCTATCCTGGCCTCAGCCTGTGGCGGGACTGAAAGTCCCGCGCTGGCTAAAGCCCGCCCTACACGGCTGGTACCTGCGCGAAAATGGAGACTGCCATGGCGGTATCGCACGAACTCGAGAAATTCCCCGGGATCGAGTCTCGACCCGATGTGTGCGGCGGCGAGCCGTGCATCGCGAGTACTCGCATCCCCGTCTGGCTTCTGGAACAGGCACGGAGACTGGGAACCTCCGAGCAGGAACTGTTGGAATCGTACCCGTCTTTGCGAGCCCAGGACCTCGCGAATGCATGGGCCTACGTTCGCAACCATCCAGAGGAAATCGCCAGCCAAGTTGAGGCGAACGAATCGGCCTAACGGCTCCGCCCCATACCGTTGTCCGTAAGCGCCCCCGTTGCGATAGACTCGATACCGATGCTGTGTCTGCTGGCGCTGCTGGCGCTCGACTTCAACACACAGGTTTATCCCGTCTTCGAGAAAGCCCTCTGCCGTTCGTGCCACAACGACAACGGCGTCGGCTCCACCACGCGACTCCAGTTTCCGCGCGAAAGTGCGACCCCGGACGAGGTCCGCTCGTTCGGCCTCCGCCTGCGCGTTCTCGTTGATGTCGCGAACCCGGAAGAATCGCTCCTCTACCGCAAGCCCACCCAGCGCATTCCCCACGGCGGCGGCGAACGAATCAAGCCCGGCTCGGCCGAAGAGGCGACCTTGCTCGCATGGGTGCGCTACCTCGCCACGCTGCGCGAGTCAGACATCAAACTCACCAAGGCCGACCTCGGGCCATCCAAACCCTCGCTCCGCCGTCTGACGCACTCGCAGTACAACCACACGGTCCGCGACCTGTTGGGCGAAGAAACCAGCCCCGCAGATCGCTTCCCGAAGGAGGACTTCGTCCACGGATTCACCAATCAAGCCGACGGCCAGTCGATCTCGCCGCTGCTCGCGGAAGCCTACAGCCAAGCGGCAGAGCGGCTGGCGCGCAACTTCGTCCGGCGAGGAGTGCCCGAGAAGTATCGTGCGAAGTTCGTGGAGACGTTCGGCCGCGACGCGTTTCGGCGGCCACTCACCGCGAAGGAAATCGCGAGCTATGAGCGGATGTTTGCACGCGGCGCAAGCTTTGACGCAAGCGCGCAAATCGTAACCGAGGCGATGCTGCAGTCGCCCAATTTCCTGTTCCATCTCGAACAGGCGGGCTACGGCGTCGCGAGCCGCCTTTCCTATTTCCTGTGGGACACCTTGCCTGACGAGGCACTGCTGGCAGCCGCTGCCAAGGGCGAACTCGATTCCGCGGCGGGAATCGAAAAACAGGTGCAGCGCATGCTCGCCGACGAGCGCTCGCGAATTGCGCTTGACGTGTTCCTCGAACAGTGGCTCCGCTTCGATCGCCTGCGAACGGCCGTGCGCGATCGCCGGCTGTTCCCCGAGTTCACTGACGAATTGGTCAACGCGATGACCGAAGAGACGCGGCGCCTGTACCGGTCGCTTGTCTGGGAGAATGGCGACTTCACCGAGTTCTTCACTGCCAACCACACGTACCTGGGACCCGAGCTCGCCCGCATCTACGAACTGCCTGCCCCGAAAGAGCCGTGGACCAAAGTCGCGTTCGCGCCTGACAGCGGCCGAGCGGGAGTGCTGGGCCAAGGGCTCTTCCTCTCGGTGACGAGCAAGCCTTCCGACACCTCACCCACCGAGCGCGGCATCTTCATTCGCGAACATTTCCTCTGTCAGTCGGTTCCGCCCCCTCCACCCGGACTCAACGCCTCCCTGCCCCCAGTCACTGACGAAAAGCCGCTCACCACGCGCGACCGCCTGGTCACGCAGCATCTCAACAATCAGGTCTGCGCCGGATGCCACTCGCTGGTGGATCCGATCGGCTTCGGCCTGGAGAAATTCGACGCCATTGGCCGATACAGAGAGAAGGAGAAGGTGGTGATCCACCCGACCTTTGACGAGATGAAGACCAAGCGCAAGCTCAAGCCGACCGAGTACGATCTGCCGATTGAAGCCAAGGGTTCCATCCGCGGCATCGGCAACTCGGAGTTTGCCAACCCAGCCCAACTCGGCGCGGTGCTCGCCAAGGAACCCGCCTGTCAGAAGTGCGTGGTGAAGCAGTTGTTCCGCTACGCCGTAGGGCGCCTGGAAACGCCCGAAGACGGCGCGGTGATTGACGCGGCTTACGAGCGGTTCAAGAGTTCGCATTTCCGGTTCCAGGAACTTATAATGTCCATAGCCAGTTCCGAGACCTTCCGATGAAGAAAACCGATCTTTCCCGCCGGACTATTTTGCGCGGCCTGGGCGCCGCCGTGGCGCTGCCGCCGCTCGAGGCGATGTTCAACCCGAACGGCACAGCGTACGCCGCCACGGGCAAGCCGGTGGAGCCTCGGTTCGTCTTCTGGTTCAACGGCAACGGAATTCCCGAGAAGTATTGGATCCCGCGCGAGACCGGCGAGAACTTCGAGTTCACGCCGTGCCTCAATCCGCTGGCGCCGTTCCGCAGCGACATTCACGTGATCACGGGGCTCGATAGCGCGGCAGCGCGATTGCCGGGTCCTGGGAACAGCCACTATCCGTCGATGTCGGCGGTGGTCTCCTGCCGGGCGTACACGGGGCGCGGTGCTGGCGGCATTTCCATCGATCAGGCGATCGCCGCCAAGATCGGCGACGACTCGCGCTTCCGGTCACTGCAGGTGGGCGTGTCGCAGGAGTCGTTCGGCGAGGCAATCCAGCGCAATTTGAGCTGGGCCGATCAGGACCGTCCGCTGCCCCCGGAGATGTTACCGCATCAGCTTTTCGAGCGGCTGTTCGGCGTGAAAGACGCGGCCTGGATCGCCAACAAGAAGAGCATCCTGGACCAGGTGCAGGAGGAAGCCCGCGCGCTACAAGGACGGCTCGGCAAGGCCGACCAGATGCGTGTGGACGAATACCTCGGCTCGGTACGCGATCTCGAGAAATCGATCGTGAGCCTGCCACCCGAGTACAAGACGGTGGTGGAGCGGCCGGCCGAAGGCGGCGACATGCGCGATTGGCCGCGCATCGCCAAGCTCCAGAGCGATCTGCTGGTGCATGCATTCGCTTCTGGTCAAACGCGCGTGGCCAGCTACATGCTGACCAAGTGCCAGGGCTTGGCGCGGTTCCCGTGGCTGGGTCACACCGCACAGCGGCATCACGAGTACACGCACGGGCAAGTGGAGACGCCACGCGGCATGCGCATCCTGCGCGACATCTGCCGCTGGCACGTGGAGGAGTTCGCTTATCTGGTGGGCAAGCTCAAGGCGACTCCCGAAGGCGCGGGCAACATGCTCGACAATTCGCTGCTGCTCTTCGTGCACGAGCATGCCGAGGCCAATCTCCACAAGAACAACAATCTCGCGTTGATCCTGGCCGGACACGCGGGCAAGATGAAGACGGGCCTCCACACGCGGACGACCGGTACGCTGGGGGACTTGTACTTGACCATGTCGGAAGAGATTCTGGGAGCGCGCATCGGCAAGTTCCCGACGGCGCAGCGGAAGCTCACCGAGATCGTATAGCGGTCCCCAGAGGCCGAGGGACTGGGTTGAGCTACTTCTTCCCTTGGCGTTTGCAAACGGCGCTGAAGGTGCCGCTTTCGATACCACCCACCATCGGGATTGATTTGATTTCTTCAGGGGTGGCGCACGTGGTAGCGTTTACACCTGGTTGGTGACAGTAGCCTTGAAAGACTTGGGCGATTGCAGCTGCGGGCCCATGAGTCTTCATCTGGGGCCAGTAGATATACGTCAGGCCGGTCTTCCCCTCAGACGTGCTGCCACACGCAGGTTGCAGACCTGTGTTGAGAAACGAGAACTGCCGATAGGATTCCACTCGCTTGTCTCCTATTTCCCAGAAGTAGCCACGCTCCACCACGTCATTGCAGGCCACCTTGGCTTGCGTGATCGTATTTTGCCTCTTCGCATAGTCGGCGCATGGCAGCCGTTGGGAACTAATTCTCCCGGTCACCATTGCTTTGCCGGCCCCGATTTTGACGGCTAGCGTGACGTCTATTCCCACTTCAGGATCCCATTGGCACTGGACCTCCTGCCACTTCGCGCCGATCGTGCCGCTCAAGTTCTTCTGTAGTGTCTTTGCGCAAGCTCGCGATAGATCGGAATTCGGGCTCACCTGGACGTTCAAGAAGGATGCCTGTTCGGCCACGTAAGGGATGTACTTTAGGCCAACCACAACGGTATCGATGCTCGCCCCGATCTGGATCCTGCCCTGCGGTCCGGGCACGTTCAAGCATGTCTCGGCGAGCTTCGCGGACGCGCCGCTAAGGTGCTCCGTGCTGATCTCTTGCTTGAGGACTCGGCTAAACTTGCTGTAGTCCGACCGGTAGAACTCTTCACGCCATTCAGCCCAATTGCGATCAGCGTTTTTGTAATTGAGTTCGACACCGACGATCTGCGCCATGATCGCTCCGATTCCGAGGCTCGAAGCTACCGCTTCTTGCTTGGTTCCGAAGTTTGCCTTGCGGACGACGCTCTTGAACTCGTCCCACTGAGAGGCGTGTGTGAGTCTTGAAGACTTCTCCACTACGAGAAGACTCTTGCAGGCTTCTGCTGTGTCGGCGAGTGCAGTTGGCGCGGCGACCAATGCGATTCCGAGGCAGCAAAGCATAACAGAAATAGGACGTTGCTCTCGCATTTCGTGACCTCTGGTCGAGAATTGGACATAGTAAGTCTAGTACACCCCCCCCTGTTGTCAATCAGAAGATCATAAACAAAACTAAATGCACTTGGGGCGTGACTCACTCAACTCAACAAGACTAGTCGCGCCAACGGCAAGAGCCGGTATTCGGGTGTTACGAGTCGATCTCCAACTGCTCTGGTCGACTTCCGACTCACGCACTACGCAAGCCGCAGACACCGCGTCGACCTCTTCGGTCTGGACCGGTCGCCCGGCTTCAGCCGACCGCCGGGCCGCCGAATCTCGTTCGTCAAGATGCGGATGGACTTGCCGTCTTTGATGACGATGATCGGGGTTCAGACCTTCGCGCACCGCGAGGATTCCCACCACCTTATTCGTCTGGCAGAATCACGCCTTCCCCACCAGCGCCTTCGGCGGCGGCCAAGGCTCGACAACTCGCTGCTGCTGTTCGTGCATGAGCATGCGGAGGCCAATCTTCACAAGAACAATAATCTTGCGTTGATCCTGGCCGGACACGCCGGCAAGATGAAGACCGGCCTCCACACGCGGACGACAGGTACGCTGGGGGACTTGTACTTGACGATGTCGGAAGAGATTCTGGGAGCGCGCATCGGCAAGTTCCCGACGGCGCAGCGGAAGCTCACCGAGATCGTGTAGCGCTCCGGTTCTGTCAGCGGCAGCAAGTCAGGGATCGGCCTGCGAGTAGGCCAGCGGCCAGGAAATCGCGGGGTATGTGGCCTGTGCGTCTCCGTGTGGCAATCTGGAAGAGAAGTACGACAATCGAACTTCCGGTCGAAATGGACTAGTAGTGCACACCACCAGAAGAAGTAGTTTCTGGTTGCCGGCGGCCGCCAGTCTGACGATGGCGATGTTGCTCGGCTGCGGCGGACAGTCCCCCGCCGCCAGCCCTTACCGGGTTGGGCTAAACCGGTCTTCGAAATCGTTTCGGAACGAGCGAGGCGAGTTCGAGGGACTGTACGTCGACGTATTCCGCACGGCAGCAGCCAGAACCAGGCTCCCATACCGGTTCGTCTGGCTAGGCGACCGTTCGCTGGACGAAGCGTTCGCCAGGAACGAGATAGACCTGCATCCAGCAGTTGCGGATACGCTCCCTCGCCGCCGCGGGCAGATGTATCTGACTGAACCGTGGTGGGAATCCCCGCTGATTGTCGTGGTTCCGAAAGAGTCGCCGATTCGCGCCTTCGACGAGTTGCGGGGCAAGACAGTGGCCGTGCGGCCCGCCGCGGCCGGCTTCTGGGATATGGTCTTCGGGCCCGCGATGCCGGGTGGGGCACGGATGCTCACGTTGCCGGCTCCGGTGGAGGCGTTGTGCGCTGGCCAAGTGTCAGCCGTGTTGGCCGTGGGGCCCGATGCGGAGGCACTATTGGCGGATCCGCCCGCGGTATGCGGCCAGACACGATTTCGGTTCCTGTCCCGGGCCGCATCGAAGGTCCGCTATGCGTTGACTTCCCGGCGCGAACTGCGCGAAGTCTGTGACCGGCTACAGAACGAGATTCTGGCCATGGCCGCCGACGGAACCCTGGCCCAGGTGACTTCGCCCTGGCTCGGGCTCACTTCTTCCACGGCTGACACGTTGGCACGAGCCGTGGAATCTCGCAGAAGGCTGCAACGCAGCTTCTCTCTCGCGGGAACGCTCGGCGTGCTGCTGCTGTGCGCTTCGCTCGGGGCGCTGCTCTGGTCCGAACGTAGGGCTCGCCGCCGCGTGGCTCTGGCGCTCGATCGCGCGAGAGAGAGCGAAGAAGCCAAATCGCGGTTCGTGGCCACCATGAGCCACGAGATCCGTAATCCGCTCAACGGCATCCTGGGGATGACCGAAATCATGCTGATGAGTCCGCTCGACCCCGGCCAACGCGATGCCGCGCTTACCATTCAGCGTTCGTCGGAAGCGCTGCTGACCGTGGTGAACGACGTTCTCGACCTGGCGGCCTCCGATGCCGGTGCGGTGCGGCTGGCTCCGGCCCGATTCGAACTGCGCGCGTTGCTCGACGACATCGGAGCGCTGATGACGGCGCGCACCGCCGAGAAGGGGATCGCCTTCTATGTGGATGTTGCGGCGGACGTACCCGAGGTGATCGAAGCCGACTCCGGCAGGCTGCGCCAAGTCCTGCTCAACCTTGCTGGCAACGCTGTGAAGTTCACCGATGCCGGCTCAGTGCGGATCCGGGTGGTTCGGGCCGGCGCCAGTATTGGGGGCTTGCAGCTCCGATTCTCGGTGGAAGATACCGGCCTTGGCATCGCCGCGGCTGACCTGCCTGCGCTGTTCCAGCGCTTCCGTCAACTCGATAGCCGTTCCTCGCGCAAGTACGGCGGCACCGGGCTTGGGCTCGTAATCGCCAAGACGCTGGTGGAAGCCATGGGCGGGGCCATCGAAGTTCGCTCCGAGCCCGGGCGAGGTACATGTTTCGAGTTCGCGCTTTCAGTGCGCGTCTTGGGCGAGAGCCCCGCGCCATTGGCTGGCCGGCGCGTCAGACTGATGGGTTCCGATCCGGAGTTGGTTCGATGCCTGCGTCAATTCGCCGCCTCCGCCGGCGCGGTGATCGCCGAGGACGGTCCCGCTCACGTCGATCTGTGGGTGACGCCCGGCGAAGATCGCGCCTCAGAGGCAACCGCACCTCCGCCGGCGGCCAACGTACTTCGTGGCGTGGTTTCGTTCCACGCCCTGGTGCAAGCGCTTGCAGCAGACGTGCCGGCCGTGGATCGGCCACAAGCACCTGTGCTGCGCAGCCGGCTCCGAGGGAAACGCGTCCTGGTTGCCGAAGACAATGCCGTCAACCGGAAACTCCTGGCGGCGCTGCTCGAAAAGCTGGGTTGCGAAGTTTCTTTGGCCACCGACGGCTCACAAGCGGTGGAGCAATGGCGCGAAAAGCGGCCCGATGCGGTGCTCATGGATTGCCAGATGCCCACTCTCGATGGCTTCGAGGCGACACGTGTCATCCGCAGCGAAGAATTGAAGGCCGGAACCCATCGAACTCCGATTTGGGCCGTAACAGCCAACGTACTGCCCGATGACAGGATCCGATGCGCCGAATGCGGAATGGATGGCATGCTGGCCAAACCGTTCACGCTGGCACAGCTCGAATCCACACTGGCCCAGATGGTGGAGCCGGATCCGGCTCCACTCACTGGCCAATCGAACCCCCGGTCGCGCTTACTCCATCTCCAACTGCTCGGGCCCGACCACTTCCGACTCAGGCACCACGCAAGCCGCAGCCACCGCGTCGCCTTCTTCCATCCTTACCAGCCGCACGCCTTGCGTCGACCGCCCAGCCTGCCGAATCTCGCCCGACTCGATGCGGATGATCTTGCCGTCTTTGGTGATGATCATCAGGTTCGAATCTTCCTTGACGGCGAGAATGCCCACCACCTTGCCCGTCTTGTTGGTGGTCTTCATGTTGATCACGCCCTTGCCGCCGCGGGTTTGGTGACGGTATTCGGCGACCTTGGTCCGCTTGCCGTAGCCTTGCTCGGAAACCGCGAGGATCAGGCTTTCCTCGCCCACGATCTCGGCGCCCACCACATAGTCATCATCCTCGAGCGAAATGCCGCGGACGCCGCGAGCCGGCCGGCCCATCGGCCGCACGTCTTCTTCGGTGAACTTGATGCCCATGCCCTCGTGGGTGCCGATGAGGATCAGGTCCTTGCCGGAAGTCAGCCGCGCCGCAACCAGTTCATCGCCTTCGTCCAGGCCGAGCGCGATAATGCCGCGCGACATCGGATTGTCGAACTCCGACAGCTCGCACTTCTTGATGACGCCTTGCTTGGTCACCATCACCACGAACTGGTCGGCCACGAACTCGCTCACCGGCAGGAACGCCTTCACCTGCTCGTCTTCCTGCAGGTTGATGAGTCCGGAAATGTTCTTGCCCTTGCCGGCGGTGCCGACATCCGGGATGTGGTAGATCTTCAGCCAGTAGAGCCGCCCCTTGGTGGTGAAGATCAGCAGGTAGCTGTGCGTGGACCCGATGATCAGGTGCTCCACCACGTCTTCCGTACGCGTGCCCATCCCGATGCGGCCCTTGCCGCCGCGCGACTGCTTGCGGTAGGTGTCCACCGCCGTGCGCTTTAGGTATCCACCGCGGGTGACGGTGACGGCCACGTCTTCCTGCTGGATGAGATCCTCGAGCACGATCTCGCCCGGATCGTCGACGATCTGGGTACGGCGCTCGTCGCCGAACTCCTTGACGATGTCCTTGAGTTCGCCGGTGATCACACCCTTCAGCTTCTTGTCCGAGCCGAGGATCTCGAGGTACTCGGCAATCATCTTCTGGATTTCGGCCAGTTCCTCGAGGATCTTCTGCTGCTCCATGCCGGTGAGGCGTTGGAGCTGCAGTTCGATGATCGCTTGCGCTTGCTTCTCGGTGAAGCGTGGCCCTGGCTCGCCGGCGTTGATCAGCGCCGCGTACTCCTTGGCTTCGGCGGGCGAGATGAAGGCCATCAAGCCTTCCTTGGCTTCCCTGGGATTCTTCGACGCGCGGATGATGCGGATGACGTCGTCGAGATGCTGCAGCGCGCGGCGGAATCCGAGCAAGATATGCTCACGGTCACGGGCCTTGCGCAACAAGTAATCGGTGCGCCGGCGGACCACTTCCACCCGGTGGTCAATAAACCGCTTGAGGCAATCGATCAGCCCGAGCTCGCGCGGCTGGCCGTTGACGATGGCCAGCATGATGATGCCGAAGTTGGTCTGGAGTTGGGTTTGCTTGTAGAGGTTGTTGAGGACGACTTCGGCGTTTTCCCCGCGCTTCAGCTCGAAGACGATGCGCATGCCGTCGCGATCGCTTTCGTCGCGAATGTCGGAGATGCCTTCGATCTTCTTTTCGGCCACCAAGCCGGCGGTGGCTTCGATCAGCCGCGCCTTGTTCACCTGGTAAGGGATTTCGGTGACGATGATCGCTTCGCGGTCTTTACCCGTCTTCTCGGTAGCCGCCTTGGCGCGCATCTTGATGGATCCGCGGCCGGTCTTGTAGGCGTTGAGGATGCCCTCGCGTCCGAGAATGAACCCGCCGCCGGGGAAATCCGGTCCCTGCACCATCTGCATGATGTCGGCCAGTTGCGCATTCGGATTCTGGATCAGCGCGATCGTGGCATTGACGATCTCGGTGATGTTGTGCGGAGGGATGTTGGTGGCCATGCCCACGGCGATACCCGCGCTGCCGTTGATCAGCAGGTTGGGAATGCGCGTCGGCATTACTTCGGGCTCTTGCGTCGAGTCGTCGTAGTTCGGGCGGAAGTCGACGGTTTCCTTGTCGAGGTCCTCGAGCATCGCCTGCGCGATTTTCGACAGGCGGCACTCGGTGTACCGCATGGCCGCGGGCGGATCGCCGTCGATGGATCCGAAGTTGCCCTGCCCGTCGATAAGCGGATAGCGCATCGAGAACGGCTGCGCCATCCGGACCAGCGCTTCGTAGATGGCCGAGTCGCCGTGCGGATGGTACTTGCCCATCACGTCTCCCACAACGCGGGCGCACTTCTTGGTGGCCTTGTTGTAGGCGAGACCCATTTCGTCCATGCCGAAAAGGATGCGGCGGTGGACAGGCTTCAAGCCGTCGCGGACATCTGGCAGCGCGCGGCCCACGATCACGCTCATGGCGTAATCGAGATACGACCGGCGCATCTCGTCTTCAATATTGATCGGGATCAGGTTCTTTTGGTCGCCACCGCCCCCCAGGGGAAGCTGCGACGGGGGGCCTTGCGGAGGATCGTTTTCGGGCAAACTGAGGGCTCCTGGACTGACTTGGTAACTACTAATTATATCAAAGCGTTACCTGGAAGCAGTACTATTCGGTACGATGGTGGGGATCCATGGCCAAACCCATTCATCTTCCCGATCTCCCCACCGAAGACAAGGCGGCGCCTCCGCGCTCGGGTGTGGCCGGTTGGCTGTTTCGAGGAGGCCGCGTCGACGACGAAGGCCATCCCGAAACCCACCATCCGCAGCACCCCTGGTACATGGTCCTTTGGCTGACGGGCGTCGACTACTTCTCCACCCTGGGCTACCAGCCCGGGATCGCGTTGTTGGCCGCGGGAGCACTGTCGCCGATCGCCACAATGATCCTGGTGGCAGTCACGCTGCTCTGCGCGCTGCCGATCTACGCGCAGGTGGCTCGGCGATCGTACGCGGGTCAAGGCTCGATCGCGCTGCTCGAAAACCTGCTGCATGGATGGAAGGGCAAGCTTTTCGTGCTGGCGCTGCTTGGTTTCGCCGCCACCGATTTCGTGATCACGATGACGCTCTCAGCGGCCGACGCTGCCGAGCATGCCATCCACAATCCGTTCCTGCACCCGTACCTCGGCGAGCATCAGATTCTGCTGACACTGGGGTTGCTGGCGCTGCTGGCCGGGGTCTTTCTGAAAGGATTCGCCGAGGCCATCGGACTGGCCTCAGCGGTGGCATTGCCGTACATCGGGCTCAACATTGTGGTTCTGGTGCGCGGCATCATGGAGGCCTTCTCACATCCCGAGGCGCTCGGAAACTGGCAGCGCGCGTTGAGCGCAAAGGGCGACTGGACGGGAATCCTGGTCGCGGGCGTTCTGATCTTTCCCCAACTGGCGCTCGGCTTGAGCGGATTCGAGACGGGAGTCTCGGTGATGCCTCTCGTGGCTGGCGGCGACAAGGACAGCGAAGTTCCAGCCGGCCGGATCCGCAATACGCGCAAGCTGCTGGCTGCGGCCGCGGTGATCATGAGCGTGCTGCTGATCACGTCGAGCTTCGTCACGGCGTTGCTAATTCCCGAGGATGCGTACAAGGCGGGTGGTCCGGCGAACGGCCGAGCGATCGCATACCTGGCTCACGAACTGTTGGGGAGCGCATTCGGCACGGCGTATGACATCGCGAGCATCCTGATCCTCTGGTTCGCGGGGGCGTCGGCGATGGCGGGCCTGCTGCATCTGATCCCGCGCTACTTGCCGCGCTTCGGAATGGCGCCCCGCTGGGTGGCTTTCTCGCGCCCGCTGGTGCTGGTATTGTTCGCCATCGACGTGCTGGTGACCATTGTCTTCAAGGCCGACGTGAACGCCCAGGGCGGCGCCTACGCGACGGGCGTGCTGGTGCTAATGCTCTCGGCAGGCGTGGCCGCCGCACTGGCGCTGTGGAAAGAGGGCTCGCGCGCCATGGCCGTCTACTGCTGGTTCGTGGTGGCGGTGTTCGCCTACACGCTCGTGGACAACGTCTGGATTCGCCCTGACGGCCTGATTATCGCAAGCCTGTTCATTCTGGCAATCATCGTCGTCAGCGGCATCTCGCGATCATTCCGCTCGACGGAACTGCGCGTGTCGCGGATCGCCTTCGCCGACGACGAGTCCACGGCGCTTTGGAAGGAGATCGTTGGGAAGAAGGTGAACCTGGCGCCCGTGCGGAGCTTCAACGCCGAGGTCCGTAAACGCAAAGACACGGAGATTCGCAAGCACTACAACCTCGACAGCCCCATCGCCTTCCTCAACGTGGAACTGCTCGACAACCGGAGCGAGTTCATTGCCGATCTCCACATTCGCGTGCGGCGCGAAGGCGGCAACTATGCGATCCAGGTAACGCAGGCTCTGGCGATCGCGAACACGGTGGCCTACATCAGCGAACTCATCGATCCGATCCGGTTGTTCCTGGGCCTTTCACGCCAGAACCTGGTGTCGCAAGCCGCGCGGTATTTGGCGTTCGGAGAGGGCGAGACGGGGCTGATGGTGTACACGATCCTGGTGCGGTACTGGGAGTGGACACCGGAAGACGATGTGCGTCCGCTGATCTTCCTGATGAGTGACTAGGCCAATGAACAGTGGTAGGGTATCGAGTATGGCGCGCACCAAGATCACGATTACGCTCCAAGATGGCCAACTCAAAGCGATTCGAAAGCGTGTTGCCACAAGAAAGTCGAAGAGCGTGTCTGGTTTCATTCAACGTGCGGTGAAGAAATTGCCAGACTTCGATCCGGAGTTGATTGCGGCGAGCGATGAGACTCTTGATGCCACAAAGGGGCGGCTGACCAAGAAAGCGCGCACGAGGAACAGGAGCGCCAAGGCCGCGTGAGTCAGTGGAGGAATGGAGTGAGCTTCGTTCTACAGTGGTATGGTACTCGGTATGGCCACCACCACAGTCACGATCACGCTCGAGGATGGGCAACTCCAGGCAATTCGAAAGCGCATTGCTGCCAAGAAGTCGACCAGCGTATCTGGCTTCATTCAGCGAGCGGTGCAGAAGTCGCTCGACGCTGAAGCCGAGTTCATTGCCATGACCGACGAGATTTTTGAAGCCACCGGTGGGCCGCTGACCGAGGAGGAGCGCTCCTGGGCCCGAAAGGTCCTTTCGACGAGAGAAGATCGCGGGAGGTCCGGACGGAGGAAAGCCACTTGACTGCGATGGTCGATGCCGGTGGGCTCATCGGCCTCGAACGAGACGATCGGCGTCTCTGGACAATCGCCAGGTTGGCTGCCGAAGAAGGGCAGCGTCTCCTCGTTCCAGCTACTGCGCTCGCCCAAGTCATCCGCAATCCTTCACGTCAGGTGCGCCTAGGAAGGTTTCTGGAACTCGAGGAGGTTGAGATCGCTGATCTCGATCGGGATGACGCACGAGCAGTCGGGGCGATATTGGCGGCTTCGAGAACCACCGACATAGTCGATGCCCACGTTGTAGTATGCGCGCAGCGCTGTGGGAGGACCGTGGTCACTTCCGACCTGGGTGACCTCCGGCGATTAGACCCGAGCCTCAATTTCATTCGTGCCTGATCCGAAATGCGGGCCCGATAGGTAACGTTTATGACATAGCATCAAGCTATGATCGACAGCAATATTATAAATTTGCGTTATCATGGCTGCCTGTAGCATAATCGCAATAGTCCCGCACAGCCCGGCGTAACATGCCGGTGGGCACGCGAGCTACGGCGAACAAGCCTTCTGAGCCGCGTAGATTCGACCCGCCATGGAGAACCCCATGTCCAATCGTGTCTACATCTTCGACACTACGCTGCGCGACGGCGAACAGTCGCCCGGCTGCAGCATGAACGTTCCGGAGAAGCTCCGGATGGCTCGGAAACTGGTGGAGCTCGGCGTCGATATCCTCGAGGCCGGGTTCCCGATCGCGTCCGAAGGCGACTTCGAAGCCGTCCAGGCCGTATCCGCCGAATACGGCTGGGTGCAAGTGGCCGCTTTGGCCCGGGCGGTCCGGCTCGACATCGAGAGGGCTGCGAAGTCCCTCGAAAAGGCCAAGCGCCCACGCATCCACACCTTCATCGCCACCAGCGATATTCATCTCAAGTATAAGTTCAATAAATCGCGCCAACAGATTCTTGACGAAGCGGTTGCGGGCGTGCAACTTGCTCGAAGCTACGTCGAGGACGTGGAGTTCTCGGCCGAGGACGCCACCCGCACGGATCCCGACTACCTCGAAGAAATCTGCCGCGCCGTTGTGGCTGCGGGGGCACGCACGGTGAATCTGCCCGATACGGTCGGCTGGTCCGTTCCGCAGGAGTACGGCGCGTTGATCAGCCGCATGGTGAAAGCCCTGGGCGACCGCGCAATCCTCAGTGTCCACTGCCATGACGACCTCGGCCTTGCTGTCGCCAACTCGATCGCGGCCGTGCAGGCCGGCGCCCGCCAGATCGAATGTACGATCAACGGCATCGGCGAGCGCGCGGGGACCTGTTCGCTCGAAGAGGTGGTGTGCGCGATGAAGGTCCGCCAAGACCAACTTCCCTTCGAAACCAAGATCGTCACTGAGCACCTCTATCCGGCCAGCCAATTGCTCACCTCGATCATCACCTTCGGTCCGCAGCCGAACAAGGCGATCGTGGGCGAGAACGCCTTCGCGCACGAGGCGGGCATCCACCAGGATGGCTACCTCAAGAACAAAGCCACCTACGAGATCATCGATCCGCAGTCAGTGGGCGTGCCGGAGAGCCGCTTGGTGCTCGGCAAGCACAGCGGACGCCATGCGCTCAACCAGCGCTGCAAGGACCTGGGCTACGAACTGACGCGCGAGCAACTCGACGGGGTCTATCACCGCTTCACGATGCTCGCCGACAAGAAGAAAGGCGTCCGCAACGACGAGATCCATGCCATCGTGCAGCAAGTGGCTGGCGTCGCGGTCGGAGCGCACTGACAGTGCCGCACACAAGCTTGCGTTGTAGGGCGGGCTTTAGCCAGCGCGGGACTTCAGTCCCGCTCTACACCGGCGCACTGGCGTTCGACAGACCGCGCGAAGACTGGTTTTCTGGCGATGCCCTGAAGCGGGACTGAAGTCCCGCACTGGCTAAAGCCCGCCCTACAAAAGGACTCATGCAACTCAACGTACTTACTCTGCCCGGAGACGGCATCGGCGTCGAAGTGACGCGCGAAGCCGTACGGGTGCTCGGCCGCGTCTGTGACGTATTCGGCCACAAGGCCAATCTGAGCGAAGCTCTGCTCGGCGGCATCGCGATTCACAAGACCGGCGGACCATTCCCCGCCGAGACCGAGAAGCTCGCGCTCGAAGCCGACGCGACTCTGATGGGCGCGGTCGGGCTCCCGGAATTCGATAACTGGCCACCCGAGAAGCGCCCCGAGCGGGGGCTTCTGGGCATTCGCAAATCGCTCGGCGTGTTCGCAAACCTGCGGCCGGTGCGCAGCTACCCTGCCCTGCTCGATTCCTCGCCGCTCAAGAACCACTTGGTGGATGGCGTCGACATGATCATCGTCCGCGAACTCAACGGCGGCATCTACTACGGCACGCCGCGCGGCATCACGGGCGAAGGCAACGAAGCTCGCGGCGTGAACACGATGGCGTACACCTATGGCGAGATCGATCGCGTCACCCGCATGTCGTTCGAGCTCGCCCGCAATCGGCGCAAGAAGGTAACCAGCGTCGACAAGTCGAACGTGCTCGAGACCTCGCAACTGTGGCGGCGCGTGGTGGTGGAAGTGGCGAAAGACTATCCGGACGTGGAACTGAATCACCTGCTGGTGGACAACTGCGCCATGCAACTGGTGCTCAATCCCAAGCAGTTCGACGTGGTGGTGATGGAGAACATGTTCGGCGACATCCTCAGTGACGAGGGCGCCGTGCTCGCCGGATCCATCGGCATGCTGCCCTCGGCCTCGATCGGCGGCCGCAAGCCCTCGGGCGCGTGGGTGGGGCTGTACGAACCCGTGCATGGCTCAGCTCCCGACATCGCCGGACAAAACAAAGCCAATCCGCTCGGTGCAATCGGCTCCGTGGCGGCCATGCTCGAGTACAGCTTCGGGCTGAAGCAGGAAGCCGCGGCCGTCAACCAAGCAATGGAAGCGGTGCTCAACAGCGGAAACGTCACCGCCGACCTGCGCCCGAAAGGAAAACCCGCCACCACCGAACAAGTGGGCGCGGCAGTTTGTGAGGCAATCCGGAAATGAAGCCGAGAACGATCATCGAAAAAGTGTGGGACTCCCACGTCGTAGCCAAGCGCGAAGCCGCGCCCACGCTGCTCTACATCGATCTGCACCTGGTGCATGAAGTGACTTCGCCGCAGGCGTTCTCTGGCCTTCGCGAACGCGGATTGAGGGTCCGCCGGCCCGATCTCACGTTTGCCACAACAGATCACTCGACGCCCACCACGCCGCGGTCACTGCCGATCGTGGATCCGATCGCCGCCAAGCAAGTGGCGCAGCTCGAAGCCAATTGCAAGGAGTTCGGAATCCCGTGCTACGGCTTCCAGAATGAGCGCCAGGGCATCGTACACGTGATCGGACCCGAGAACGGGCTCACGCAGCCGGGCATGACCGTGGTCTGCGGCGATTCGCACACCGCCACGCACGGCGCATTCGGCGCTCTCGCTTTCGGCATCGGAACAAGCGAGGTGGAACATGTCTTGGCCTCACAGTGCCTGCTGCAGCATGAGTCGAAGACGTATCAGATCAAGGTCGACGGCGCACTGAAGCCCGGCGTCACGGCCAAGGACATCATCCTGGCTGTGATCGCGCGGATCGGCGTGGGCGGCGGCACCGGCTGCGTGTTCGAATTCTGCGGGTCGGCCATTCGCGCGCTCTCGATGGAAGAGCGCATGACGGTGTGCAACATGTCGATCGAAGGCGGCGCGCGCGCTGGCCTGATTGCGCCGGACGACGCCACGTATCAATTCCTCGCTGGCCGCCAGTTCGCACCCAAAGGCGCTGCCTGGGACGCCGCTGTCCAACGCTGGAAGCAACTTCCCACCGACGACGGCGCTACGTACGATCTCTCACTCACGCTCGATGCCGCAGCGCTCGAACCGATGATCACATTCGGGACCAACCCCGGCATGGGGATCCCGGTGAGCGGCGCTGTGCCCGATCCGGCTGGCTTGTCTGACCGGCTCGAGCGCGACTCGCTGACCAACGCGCTGAAGTACATGGCACTGGAACCGGGCAAGCCGCTGGCCGGGCATTCCGTGAATGTCGTGTTCGTGGGAAGCTGCACGAACTCGCGCATGAGCGATCTGCGCGCGGCCGCATCGGTGCTCAAAGGACGCAAGGTGAGCCCGAAGGTGCGGATGCTCGTAGTGCCGGGCTCGCAGGTGATCAAGCGGCAAGCCGAAGCCGAGGGGCTCGACACGATCTTCCGCGAGGCCGGCGCCGATTGGCGCGAAGCGGGCTGCTCGATGTGCATTGCCATGAACGGCGATCAACTGCAGCCGGGCGAGTACAGCGTCTCCACTTCGAACCGCAACTTCGAAGGTCGGCAAGGCAAGGGCGGACGCACGTTCCTGGCGAGTCCGCTGACGGCCGCGGCGAGCGCCGTGACTGGCGTCGTGACCGATGTGAGAACGCTGCTCTAAAGAGAGGACCCGATCCATGGAAAAATTCGTACCGTTCGAAAGCCGTGTTCTGCCGATGCCGGTGGACAACATCGACACTGACCAGATCATTCCGGCGCGGTTCCTCAAGACGACCACCAAAGAGGGACTCGACAAGCAGCTTTTCTGCGACTGGCGCTATGACGCGCAGGGGAATCCCAAGCCCGACTTCATCCTCAACCAGCCGCGCGCGCAAGGCGTGCAGGTGCTGCTGGCGGGCGACAACTTCGGATGCGGCAGTTCGCGCGAGCATGCTCCGTGGGCGCTGACGCAGTTCGGATTCCGGGCCGTGGTCAGCACCTCGTTCGCCGATATTTTCAAGGGCAACTCGCTGAAGAACGGGTTGCTGCCGATCGTGGTGGACAAGGCCACGCACGCGAAGCTGTTTGCCTTGTCTGAGGACGAGAAGGCGCAGGTGAAGATCGACTTGGCGGAGCAGGCGCTCACGTTGCCCGATGGGTCGAGTGTGAAGTTTCCTGTGGATGGGTTCGCGAAGCATTGCCTGCTCGAGGGCGTGGACCAGATGGGCTACATCTTGCAACAGGAAGCTGCGATCGCGGCGTATGAGAAGTCCCGAGTGGGCACGCTCAATACACTCGGCTAGGTGGGGCGGACCTACGGTCCGCTGAGGGCCTGTGGCCCCTCACCTCTCACTAACCGAACGCATTCAGGAACCGGTCAATATCCGACATCTCGTGATACACCGACACCGACACGCGCATCTGGCTCCATTGCTGCTTCACATCGATATTCGCGCGCTTCATCTTCGCCGTCAGCTTCGCCTGATCCGCCACCACGAATGAGGTGGTCGGCGTCGGCGTGTCCGCGGGCGTCATCAACGGATATCCGAGCTTGGGCAGTTCCTTCCGCAATCGCTCCACCATCGGCTTGGCATGCGCCTGAATCCGATCCACGCCAAGATCGAGAATGAATCGCAAGTTCTCCGCATGCCCCGCCGCCACCACCGTGGCGATGTTGCCGACCTCGAAATGCCCACCAGCGCCCGACCGCGTCTCCCACGTCGCCGGCCGCGGCCCCGCGGGATCGTTCGGAAAGATGTGGTACTGGAAATCGTTGAACTGGCGATCGCCGAATTGGAACCGCTTGGCCACCTTGCCGATCAAATCCTCGCGAGCATAGAGGAAGCCGAGTCCGCGGTCGCCCATCAGGAACTTGTATCCGGAGCAAGCGCAGAAGTCGATGCCCAACGCACGCACGTCGATCGGCACCGCACCCGCCGCTTGGATCACGTCGGTGTACAGGTATGCGCCCTTCGCGTGCGCAATCTCCGACAGCGCCTTCGCATTCGCCCGGCAGCCGTTCGCGCAGGAAACGAGCGACGTGGCAACGAGACGTGTGTTCTTGTCCACGGCCTTGTCCACATCGTTCGGATCGATCCGCTGATCCTTCAGCTTGACGATGCGCAGATCCAGCCCCTGCTTCTGCAGTGACGAGTACATGTAGAGCGAACCCTCGTAATGCAACTCGTCCGTCACCACGTTCCATTTGCCGCCGGGAATCCCGAGCGCCGAGACCACAACGTTCTCGCCCATCAGCGTGCTTTGCACGAACGCGATCTCAGCGGGCCTGGCATTGATCAACTTCGCAAACAGCCGCCGCGCGTCTTCCTGATGTCCACTGGCATGCGCGCCGCGCCCCTCAGTGGGCCCCAGTAACTTGAAGTCGAGATACCGTTGCATGGCCTCAACCGCCTTCTTGCGCATCGGGTGCCAGCCTGCGGGATTGAGAAAGAGTTGCTTCTCCACCCACGGGAACTCCGCGCGAATCGCGCGCCAATCGACACTACCGTTGGCGGCCGTGGCAGTGGCGGCTCCGGCCGCTGCCGCAAGAAAAGTCCGGCGGTCTGGTTTCATGACAACCACAGTAATATAAAATGCCTTGGACAGGAGACTCACATGCGCAATTGGATGCAATGGGCACTGACCAAGGTTTCGCGACGGCAATTGTTCCAAGCAACGGCCGCTGCTGGAATGGCGAGTCAACTCGAGGCACGGCAGAAGGTGCTGTACGAAGACAGCATCTATCAGCGGATGCTCGGCGTGCGGCCGATCCTCACCTGCCGCGGGCACACCACGGCTTTCGGCGGATCGTTGATGCCGCCGGAAGTGCTGCGCGCGATGCAGGAAGCCAATGACGTTTTTGTCGACATGAACGAACTCCAGGCCGCGGCAGGCATGCGCGTAGCCGCGGTGATGAAGACCGAGGCCGCCATGATCAGTTGCGGATCGTTCTCATCGATGTTGCTCGGCTGCGCTGCTTGCCTCACCGGCAACGACAAAACCAAGATCGAAGCGCTGCCCCACCCCACTTGGGCCAAGCGCGAGGTGCTGATCCAGAAAGCGCACCGCATTCTCTACGACCGTGCCTATCGAGCCGCTGGCGCAACCGTCCGCGAATTCGACACCAAGGAGCAGATGGAAGCTGCCATCAGCGAGAAGACTGCGATGCTCGCCGCGCTCGCAAGCACTGAACAGAATCCCAAGAAGGGCGTGATGACCATCGCCGACTACATCGCGCTCGGCAGGAAGCACGGCGTGCCGGTGCTGGTGGACGCAGCTTCCGAGCTTCCTCCGGCTTCGAATCTGAACCGCTGGATCGCGGCCGACCTCGTAGTCTTCAGCGGCGGCAAAGGCATCCTAGGGCCGCAGTCCTCCGGCATTCTCGCCGGCCGCAAGGATCTGATCGAGGCCGCCGTGATCCACGCTTCGCCGAACGCCAACATCGGTCGCGGCATGAAGGTGGGCAAAGAGGAAATCGTCGGTCTCGTGGTCGCGCTCGAACGCTACGCCAACCTCGACCACACCATGGTCCAAGAGACTTGGAACAAAAAAGCACGCTACATGGCGGACCAGTTGCAAGGCATCCCGGGATTCACAGCCGCCTATCGCGTGAACCCGCAGCAGTTCGGCGAAGTGCGCATTGATTGGGATCGCAAGGTGATTCCGCTCACGGGCAAGGAGGCTGCGAAGAAGCTCTTCAACGGCGAGCCGCGCATGATGTACTACGACGATGACGAGGGCGGCGTACTCCAAACACGCTCGATGAAAGACGGCGACGAAATCCTGGCCGCGCGCCGCTTGCGCGAGTTCTTCACCGCGGAAGGGCGAAAGGCTTGAGAGCGGCTGCGCTGTTGGCGGCGGCGTCGCTCGTGTTCGCGCAGGGGCAACGCCGGATCTTCTCGCGCATCATGACCGGCGAGCCCTACACGCTCGAATGCTATCTGCCGCAGATCACGAATGGTCCGAACTTTCCCACGTGGTCGCCCGATGGGAAGGAAATCGCGTTCGCGATGAAGGGGTCGATTTGGAAGATCAGGCTCGGCGAGACGGTGGCGCACGAGTTGACGCGCGACAAGGGCTACGCGTCGATGCCTGCGTGGTCGCCCGATGGCAGGTGGATCGTTTACACGTCCGATCTCGACGAGACGATCCACTTGAAGCTGCTCGATCTGCGCGATGGCTCAGTGCGGGATCTCACTAGTGGCAATTCGATCAATGTGGAGCCGGAGTGGTCGCCCGACGGCTCGCGCATCGCGTATGTCTCCACGTGGCCGAACGGCAACTACAACATCTACACGATGCCGCTCTCGGCCGGCGTAGCGGGAACTCCCACCATGCTCACTCGCGATTTCGAACTGGTGCCGCCAACGGTTTACTACGGCAAATGGGCGCTCCACATTCATCCCACCTGGACACGCGATGGCCGCGAACTGATCCTTGTCTCCAATCGCGACAACAAGCACGGCTCGGGCGGCTTCTATCGCATGCGCGCCGAACCGAATGCTCCGCTCACGCGCTTCCACTACGAAGAAACCACCTGGAAGGCGCGCCCCACGCTTTCGCCCGATGGCGCAAAGCTGGTCTACAGTTCGTACCTCGGCCGGCAATGGCAACAGTTGTGGGCGATGCCTCCCAAGGGCGGCGACGCGTTTCCGCTCACCTACGGCGACTTCGATCGCACCACGCCGCGCTGGTCGCCTGACGGCACGCGCATCGCGTTCATCTCGAACGAAACCGGCGACACGCGCTTGTGGCTGTGGCACTGGTTCGGCGGAAAGATGGAAGAGATCAAGGTCGCGAAGCTAGTCTACAAGCGACAGATGGCGCGCCTGCATGTTCGCGTGCTGGATGCGGCGTCGGCGATGCCCATGCGGGCGCGCGTGCATCTCAATGCCTCCGACGGACGCGCCTACGCGCCTACGGAAAGCTGGTTCCGCGCCGACTGGCTCATGTTCGACCACATGGACAAGCGCGAGTATCACTACTTCCATACCGATGGCGATTTCGAAGTGGAGCTGCCGCCGGGTCCAGTGAAGCTCGCCTTCTCGCGCGGGTTCGAGTACATGCCGGTGGAGAAGCAAGTGGCGCTGCCCGAGGGCGTGCGTACAGAATTGACCGTGACGTTGAAGCGCCTGGACAACTTCCCTGCCCGCGGCTGGTGGGATGGCGACAACCACTTCCACATGAACTACGCCGGCGTGTACTTCAACACTCCAGCCAAGCTGATGGAGCAGGCCGAAGCTGAGGATATCCACGTTCTGAACAACTTGATCTGCAACAAGGAGCAGCGGATTCCCGACATCGCACATTTCACAGGGAAGCCCGATCCTGTTTCAAACATAAATGGGATTTTGTTTCATGGCCAGGAGTACCATCCGCCGTTCTGGGGGCACGCGACTCTCCTCAATCTGAAGCAGCACTACGTCATTCCGGACTACACCGGCTATCAGAACACGGTGGTCGACAGCATCTATCCCTCCAACTCCACGCCGTATCGCGTGGCGCGCGCACAGGGCGGGCTGGCAGGGTACGCGCACGGAGCGGGTCCGCACTTCGCGGTAGATCTCGCGCTCGACAACGTCGACTTCGTGGAAGCGAATGCGCTCTCGGGCATGGAGCCGCTCTACAAGGCCTGGAACTGCGGCTACAAGGTAGTGGCGTCAGCCGGCGAAGATGCATTTCCGAATTTCTATCGCAGCTACATACTGGGATCGAACCGCGTCTACGTCCGCAGCGGCGCCAAGCTCGACTACGACAAGTGGACCGCCGACTTCCGCGCCGGGCGCAGCTTCGTTACGTCGGGTCCGCTGGTGCTGCTGCGCGTGAATGGCCGCGAGCCAGGCGACGAAATTCGCCTGCCCACCGGCAAACACACGGTGCAGGTTTCAGCCGAGGTGGCGTCGATCAATGCGATCGAGACGATCGAGATCATGCAGAACGGCGTCGCGGTGGCTGAGCTGAAACCCGCGGATGCGACGAATCGCGCCACGCTGAGCAAGACGATCCCGGTGGAAGGCAGCGGCTGGATCTCGGCGCAGGTGCGGGCGAAGTATGGGCGCGATCCGATCCGGCGGCCGTTTCCCTTCGCGGCCACAATGCCGGTCTGGATCAACGTGGGCGGGAAGCCTGTGCGCTCGAAGGCCGATGCGCAGTATTTCGTGGAGTGGATCGACCGAACTCTCGACCGCGCGCTCAAAACAGGACCGTTCAACAATGATTTCGAGCGCGAAGAGATTCGAAAGCTCTATGCGGAGGCGAAAGAGAAGATGATCCAGCGGGGAGCGGAGGCGGAACGATGAAGCACCTATGCTTGCTAGCCGCGGCGTGCGCCACGTGGGCACAGCAACCGGCGGCGGACGAAATGCCGCAGGAGATGGTGTGGGTAGACCGCGCGGGCAAAGTCCTCGGCAAAGTGGGCGCCGCGCAGATGGCGATCTTCTTCCCGGAGCTTTCGCCCGATGGCAAGTGGATCGCTGTTTCCGCGCGCGATGGCCAAGAGAATGACCGCGACATCTGGATTCACGACGTTGCCGCCGGAACCAAGCGCGCCATCGCGCCCGCCAAGGGGAATGACAATTTCCCCGTCTGGTCGCCCGAAGGTAAGCAAATCATTTTCACCAGTTCACGTTTGGGCAACTACGAGCTCTACCGCAAGGATCTCGATCCGGACCGGCCGGAGGTCTTGATCATGAAGAAAGAAGGGGCCCAGTATCCGCGTTCGTGGTCGCCCACAGGGAAGTGGCTGCTGTTCACGCACGCCGATGCCAAGCGCGACGTGCTGTTGTGGCGACTGGGAGAAGATGAACCGATCGCGCTGCTCGGCAACGGTCCCGCTTGGACCGAAGGCGCGCGATTCTCGCCCAACGGACTCTATATCGCCTACGTCTCGAACGCCGAGGGGCCGTTCGAAGTCTACGTGGCCGCCACGCGCGAACCGCGCAAGCGCTGGAAGGTGTCGCGGCCGTTGGCCAACGGCTGGGCCGGCGGAGGCGGTCAGGTTCGCTGGCGAGCCGATGGGCGCGAATTGTTCTACATGATGGGCAACGAGACGATGATGAGCGTGGAGGTCTCGACGGGCGAAGGCGAGTTCCAACACTCCGCGCCAAAACGCCTGTTCGCGATTTCAAGGATGAAGGGCAACTTCCCGGAAGAAGCTCCGTGGCTCCCGAAGTACGACGTTACGGCCGACGGTCAGAAGTTCGTGTTTGTGGGGACGGTGAAGAAGTAGCCTGATCCACCACGGTCATCGTGATCGCGGGCATGGGGCGGCGAACGTCGTTGCGCTTGCCGCGCGGGCCGATCCATAACGTAGTAACGCTTCCACGGGAGCGCGGTCTCCGGCGCGGTCCACCACGCGAATCGGATACCCGGCGGCCAAGCCTTGCTACCGAAGCATCGCGTCACTGCCGGCGATCAGAAGTTCGTGTTTGTGCGGACGGTGAAGAAGTAGCCTGATCCACCACGGTCATCGTGATGGCGGGCATAGGGCGGCGAACGTCGTTGCGCTTGCCGCGCGGGCCGATCCACAACGTGGTGAACGCCTCCACCAGCGGGCCGCCGCTCGCGCGGCCCACCACGCGAATCGGATACTCGCCCAGCTCGAGACCGTTGGGAACGCGGATCTTCAAGCGCGCCTCGGGGATGATCACATTGTCCCCGTCACCCGATGGGCCGAAGAACTGGCCGGCTCGAAATGCGCCGCGTCCGGCTTCGGCGCCCGATGGTAGGCCCTCTACCCATACGTCGACGGCCCCTTCGAACCCAGGCTGGCGGATCAGCAGCGCCGAAAGCTCGGCTTCGCCGCCGCGCGGGATGGTGAACTCCTCGGGCTCGGTGATCAACTGGAACCCGGGCTCTTCGCTCTTGACGTGCAGGCGATAGGCGAAGCCGGGCCCGCCGCGGCCAATGCGGTCGCGCACCACGAGGCGGAGCCGTTGGTCCTTCTTTGGCGTGTAGTAGAGACTCGAGTCGGGGTTTCCGATCACGGTTCCCTGCCCAGTCATCAGGTCGTCATGGTCGGCGACGAGCTTGCCGGCTTCGTCGAGCAACTCGAGCACGGTGTCCATCTGCGGCAGGCCGAGTTGCGCGGCGAGCGTCCAGAAATGGAGCGGCTTGCCTTTCTTCGCTTCGACGGTCCACGAATGCTGCTCGTCATGTTTCGCGAGCAGGCCGTTGATCACGAATTCGCCGGAGTACCAGTCCGTGGGCACGCCCTCGCGCACATCGTCGATCTCGAGGTTCATTCCCTCGGCGACGCCCTGCGGGCTTGTGAGCCAGAGCCGATAGAGCCCTGCCGGCGCACCCCCCGGAATCTCGAATTGAGCGCTAATGTGAACGCCGGCCTTTCTCACGATGCGGCCGTCGATCCTTTGCTGACGGTCGGGGCCAGCGCGCAGCGGTATCGAGAATGGAAAGGTCAGCCGGTAGTACTCGCCCGCACGCGCGGCGGCGAGGTGCACTTCGGTCACCGAGTCGAGCGCTCGCCCATCGATCGAGAGTTCGAGCTTCGAGCCCACGCGTGCGCCGAGCGGCGACACCGACTCGACCACCGGAAGCTGCGACATCTCGAGCATGTACCCGCAATTGCTGCCGCAGGTGACGCCTTGCGGTCCGCGGTATTGGTCCACTTTGAGGAAGTGCTTGCCTCCGGTGCGGAAAACATGTTCGATGAAAGGTGTTTCGAGGTAGTCGTCGCGATCGTCATTGAAGGCGATCTGCTTGCCGCGCTCGTCGAGGATCGCGAGTTCGCATTCGAGGAAGCCGCCGCGTTCGAGCGAGCGAAGGTCGAAGGTCCAGCGTTCACCGGCCCGGGCTTCGAACGCATAGTAATCGAGGTCAGCGGATTTGTTGAGGTAGCCGTGGAGCACCTGCGGCTTCAGATCGATCGCCTGTGCCTTCACCGGGATGTCATTCGGCTCGGCTTCGTCGACCGAAGGGAACTGGTTGACATGGAAGAGGCGGGAATTCGTGGGTCCGGACTTAGTGCGGAGGCGCATGATATGCGGGCCCAGAGCAGCGCCGGGCGCGATGCGGATCCGGCCGCGGACCTTCTTATCCATTGCTTCGATCGTCTCCGCCCACTCGAGGTCTTGCGTGTCGAACCAAACGCTGGTGGGTGCTTCGAGCTTCTCGCCGATCACTTCGACGGTGACAGTGGTCCCGCGCATGCCGCCGAGGGGAACGATGCGCAGAAACCGCACTGTCGTGCTCTCCTGCGCAACGGCGGACACGGCCAACAACACCAGTGCGAGAGCCAGTGGGGCAGGCTTTAGCCTGCGCGGGACTTCAGTCCCGCAAGGGGCCGGGGCGGACTGAAGTCCGCCGCAGGCTAAAGCCTGCCCCACATCGCGGCTACAATGCTGCGGTCTGAGCTCTTCGCGGCTAGCACATGACTGGCTCTGGCCATGACAGAATGCAGAAATCTGGGATATCGCAGTCTTCATGCGAACAACTCTCGGATCGGGTGCCCCTCGGCATTGATCTTCACTGGACGCCCGGTCGTCCGATACTCCTTCGTGTAGTCGATGCCGAGCTTCTTGTAGACAGTTGCGCCAATATCCTCGATCGACACCGGCCGGTCCTTCGGCGCCCCGCCATCCGCATCGCTCGATCCAATAACTTGCCCGCCCGGCACTCCCGCACCCGCAGCCGCAATCGAGAACACGCCCGGCCAATGATCGCGGCCCGCCGAGTGGTTGATATGCGGCGTGCGGCCGAACTCGCCGAGCAGCAGCACCAGCGTCTCGCTCAGCATGCCACGCTGTTCGAGATCTTCGAGCAGCGTGACGAACGCCTGATCAAAAACCGGGAATAATGTTTTGTTCGTGCGGTCATTGTTCGAGTGCGTGTCGTAGCCCCCGTGAAAGATCGTCACCAACCGTACACCCGCCTCCACCAGCCGCCGCGCCAGTAGCGCGCCCTGCCCCGCCGTGTTGCGTCCATACTTGTCGCGAAGCGCGGCGGGCTCTTTCGAAAGGTCGAACGCCTTCTTCGCGTCCGGCGACGAAACCAGATCGAAGGCCTTCTGATAGAAGTGATCCATCCCTTCGATCACTTTCGACTTCTCCACGCGCCGCAGGTCGTCATCGAGCGCCGCAAGCAATTTCGCCCGCCCCTGCGCTTCTTCCAAGCTAACGCCCATCGGAAGCGTCAGGTCCATCACCGAGAAGTTCTCTTTCGCCGGATCGCCCGTGATGAACGGATCATACGCGGATCCGAGAAATCCCGAGTCCGCGCAAATATCCTTCGATGGGATCACCACGAAGGGCGGCAATCCGTTCTGCGCGCCGAGCTCCTTCGCCACCACGGAACCGATCACCGGATGCTTGAACGCATTGTTCGGGCGAGAGCCAGAGTAGATGTACTGCTTCGCCTTCTCGTGGATCGCCTCTTTCGAGTAGACCGAACGGATCACGCTGAATTTGTTTAGAGACTTCGCACAGCGCGGCAGCAGCTCACTGAAGTGAAAACCCGGAACCGCAGTAGGAATCGTTCCGAACGTGCCGCGAATGTCGATCGGCGCTTCCGGCTTGGGATCGAACGAATCATGCTGACACGCGCCGCCGGTCTGAAAGATGATGATGCATGATTTCGCAGGACCGCCCGCTCCTCGCAAGATGCCCGGCAGCGTAATTCCGCCGAATGCCATGCCGCCTGCTCGCAACAGGTCGCGCCGGCTGAGTGCTGATGTGAAGTTCATCGCGGTCCTCACTGGTTCAACAGAAATTCTTTGGAGTTGAGCAGCGTCCAAAGCACGTTTTCGAACGCCTTTCGCCGCGTGCGGCCGGAGTCGATCTCGGAAGCCAGGTACGAAGAAATCACCGAAGCTTGCCGCTCGGTGGGCGGGCGAGACAGCGCTCGCAAATAGAGACGCTCCACAACCCGTGCGTTGTCAGGCTCGCTGGCGAGCATCTCGCCCAGCGCATTGTCTTCTTTGGCCAGCTTCTTCAGCAGCGTGTCGCTGTTCATCATATGGAGCGCCTGGCTCAACGATGGCGATTCCGTGCGATGCTCCATCACGTCGCGCTTTGGGAATCCGAAGGTCTGCAGGAAATACGGCATCCCGATGCTGGCCACCAGAGCCTTGGGAGACGTGCCCGCGGGATAGCCGCCGAATTCGTGCGGCACGCCGGTCACCTGCACGATCGCGTCCAGCAGCGGCTCGGCCGGAATCTTGCGCGGCTCGTATCGCGCGAACAGTAGCTTCTCGAGCGGATCCGTGCCACCCGTGCGATCCTCCGTGTGCGCGCTCAGTTGATACACCTTCGAATTGAGAATCAGCCGGTGCAGCGACTTGAAGCGGAACCCGCCATCGATGAAGTGAGTCGCCAGCCGGTCCAGCAACGCCGGATGGGTGGGCATGTTGGTGGAGCGAAAGTCGTCAGCCGGTTCCACGATCCCGATGCCGAAGTACTCACCCCAGATCCGATTCGCCGCGGCGCGCGCGAACTGCATCTTCTGAGTTCGCGTGATCCATTCGGCGAGCGCCTCGCGCCGGTCCGCGCCATCGGCGATTTGCGGCGACGTGCCATCGAGGAACTTCGGCGCCACCGGCTGCTTCGTCACCGGATGCAGCACTTCGCCTTCGCGCGCGTTGTACCAGATGCGCCGGTATTGCCCGTATCCGTGCTTCACCTTGAGCCGGCCGAAGAACGCCGCCATGCCGTAGAAGTCGTCTTGCGTCAGGTTTTCGAGCGGATGGTTGTGGCACTCGGCGCACTCCACGCGATAGCCCAGGAACAATCGCGTCACGGTCGGCGTGGCTTTGCTCACCTCGAAGGTTTTGAGCATGAAGTCGATTGCCGGATGCCAGAAATTTCCCGCTGGGCGAACGGTGGTATCGCCCGTGGCAGTCAGCATCTCGCGAGCGGCTTCGTCATACGGCCGGTCATCGCGGATCATCTCGCCCAGCCAGCGCTTGTAGCTCTGATTGGTCCGCCCCTGCGAGTAGTATTGCGAGTTGCGGAACCAGTCCTCGAACTTCATCAGCCAATGCATCGAGTATTCTTCGCGCTCGAGCAGGCTATCGATGAGCCGCGCGCGCTTGTCCGCTCGCGTGTCTGCAGTGAAGGCTTCCACCTCGTGCGGCGTGGGCAGAACGCCGATCGCGTCGAGGAACACGCGGCGAACGAAGGTCCGGTCATTCGAAACGGGGAACGGCTCGATATTCGCCTGGCGCAGTTTCGCGAACACGTGCTCATCGATGAAGTTGTTCGGCGCGAGGCTTCGATACGCAGTACCGGCGGTCTGATCGATGACGATCATCTGCGCGGTGGCCGTCTTGCCGAACGCGCGCGCCATCACCACGGTCAGCCCTCGACCCTTGGCAGTCACCGCGCCGTCTTTCACGGCGGACACTACCGCCTCATCGTTCACCGCGTAGCGAACGTCACCGGCCAAATCGACCGTGGTGCCGTCAGACATGCGCCCGATCACCGCGAGCTTTTGGCTGGTCCCCTTCCCCACCAGAATCCGCTCGCGCGGATATACCTCGAGCTTTTGGATGCCGGGTCCACCGGCGCTGAGCTTGGCGCCCTCGCTGAGCCAGCGCAGCATCGTGCGGTACTCGTCCGATTGCTGCGTCATGAGGTGTCCGCCGCCGTGCGGCACCTGGAATGACGGCTTCTTCAGGAGGAGCGACTTCTCCGGATCGGCCAGACTCACGCGGCGTCCGCCATGCATTTCGACAATCATCTTCCGGTCCGCCGCCGGGTCGGATCCGTAGAGTGAAAGCTTGAATCCCGCTTGGCCCGCGGGCGAACCATGGCACGAAGAACTGTTGCAGCCCTTCTGGGTCAGAATCGAAATCACGTTCCGCGCGAAGTCGATCTCCATCTTGCCGGCGGAACTGCCCACGTGAACTTTCTCGTTGGCGCTGGCTGCGCCGCAACTCACCGAGATCACCGCGTCGCCACTGGCCTTCGCAATCATCGCATCGGCTTCAATGGCGACCACATTCGCGTCAGAGGAGCGCACGGAGCACTCGCGCGAGGCTTCCCACTCGTCACCGCGTTCGCTGGTCCCCGTCAACACGAAACGTTGCGAGTACCCGGGTCCGGCGAACGAGACGCCGGCGGGTTCGAGGCGCACCGCTCGCCACTCGGCCGAAAGGGACATCGCCGCAAGCAGGAACATCACCCATCTCATACGGATTCGCACATCATCATATCGCTTTTGGCGGCGCGTCATTATACTCCAGCCACGGCGGCTCCCGCGTCGTCTACGATGGGATCTGCTCGCTCATGACGGACCAAAAAGCAGCGCTCCCAGCGCACGTTCTTCTTCACGTTTCCCAACAACTGGCGGTACCCCTGAGAGGCCTTGTTTCCACCATCGAACTCCTCGATGAAGGCGGCACGGTTCCCTTCATCGCGCGGTATCGAAAAGAAGCCACCGGCAATCTCGACGAGGTGCAGATCCGCTCGATCGAAGAGAAGCTCGGCTACTTCCGCGAGCTCGAAGATCGGCGCGCCACCATTCTTGCTTCCATCGAAGAGCAAGGCAAGCTGACGCCCGAGTTGAAGTCGCGCATCGAAGCCACGCTCGAGAAGAGCGAACTCGAAGATCTCTACCTTCCCTACAAGCCCAAGCGCCGCACCAAAGCTACCATCGCGCGCGAGAAAGGGCTCGAGCCCCTGGCCGAATATCTGTGGAACCAGCAGGCTCGCGAGCAGAAGCTCGAAGAGATCGCCGCCACATTCGTGGATGCGGAGAAGGGTGTGGCCAATGTGGTTGAAGCGCTCGAGGGCGCGCGCCATATCATCGCCGAAATCATCAGCGAGAACGCCGACTTCCGAAAGGCTCTTCGCGACATGATGCTCGGCGAGGGCGTGGTGGTGAGCCGCAAGTCCGATTCGGCCGAAGACCCGGAAGAGAAGTTCAAGATGTACTACGACTATCGCGAGCCGGCGAAGGCAATTCCGTCGCATCGCATGCTCGCCATCCGGCGCGGCGAAAGCGAGAACATCCTCTACTTCACCATCGAACTCGAAGCCGTGCGCGCCACCGCTCACTTGTCGAGCGCGATCCACAAGGCGCAAGGCGATTGGACCCCGCAACTGCAACTCGCCATCGAAGATAGCTGGAAGCGGCTGCTCAACACGTCGATCCAAACCGACATCCGCATCGAGCTCAAGCGCCGGTCGGATGAAGAAGCCATCAAGGTGTTCCGCGACAACTTGCAGAATCTCCTACTGGCGCCGCCGGCCGGACGGCTTACGGTTCTCGCGCTGGACCCCGGCTTGCGCACCGGATGCAAGGTCGCCGTGATCGACGATACCGGCAAGTACCTCGAGAACGCCGTCATCTATCCGCATGAGCCGAAGAATGACACGGCTGGCTCGACGCGCACGATCGAAGCGCTGATTCGAAAGCACGGCGTCAAGGCCATCGCGATCGGCAACGGTACCGCTTCGCGCGAGACCGAAGCTTTCGTGCGCCAGTTCTTCAGTACGGCGAAGATCGAAGGCATGTTTTGCGTGGTGGTGAGCGAATCCGGCGCATCGGTCTACTCGGCGTCCGACATCGCGCGCCAGGAGTTCCCAGAGCTCGACCTCACCGTTCGCGGCGCCATCTCGATCGGGCGGCGGCTGCAGGATCCGCTGGCGGAACTCGTGAAGGTGGACGCCAAGTCGATCGGCGTGGGCCAGTATCAACACGATGTCGACCAGCGCCAGTTGAAGCAATCGCTCGACGCCGTTGTCGAGAGCTGCGTCAACCGCGTCGGCGTGGATCTCAACACCGCGTCATGGGCGTTGCTGCGCTATGTCGCGGGCGTCAATGAACGTACTGCGCAGAAGATCGTCGAGTACCGCAATGAGAACGGCCGCTTCCGCTCGCGCGTGCAACTGACGGCGGTGCCGGGCGTGGGTCCAAAGACGTTCGAGCAAGCGGCGGGCTTCTTGCGCATTCGCGACGGCGAGAATCCGCTGGATGCCACCGCGGTGCATCCGGAGTCGTACGCCACAGTGGAGACGATGGCAGCCAAGCTAGGCGTTCCGGTGCAGGAGCTGATCGGAACGAAGGACCTGCTCGACAAGGTGGAAAAGCAGGGCACCGAGTTCGCCTCGGTGGGTGTCTACACGTTCAAAGACATCGTGGAAGAACTGCGCAAGCCGGGCCGCGATCCGCGCGAACAGTTCGTTGCACCCAGCTTCCGCGATGACGTCAAGGAACTCTCTGATGTGCAGGTGGGCATGAAGCTCGAGGGCGTGGTGACGAACGTCACCAAGTTCGGCGCGTTCGTCGATATCGGCGTGCATCAGGATGGGCTGGTCCATATCAGCGAGCTCTCGAATCGCTACGTGCAGGATCCAGCCGAGGTGGTGAAGGTGGGGCAGATCGTGAAGGTGCAGGTGCTCGCGGTCGATCCCAAGGCGAAACGAATCGGCTTGTCGATGAAAGCGCTGATGGGTCCGGCGCCGCAGCAAGGGCGGCCGGCAGGCGGGCCGCGGCAGGAGCGTGGGCCTCGTCCGCAGGCGACGATGGATGACAAGCTGGCGGCGCTCGCATCGAAGTGGAAATCGCGGTAGGGAGATCCTCTTCGCGATACGCGTTGGCGGAGGCCGGGCAAGCCCGTGCGGTCTCGGCTTTTCGCCGTGAGCGGGCAGAGAGCCCTGTGGTACTCTGCCCGTTGTGTCCGCGATCTCCGACAATTTGATCCACTTCCTTGCCCGTAGCGAGAAGGACAATCCCGCCCGTCAGTTCGATGTCTTCACTTCCATCATCGAAACCGGACTCCGTACGGCAAGCACTCAGATCAAGTTCGGCGGCGGCGGCAGCGTATTCAACGAGATCGTCTGCTTCACCGACATTCCCCTGCGCGAGTGCCATGACCATGCGGCGATCTATGGCCGTTTCGGAATCGGCTTCAAGAAATCTTATGTCAAGAGAGTCGGCGGAAATCCAGCCCGCTACTTCGTTGATTACCTGCCCGGACAAATCCCAGGCAAAGCCCCTGGCGAGGTCATGCAGGAATGCCGCGGCAATCTCTACGCCACACTCAGCGTTCATCAACAGTTCCTCGTGTTGTTGGCAAACCTGCTCCAGAAGCACGGGAAAAGCCTCACGCTCCGGGATCCCGAAGGCCAAGTTGTCCTCGGGCACGGTGAAGTGGAGGGACTCTACTCGACCCTGCTCCTGAATTATTCCTTCGACAAGGAGATGGGCGATCTCGGTCCGGCGCGTGACGAGACCGAGCACATCGACGTGTTCTACAAAGAACGCGAATGGCGCGTGGTCCCCTCGCGCCTGACCATCGAGTCGAAGAGCGCTGTCGAATCCGGGGGCCATTACTACTACGGGTTCAGCCGCGCCGATGTCAACATGGTGGTGGTTCCCAGCGACGAGATTCGCATGCAGGTGCTCGACTACTTCCATAAACTCCGTAGATCGAAGACTCCCCGCCTTCGTGAGTTCGGTCAGAATACCCTTCCCATCGTCATCTACGACGACCTGCAGCGCTGGTAACGCCGGGCGACCGCGATCCGGGCAACGCGGTCAGGGTGGGCCGTGGCAGGGGTTGCTCGCGGCGCTGGTTTCGAAGTGGAAATCGCGGTAGGGCTGCTAGACTGGCGGTTTATGCCTCGCAAAAGTCCCTTTGATCTCTCCGGAAAGACAGCCCTCGTGGCCGGCGCCTCTCGCGGCATCGGCCTCGCCATCGCGCAGGAGCTGGCAGCAGCCGGAGCCCATACCGTTCTCGCCGCGCGCTCGGCCGACAAGCTGAAGAAGGAAGCCGACGCGCTGAAAGCCGAAGGCTACTCGGCCGAAGCCTACACGCTCGACATGACCAGCGCCGCTTCGATCAAACAGTGCGCCGACACGTGGGGATCGGCCGACATCCTCATCAACGTAGCCGGAACCAACGTGCGCAAGCGCCTGCAAGATTACACCCAGGAAGAGTACGACCGCATCATGCAGACCAACCTGCACGGGATCGTCGACCTCACCCGCGCTATCGGCGTCAAGATGATCGAACGCGGCAAGGGTGGCAAGGTGGTGAACATCGGCTCGCTCATGTCGATTCTCGGCCTGCCCTACCTCGCGGTCTACGCGATGACCAAGAGCGCTCTCTACGGCCTGACTCGCGTGCTGGCCGCCGAGTGGGGCCGCCATGACATCCAGGTGAACTGCATCGCGCCCGGCTTCATCATCACGGACCTCAATCGCGCCATGTGGCAGGCCAAGCACATGACCGATTGGCTGGAAGGCGCGCAAGCCAACCCGCGCCCCGGCACGCCCGAGGACTGCGCCGCGCTCGCCGTGTTCCTCTCCTCGCCTGGCGCGAACTACATCACCGGCCAGTGCATCGCCGTCGACGGCGGATACTCCACCACGCGGATATGGCCCTTCGAACCGGTGTCGTAAGCCGGCGCCTGTTTCTGATGGGCGGTGCGGCTCGCGCGGCGCAGAAGGTTGCCGAGCCGCCGCCCGCCGATTTCTTGTGTCCGATGGATCGCGACGTGCGGTCGGCGGGTCCGGGGAAGTGTCCGCGTTGTGGGATGAAGCTGGTGGCGAATCTCCCTGATCCGGAGAGCTACCGGTTGCGCGTAACCGCGCAGCCGTCGCCGCTCCGTGCCGGAAAGCCCACGCGGTTCGAGTTCGCGGTGCTCCATCCGAAAACCGGTGCGGTGGTTCGCGAGTTCGAGATCGTTCACGAGCGCATCTTTCACCTGTTCCTGATCAGTCAGGACCTTTCCTATTTCGCGCACGAACACCCAGAGCCCACCGCCTCAGGTACCTTCCTATTCGAGACCACGCTTCCCCGCCCCGGCGCCTATAGGCTGGTGGCCGATTGCTACCCGAAAGGCGCCACGCCGCAATTCCTGACGCAGACGATCTTCACGGCAGGCGCGCGGCTCGAGCCACCGCCGGAGATCGCCGCGAATCTCACGCCGCAACGCGCCCAAAACATTTCCGTGGAACTGCGTACCGAGCCCGCGCCGCTCGCCGGTCAGGAGACGCAACTGCACTTCCGCATCGCTCCGGCTGACGGGCTCGAGCAGTACCTCGGCGCGTGGGGACACCTGCTCACCGCGAGCGATGATCTAGTGGACCTCATCCACGACCATCCGTTCCTGGTGAACGGCGGCGACCTCCAGTTCAACGTGATCTTCCCCCGCCCGCGCACGTATCGCGTGTGGGTGCAGTTCCAACGGCAAGGCGTGGTGAATACGGTGAAGTTCGACGTGCCGGTCAGCGAGTTGCGCTGAGCACCACCGAGCCTGGAGCAGTAACCTCGATGCGCGTGCCGGCGGGCAGCCGAACCGGTTCCCGATAGCGATAGATCCAGTTCCAGCGTTCGTGGAAGGGATAGATCCAGAGCAGCGGCTCGAACGACCCATCGGGCCGAACCGCCACCGCCTGTAGCGACCCTCCGCGCGGAAGCCCGGAAGCCTGAATCGCGGCCACCGCCATCGCCGCCTTCAACGTGAGCGAGCCCCGAACCGCGATCCCGCGAAGAGCTCCCATGTCCGGCTTCTCAGGGGCCGCCGGAGGTTCCGGCAGATACTTCGCGTCCCCTTCCGGGGCACCGCCCTCGATCCAATCGGCCAGTAAATGAATCTCCTCGGCGGTCAATGAGATATCGCCCTGGAATTCACCGAAGCCTTTCATCGCACTCCACGGAGGCATCCGGCGGGCGAGTACCTCCTCTTTGATCGCCGTGGCCCAGGGCCGCGCGTCGTCGTAGCTCAGAAACGACATCGGGGCAGCGCCAGAGGGGCGATGGCATCCGGCGCAGCGTTTGTAGACGATGCGGGAGATCTCGCGGGTCCAGGTCAGCTTGGTGGAGATGGGTCCGTGGGCCCGGGCCGCAGGAATCAGCGCGAGCACAAGCACATAGGCTGCCGGGATCCGGCCCACTCAGTTTCCGCCGCTGGCCCCTGAGACAGGCTTCTTCTTGGGAGCCCGCAGCAGGTCGCCCGGATTCATTTTGGCATCAATGGCGACATCGAAGAATGCGAACATCATCTCTTCCCAGCTTTGGTCTCCGTAGCGGACCTCGGCCGAAGCATCGGGATTCGCCTTGTTGTTGGCCGAGTTGTCGAAGTAGCCGCTGGCCTCGATGCGCGTTCCGGCGGGGAGCTTCTTGGCGGCGGGGAGTTGGTACCAAAGCTGCCAGTTGAAGTCATAGCGCGGAACCCACAGGAGCTTCTCCACTTCGCCGGTGGGATAGACCGCCCGCATCTCCATCGCCTTGCCGCGCAGGTGCATGTGCGGCAGCATGGACACGAGTTCGCTTTCCTGGTGGAGCGTAACGGCGGCATCCACGCGGTGGTTATCGGCGCCGGGCGGGATGACGAACTTGTTGTCGGTAGCCGCCAGCGTCAGCACTCGCTGCGTGGGAGCCTGCTTTGCAAAAACGAACCCGACCTTCGAGCGGTCTTTCACCGCGGACTTCCCGTTCGCCGTATAGTGCATCTGGAAGACGATGTCGGAGCCGGCCTTGATCAGTTTGCCTTGGCCGGGGCGAAGGTTCTCCGGATGCGAACCGGGCGCGTAGCCGGTGACGAACTCGCCACCACCTTCGCGATTGCGGTCGCCGCCCTTGTTCGGGATGAAAGCCTTCCCCACCGGGTAATCGCGGAACCACTTCGATCCCGGAGCGCGCACATAGGCGATGATGTGATGCACTACCGACCGGTTGCCCGGCCGTGCCTCGGCCATCTGGATCCACTTGTCCTCGGTGAACCCGGTGGGGACGATGAAGTAGGTGTATTCCACCGTACCCGTGGCTGGCACCTCGAACTCTTCCGGCATCTCGAAGACGGCTTCGGGCTGGCTGATGCCCCAACCTTCAGCGAAGGTCCGGGGAGCGGGAGCGTCTTTCGCGTTGCCAGCGGGCGACCCGCCGTCGGCCCAGGAGACGAGCGTGGAGATCTCGGCCTGCGTGAGGCCGCGCTCATTGGTGAACTTGCCCACGTGCGGATCGGCGAACCAGGGCGGCATCTTCTTCGAGAGGACCGCCTGTTTCATGGCTTTGGCCCAGGGGCGGGCCTGTTCGTAAGACAGGAGAGCCATGGGTACGGCCTCGCCCGGACGGTGGCATTCCTGGCAGTTTTTCTGGAGGACGGGGAGCACGTCTTTGTAAAAGGTAACCGGCCGGGGCGTGGAAGCTCCGGCGGCAAAGGCGGCGAAAGGAAGGACCATCAACAAGATGGATCGATCAGGCATGCGGCGATGACTCCTCACTTCCACTATACGCGGCTTTGCACGAAAACGTTCGCATCTCCTCAAACATCGGCCGTCCGCTCCGATATGCTCTAGTGAGGCACCATGAAGATAGACCAAACTACGCTAGGCGGAATCAGTGGGCCTGCGAGCCACGAGACACAAAAAGCGGAGCAGACCAAGCAGGCATTGAGCCGGTATGGCCGGGTAGGGCCGGGAGACTCCGGCAATGGCTCATCTGACCGGGTCGAGCTTTCCACGCTTGGGCAACAGCTCCGGGAGATCGCCTCTGGCGGGCCCGAGCAAGAGCGCAAGGTGGAAGAGTTACGGGCGCAGGTGGAGGCCGGAACCTACCGCGTAGACTCCTCTGTTGTCGGAAGCAAGCTTGTGGACGAAGCGCTGTCTGACTCGAGCGCCGATTCCAGCGCCAAGGGTGCGCGATAGGGGCTCCCGATGGAAGTCCCGAGCCCTTTCGCGCGAGCAGAGGCGGCCTTGCGGCAGGCAGTGGAGCATCTCACCGAGCCGACCACAGCCGGCTTCGAGCGAGCCCGCACGGAGCTCACCGCGGCGGTTCGAGTTCTCGAACGAGCGGCTTGTCCCGATCCGCAGCGGCGGGTGCTTTCGGTCCTGGTGAAGCAGGCGGCGAAGCTCCTGCACCACGGCGCATCGATGCGAATGGCTTGCGCGGCTCTCTCGGTGCCGACAGCGGGACAATACGGTCCGGCGGGCAAGGTCGAGATCGCCAGCCGGCCAAGCCGGGCGTGGGAAGGGTGAGGTAGCCATGAGCAACTTGATGGCATCCCTCGCCACCGTCGCCGAGTCGATGCGGACGGTGCAGAAGTCGATCGAGCTGACGAGTAACAACGTCGCCAACTCGAAGAGCCCCGGCTACGTCAAACAGAGCTTGGCACTGGTGGCCAAACGGTTCGAAGTGCAGAACGGGCTGGCCGGCGGCGTGGAAGACGCTGGGATCATCTCGGCGCGCAAGGAGTACCTCGAAACCGGCGTGCGCGACCAGGCGTCGCAGAAAGCCAAGTACGACCAGCAAGCCGCCGGTCTCGAACGCATCGAGCCGCTGTTCGATATTTCGAGCGGATCCGGCCTTGGCGGATCCATCGACGCGTTATTCAAAAGCTTCAGCGAACTGAGCATCTCGCCCAACGACGCTCCGGCGCGGCAGCGGACAATCGAAACCGCGAAAGACTTGGCGGCGAGCTTCCGTTTCGCCTCATCGGCGCTCGGAGCAGCCACCACTGGCGGCCAGACAGAGATCAACTCGGTCGTCTCGAAGATCAACCGGCTCGGGGAGTTGGTGCAGACCTACAACCGCGAAGTCCGCACCGATCACCGGAAGCTCGAAGATCCGGGTCTCGAGGCGCAGGTGCACGCCACGCTCGAAGACCTGTCCAATCTGGTGGGCATCCAGGTGGTCTCGGGAAACGAAGGGTCGCTCCAGGTGCTGGTGGGCGGGCAAACCACGCTGACGGTCGGCGAGAATCTCTACCCCTTGAGCGCGGACTTCTCAACGGGCAAGGCCGTCATCCGCGATGCCGCGGGGCAGGACATCTCCGCCAACATCACCTCGGGCCAGCTCGGCGGCGCTCTCGACTTCCAGAACAACATCGCCACCGATCTCTCGTCCCGGCTCGACACGCTCGCCAAAACCCTGGCCGATCGCGTGAACACGACGCTCGCTTCGGGGCTTGACCAGAACGGCCAGCCCGGCGCGGCCCTGTTCGTCTACGACCCCACCAAGAGCGCCGCCTCCACACTCGCCGCCAACACCCTCACGCCAGACCAGTTGGCAACGGCCGTGCCTTCCGCCCCCGGCGGGAACGGCAACGCGCTCGCGCTCGCCGACCTCGGCAACTCGAAACAAATCCAAGGCACCAGCTTCTCGCAGTACTATGGCGAGGCGGCCGGTAGCCTCGGCCGGCTCCTGGCCAACGCCCGCCAAGACTCCAAAACGCATGATCTGCTGCTGTCGCAGGCGCGCAACCTCCGCTCGAATGACACGGCCGTGAACCTTGACGAAGAAGCCGCCAACCTGATCGCCTTTCAGCGCCAATACGAAGCCAATGCGGAACTGGTCCGCGTACTCAACAATCTCACCGAGACCATGCTCGGAATCCTGCGCTGAGACCTAACCCGGAAAGGAACTGAAAATGACCCGAGGAATCGACGCCCACACCGACAAGTTCCTGTCCGATATCGCCGACATCCGGACCCGCATCGACCGCGCGCAACGCGAGATCGCCTCCGGCCACCGCGTCAACTCCGCCTCGGACTCGCCCGACGAGATCGGCCACCTGCTCTCGGTCCGCAGCAACCTCAGCGCGATGGAGCAGACTCAGCAAAACCTAGGCCGTGTCGACACCGAAACCCGCACCGCCGAAAACGCTCTCTCTGGGGCCATCGACATCGTGGAGCGCGTTGCCGTGCTCGGCACCCAAGGCGGCTCCGATATCACCTCCGCCGATGCCCGCAAAACGCTTGCCAACGAAGTGGATCAGCTCCTCGGCAATCTGGTCAATACCGCAAACACCCAACTCGAGGGCCGCTTCATCTTCTCGGGCGACTCAGATCTCACCGCGCCGTACGCCTATGACCCCACGCAGGCGAACCCCGTCGGAAGCTACCAGGGCGCCACTTCGAGCCGTCAGGTGCAGCATCCCAGTGGTCCGCGCTTCTCCATCTCGAAAACCGCCGACGAGATCTTTGACAACACCGATCCTCAGAAGAACGTCTTCGCGGCAGTGAGGGGCTTGCGCGACGCGCTCATCGGCAATGACGGCGCCACCATCCGGACCGCCGTCGGCAGCGTGCAAGCTTCCCTCCTCCACCTGAACAACCAGCTTGCCTTCTACGGCGGAGTCCAGAATCAGGTGCAGTCGGCGAGCGATTTCGCCAGCAAGCAGACGATCGAACTGAAGAAGCAGATCAGTCAGATCGAGGACGCCGACCTCACCTCGTCTATCCTCGAGCTCAATAACTCCAAGTTCCAGCTCGAGACCGCGCTCCAGGCCGAGTCGCAACGGCCGCGCACGAGCCTCTTCAACTACCTGCGCTGACGCCGGCCCATTGCTCAACCATTTTGGGCAGGCTTTCAGCCTGCAGCGGGACAGTCCCGCTGTCTGGGCGGCGCAGCGAGTTTGAGGCCCTTGGATCGGCGGCCCGCCGCACGCGCTTCAGTCCCGCTCGCCGTAAGTCAGATCTGGCGCAACAGCCACCGCACCGCGTTCTGCTGCAACTTCACATACTCCGGATTCCACAGCACGCTCAGCATGTGTCCCGGCGAAAAATAGCAGAACCGGCCCTTGCCGTAGTCGAGTGCCCATCCCGCCGGCGCCGTTGTCCCCATGTTCTGCCACTCGAGCCCTTGCTCGTTCACGCTTTCGAGCAGGATCGTCGCCCGGTCGCGGTCGTACTCCATGAAGTGCTGCTCGTCGGTCACCACGAAGTCGCCGATGCCGCGCGTCACCGGGTGGTCGTGATTCTTCACGCGCACCTTGAAGGTTCGTACCGGTGGATGCCCGGCATAGGCTGCGCCCAACACGTCACGGAACGGCCGGTTTACGAGCGCGATGTGCGTCACGTTGTGGAGCAGCAGTGCTCCGCCTCCGTTTTGGATGAACTGCTTCACCGCCCGGCCCTGCTCCCCGGTCATCCACATGTGCGGCTTGGGATCGCTCTTCGGCAACGGCGGATCGCTCACCACCGGCGGCGACCCGGCACGCAGGTAACCAGCGTTCGAGGTTTCGTCGGGATAGCCGTCCGGCCACGTCATCCCGTCACGCAGGATGACCAGCAAGCGATAGCTCGCGAGCGTCCTCGCCGACAACTGCCGCACCTCGTCAGTGAAGTCGATGTCGAGCCCCAGCCCTTGGGCGAGCGTACGCGCGAGCGCGGTGCGGATGTAGTCGCTGTTGTGCGGCTTATCGCCGATCAACGCGAACACGCGCGGCTTCCCGGCCGCAGCCACAGGCATCGCCGCGAACGTGGAAAGCAGGTCTCGCCGAGTCATCCCGGAAGCTTATCACTTCCTTTCGACTATCATGAACTCTAGACCGCCCGGGTGGCGAAACCGGCAGACGCAAAGGACTTAAAATCCTTTGTTCCGAAAGGAACGTGCGGGTTCAAGTCCCGCCCCGGGCACCACGCGAACTCATGAGCCTCGAACACGAACTCCGCGAGAAGCTCCGCCGCATCGAGGCGCTCTATGCGGGAGCCACCACAGAGGGCGAACGCTCCGCCGCCAAAGCCGCACTTGACCGCATCCGCAAGCGCCTCAACGAAACGGAACGCGTCGAGCGGCCCGTGGAGTTCAAGTTCACCTTCGGCGACCCGTGGGTGCGCCGCCTCTTCATCGCCCTCTGCCGCCGCTATGGGCTCGAGCCCTATCGCGAGGCCCGACAGAGAAGGACCACTGTCATGGTGAGGGCTCCGCGATCCTTCGTGCATGACACCCTGTGGCCGGAGTTCCAGGACATCGAAGTCGCGCTGCGCAACTACCTCAACCAAGTCACCGAGCGGATCATCCGCGAGGAAGTGTTCGGCGACGTGGACGAGTCCGAGCGCTAATCGCGCCGCCCGTGTGATACCGTGAACTTCATGCGTTGGAAAGTCATTCTCATCGTTCTCGCGGTCACCCTGCCGGCCGCTTACCTATTCGCGCAGCGCGCCAAGCTCCCCGGCGAAGACTTGATTTCGCTGTTCAATGGCAAGGACCTCAGCGGCTGGGTCGAGGTGGGCAAGGAGAAGTGGAACGTCGAAGACGGCACCATTCACGGTCTCGCGATCAGCAAGGCCTACGGGTACCTCCGCACCGAGAAAACCTACAAGGACTTTCAGCTCTCCATGCGCTTCAAGTGCGAGGGCGACGGCAACAGCGGCATCTTCTACCATGTCGACTTCAAGCCCGGCACGCCCGACGTGAGCCAAGGCCTGCAGTTCGAGATCGATTGCACCGTCAACCACCACACTGCCGGCATCTACGGCGATGGGCGGCAATGGATCGTGTGGCCGTCTCCCGACAAAGAAGGCGTGGTGCGGCAGAGCGACTGGAACGACATGCAGGTTCGCGTGGAAGGCAATCGCTACGTCTCGCGGCTGAATGGCGTGGACATGGTGGACTTCACCGATCCGACCCCGAAGTCGCATGACGGCTATATCGCCCTGCAGTTGCACTCGGGTGGCGCTGGCAACATGCGGTTCAAAGACATCTACATCCGCGACCTGACGCGACGCTGACGCCGAAACTTTTCTACAACGATCACCTCGAGTTTCCGCTACCGGCGAGGAGTCGGTTTCCGCTTGCCAAGTACAGGCTGACGCGGGAGGCGCTTACGCCCGAGGGAGTGTTCGAGTTCTCGCCCGCGCCACCAGCGCCCATCGAAGACATCGAACGCGTGCATGACGCGGACTATGTGCGGGCGTTTCTGGAAGGGGTGCTCGAACCGCAAGCGATGCGGCGGATCGGATTTCCCTGGTCGCGGGAGTTGGTCGCCCGGACCCTGGCGTCGGCCGGCGGGACCCTCGCGGCTACCGAGCAGGCGCTGCTACATGGCTGGGGCGGGACTCTCGGCGGCGGCACGCACCACGCCTTCCGCGGCTATGGTTCGGGCTATTGCGTGTTCAACGACATCGCCATCGCGATTCGAAAGCTGTTCGCGGATGGGCGCGCTTGCACGGCGGCGGTGATCGATCTCGACGTGCATCAAGGTGACGGCACGGCCGAGATCTTCTCGGGCGACGATCGCGTATTCACGCTGTCGATCCACGGCCGCAACAATTTCCCGTTTCGGAAGCAGAAGAGCGTCCTCGATATCGAACTGGCTGACGGCACGGGTGACGAGGAGTACCTTGTGCATTTGGCTCGTGGACTCGCCGAGGCGTTCGAACAAAAGCCGGATATCGTGTTTTATCAGTCCGGAGTTGATTCGCTGGCTACGGACCGGCTCGGAAAGCTCGCGCTCACTCTGGAAGGGCTGGCCGCACGCGACCGCGCTGTGTTCGGAGAGTGCGTGCGGCTGGGCGTCCCGTATGTGGTGACGCTCGGGGGCGGATACTCGGAGCCGATCGAGCGGACCGTCGAAGCCAACGCTCAGACCTACCTGCTGGCTGCCGAATTCGCGTTGCCTTGCTGGGCGCTGCCTGCTAAACTGGTGAAATAGCACGCGCCCGTAGCTCAGTTGGATAGAGCGTCTGGCTACGAACCAGAAGGTCAGGAGTTCGAATCTCTTCGGGCGCGCCACCCTCCCCTTTCAAGCCAAATCATTCTCTGCACCGCAGAAGCAGACGTATGTACGCCCGCTCACGCGCCCGGCCACGGCCAGATCGGCAGCCGCGTGCCCCGATCCGCAACGGACACAAACATTCGGCCTCGGCTCCGGATCCACCCCAATCGGCGGACCAAACCAAAACGCCCACCCGTAGACCGATAGCCGCGTTCCGAAGCGCCGATCCAAAGCGCGGAACAGACGCAGCCCGGCGCGGATCACGCCTTCCCTGCCCCCGCCCAGGAGCATCAACTTCCGTGGCGCGGGTCCCGTAATGTTGTGGCGATTCAAGAACGAGAGTCCGCTATGGAGCACCCGCGTCGCTCGGTGCTCGAGGCCCGTCTGGCGCGCGATCCGAGCCGCCAACGCCTCACTATCGACGAACGGGTTGACGTGCCCACCGCCGCGACCTAGCCATCGATAAATCCGATCCGTCACCGTTGACGCATCGGGCACCGACACGTAGAGATATCCATCGGCGCGCACCACGCGACCGATCTCGGCCAGCACCCGGTCCGGCTGTTCGAAGTGCTCGAGACTGTGGTTCAGGATTGCTGCCGCGAACGACTGCGCGACGAATGGCAGGGCGCGTGCGTCGCAAGCGACTGCACCTGACAGGGCCTGCGGCGCCAGATCTGCACGCACCACGCAAGCCGCCGTGTGTTCGGCCGGGAAACTGCCGCGCGCGCAGCCGAGATCGAGCACGCGGTCTTGCGCGGTGAGGTGGGCGAGAATTTCCTGCATCGGGCGCCGCCCGGACGAGTTCTCAGTGGACCATCAGGTCGATCGTGGCGACCGATTCGTCCCACTTGATCTCGAGAGTTCCCTCGTGGTCGTTCTTCTTCTTGATGCCGATAGTGAGTTGCTCGGTCACCGGACCGTGGGCGATCTTCATCGGTGCACGGCCGTAGTCGTCGCCTTCCTTGTACTGGAATGCGCCCCACTGCTTCACGGTCTTGTTGAGCACCAGCGTCCATTCCTTCTCGTTCGGAATGGTGAACAGCGAGTAGGATCCGGCAACCACGTGCAGCGGACCCACCATCAAGTCAGACGTAGTGGTGAACGTAGTCGCCTCATCGGCTCCGGTGCGCCAAACCTTGCCCCACGGCTCGAGGCCGCCGAAGATGACGCGCCCCTTTTTATACGGACGGCCGTAGCTGATGGTGATCTTCTTCTCGCCAAACGAGGCCACGGCCTCCTCGTGCGGGCTGGCCCGCTCCTTTTTCTTGCCGCCCTTGGAATCTTGCGCTTGCAGCATCAGGCCGGCGGCGGAGACCAGCAAAAGAGAAAGTCCGGAGACAATGGCGAGAGTTTTGTTCATGATCGCTTCCTGAATCAATTGTACCCGCGTATGATTGAAACATGTTGCGCCGACTCCTCTGGATCCCCATCGCATGCATGGCCGCCGACTGGCCAGCCTGGCGCGGAGCCGACGGTCTGGGCACGGTCAACGACAAGCAGATTCCCCTCCGATGGTCGAAGACCGAGAACGTGAAGTGGCGCGTCGCGCTCCCGGAACCGGGGAATTCGACGCCGATTGTGCACGGCAACTCCGTGTTCGTCACCCAACCGAGGAAAGAACGCGGGCTCCGTTCCCTGCTCTGCTTCGATCGCGCCACGGGCGAGATCCGCTGGGAACGCTCCCTCGAATGGAAGGACGCCGAGCCCACGCACGCCACCAATCCCTACGCCTCATCATCACCGGTCACCGACGGCGAGCGGGTCATCGCCTGGTTCGGATCGGCCGGAATCGCCGCCTTCGACATCGACGGCAAGCAACTTTGGCACCGCGACCTGGGCCGCCAGCGCCACACCTGGGGCTACGCGTCCTCTCCCGTGATCCACGGCGATCTCGTGTTCCTCAACTTCGGTCCCGGGGACCGCGCGTTCCTGATCGCGCTCGACAAGCGCACCGGCAAGACTGCGTGGCAGGTCGACATCGCCGCCGGTGAAGGCGCGAAGTACGCCAATTGGGACGCCAAGGACATGTATGGCTCCTGGAGCACGCCGCTGGTGCATGACGGCAAGCTCATCGTGAGTCACGCGCGGAGAGTTGCGGCATACGACCCCGCAACCGGAAAGCAGCTCTGGTCCGCCGAAGGAATGGGCGACCTCGTGTATCCGTCGCCGGTAGTGGGCAGCGGAGTCATTGTCGCGGCGGGCGGATTCCAGGGCGCGTCGCTCGGGCTCGCACTCGGCGGAGAACGTCTGTGGCGGCTCGAAAAGAGCAAGGGGCAAATCGGCTCGGGCGTGATCGTGGGTGAGCACCTCTACATCGTGGACCAGACCGGCATCGCCCATTGCATCAAGGTCAAGACCGGTGAAATCGTCTGGTCGCAGCGGCTGAATGGCGCAGGCGAAGATGGCGGAGTGTGGTCATCGCCGGTGCTCCACCAAGGGCGAATTCTCGTGATGAACAAGTCGGGCGACACGTTCGTGTTCCAAGCGAAACCGGAGTTCGAACTGCTGGGCGTCAACTCGCTCGGCGAACCCAGTAATTCGAGTGTTGTAGTAGCGGGCGGCGAGATCTTCCTGCGCACACACGAGGCTTTGTGGTGCCTGGCTGCGAAGTAGAGCATGGTCCTGGAGCAGCCCTAACTTGCTGACAGGTCTAGTCCTTTATGGCCTGGGCACTTACCAGGAATCTACGTTTCCACGTTGACAAGCAAGCAAAACAGGGTCCACAATGGTTGACGCTTGCAGGCAGGCGCACCGCTGTGTCCAGCCCGCCTGACAGGTTTTCTTCGAGAAAGGAACGCTGCCGCCGAGCATGAAGAACCTTCTCTTGATCCTCGCTGGTCTCGTCGCCATCACAGCGCTGGCTTACCTCTGCTCCACTCATCACCGGAGCGACATTGAGACCGACCTCACCAAGAACACCACTGCCTCGCTAGCCTCCGCTGGATTGGCGGTAGCCAAGCCCACCGCCGAAGGTCAAATCATCACGCTACGCGGCGAAGTGCCTGACGAAGCAGCCAAGAAGAAGGCGGAAGCGCTCGCTTATGACGTTCCCGGGGTGTCCTTGGTCAACAATCTGCTCACTGTACCCCCGCCGATCACCGTAGAGAAGAAAGCAGCCATCGACTGCCAGGCGAAGTTCAATGACCTGCTGCAGGAACCGATCCTCTTCGATACCAACCGATCCATCATTTCGCGCCAGAGCCACGCCCTGCTCGACAAACTGGTGGAAGCAGCCAAGGTGTGTCCGGCGGCCGAGATCGAGGTGGGTGGACATACCGACTCGCGCGGCTCGACCCAGAAAAACAAGACCCTGAGTGAGAACCGAGCCAAGGCTGTGGTTCGCTATCTGACTGGCAAGGGACTCGACGTCAAGCGCTTCAGCGCGGTGGGCTACGGCGAAAGCAAACCCATCGCGGACAACGGCACCGCGGCAGGTATGGCAAAGAACCGCCGCACGGAATTCAAGGTGAAAGGAATCTAACCCGTGAGTTACGTCTTTTGGCATTTCCTCGGCTGCATGTTGATCGCCGCCGCGATCGGCGGAATTATCGGATGGCTGTTGCGCGGGTTCGGATTCAGTAGCAAGTTCGCCGACCTCGAGAACGAGTGGCGCGACAAGCTCGGCCTCGCCGAGAGCGAGCGCGAAACATTGACCGGCCGACTGAAGGAATCCGACGGGCTGGCTGCCAGTTGGAAGCAGAAGTTCGCCTCGCTCGAAGCCGACCACGGAAAGCTCCAAGCGGACTTCTCGGCAGGATCCGGAAAGATTCCGGCGCTCGAAGCCGCGGTCGCCGGCTGGACCGCGAAGGCCGCCACCTGGGATAAAGACCGCGCCAAGCTCGCCGCCGATCTCGACGCGTGTGGGCGCATGCGCTCGCAGCTCGAAGCGCAGGTGGGTGAATGGTCCACACGCGGCAAGGCTTGGGATACCGAGCGTTCCACGTTGATGGCGAAGCTCAAAGCTGCTGCCGACGAGGACGCGGTGGAGGACGCGAACTACCAGAAAACGATCGACCATCTGCGTGCCGACATCGCTGGGCTGCAAGGGAAGCTTGCCGTGGCTGAGCGCTCCAACAAGGAATGGGAAGGCAAGGTCGCCACCGTGACGGCCGATCTCAAGAAGGCGATTGCCGACGACGTGGCCGACGACGCCGAATTCAAAGGCAAGATCGACCACCTCGGCGTGGAAATCGACGGGCTCAAGGCCAAGCTGGTGGCCGCAGAGGCCTCGACGAAGGAGTGGCAGGCGAAACATGCTGCGGCCGAGGCGTCGGCCAGTGACTGGCAAGCCAAGCACGTCACCGTCTCCGGCCAGTTGCAGAAAGCTCTCGCGGCCGATGCCGCTGACGACGAGCAGTTCCAGAAAGCCATCGCGCTGCTCAAGAGCGACATCGCGGGACTGCAAACAAAGCTATCGGCAGCCGAGAGTTCCGGCCGTCAGTGGGAAGGAAAAGCTTCCACAGCCGCCGCTGCTCTAACCGCCGCCGAGTTGGCTTCGAAGGATTGGGAGGCGAAGTTCCAAGCGCTTGACAACGAGCATTCGAGCCTCAAAGCCGAACTCGTCAAGTTTAGCCAAGACGATGCGTTCGAAGACGCAGACTTCAAGCGTGCGATTCAGAATCTGCGGAACAAGATCGCAGCGCTCGAGTCCCAGTTGGGCAGCTTGCAGACAGAGCGCGCCAAGATCTCGGCCGAGCGCGACAAGCTTTCCGCCGACCTCAAGGCGGCCATGACCGAAGACGCGGTTGAAGACACCAAGTACCAGCAGACCATCGCACAATTGCGCAATGAGATCGCAGCCCTGCAAGGCAAAGCAGCCAGCGCCAGTAAGGACCACGAGGCGCTGGTGGCCGAGCGCGACAAGTTCTCGGCCAACCTCCAGGCCGCCACGGCCAAGACCGCCGCGGAAGACGCCAAGCATCAGCAGACCATCGCGCAGTTGCGCGCCGAGATCTCCGCGCTGCAAGGCAAGGCAGACAGCGCCACCAAAAACCACGATGCACTCGCCGCCGAGCGCGATCGCCTCTCGGCGGACTGGCAAAAGAAAGGCGCTTCTCTCGAAAGCGAGATCAGCAAACTGCGCGCGGAGCTCAAGGCAGCCAACGCCGACCGCGAGAAGTTGTCGCTCGAAGTGACCAACGCTGCCCAGCACCAGGAAACCGCCGCCGCGCTCCGGAGCGAGCAGGCCACCTTGGCCTCGCGGCTGGCTGCCGCGGAAACAGCATCCACCGAGTGGGCGGCTCGATACGCGGCGCTCGAAAGCAAGGCCTCTGCGCCTGTCGCGATGGCCGCCGCTGCCGGAGCTGGCGCCGGAGCAGCGACGGTGACGACGATCGCTTCCGATCCCAACTATCACGCCTTGGCGCGCAGGTTCGAAACCTTCCTGGTCAAAACTCAGAAGGAAGGCTTCGGAGACATCGAGCGCATTGAAGGCATCGGTCCCGTGTATGGGCAGAAACTCCGTTCCATCGGCATCGCCTGGGTTCGCGAGTTGCTCGAGCAGGGCGGCAGCGCTACTGGCCGAGAACGCATCGCGGAAGACAGCGGCATCAAGCGCGAGTTGATCCTCACGTGGGTCAACGCAGCGGACCTGCTCCGCGTGGACGGCGTGACGCCCGATTGGGCCGAGTTGCTCGAAGAGTCAGGCGTCGACACCGTGAAGGAACTACGCGGACGCGTTCCCGAAAACCTGCATCGCAAGATGACGGAGACCAACGCGCAAGGCAACTTCGCGCGATCGGTGCCGGATGTGGATACGGTCCGGCGGTGGATCGAGCAGGCGAAGAAGATGGAGCCGAAAGTCACCCACTGATAGTGGGGCAGGCCTGCGCGGGACTCTCCAGAAACTCGCTATCGGCGTCACTCGCTGCAATTGGCTTGTGGGGCAGGCTTTCGGCCTGCGGCGGGACTTTCAGTCCCCCGGTCCGGGCAGCGCAGCGAGTTTCAGGAGTTTGGATCAGCGCTCCGGTTTCTCTTCATCGAACGTGATATTCGAATCCGTCGTCGAGATCGTCGACTCCGCCGTGAACTTCCGGTAGTTCCGGAATATCGTGCGGTTGCGCGTGCACTCATTCGTCCCACGCCGGCACGCCAGGCACTCGGCCACCGTCGGCAGCAGATACTTGCCGCTACCGATCTTAACCACCCCGTAGTCGACCGTCATCTCGACACTGTCGAACGGAAAGTCCTTCGGAATCTCGCGCCCGATCATTTCGAGCCGCAGCACGCGATGCTCGGCCGGCTCGATCCACACTGTCCCCTCGTAGGCCGGATACAGCACCTGCCCGCTCGCGTCCACCCGCCAGTGCGAGTTCGCCCGAGCCACCTTGTACGAATACGAGCGTGCCGGTCCATTGTTGATCCTGTCATCCCGCGGGTGCTCGAATCGCGCGGCCGTTGCAGCGGAGAACACGTCCTTCGCCATCGTCCCGTACTCGCCGGTGGACCAGGTACCAGTCGCCGCGGGCGAGTTGCCCTTGGGAGCCTTGCCGTTGATCTTTAGATTGCGGTAGCTCTCGCGCCCATCCACGTAAAGCACTTCGGCCGTGACGCGATCGCTGCTGCGCGTGGTCAACTGCTCGCAGAGAAAGTCCGGAAGCCGCTGCGTGAACTCCGCGGTCGCCTCGCGCGTGGCCGTGATGAACGGATCCAGATCGACATAGCGCGTGCCCGGGGTCTCGCCCGATGGGCCCTTGCGCTCGATCACGTTTCCGTCGGCATCGGTGACGATTTCGATTACCGGCTTCTCGCCTTGCCCGAACGCGAAAGACAGCGAGAACGCCGCGACAACTACGGTTTTGGCCGCCATTTCTCCAGCCTCCACGCCATATCCCAGAACATGTACTCGTAATGCGCACCTTCCACGAAGAGCCGCACCAGCCGCCACCGGCGGTTCTTGTCGAGCCACGCGGCCTCGGCGTTCATCAACGTCAGCACGTCTTTCACCACGTCCGCGTATCCCGGGCTCGAATACTGATCGATCCACTTCTGGTAATCGGGATTCTTCGAGCCGCGCCTTTGCAGATCCTTCCCGACCTCCCAATAGATCCAATAACAGGGCAGCATCGCCGCCAGCCCCTCAGCGAAGGTGCCGCGATTCACCATGTCGATCAAATGATTCGTGTACGCCTGATTCGACGGCGCCATCTGTGCCTTCGGCCGCCCGGCGAGCAGCGTGCGATGCAACTGTTGCTCGGACGCGAGCGACTCCGTCACGTGGCTCATCAGCTTCATCTCCCACTCGCGCGTGGGCGCCTTGCGGGCCAGCGCCGTCAGCGCGTTGCCGTACGCCCCCAGGAACAGCGCGTCTTGCTCGAGATAGAAAATGAACTTCTCGCGCGGCAGAGATCCATCGGCCAATCCCTTCAGGAACGGATGATCGAGCGTGCTGAGATACACCGGCTTCGCGGCCAGCCACATCTCGTCAGTGACCTTGCCGAGTGGCGCGAACAGCAGCAGCGCGAGCAGAGCCGTCACGCGAATACCTTTTCGATCACCTTTCCGCCGAAGTCCGTAAGCTTTTCATGGCGGCCGTTGTGGAGATACCACAGCTTGTGCTGATCAAGCCCGAGCGCATGCAGAATCGTGGCGTGGAAATCGCGCATGTGCCAGCTATCCACGGCACGCAGTCCGAACTCGTCGGTATCGCCCAGCACCTGTCCGCCCTTGATGCCGCCTCCCGCGAACCACATCGTGAAGCCGTAAGGATTGTGGTCGCGGCCATTGCCCGATTGCGACATCGGCAAGCGCCCGAATTCCGAGCCCCACACGATCAGCGTCGAGTCGAGCAAACCGCGCGAGGCCAGATCTCGGATCAAACCCGCGATCGGCTTGTCACTCATGCCGCACATCTTCTCGTGGTTGGCTTTGAGGTGGTCGTGAGCGTCCCACTGGATGCTTACAGGACCGCCACCGTGATAGATCTGCACGAAGCGCACACCGCGCTCCACGAAGCGCCGCGCCAGCAACAGACGCGTGCCGAACTCGGCAGTGTGCTTTTCATCGAGCCCGTAGAGCTTGCGGGTGGCGTCGGTTTCTTTGCTCAGGTCCACCGCTTCGGGCGCGTGCGACTGCATCCGGAACGCGAGTTCGTACGATGCAATGCGCGCGGCCATTTCCGAGTCCCACGGCGCCGTGTCGAGATCGTTCATCTTCTGCAGAAGATCGAGCCGAGCCTTTTGCCGCTGCGCGCTCACGTCTTTCGAAGGATGCAAGTGAAGAATCGGCGCCGCGCCCGGGCGCAACAGCGTGCCCTGATAAACAGCAGGCAAAAACGCCGAGCCCCACATCGGAGTTCCGCCCTCAGGCGTACCTTCCGGCTGCGGCATCACCACGTAGGCCGGCAAGTTTTCTGACTGGCTGCCGAGCCCATAGGTGACCCACGAGCCCACTGACGGATAACCCATCAGAATGCGCCCCGTGGCCACTTGGTACATCGCCGGAGCATGCACCACCGACTCAGTGTGGAAGTTCCGCACCATGCACATGTGGTCAGTCAATTGAGAAAGATGCGGAAACAGATCGCTCACCCAAACGCCGCCATTGCCGTACTGCTTGAACTTCCACGGAGACGGAAGAATCGGCGTGGTGCCATCGGTGAACTGACTGGTCACCTTGCCGAACGACTCGGGGAGCTTTTGCCCCGCGTACTTCTCGAGCGCCGGCTTGGGATCGAACGTATCGATCTGCGATGGCGCGCCCACCATGAAAAGGAAGATGACCGACTTCGCCTTTGCCGGGAAATGCTGCGCCTTGGCTGCAAGCGGATTCGGCCGCTCGGCTGCGAAACCCTGCCGGGACAGAATCGACTGCAGAGCCAGCGCGCCGAATCCGTTGGCGGCGCCGAGCAGAACATCGCGCCGGGCTGGTTTCATGATCGCTTTCATTATAATGAAGGCTCACCTCATGAAAGCACGCGTCCTGGTGTCTCTCAAGAAAACCGTCCTCGATCCGCAAGGGCAAACCATCCGCGCCGCTCTCAACGGCCGCGGCTATTCCGCCATCTCCGACGTGCGCCAAGGCAAAGTCTTCGATATCGAAGTGGCCGACGGCAGCGATCCGGCGCAAGTGCGGGCGCAGTTGGAGCAAGTCGCGCGCGACGTGCTGGCCAATCCGGTGATCGAAGAGTTCCGCGTCGAGTTACTCTAGTCCGACCGGCCTCTCCCGGCACCTACATGCCTGTCATCGAAGCGATCGACCTTCGGAAGCAGTACGGTGACGTCACTGCGGTGAACGGCGTGTCGTTCCAGGTGGAGGGCAGCAAGATGATCGGCCTTCTCGGACCCAACGGCGCAGGCAAGACCACCACCATCTCGATGATCACTGGCCTGGTGCGCCCGGACTCCGGTCTGGTATTGATCAACGGCCGCCCACTTTCCGGCGATGACGATCCCGTGAAACGAAATATCGGATTGGTGCCGCAGGACCTCGCGCTCTACGACGAACTCTCTGCCCAGGACAACCTCTATGTCTTCGGCTCACTCTACGGACTCACGGGCAGCTTGCTCGAAAGCCGGTCGAAAGAATCGCTCGAACTGGTCGGCCTGACAGACCGGCGACGTCACTTGGTCGGCACCTTCAGCGGTGGTATGAAGCGGCGCCTCAACATCGCCTGCGCCATCATGCACGATCCGGGCGTGCTGCTTCTCGACGAACCAACCGTCGGCGTTGACCCGCAGAGCCGCAACGCGATCTTCGATAATCTCGAGGAACTCAAGCGCCGCGGCAAAACCATCGTCTACACCACTCACTACATGGAAGAAGCCGAGCGGCTGTGCGATCGCATCGTGGTGATCGACCATGGCAAGGTGATCGCCAATGATACGCTCCACGGACTCTATCGCAGCATCCCCAACGCCACTACGCTTTCACTCGAACTGGAAGCTTCCTGTGATGTCGACGGGCTGCGTTCCGTAGCCGGTGTCGAATTCGTCGAAACGCGCGGGGCGGTGCTCCGGGTAGGGCTCGAACACTTGACGCACTCTTCCGCTGTGCTGGCCTGGCTCACCGGCCGTGGCGCACGCGTGCAGCACATCGCCACCGAACGAGCGAGTCTCGAATCGGTGTTCCTTACGCTCACCGGAAGGAGCTTGCGCGACTGATGAGCCCCGCCTTTCGCGCGCTGGTGTGGAAGGACCTGCGGCTTTTTTCGCGGGATCGCCGCGCGCTCATCATGAGCTTCGCCGCGCCCATAGCCATCGCTTCCTTCTTCGGATTCGTGCTCGGCGGTCCGTCGAAGAAGGGCGACATAGCGCCCATGCCGATCGCCGTCGTTGACCACGACCAGAGCGCGGTTTCCCGCCAAGTCATCAGCGATCTCCGAGGTGACAAGACGATCGACGTCAAGATCCTCGGCGAGGACGAAGCCCGCCTCAACGTACAGACAGGCGATCTCCGCGCCGCTGCTGTCATCCCCAAGGGCTTCGGGCAAGCCGCGATGGCCGCGTTCTTTCGCGGCCAGCACAAGCCGGAACTGCGCACCTTCTACGACCCCTCGCGTTTGGCTGAAAGGCAGATGCTCGAAGGCATCCTCACCGGCAAGGTGATGGAGGCCGTGAGCAAAGAAGTGTTCAGCGGAGAAACGGGCCGCAGCACGGTGGAGCAGTCGCTCAAAGACGTGGAGTCCGCAACTGAGCTGAATCAACGGGACCGCGAGGCGCTGCTCGGAATCCTGCGCTCGGTGCAAGAGTGGCAGCGCAGTGGCTCAGGTAGTGGAGGGCTCGCCGGCGGTGGTTTGACGATTCCGTTCCAGTTGAAGTCGGAAGCCGTGACAGCCAACCGCGGCGAGGAGTACAACAGCTTCGCCCACGCCTTCGCCGGAATGGGAGTTCAGTTTATTCTCTTCATGGGCATCGAGGCCGGGATTTCCGTGCTGCTGCAACGCCAGCGTGGAATCTGGCGGCGCATTCGCTCGGCGCCGGTTTCGCGATCGATGCTCTTGGCCACGCGAGCCACCAGCGCAGCCCTCTGCGCGTTCTTCGTGTTGATGGTCCTGTTCGGGTTTGCGCGGCTCGTGTTCGGAGTGAAGGTGGAAGGCAGCGTCTTGGGCTTCCTCGGCGTAGGTATGGCGTTCTCTTTGATGACCGCCGCGCTCGGCCTACTGGTGGCCGCGCTGGGTCACACGCCAGAAGCTACGCGGCCACTGGCGATTCTAATCACGCTGGTGATGGTGATGCTGGGCGGTTCGTGGATTCCGACGTTCCTGTTTCCCGCCTGGCTTCAGACAGCGACCCTCGCCGTGCCTACGCGATGGGCTGTGGATGGGTTGGCGGCGATGACGTGGCGCGGGCTCGGCTTCAGTGCGGCGATCACACCGATCCTCGCGATGCTCGGGTTCGCGGCGTTGTTTGCGTTCGTCGCCGTACGCCGTTTTCGCTGGGACGCAGATTAGAGGCAGCCGGTTAGCCGAGCGATCCGCGGCCGTAGCGGTTCAACCGCTCGGCAGCAACACCAACGACAAACGCGATCGCACCCCAAACGTGCCAATGCGAAAACGGTCCGTCGACAATGGCGAACTGTGTTGCCACCTGCATTTCCGCGGCGATGCGCCATGCGGCCAGCAACAGCGCCATCAACGCCACCGGACCCAGGAAACTCGCCATGGCCAGCGCCACGTTGCGGTTCTTCCCTTCCCTCGGTTGCAGGGTGGTTCCGCGACTCATCCGGATTCTTACAAACATTTCCAGTCCTTTGCGGCAAACGTGCCGCAACTCGGTCTAACAGTCTACCACGCCCCATCCGGCGGGTGTGCCTCGCTCCCGATCTGGGCTAAACTCGACTCATGACAAACCGTCGCCAAGCTATTCGGCTCGCCGGTGGCGCAGCCATGGCAACCACCTTCCTTCCGATGTCCGGCAAGTGGAGCGCCTGGGCGCATCCGGCCGAAAAGCATCTCGCAACGCGCCCGCTTGGACGGACGGGGCGTGAAGTCACCACCTTCGGACTCGCCGGCGGCAACAAAGTGATGTGGGACCTTCCTGGTGCCGAAGGCGTCGAGATCGTGGTGAAAGCCGTGCGGTCCGGCATCACCTATCTCGAGACCGCCAATAACTACCAACTCAGCCAGACCAACTACGGCAAAGCTTTCCGCATTCTCAACCTCATTCCTGGTCAGCAGGGATACGACGCAGCCTTGCGAGGACGTCTTTTCCTCGCCACCAAGACCGGACTGCGCTACTCGGCGATCCGCGATGGATCCACGCCGCGCGGCCGCTCGTCGGGAAACGGCAAAACCTGCATCGATGACCTGATGCGCTCGCTCACGCAGTTCTTCGGAGATGGCAAAGGCTTCATCCCCGAAGGCGCCTACATTGACCTGATGCAGTTGCACTTCATCTCGCACGAAGCCGATGTCGACGCGGTGTACGAGGGGCTCGAGAATCCTTCCGACAAATCCCTGCCCCGCCTCGGTGCTATCGCGGGTCTGCTCGATTTCCGCGACGGAACCAACCGCACCGGACTCAACCCCGGCCACAAGAAGTACATTCGCCACATCGGCATCACCGGACACGAGAACGCCGCGGCGCACATGTACGCCATTCGCCGCGACACTCGCAACGTGCTCGACACGCTCCTGGTGGCGATCAATCCGAATGACCGCCACTACTTCTGCCACCAGACGAACTCCGTGCCGGTAGCCGCGGCCAAGGGCATGGGCGTCATCGGGATGAAGGTGTTCGCCGACGGCGTGATGTACGGGCTCGAAAAGAAGTACGCGTCGCAACCCGGCCAAAGCGTGCTCTCGGTGGGCATGAAGAACAAAGTCGACTATCGCGACTTCCTGCGCTACACGCTCTCGGCGCCGGGCGTCAGCACCATCATCACGGGGATCGGGCTGATCGACAAGTCGAACGACCCCTCGCGCGATCAGTTGCTCGCCAATCTCGCCGGCGTGCAAGACGAAGGTGGGTTCGACACCGCTAAGCGCAAGCAGATCGAAGCGCAGACCGCCGATCTCCACGGCGCCGATACCAACTTCTTCCAACGGACCGCGGTGGGCCTGCAACCGCCTGGGAACGTGCGCTTCCAAGGCACTAACCGGGTTCTGTGGGACACCGCATATGCCGGCGGCGACCCCATCGTGCGCTACGAGATCTACCGCCGTGAAGACAAGATCGGCGAGGTCGCATTCAAGCCGCAGATCACCATGGAGCCGTTCGTGTTCGAAGACGCCAAGGCTCCGGCTGGCCACAGTGGCGGCGTTTGGTACAAGGTCCGTGCGGTGGATTCCACGGGCCGTTACGCCGATTCGATCTCGGTGAAGGGTGCGCCCGCCTAAAGAGAGCCTGCGCTACATTAAATGGTTGCGCCGAACCCACCTCTGGCGCGCTCGAGAAAGGACATTCAAGCTCCAATGGCGAAAATTCGTACCGCGATGATCGGAACCGGCTTCATGGGCAAGGTTCACACCGAGGCCGTCAGAAGGCTGGGCCACGTGGAAGTGGTGGCCGTTGCCGGATCGTCGGACGCCAAGGCGAAATCGTTCGCCCAAGCCAACGGCATTGACCGCGCAACCGGAGACTGGCGCTCGCTCGTCGGCGACAAAGAAGTCCAGGCCGTGCATATCCTCACGCCGAATGTCGACCATTGCGAGATGTCGGTCGCCTTCGCCAAGGCCGGCCAGCATGTGCTGTGCGAGAAGCCGCTGGCGATGTCCTCAGCCGAAGCGAAGAAGATGCTGCAGGCCGCTGAGAAGGCAGGAGTGGTTCACGCGACGAATCACAACTTGCGCTTCTATCCAATGGTTGCGCATGTGCACGAGATGATCGCCGCAGGGGACCTGGGTGACATCCTCGTGGTGCAAGGCACCTATTACCAGGACTGGCTCCTCTACGAGACCGACTACAACTGGCGGCTCGAGTCGAAGTCGAACGGCGCGTTGCGCGTGGTGGGTGACATCGGGTCGCACTGGATGGACATGATCCAGCACCTGACGGGCAAGAAGATCACCTCGCTGTGCGCGGACCTGCAGATCATGCATCCGGTTCGCAAGAAGCCAAAGGGGTCTGTCGAGACGTTCAGCGCCAAGCTCTCCAAGGGCGCGGGCTACGACGAGTACAAGGTAGACACCGAAGACTTCGGCGCCGTGCTGCTGAAGCTCGGCGACCGCGCGCGCGGCTGCTACAGCGTGAGCCAGGTTTCGGCAGGATGCAAGAATCGCTTCGAGTTCGAGATCTTCGGGACCAAGGCCGGCGTGCGCTGGAACCAGGAGACGCCGGACCTGCTATGGATCGGCAATCGCAACTCGCCGAACCAGCTCATAGTCAAGGATCCGTCTCTGATGAAGGGCGCCTCGGCCAGCTACGCGGATCTGCCGGGCGGGCACAGCGAAGGCTATGACGACTCGCACAAGCAACTGTTCCGGCGCTTCTACGCGAAGATTGCGGATGGGAAGTCGAAGATCGAGCATCCCACGTTTGCTGATGGGTTGTGGGGCATGACGTGCCTCGAGGCGTGCCTGAAGAGCCACAAGAAGCAGGGGTGGGTAAAGGTATAGCCAAGTCCGGGCCAGATCGCGCGACGCGGACTCCGTGTGCCATCATGGCTATGGAGTCTGCCCTGGAAAGGCCCGAAACTAGAGAAAAGCGTAGTGCGTCAGCCGAATGACAGGGCGCTGATTCCGGTTGGCGTGATGCGGGCCGCCAACAATTCGAGCAAGCGTACTGCGCAGCCGACGCGGTGTATGAGCAACTGGCCCCGCATGCAGGATCGAAATGAAGACTGTCCCAGAAATCCAGAACGCAATTTCAGCGTTGAACCAGGAAGAACTCGAGCAGTTGTACGCCTGGCTCGATTGCTACGCGCCCCAACCCATCGACGTACGGCTTCGGACCGATCTCGCGGAAGGCCGCCTGGATCGCGCAATTTCGCAGGCGCTTGATGACGAAGCGAATGGCAGGACGTTGCCGCTGTAGCTCGAGTCCGGCCTCAACGCCCATCGTTGCGGCCAAGCGAAGACGTACGAGTTCCTTATCTCCCGATACGAGGCCTTGGTGATGCAAGTAGATCTCGCGAGACCAGCAACGCTCCGGTGGAATCTCTCCCCAGAGCAAACGGCCGCCGGGCGGGCACAGCGAAGGCTATGATTATGACGGCTCGCGCAAGCAACTGCTCCGGCGATTCTAGCCAAATGAAGCAGGGGTGGGTGAAGCTGTAGAGACGCCAGTTTTCGTTGGCTAAGCTCACGGCGTTCCTGTAAACTCGGGAATGGAGTACGACTGTGGACGCTCTCGCGGAAAAACTGGACACCAAGCTACGCACGTGGAAGCCAGAGACAGCGGCTCGGGTTCGCGAGCGGGTTGCCGAAGTGATCGAACTCGCGGACGATGATGTCCTCGACGTAATGCGTTCCCGCATTCGCGAGCAAGAAGTTTTGGACCTACTCGATGAGCCCCCAGCCCGGTGAGGTCTGGTTGGCGGACCTCGGCTTGGCGGCAAAGACGCGCCCGGTGGTCATCGTGTCCCGGCACGATTCCGATGCTCCTCGTGCGTTGGTCTTGTACGTGCCGTTGACGAGCCAAAACAGGAGCAGCAAGTACGAGGTCGTCATGCCGCGAGTGCCCTTTCTCGATCGCGACTCAGTTGCCAACGTCCAAGGCCTCGGCTCAATCCCTACCGTGCGATTGGAGCGCAGGCTTGGGCGGCTTCCCGAGCGGACAACCGCGGAGATCAGAGCGGCTCTCGTTTTTGCTTTGGACCTTGGTTGACCGTCCTCCTGCAATAGGTCACTGGAGCCCAGCCTGCTTCTTCACGTACCGCGCGATCTCCTCATGCGTCGCGAACCATACCCCGGGCTTCGACTGCATGTAGCTCACCAACCGGTCCAGCGCATGGATCCGGCTCCGATGCCCGCTCACGTGCGGATGCATCGTCAAAATGAACAGCGACCCCGCCCCTTCCTTGTACGCCTGATCGAACTCCGCCTTCCACAACGCCAACACTTCCTCCTGATTCATCGTCGGGCGCACGGTGGAGAACCGGTCCATCGTGTAGTACGGCGCGTCGTCCAGGATCCACTCCACGGGAAGCTCCACTACGCCGGTGGGCTTCCCACCCGCGTTCACTTCGTACGGCTGATCGTCGGCCATCAAGCTCGAATCGTAGAGCAGCCCCATGTCGCGCGCGATCCCGATCGTGTGCGGACTATAGTCCCACGACGGCGTACGCAGCCCCACGGGCTTGCGCCCGATGATCTTCTCGAGCGCTGCGGAAGAGCGCTGCATCAGTTCGCGCTCAGTGGCTTCGTCGAGCTGCGAGTTCCGCTCGTGGATCCAGCCGTGAATGCCCACCTCGTGTCCCGCCTTCACGATCTGCTTCACCGAAGGCTCGTGCAGAATCGCACTCACGGCCGGGATGAAGAACGAGGCTTTCACCTTGTGCGCATCGAGCAGCGTGAGCACGCGTCCCAGCCCACGGCGTGCGCCGTACTCGCCTTGCGACATCTGCGACACCGAGTTGCCGCCATCGCGCAACACGATGGTCTCGTTGTCGAAATCGAACGACAGCCCCACCGCGACACGCGCGCCACCCGGCCATGCTTTCGGAGTGAGGTCACGCCCCGCGCGCACGCGCTCCACCACTGCGCGGACCTCGGTCTCAGAAAGCGTCCACGCGGGCTTGGTAGGCTGCTGCGCGAATGCCGCCAGCGCCGCGGCGACGGTAAGGAAGAATCGGCTCATGGCCCAATATCGTAGCGGGTTCGCATGGGTGAGCGCTATCATCGCGGTTGGATGCGCGCTCATACCCAGTACCTTACTTTCAACACGCAGAAGCATCGCCAGTACATCAACATCACTTCCGAAGTCGACTCCGCTCTGAAAAAGAGCGGCATCCAGGAAGGGATGATCCTCGTGTCGGCGATGCACATCACCGCGGGCGTCTGGGTCAACGACGCGGAAGATGGCCTGCTCGGCGATATCGACGAGTGGCTCGAAAAGCTGGCCCCGTTCCGCAAGGACTATCGCCATCATGAAACCGGTGAGACCAATGGCGACTCTCACCTGAAGAGCCTGCTGGTCCATCATCAGGTGATCGTGCCAGTGACGGCGGGCCGGCTCGACCTCGGACCCTGGCAGCAGGTCTACTACGCCGAGTTTGACGGCCAGCGCTCCAAGCGCTTGATCATCAAGGTAATGGGAGAATAAGTTCATGCCCAAGAAGAAGGCCATTGCGCTAGCGCTTTCGAGCGCACTCACCGCCCAGGCAGCCGAACTGCCCGTGCGTCACGTCGTCCTCTACAAGCACGGCGTTGGATATTTCGAACGGGCGGGCGACCTGGCTCCCGGCGAGGGTGCGCGGCTCGACTTCAAGGCAACCGAGATGAATGACGTCCTCAAGTCGCTGACGGTGGACGTGAAGGGCGGCAAGGGCGTGGCCGGGCTCCGCTACGATTCGAGCGAACCAGTGGCGAAGAAGCTCGGCCAATTCCCGTTCAAGATGACGGACCAGCAGCCCGTCAGCGCCCTCTTGGACCAGCTCAAGGGCGCGCAGCTCGAACTCAAGATGGGTGGCCAGACGGTGACCGGGCTCATCGTTTCGGCGCGGATCATCGCCGGAGCACGCGACCAAGCCGAGCGCGAACAGGTGACGCTGCTCCTCGATAGCGGCGAGATGCGTGCCTTCGAGATCGGCACTGGAATCCAGTTCCGCTTCCCGGATCCAAAGCTACAACTGCAGCTCAAGGACTACTTGAATACATTGCTGCAATCGCGTTCCACAGACAAGCGAACGGTGTACATCGATTCGGTCGATTCCGGCCGCCGTCAAGTCGCAGCCAGCTACATGGTTCCCGTGCCGGTGTGGAAGTCGAGCTACCGCCTCATCTTCCCCGATACCGGCGAGCCGACACTCGAAGGCTGGGCAATCGTGGACAATACCACGGGCGAGGATTGGGCCAACGTCAACCTGTCGGTAGTATCCGGCCGGCCGATCTCGTTCATCAGCCGCCTCTACGAGCCTCGCTATGTGGATCGCCCGTTCGCCGACTTGGCCGATCAGGGGGCGACGGGTCCGGTTCTGCATGGAGCCGTGGTCGCGGATGAAATGGCGCCCGTTGCGGGTCTAGCGGGAGCGGCCATGGGCAAGGTCCAGAGGCTCCGCAGTCCCGCGCCAGCGATGGCCGCCATGGCTCCTCCACCTCCCGCCCCCAAAGCGGAGATGAGTACCTTCGCTGCCACCGCCCAAGGCCGCGAAGCCGGCGACCTCTTCGAGTACCGCTTCGACAAACCCGTCACCGTCCGCAAGTCCGAATCAGCCATGCTGCCCTTCCTGCAGCAGAAGCTCCCGGCTCGCAAGCTCCTCATCTATTCCGACCCCGGCTCACCGCATCCCACCAACGCCGCGGAGCTGACCAACGGATCGGGCAAGACGCTCGATGGCGGTCCTGTGACCGTCTACGATGCCGGAGTCTACGCCGGCGAAGCCCTCTTCGAAACCATCAAGACCGGCGACAAGCGCCTCATCAGCTACGGCACCGATATCGGAACCCGCATCACCACGGCGTTTGACTCGAGCGAGCAACTGGTGCGCGAGCTTCATCTCCGCAACGGAGTGCTCACGGCCAAGTCCACCATGCAGGAGACCCGCACGTTCACCATCAAGAACGTCGACTCCAAGGCCAAGACCCTGATCGTCGAGCATCCCGTGCGGTACGGTTACAAGATCGTCAGTCCGAAGCCGATCGAATCCACTGCCACGGCATATCGCTTCGAAGTGAAGCTCGCCCCCTCCGCCGAGACCAAGTTCGTGGTCCAGGACGAGCGCACCCTAGACGAGCAATACTCGATCTCGAATGTGGATACCGATCTGTTGCTGAGCTGGGTCCAGAACAAGGCGCTCAGCGCCCAGGGCCGCAAGTCGCTCGAGCAGATCCTCGAGAAGAAGCGCCAGATCTCCGCGGTCGATGTCGAAGTGAGCCAGGCACAGACCCAGATCCAGGAACTCACCCAAGACCAGCAGCGGATCCGCCAGAATCTCGAGAGCCTCAACAAGGTCTCAGGCCAGCAGGAGCAGGTGCAGCGGTACGCTCGCCAGTTGGCCGATCAGGAGAGCCAACTCGCCTCTTTGCGCGACCGCATGGCTGCATCGCGGAAACGCAGGACTGCGCTAGAATCGGAACTCAATACGCTCATCAATTCGATGACGTTCTAGCAACTTCATGAAACTCATCCGATTCCGATATGACAACGCCCTGCACGCGGGCGTACTCACGGGGGGCGGCGTAGCCGCGGTCACCGAGATCAACGCCAAGAAGGGTACCGGCGCCCCGAACGACGTCCTCGGCATCATTCGCACGGGAGCCGTGTCGCAGCTTCGCGACGTGGCCGGCGTCCCGGTGATCCCGTTCGACAAGGTGCAGCCGGTGCTCCCCTACGATGTGCCGCCCAAGATCTATTGCATCGGGCTCAACTACAAGTCCCACGCGGTGGACATCCAAGCCGTGCAACCCGAGGAACCGGGCAGTTTCATGAAGCCGGCATCTTGTATGATGCAGCCCGGCGGCGAGATCATCCTGCCCCCGCCCGAAGTTTCCAACGACGTGGATGCCGAGGGCGAACTCGGCGTCATCATCGGAACTCAGTGCCGGTTCGTTCCCGCCGAGCACGTGAAGAGTGTGATCTTCGGATACACCGTCACTCTCGATCTCACCGCGCTCGACGTGCTCCGCAAGAATCCCCGCTACCTGACCCGCGCCAAAAGCATCGACACGTTCTTTAGTTTCGGTCCGGTGATTGTCACCGCCGACGAGGTGAAAGACGTGGACCAACTCGAAGTCATAACCGAGCACAATGGCGGCATTTGCTCGCGCGACTTCGTCTATAACATGCATCACCGGCCATTTGAATTGATCCGCTTCCACAGCGATTTCTTTACGCTTCAGCCGGGTGACGTCATCTCAACCGGATGCCCCAAAGGCGCGCGGATCAAGGCCGGCGACAAGGTGGGCGGCCGCATTGAAGGCGTGGGAACGATCACCGCCAGCGTCAGACAGGGTGTACGGAAGGACTGGAAGCCTTAAACGCGCTTCAGCCTTCGCGGGACTTCGATCCCGCTGCCGATGCCTGCCCCCAAGTCCTCTCGAGCGAGTTTGGCTCGCTCCGATCGCCTCTGAACGCCGAAGCGGCAGCGCCAGCCTTAAACTTTCTTAATTGACCCGCTTGACCTCGACTCACTGCCTCAGGTAGAGTCATAGGAATCAGACGGCCAGACCGTCACTTTCTAAAAGAAGGTCAGAGTATGCGTCTTTTCCGTCTCGCAATGTTTGCGTTGCCTATTCTCATCCTCGCGATGACCGGCTGCGAAACGGGATCCAAGCCTGTGCGAACCGTAAAGGCTTTCGTCCCGCCGCCGCCCATGGCCACGCCGCCCGAACCCGTTGCCGAGGCTCCGTCCATCGATGTGCATTTCTTTGCCAAACAAGTACCCATGCTGGCGGCCGCCACGGCAACCCAACAGGATCTGGTGGAAGTGGAAATGCGGATCTCGCGGGCCAATGAGATGTTCCGCACCGGCTCGGCGATGCTCGCCAAAGGCGAGACTGCGGCCGCCCGCAAGGGCTTCGATGAAGCACTCGACTACCTGCTCACGGCTCCGCCGAAGCTGATCGGCCGTGAGCACGTGGTGCGCCGTTATGAGCAGATGGTCGACGAGATTTATCGCCTCGAGCTCGAAACCGCGTCGGCTTCCGGGCAGCCCGTGGCCGAACCTGCCTATGAGCGATCGCCGCTGCAGGAAGTAGCGCGCCAGACGTTCCCCGTGGAGCCCGCCCTGAAGGGCAAAGTGAAAGAGCAGTTGCAGTGGACGGTCTCCAAGCTCCCCCTCGACGTCGCCGATCCCGTGCTCGCGTTCCTCAACTATTTCTCGAGCCCCGCCGGTATTGACGTAATCAAGGCGGGAACCCGCCGAGGCGGCAAATACTCGGCTATGATTCGCCGCATCCTCGACGAAGAGGGCCTGCCTCCGGAGCTCTACTACATGGCTCAGGCCGAGTCGGCATTCCTGCCCCGCGCGGTCTCGTGGGCGCAAGCGGTCGGCATGTGGCAGTTCGTCCAATTCCGCGGTCGCGAATACGGGCTGATGCAAACGCCCTACACCGATGACCGCATGGATCCAGAAAAGGCCACCCGCGCCGCTGCCCGGCACTTGAAGGATCTCTACACGCAATTCGGCGACTGGTATTTGGCGATCGCCGCCTACAATTGCGGCCCGGTCGCCGTTGACCGTGCCGTCGAGCGCACCGGCTACGCCGACTTCTGGGAGCTCTACAACCGGAATGTGCTGCCGCGCGAAACCGCCAACTACCTGCCCATCATTCTCGCCATGACGATCATGGCCAAGAACCCGAAGGACTACGGGCTCGAAGACGTGTCGCCCGATCCACCGCTCGAATACGACACCATCAAGATGGATGCGGCAACCCACCTGAATCTGATCGCCGATATCCTCGACAAGCCCCTGCCTCTGATTCGCGATCTGAATCCGAGCGTACTGTGGCTGATGGCTCCCGCTGCGTATCCGGTACACGTACCCAAAGGTACGGCTAACCGCGTGCTCGCGGCCCTGGAATCGGTGCCGGCCGAAAGACGCGCCACGTGGCGGCTGCACCGGTTCAACGCCGGTGACAACATGGCTTCGATCGCGCGCCAATACCGCCTGCCTGAGAGATCAGTGAGCGACGCCAATCCTGCCGCATCGGACCCGCAACCCGGAGACCTCTTGCTGGTCCCCTCGAGCTATCCGGGTGGTGAGCCGCCCAGCCTCGCCCGCCGCAGCGGACGGTTGCGCACACCAGTGATCGCGCGCAAGCCCGTTGCCGCGCGGCCGCCGGCGCGCAGCGTTGCAGCAAACGGGCGCTCGCGGCGGTAGTCTCGCGCCCAATCGAAAAGTTTCTTCTCTTCGGGCTTGCCTTCGAGGCAAAACGCGATATTCTATCTCTGACCGCAACTAGCCAGGAGCTATCCGCAATGAATGAAGAGGACGATTTTCCCTACGATAACGAGTACACGGAGCTGCAGTCAGAGATCCGCGAATACGACATGCAGTCGGCTGAGGCCGTGATCGAGTCGAGTTCGGCGCCCGAGCCCGCCGTGGCTGTGGAGCCCGCTCCCCCCGTCGCCACTCCCGCGCCCGAACCTCCGGCCCCGGCCGAGGCGCCTGCACCTCGAACTCCGGCCAACAAGGCCTCCAAGAAGGCGGCAGCCAAGAAGCCTGCGCCGAAGAAGGCCGCGGCCAAAAAGCCGGCCAAGAAAGCTCCGTCTCCGAAAGCTCCAGCGAAGAAAGTTGCCGCCAAGAAGAAGGCAGCCAAGAAGAAGGCACCAGCCAAGAAGGCAGTGGTCAAGAGATCTGCCAAGAAGGTTGCCGCAAAGAAGGTGGCCAAGAAGGCCGCGCCCCGGAAAACTGCGCCCCGCAAAGCCGCCAAGAAGGTTGCTCCCAAGCCGGTGAAGAAGGCCGGCAACGCCAAGAAGGCAGCCAGGAAAAAGAAGTAGCCCGGCAATGCCGGTGCGGACCCGCCGTTGGATTCGCAGGCTGCGTGGGGGCTCGCAAGCCCATCTCGTGGAAGCCGAAGACGGCGACTGCTACGTTCTCAAGGCCCGCAACAACCCACAACATCACCGCATTCTGCCGAACGAATGGGTAGCGGCGGTTTGTCTCCGTTACCTGCAGCTTCCCTGCCCGGAAACCGCCGTTCTCGCGCTCAATGAGTCGATTCCCGAATTGACGGCCCGGCGCGGCGAGCGCGAGGTTCCCATCGAGCCCGGGTGGCACTTCGGGTCGCGCTACGTCTCGAACCCTGCCCAATGCGAACCGTGGGATTTCCTGCCGGACAAGCTCCTCGAGAAAATCGTCAACGGTCGAGATTTCCTGGGCATGTACCTCTTTGACCAGTGGACCTCGAACGCCGACGGCCGCCAAGCTGTCTTCTTCCGCGCGCAGATGCGCCTGCCCAAGTCTGAGGAACGGGAGCCCGTGATACGTCCCGCGCTGGTTGCGAGCTTCATTGACCACGGTTTCTGCTTCCAAGGCCCGTCGTGGCGATATGCTGACGCCGCGCGCCAAGGCCTCTACCATCGCAGGTTGGTTTACGAACGAGTCACCGGATGGGATGATTTCGAACCGTGGCTCAGCCGGATCGAACACTTTCCCGAAGAAGTGCTCGACCGCGCCTTACGCGAGATTCCGATGCCGTGGTTTGACGGCCCCTCCGAACGCGACGAGTTCGAGGCTCTGCTCGAACGGCTTCTGCATCGGCGCACCAGCATCCGCCGGCTGGCTGAAGCCGGCCGCGGTATCAACTTGTTCCCAAAATGGCAGTGAGCGAGTCGCTCCGCCCGCGTGGGGCAAGGTCAGCCAGCGCGGGAATTCAGTTCCACTGTAGGCACCTCGTGCCCCAAGCCCTCCCTCGCCTCGCCAAAGCCGGCTGCGGTATCAACCTGTTCCCAAGCTGGCAGTGATCGAATCGGCGATCCGTGCCGCCGTGGATGGCGCCATCAGCACACCGTTGCGGTAGTGACCGTAAGCGGTCCAGACCGGCGTCTCGCCCAACCGTCCCACCAGCGGACCATCGGCAGCAATGCCAGGCCGAAATCCCAGCCATGGCTCCGGAACTCGCCCGCGGAACAACGCTGGAAGCAAGGTCTCCGCCCGGGCGTGCAGTTCCGCAACAGTGCCGGCGTCGATCTCGGAGTCGAAGCCGACCTCCTCGGAGGACGCCCCAACGATCAGCAATCCGGACCGCCGCTGCAGGATATACGTATGGTCATGCCGGATGATCGGCCCCACCAATCCGGGCTCCACTCGATAGCCCAGCAGATGCCCCCGAACCGGAAACGACGCCGGAAGAGGCAGCGAGCCATCATCGGTCAGCACCTGGATCGAGGATGTCCAGGGCCCCGCCGCGAGCACCACGGCGTCAGCAGGTTCGGCTCTCTCCGGAGTACCCACGGAAACGGTCTCACCCGAAACGCGAATGTAGCGGACCGGCCGCTGCTCCACTGCGATGCGCTCGTGCAGCCTTGCCACCACGTCGCGTGGGTCCACCAGGCCATCGCCGCCATAGTAGACGGCTGCGCGGGGCTCGCGCTCGAGCGCGGGCGCGATCAGGCGAGCCTCGCGGAAGGTGATGTCCCGCGCCACGATGCCGATCTCCGCCTGCCGCATCCGGCGAGCCGCCAGTTCCTCGCAGTCGCTATCCGAGTAGGCCAGTTCCAGCGCTCCACAGTGGCGATAGTCGATCTTGCCGCCCAGTTCGGCTACAAACTCCGGATAGAGCCGCGCGCCTTCCAGCGCCAAATCTGACCACGCAGATGCTGCGCCGACCTCGGCGCCCGGAGCCAGCATTCCGGCTGCAGCCCAACTCGCCTGGCCTGCCTTGCCACCGGGGTCGAAGACGCGCACGCGAAACCCGCGCTGCACCAGCCGCCATGCCACCGAGGATCCGATGATCCCGGCGCCGATCACCACCACTCGCCTCATTCTTCCTCATGGTAACGCTCGTCTGGTTCGGCTACAATTGGGGGCGATGCACTCGCGCCTGCTCCACAACGGAGAGATCGTCGACACGCGTGAAAAGCGCCTCTCGCCCGGCCAGGTGGGATTCCTGAACGGGTGGGGCGTATTCTCTACGCTTCGCGTCACCGAGGGCGTACTGTTCGCCTACGAGCGCCACTGGGTGCGGATGCAGAAAGACGCCAAGCTTTTCCACGTGCCGATGCCCGCCGATCCGGACCAGTTCCGGGCCGATCTGCTGCGGCTGGTGGAAGCCAACCAAGCTTTTGACGCAACTCTGCGCGTAGCCGTGGTGCGAAATCGCGGCGGCTACTTCGAAGCCCCGGGCCTCGAGCGAGACTACGACGTGGTCGCCTTCACCACCGCGCTCCAGAAGTGGGGAAGCGGGGTTCGGCTCGGCATCCAGCGCCAGGCGCGCCATTCCGGCTGCGAGTTCCGCGGCGCCAAGATCACCGCCTGGAGCCACAATCTGACGTGGCTCGAAAACGCGCGCCAAGCCGGGTTCGACGAAGTGGTGCTGCTCGACGACCACGACCGCGTGAGCGAGTGCACGTCAGCGAACATCTTCGCTATTTTTGGAAATTATGTGGTGACCCCCTCCCTCGAAAGTGGGTGCTTGCCGGGTATCACCCGCGACATAATTCTAAGAAATTGTTTTATCGACGGGATCACGCTGGAGGAAGGCGACTTACGCCTGGATGATCTCTATCGCGCCGATGCCGCCTTCATCACTTCATCCACTAGAGATCTCCTTTCGATTCTTTCGGTTGGAGGACGTGATCTGGGCCAGTCAGATGGCGTGCGGCAACGGCTCGCCGCCGCGTTTCGAGTGTTTCGCGAAACTTACGTCGCACAGCGAAAAGTAGGTGTTTTGGCCGGTATCGAGGACTAGTAGTTCTAAGACGACAGCACCTATTGCGTCGGTGTGGCGACTGTATTACAATGCCAGTACTAATGGTATCAGGCTGTCCAAAGTGCGGCTCGGAGAACGTCCGCTTCTCCAAGTCGCGAACGCTTTGGGAACAACTGCGTTCAGGCCTCGGCTTCTGCCCGGCTCGTTGCCGGGATTGTAGTCACAGATTCTACGCTTGGATCATGCTCTCGCGCCACGCGAGGTGTCCCAAGTGCATGCGGGAAGACCTGAGCGACTGGTCAGAGCCATACTACTATCCACCCAAGTATCAGCGGTTCCTGCTCCACTTCGGAGCCAAAGCGCACCGCTGCTCGGTATGCCGGGTGAACTTCGTGAGCTTCTTCCCGCGCGAGCGGGCTTTTGAGCCTTCCTGGAGGATGAAACCGTCTGCGGAGCAGGCCAATCCACAAGGGAACCCAGTCAAGAGTGAAGCGGCCTGACCCGCGCAACCATCCCCATTTCGACCGTATCCTGATCCGAGCCACCAACTGGGTGGGCGATGCAGTCATGTCGCTGCCGGCGCTACGCGAAGTCCGGCGTTGTTTTCCCAAGGCGGAAATCGCCGTACTGGCCATGCCGTGGGTAGCCGATCTCTACCGCCGCGAGACCTTCGCCGACCGCGTGATCCTGTATCAGTACCGGCGGGGTGCGAAAGACCTCGGTCCGAAGTGGAGACTGGCGCAAGAACTCCGCGCCATGCACTTCGACTGCGCGCTGCTGCTGCCGAACTCCTTCGAGTCGGCGGCGCTCGCCCGGGCCGCTGGTATTCCCACCCGGATCGGCTACGCGCGCGACGGCCGCCGCGTGCTGCTGACCGATCCGATCGATGCACCCAAGAAAGGGTCGATCCCGCGCTTTGAAGCGTTCTACTACCTGGAAATGTTGCGCAGGCTCGGCTGGATCGCGGAACTGCCGGCGCCGATCACCATTCGCCTGGAAGGTTCAGGCGAAGCAGCGCAGCGCGGCCGGGATCTGCTGCGCGACCGTGGACTCGCTGGAGCTGTCATCGGCCTGAGCCCCGGGGCTGCGTTCGGCGGCGCCAAGCGCTGGCTCCCGGAGCGATTCGCCGAGACAGCCCTGACGCTGTCGAAGAAACTGAAGGCGGCCGTGGCTATCTTCGGAACCGGTGGCGAGAAGCCCCTGTGCCAATCCGTGCACGGCATGCTGGAACGCGATGGTGTGCTCTGCCGCAACCTGGCCGGAGCCACCTCGCTCGGCGAGTTTATCGAGATGGCCGCGGCCTGCCGCGTGTTTCTCACCAACGATTCGGGATCGATGCACATTGCCTCGGCGCTCGGCGTGCCAACCGTCGCCGTCTTCGGCGCTACTGACCATGTGGCCACGGGACCCACCGGAGAGCTCTCGCGCGTGGTCCGCGAGCCGGTGGACTGCAGCCCATGCCTGCTGCGCGAGTGCCCCATCGATCATCGCTGCATGACGCGCGTCACATCGGGCCAAGTGGTGAAGACGGCGCTGCACCTACTGAAGTAGGTCCTCCAGCGCCTGCAGTCACGCGACAACGCCCCCCTGGTCCGCGCCGTCGGCCAACCCGCGCACAGGGGAGCCAGCCACCGCCGCATGACCTGCGCACCTGAAAAAGTAGCGAAGGCAGCCCTGAACCTGCTGAAATAGAGTTATCTTGGACACACGCGGAAAGATCGCCGATTCTTCCGTGCTGGACTCGCTTGTCAACGTCGAGTCAGCCACCTTCGTCAGCGGATACTTCGACCCGCTGTGGGCTCCCCATGCCGAACGGCTCGAGGAACTCTCCCGCCGCGGCCGCCCCCTCGTGGTGCTGCTGGCCGATCCTCCAGATCCGCTCCTGCCATCTCGCTCCCGTGCCGAACTGCTCGCCGGGCTCGATTGCGTGGATCACGTGCTTCTGCCCGAGCCATCGGGAAAGGCGCTCGATCCCAAGCGGCCCGTGGTGCAAGAGGAGCGATCCGACCTCGACCGCCGCCGCCAACTCATCCTGCACGTTCACTCCCGGCACGGGAGCCAATAGCCGATGCCGCGTCGTGTGCTCGTGATCCGGTTGGGAGCGATGGGCGACATTATCCACGCCCTTCCCGCCGTGGCTACGCTCAAGACCGGAATTGGCGATTGCCATCTCACGTGGCTCGTGGAGCCTCGCTGGAGCCCGCTGCTCCAAGGGAACCCATTCGTCGACGAGGTGTGGGAGCTCGACCGCAGTGACTGGTCCGGGATCAAGCAGTCGTGGACGCGGCTGCGCGAGGGCGGGTTTGACGTGGCCGTCGATCTGCAAGGCCTCATCAAATCGGCGTTGTGCGCCTTCGCGGCCAGCCCGCATTACTCGTTCGGTTTCCACTACTCGGCTGCGCGGGAGAAGGCCGCTTCCCTGCTCTACACCAACCGGATCCGCACCGAGTCGCGCCACGTGGTGGATCGCTACCTCGACATCGCGCTTGCGGCGGCGGGTACGGCGCGAGCCACCAAGCTATTCCCATTGCCCCAGGGTGCGCCCGAGGGGACGCTTCCGGACGGCCCTTTCATTTTGGCCAGCCCCTTCGCCGGGTGGGCCGCCAAGCAATGGCCACTCGAGCACTATTCGCGGCTGGCTCGGTTGCTCGCAAATGATGTGAATCTGCCGCTGGTGGTGAACGGTCCGCCGGAGAGTGCAACCGAGTTGCGGCGGGTCGAGGGTGCGCACGTGCATCTCTCCGGGCTCCCGGGACTGATCGATGCCACCCGGCGCGCCGTTGGCGTCGTCGGAGTCGACAGTGGACCGCTCCACATGGCCGCGGCCCTGAAGATCCCGGGCGTGGCGATCTTCGGCCCAACGGATCCGGCGCGCAATGGTCCCTATGGAGACGCAATGACGGTGCTGCGTGACGCGGATGCGGCCACCACGTACAAGCGCGTCCGGCGAATCGACCCGGCCATGGCGGCCATCGCGCCTGAGCGCGTGATGGATGCACTCAAGGTCCGGCTGACTCAGGAGACCCGCTGATGGAGCGGCGTTACTGGTTCCCCAAGCATTACGCCGACGAGGTGCAACGGCTGCGCGTTCCCCTGGGTTTCGCGATGGCCGGCGCGTTCCTCTGGCTCGCCGAGCCAACCGCGGGATCGGTCTACCTCGCGCTGCCGTTTCTCATTCTCGGGCTGTTCATTCGCGGCTGGGCCGCCGGACATTTGGCCAAGAACGAAGACTTGGCGATGAGCGGTCCGTTCGCGCACGTGCGAAATCCGCTATATCTCGGAACGCTCACCGCAGCGATTGGATTGGCGGTGGCGGCGCGGAGTTGGTGGCTGGCGCTGTTGTTCGGAGTCGTGTTCATCTTGGTGTACCTGCCGGCCATCGAACTCGAAGAACAGCACCTTCGCACGCTGTTTCCGGACTACCCATCCTACGCATCGCGCGTGCCGCTGCTGATGCCCACCGGCCGTCCGCTGGTATCGACGCAGCGGTTCCGTCCGGCGCTCTACGGGCGGAATCAGGAGTACAAGGCGATGCTCGGCTTCTTTGCGGCGATGGCATTCCTGGCGTGGCGCTCCGGCATCCTCCGCTTGCCATGAACGAAGTTCCGGAGCCCGAACTATAACAGCGTCGGGTCGATCTCTTCGTCGGTGTCCGCCGAGACCGATGCCTTCGCTTCCGGATGATCGAGATGCCGCCGCAACGCATCCGCGGATCCTCCGAAATACGTGTCGACCAGCTCACGAACAGCTACAGCACGGGCATGCTCGCGATCGAGCGCCGGCGAATAGAGAAATCGCCGGCTGACCTTGCGCCGCCGGACCGCTCCGCGTTTGGCCAATCGCTCGAGCACCGTCATCACCGTGGTGTAGGCGAGTCCGCGGGCGGCGAGCGCATCCTGGACTTCTTTGACGCCACCCTCGCCCAGATCCCAAAGCGCGCGCAGGCAAGCGAGCTCGAGCGGAGGCGGAATCTCGCTGGACCGGCCCGGCCTGCGCACTCGATCAGTCTCCCGAAAGCGCTTGCTTCAGGCGTTCGGCGAAGGGAGACTCGGGCTGCCTTTTCGGAGCCTGAGGCGGCGCTGCGGCAGCGGGTCTGGGAGCAGGAGGCGCGTTGTCGAGGAAGCGGTGTTTCTTGAGCACAGGGCGGTCGAGGGAAGGGATGAACGTGGTCCAGTTGCCCTCCACCAACTTGTCGCGTTCGATCGCGCCGCGCATGCACTCCATCTTCGAGTCGAGGTTGTCCAGGTGGTGAAGCAGCATCGCCTCGGCCAGCATCGGCGTCTTCGGGGACCCGAACTCGACCTCGCCGTGATGGCTCACGATGAGGTGTTCGACGAGTGTTCGAAGGCGCGGTGGAAAATCGGGGATCTGCCGAATCTTGTCGCCAACCATGCGCAACCCAATCACGATGTGCCCGAGCAATTGCCCGTTGTCGGTGTAATTGAACGTGCGCTGGTAGGAGAGCTCCTCGATCTTGCCGATGTCGTGCAGCATTGCGCCGGTCAGCACGAGGTCCGCGTCAACGGCGGGATAGAGCGGCGCGACGACGCGGCACAATCCGCAAAGCTGCAGCACGTGTTCGAGCAAGCCGCCCAGCCAGGCGTGATGAATCGTCTTGGCGGCGGGAGCGCGCTTGTAGCGGCTGGCGATGTCGGGGTCTTCGAAGATGGCGCTCAGCAGAGCCCGCAAGTGCGGATTCGCCATACCCGCGACAATGCCCCGGAGTTCCGCAAACATTTCCTCCGGATCGCGTTTCGACGCGGGAAGGAAGTCGCTCGGGTTCACTTCGTCTTCGGAAACGCGCTGCAGCGTGTGTACGGTGAACTGCATGCGATTCTGGAAGATCTGTGGCAGGCCCTTGACGCGGACGAAGTCGTCGCGCTCGAAGGTTTCCATCACGGGCGCAACGTTGTCCCACATCTTCGCTTCGATGTCGCCGGTGCGATCACCGAGAACGAGCGAAAGATACGGATCGCCGCTTCCCTTCTTCGAGCGGATGTCTTTGTGAAGTACGAGGTAGATGCCGTTGGCGATCTGCGATGACTGGAATTCGGCGATGAGAACGGATTTCATGACAGGCGGGGCCCGGGACGCGTGGGCCCAGGGTGCGAACTACTGTGTGTCTTTTGAACTGCTCTTCGATTTCTTTTGCGTGCCGGGGAGCGGAACGGCCCACAGCAGGCGCTTGCGCTTCTTCTGATTGGCGACTTCGTTCTTGCTGACGGTCTCGGGCTTCAACTGCGCGGGATCGGTCCAGCGGGTGCTTTTGCCAGGAGCCGCGGCTGTGTCGAGGTAGCCGTCTTTGATCTCGAGGAACGCGTCTTGACGAAGCTGGGTCAGATACTCACGAACCTTCGGTTGGAAGACCGGCATGTAGAGCTTCTCGGTGATCACGTTCTCCACCTCCTCGAATTCGGCCTGCCCGGGCCGATGGCGTTCGTCGACGCGAAGAATGAGGAAGCCATTCTCGCTCTTGATCGGCGGATCGGTAAGGAAGCCGCGCTGTTGCTCCCAAACTAGGTCAATGATCTCCTTCTTCAGATCTTCCTTCTTGAAGGCGCCGAGCTCGCCGAAGTTTTGCGCGCTTTGCGAGTCGGAATTGTCTTTCGCGAGTTCGGGGAACTTCTCGCCCTTCTTGGCGCGCGCCACTAGATCCTTGGCTTTCTTCTCGGACGCCGCCACGCCAGCCGGATCTTTCCCTTGCGTCGAAATGAAGATCTCGCTGAGGAAGACTCGGTCTTCGCGGACGAACTCGGTCTTGTGCTCGTCGTAGTACTTGCGGATCTCGGCGCGCGGAATGTTGATGCGCCCGCCCACCTCCTGCCGGATGACTCGCTGTGTCAGCATGCCATTGCGCATTTCGCTCTTGTAGTCTTCGTACGACATGCCCGTTTGTTCCTTGAGGTAGGCTTGGAACTTTTCCGGGTCGGCGATGTTGGCTTGCTTCTGCAACTCGGCCAACTGCTTGGAGATCTCGCCATCGACATTGATGTTGAGCTCCTTGCCCTTCTGGACCAATAGCAACTGATCGATACGCTCGCGCAGGATATCCTTCTCACGCTCCTTGACGCCGTCTTCCACAGCCTGCCCCTTGGCTCCGCGGCGTTGGAGATCGTCGGCGATGGCGGCGCGGCCCTTGTCCAGTTCGCCGCGCGTAACGATGTCGCCGTTGACCTTGGCGATGATCTCTTCCATTACGGTGACGTCGGCTGCCGAAAGCAATGCGAGGCCAGCCGCACAGGAAACGAGTGAAAACACGACTCGACGCATATGTTTATTATCCAATACCTTGCAGTGAAATTTCAGCAGCCGCGGGATCCGGTGACAAAGCGCTCACCCGGCCTTCGAGGAACTCGATGAGCCCAGCTGGATCGGCGCCCGCCGGCGGCGTCAAGCGCAGAATTCCGCCGGGCGAAAATTGAGCGCCGGGTTCGTTTTGTACCAGATCCATGAGCCGCTCCGGATCGATCTGCGAATCCGGGTGAAACTTCAATTGCACGGCGCCTGCCTTTCTCTCGATCGACTCGATGCCAGCTCTTTCGGCGGCGCTCTTGAGCACTGCGAAACGCAGCAGCAGTGCCACTGCAGGCGGGGCGGGACCGTAGCGATCCACCAGATCTTCCAATGCCTTGGCGGCTTTCGCGGCATCGCTCGCCTCGGCGATTCGTTTGTAGGCGCGCAGACGTTGGGTCTCGTCGCTGATCCAGTCCGAGGGGATGCGCAGGTCGAGCCCGAGGCTGACCGAAGTGTGAATCTCGGGCAACACCTGTTCCCCACGCAACTCTTTCACGGCGTTCTCGAGCAGCGACATGTACATGTCATAGCCCACCGCGTTGATGTGGCCGTGCTGCTCGCCGCCCAGGATGTTCCCTGCCCCGCGCAGTTCGAGATCGAGCGCGGCGATCTTGAATCCGGCGCCCAAGTCAGAGAACTCGCGCAGAGCAGCCAGCCGTTTGCGCGCGGTCTCGGTGAGTTCCGTGTCCTCGGGCACCAGCAAGTACGCGTAGGCTCGCCGGTTCGACCGGCCGACGCGGCCCCGCAACTGGTAAAGCTCGGAGAGGCCGTGGCGCTCGGCGTGTTCGATCACGATGGTGTTGGCGAGCGGAATGTCGATGCCGTTCTCGATGATGGTGGTGCAGACGAACACATCGAACTCGTGCCGCATGAATCCGAGGATCACCTTCTCGAGTGCGGCTTCGTCCATTTGCCCGTGGCCCACGCCCACCTTCGCTTCCGGCACCAACTCCTGGATCATGGCCGCGCGTTGCCAGATGCTCTCCACGCGATTGTGCAGATAGTAGACCTGCCCGCCGCGCGCGAGTTCTTGCTCGATCGCCGTTTTGACGATGTCGGGGTTGAATCGCGCCACCACGGTGTGGATCGCCAGCCGGTCCTTCGGCGGCGTCTCGATGATGGAGAGATCGCGCAGGCCGAGCATCGAAAGATGCAGCGTTCGCGGAATCGGCGTAGCGCTCATCGTAAGCACGTCGACGCTCTTGCGCAACTGCTTCAGCTTCTCTTTGTGCTTGACGCCGAAGCGTTGCTCTTCGTCGATGATGACGAGCCCGAGGTCACGAAAGTGTACGTCTGGCGAGAGCAGACGATGCGTACCCACAGCGATGTCGATCTTACCTTCCGCCAGTTCCTCCACAGAAGCCTTGAGTTCCTTGGCGGAGCGGAACCGGTTGAACATTTCCACCTTGGCCGGGAACGGCGCGAAGCGGCGCTTGAAGGTCTCGTAGTGCTGAAAGCACAGGACCGTGGTAGGCGCGAGCACCGCCACTTGCTTGCCATCGCCGAGCGCCTTGAACACGGCGCGCATGGCCACTTCCGTCTTGCCGTAGCCGACGTCTCCGCACAAGAGGCGATCCATCGGATGCGGACTCTCCATGTCGCGCTTGATGTCTTCGATCGCGCGGAGTTGGTCTTTGGTTTCGGTGTACTCGAAGGCGTCTTCGAACTCGCGCTGCCAGTTCGAGTCGGGCGAGTAGGCGAACCCCTCGGCCATCTTGCGCTGAGCGTAGAGCTTCAACAGCTCTTCGGCCATGTCGCGCATCCTGGCCTTGACCTTTGACTTGGTCTTTTCCCAGGTGGCGCCGCCCAGCTTGTCGAGCGAAGGCGCGCCTTCACCGGAGGCGCGATAGCGCTGGATCAGATCGAGCCGCGAAAGCGGAACATACAGCTTCGCGCCGCCCGAGTATTCGAGCAGCATGAAGTCGCCCTTGACGTCGCCTTGGGTGAGTTCGCGGATCCCGAGAAACTGCCCGATTCCGTGCGTAGCGTGGACCACGTAGTCGCCCGGCTTGAGATCGCCGATGTCGGCGGCGAATGCGGCCACGTCACTCGTGCCGCGCACTGACGGATCAGACGCGAGTTCGGAGTGCTCGAACAAGTCTTCCGACCCGAACAGCACCGCCTTCTGCTCGGGAAACGAAGCGCCCGCGCGGACCTTGCCTTTCGCCAGCAGCACGCTCGCCAGGTCACCTTGATAGGCGCGGGCGGCAAGCAATGGAGCGGTAGCGGCCTCGGCCGGATCGAGCCCCACCTGGAACGGCACCGAGTACTCTTGCAGGATGTCGGCCATCCGCTCCATCTCGCCCGTGGAGGCCGAGAAGAAAACCACCCTGTTGCCTTGTTCCACCAACGCCCGGGCTTCGGCCACGGCGACCTGCATGTTGTTGTGGAACCGCATCGACGGCCGCGCGGCCACGTGCCACGATCCCGGAGCGTCGAGTTCCAGTTCGCGGAACTCCACGCGCGGAAGACGAGCCGCGTGCTCGGTCAATTCATCCCAGGAAAGGTAGAGTTGCTCCAACGGAACGGGCGACTCCCGGCCAGGTTCGTTGAGCCGCTTCCACAGCCGTTCCGCAGCGCTCTTTGATTGCTCCGGCTCATCGAGCACCAACACCGTGCCCGAGCCCTGATCGAGCAGCGTGGATTTGCGAGGCCGCACGCGCGGCACGTGGAACTCCCAACCGGCGAATGGCTCACCGGCCGGCGCGCCGAGTTCGTTCAGGATCGGCCGTGACCGGGGACACTCGGTCAGAGGCAGCAGGGTCACCTCGCTGATCTTCAGCACGGACCGCTGCGTTTCCACGTGAAAGGTCCGCATGGACTCGACAGTGTCACCAAAGAACTCCACACGCACCGGATGTTGAGCCTCGGCCGGGAACACGTCGAGAATGCCGCCACGCACGGAGTACTCGCCCACCATTTCCACCGGCTCGCGCTTTTCGTAGCCGATGCTTTCGAGGTGCGTCACCAGATCTTCCATGGCGATGTCCTCATTCACCTTCAGCGATACCGCGAGGTGTTTGTGGAACTCCGGCGTTTCCGTACGCAACAGTGCCGAGCCCACCGGCGTGATGGTGATGGGCGCAGCGCCGCGGGCCAGACGCAGCAAGCCGATGGCGCGTTGCTCGGCGATCTCGGAATGCGGCGAAAGGTTCTGCGTGGCCAGCACGTCGAGCGCCGGGATCATCTGCGGAAAGTGACCCTCGCGACTCAACACCAGAGCATCGAAGAATGCCGCCGTCAGTTCCGAGAGTTCCTCGGCGCGCTTGCTTCCATCCACAACCACTACGAGCGGCCGCTGGACGCTCTGCCATAGCAGTACGAGGTACAGCGCTTTGCCGGTTGCGTTCATGCCCGCGGCGCGGAACAGGCTGTTCTCTTGCCGTTCGAGCGACAACGCGAGTTCGCGGACGAGGGCCCGAAAGCCGGGCGCATTGCCGAGCCCGAGCAATAGATCGCGAACTGCGGGATGCGTCACGGACTCACTCCGGACTGCGAGACAAGATTTCTTTTTCGATGTTGGTGGAGGAGTATCCGGGCTCGAGCGGCAGCGCCATCACCTGGCCGCCAGCGGCCTCCACCTCTTCCCTGCCCGCAATGAAGTGCGACCAGTCGGCGCCCTTCACGAGCACGTCAGGCAAGATCTCGGAGATGAGTTCCCGCGGCGTGTCTTCGTGGAAGAACGTCACCGCATCCACCGCTGCCACGCGCGAGGCAAGCGAGGCCCGAACCTGCCCCGTCAACAGGGGCCGCGATGGCCCCTTCAAGCGGCTGACGCTCTCGTCGCTGTTGAGCGCCAAGACCAGAACGTCTCCCAGCGCACGCGCGCGTTCCAGCAGCCGCACGTGTCCGGGATGCAAAAGGTCATAACAGCCGTTGGTGAACACCACGCGCTTGCCTTGCCGCTTCCACTCGGCGCGTTGCAAGGCCAACTCGGCGCGATCGAAGATTCTTCCCATGGCGATCTTCCCATGGTAGCGATCACTTATGGTAGCGATCACTTCAGAAATCCGCTCTTGGCTACGTCGAGCTTGGCGAGTTCGTCATTCAGGGGATCATCGAGCGCGAGCACCCGGCGCTGCTCCACGGTGAGCCGGGCGAGCGTTTCCGGACGAAGCATCGCCTTCTGGTATTGCTGTTGCGGCTTGTCGCGCCGGCAGTAGAAGCCGTGCAGAGCACGGCGATCCTCGTCAGTCGCGTTGGCGCAGCCCCCGTGCCACAGGTGCGCGTTCATCACGATCACGTCACCGGCGCGAGCCATGAGCAGAAGCTCATCGGGATGCGTGGCGGCGGGATCAGCCAGCACCTGCTGGGGAAGCTTACCAGACCGATGCGTTCCCGCAACCACCCGCGGTGGACCGTTCTCGGTGGTGAAGTCGTCGAGCGCCCACACCGTGTTGCAGACCCAGTAGCCTTTCTCGTCAGGCAACGCGCCCATATCGCAATGCAGTGGCTGCGAGATTCCGTTACGCGGGTTGGCAGAACGTACGTTGAGGCTGCTCAGCTTGAAATCGCCCAAGACGTGCCCCACCAACTCGAGAATCTCCGGCCGCGCGATGCAATCGATGAAGACGTCGCCCTTGTCCACACAGTTGGCGAGTCGCCTCGACCCCTCCTCGTACTTGAACTCGGAACCGGCCGCATCGCCTTCGAGCCCGAAGAGTTCTTCGATGCGCGTGCGCAAGCGCTCCACTTCCTCAGCGGAGAGGAAGCCGGGCAGATGCACCCAGCCGTTTGCATCCAGTTGAGTCATTTGTTCGGGAGTCACGGCGTACATTCTATCGCGGGGGGATGCTGCAATGGCGGGGGGATCTTGACCAAAAGAAAATGGTTCCAAGTGACCCGGGAAACAACTCGTTCTCCAGCCGGCATGCACGGCCTGAACACGGCATCCAGCAACGCGGGCCGTTGTCCCATCGCTCCCCGGCTTCACCTTTCAGTGCTGCCGGATCGACACTACGGGAGGCGGCTGCTCGCGGCTACTGGTAGAAGCCGGCGCCTCGAAACGGCCTTTCGCTCGCCCGCAGCAGGCATACCCTCACAGGCACTCCCACGGCGAGGTCAACACTCCTGGCCTCTTTCTTCGACACCACGCTGGCTGCTCGACGCATCCGTTGACTACCGGCTCCGCTCCCGAGTTTCTTTCGACTCCCTGGAGCCTCATCGCCGGCGGCCCGCTATGCGCTTCGCCGCCTGCGCTTCCTCGGCTCGCCAGTCTCTCGCTCCCCTCCGGGATTTCACTCCCTCGGGATCGAAGCGCTCGAACCGGTTCGCACGCGGAAGGCTTACCCGAACGAAACGCCCGATTGCCCTTCGCTCCCCGGTCAGGGCTGCTTTAGAAACTGCCTCGACCGGATCACCGTTCCAGGCTCGCTTTGCTTCGCCGAGCTCGCTGTTCCTCAAAACCTCTTGGAACCTTCTTCACTATGCGCCTAACCTGCGATTCCGTCAACGAAAAAAGCATCTTTCGTGGGCGTTTTGCAGCAACTCTATTTCGATTGTTTTCAGACGTGTGGAAGCAAGCCTCTGTGACAAAGCTGTGCATAAAACGTGCGCGCCCGATTCTGTTTTTACTGTGGAGGCGCAACGGCCACCAGCCGCAAAATCATTCCGGTGTCTGTAACGGCGATCACAGGTCCTGAACGGCCAGCTCCTAGAGTGACTCTCCTAGCAACGGCCCGATAGTCTACCGGTACTTCTTCCCACTTGGCGAGATCGGCACTGCGCAGCATTTTCACCTTGCCCGGAATCGGCAACTGGCGCAGGGAACCCGGAGGCTCAGTCGCCGCCAGATGGGTCACACCCGTCGGCATGGTCAGCAGATCGGTGACGGCGCGATTGGCCTCGCGAAAGACCCGCGTGGTCTGGTTCTGCAAAAGGTCCACGCGGTACACCTCGCTCGGGAACTCGAAGTTGTTCTCGAACTCCACCAGGCTAAGCGCGGCGTTGTTCGGCGTGATCCGGAATCGCGTGATGTGGCCCAGGATCGAGAGTTCGTTCGCACGCCAAGTGGAGCCCCCATCTACGGTCTGGAGCAACAGCGTCAAGGACGGCAACTGCCGGAGACTCTTGGCCGCTTCCGGATCCATCCACGCCGGAGCCTTCAACTCCTGGTTACGCTTGGGGCGGTGGCGGCCGACGATCACTCCGAAATTGCCCTGGAACGCGACCGTGCCGTACGAACTGCGATCCGCCGCGGCGGTGGGCTTATCCGCGTCAGGCAGCTTACTCCAGGTCGTGCCTCCGTCGCTGGTCTGCAGCACCAGCTTGGGATGCCCCACTGCATAGCCGCGCTGGGGATCCCGAAAGTAGACGCGCTCCACGCCGCGGACCGAATGCACGCGCTCCCAGGTTTCGCCGCAATCGCCGCTTCGGTAGATGCCGTCGTTCGCCGCCATCCAGCCGGAATGCTCATCGAGAAAGAACAGCGAATGCCCTTCGGGCTTGATCGCGACTTGCTTCCAGCCAGTGCCACCGTCGTGAGTGACCATTGCCACCGGCCGCGCCCGGCGCTCGTCAGTGAAAGCGCCCAGAGCTGCGCCGCAATTGGTGCTTCCAAAAGCGATGTCATGCAGGCTCAACGACGATTTTTCCTCGTCGTGGAAATACACGAGCTTCCACGCACTGGTAACTTGGGCTGCCAAAGGCAGCGCGATCCAAAACGCCAGCGCGCGCAGCAAGCGTCAGCGGCTCCCAACCGCCAAGCGGCTGCTGAGCACGAGGTCCGCATAAGCCGCTCGATCGAAGTCAGCCGAGTCCAGGCAGGCGAGCGCCACTAGTGCGCCGAGTTGCTCGCCCACGGTGTGCAGCAACTCCATCTCGTCACCGCTATGGGAATGCGGCTGGCGATGCTGAATGTTGATCACGCCCACCACGCGGTTGCGGATGATGATGGGTCCGGAAAGGAAAGCTTCGAAGGTGTCTTCGGGCAGATCGCGAAAGAATTTGAATCGCGGATCGTTGTAGGCCTCGCGGCTGATGGCGAGCAACCGGCGCTCGCGGGCCACCCAACCGGTGAGACCTTCGTCGAGCCGCAAGCGAACTTCGCCGACGGCCTGCGGGTTCGGACCAGCCGACGCGCACAGAATCAACTCACCTGCGGAAACCAGATAGAGCAAACACGAATCAGAGCCGGCGAACTCCGCCAGGAGCCTCATCACCGTCTCGACGGACTCGGCAAGAGGCGACTGTTTGACGAGCAACCGGCTTATCGTTTGATACAGCCGGAGCTGACGCTCGAGCCGCTCCAAACGCGACTCGAGATCTTTTGTCTTGGCCACCTTGTCATTATCCCAGATGGCCGGTAGCAAATTCAGACGAATGGGTCTACGATAAATAGAACCCTGTCAAGGAGCCCTGGACTATGTGGAATCGTCGCAAAGACGAAGACAACGCACCGAAGGCAGCGCCGCTGCCTCCAACAAACGCATCGCTCGCGCGGGAAGGGATCCCGATGAACACCCTTCCGCCCCGGCCGGACCATGAGACCTCGCGCGCCGCGGCGATGGGCAAATCGGTGATCGTCAAGGGGCAACTGTTCGCCCGCGAAGACCTCTACATCGACGGCGAAGTAGAAGGCTCCGTGGAGATGCAGGAACACAAGCTCACCGTGGGCCCAAACGGCAAACTCCTGGCGGGCATCAAGGCTCGCGAGATCGTGGTGCTCGGCACCATCCACGGCAATGTCGAAGCCGGGGAGAAGATCGAGATTCGCAAAGACGCCAAGCTCGTCGGGGACATCAAAACCGTTCGCATCGTGATCGAAGACGGAGCCTTTTTCAAGGGTTCCATCGACATCGTCAGAACCGAACCGGCGAAAGCGCAGGTTGCACAGCGGGCCGCCGCCCAGACCGCACCGGCTCCGCAGGCCGCGCCACAACCGATCCAGGAAGCCAGACGCCCGTAAAAAACAAAAAACGCCCAACCGCGTCCGCGGATACAGAGAGGTGGTTGCCATCACTCCCTCACTTGCAATGGAACAGCTCAGGCCCAGCCAGGCGCTGGACCAATTCTTCGGAAGTCTCTCGCACTCGCCCGGTCTGCGCATACTCGACCTCGGCGAGTTCACCCAGGCCAACGTGCAGTTCATCACCAGCCTGGGGCACCGGCTCACTTTCGAGGACTTCGAGCGCTCGCTCACGGCCGCTCTCGGACCCGACGCCTCCCGGGCCGATGAGGTTCGCGCCCATCACTTCCTGCAGCATTCGCTCACCTATCCCCCGGAACATTTCGACGCGATCCTGATTTGGGACAACCTCGAACTGGTTCCTCCGCAAATGGCCGCGCCGATTGTCGACCGCCTGTGGAGCGTGCTGCGCCCGGGCGGGAGTCTGTTCGCATGCTTCCATGCCGAGGCGAAGGCGGGTCCGGTGGAACGCTTTTCGTTCCGGATCAGCGACGCCAAGACGCTCTCGTTGGCTCCGCGGGGAGCGGGCAAAGCGGCGCAGGCGCACAACAACCGCTCGATCGAGAAGCTCTTCTCGCGGTTTGACGCGGTGAAGTTCTACCTCACCCGCGATTCGGTGCGGGAAGTGGTGGTGCGCAAGTAGCCTTCAGCGGTAAAGTCCGCGAAGCCAGTTCCAGCGGATGCGCAACAGATCGAGGAACATATCCAGGCTGTCGCCGAACATGCTGACCTTGGTTCCTTCCACGTGATCCCACCGCACCGGAATCTCGGCGATGGCGAAGCCTTTCTTGTGCGCGATGAACAACGCTTCGGCGTCGAAGCCGAACCGCTCCATGCGGACGTTCTTGAACACGGCTTGCGCCGCATCGCGCCGGAACAGCTTGAACCCGCATTGCGTGTCAGAGATCCGCAAGCCCACCAGCACGCGCATGAAGAGGTTGAAGATGCGGCCGGCGTTCTCGCGAAAGATCGATTGATGCACACCGATCAGCGAGCGATCCACCGCCCGCGAGCCGATCGCTACCTCGCACTCGGGTTTGCTGACTGCGGCGAAGAGTTTCTCCACTTCCTCGATGGGCGCCGAGAGGTCGGCGTCGGAAAACAAAACCCAGTCATTGCGTGCTTCGAGCATCCCGTGTCGTACGGAGTATCCTTTGCCGCGATTGCCTGGATTGCGCAACACGCGGAACTCGGGGTGCGTGGCGCAGAACTTTTCCGCCACGGCCGCGGTCCCGTCACGCGAGCCGTCGTCCACCACGATCACCTCGTAGGGGCGATATCGCGACGCAGCGAGGTACGAGGCTACGCGCTCGAGCGTGGGAGGCAGCCTCTTTTCTTCGTTGTAAGCAGGGATGACTATGGAGAGGGAAGGCAACGGTTTCTTATAATTGACAGATACGTCAGCGCAAGCTCGACCGATTCTAGCATAGCCTCCGCCAGAGGCCTCAGGAGCGCTTTTGTCCCTCGAAGACGATCTTTTGCGGCAGCGTCTGGAACGCATTGACCGCATCCAGGAGCTCGGTTTCCGCCCCTATGGGCACCGGTTCGATGTGACGCACACGGCGGCTGCGGTGGCTGCCGAATTCGCCGCCAAAACAGGCGAAGAACTCGACGCCGCCAAGCCGCGCGTCAAAATCGCCGGCCGCATCATGACCGTACGCCGCATGGGTAAGGCTGGCTTCGCGCACCTGCAGCAGGAAGGCGAACGGCTCCAGATCTATGTCCGCAAGGATGCGGTGAGCGAGACGGATTGGAAGCTCTGGGAACTGCTCGATATCGGCGACATCGTGGGAGCCGAGGGCTATGCTTTTCGGACGCGCACCGGCGAGTTGAGCTTGCACGTGGAAAAGCTCTGCTTCCTTTCGAAGACGCTGCTCACGATGCCCGAGAAATTCCACGGCCTGGAAGACGTGGAGACACGCTACCGGCAACGCTACCTCGACCTGATCGCCACGCCCGAATCACGCAAGGTGTTCGTAACTCGCGCCAAGGTGATCTCGAGCATCCGGCGGCAACTCGAGGCTCGCGGATTCATCGAAGTGGAGACTCCGATGATGCAGCCGCTCTACGGAGGCGCGGCGGCTCGGCCGTTTGTCACGCACCACAACACGCTCGACATTGATCTGTTCTTGCGCATCGCGCCGGAACTCTACCTGAAGCGGCTGGTTGTGGGCGGGCTCGAGCGGGTCTACGAAATCAATCGCAACTTCCGGAACGAGGGCATCTCGACTCATCACAACCCCGAGTTCACGATGCTCGAGTTCTATCAGGCCTACGCCGACTACGAAGTGCTGATGGACTTCTCGTGCGAGCTGCTGCGTCAAGTTGCGATTGATGCGACTGGCGGCACCGTGGTGGAGTTCGACGGCGCGCAGCTCGATTTCGGCAACGTCCGGCGGTTCACGATGCGCGAGGCGGTGGTCGCGTTTTGGAAGGAAGATCACAAGCCGACGCTCGAACAGGTGGCCGATCCCGACTGGCTCGGCATGCATTCCAACAAACCGACCAACGGCGAACGCCTGGCCGACATCTTCGAACGTGTGGCCGAGGATCAACTGATCCAGCCGACCATCATCTATAAGTACCCGGTGGAGACTTCGCCGCTTTCGAAGCAAAGCGCCGATGATCCGGCGTTCACCGATCGCTTCGAAATCTACGCCGGCGGCATGGAAATCGGCAACGCCTATACCGAGCTCAACGATCCGCAGGAACAGCGCCGCCGCTTCGAGCAACAGCTTCGCATGAAGGCGGCCGGCGATGAAGAAGCGCATCAAATGGATGAAGACTACATCCGCGCCATGTGCTATGGCCTGCCACCGACAGGAGGCGAGGGCATCGGGATTGACCGGTTGACGATGCTGATGAGCGGATCGAAGTCTATTCGCGACGTAATCTTGTTCCCGCTGCTGCGGCCTGAAGGCGACATCGGAATCGCGCAACGGCTCCGCGACGCAGAGGCCAAGCAGTGAACTTCGAGTGGTTTGTTTCGCTGCGCTACCTGACAGCGAAGCGCAAGCAGGCCGCCATTTCTTTCATTACGTTGCTTTCGGTGGCGGGCGTGGCGTTCGGTGTGATGGCACTGGTGATCGCAATGGCCATCACGAACGGATTCCGCACTACGCTGGAGCAGAAGTTCCTGGGCGCGACTCCCCATATCATGATCCTCGAGAAAGAGCCTTCCACCGGAATCGAGAATTGGAAGGAACTGACGGCGCGGCTGGCTTCGATCAAAGGCGTCAGAGCCGCTTCGCCCTCTCTGTACGACAACGTCATGCTCAACGGCCCGAAACAGGCGATGGTGTGCGTGATGAAGGGAATTCTCCCTCCAGCCGAGTCTCCTTTGCCGGAGCCGCTTCGGGTCCTGAAAAAGGGCTCCCTCAAAGACTGGGCGATGGTGGGAAGCAGCTTTCCGCTTGTGCTCGGAGCCAGGCTCGCCGAAACTGTCGGCGCTAATGTCGGCGACGAAGTGAAGATCCTCACCCGCTATGGCGACGGAACACCTACCGGACCGCGTGCCGTCGAGTACCCGTTCTCAGTAGTCGGAATCTTCGAGTCCGGGTTCGGCGATGTCGACGAGAAATTGGCATTCTCTTCGCTCGACGCTGTGCAGCGGATCATGGGCCTGAAGGAACAAAACGTCGTCAACGCGGTGGAGATGAGCGTGAACAACATCTATGAGGCTCCCGCCATCGCCAAGGCCGCCGAAGAGATGGTGAAGCCGAAACTGGCGGCATCTCATTGGGTGGAACAGAACAAGCAGTACTTCACCGCGCTCGACACGGAAAAGAAGGTAACCGCGATCGTGATCGGGCTCATCCAAGTGGTGGCCGTGCTGAACATCGTCGTCTCGCTGATCATGATGGTAATGGAAAAGCAACGCGACATCGCGCTGCTGATGACCATGGGCAGCCGCCGCAGTCAGATCTTGCGCGTCTTCATCCTCCAGGGTCTTACCATTGGAGCTGTCGGCGCGGCGATCGGGCTGGTAGCTGGTCACCTCATCTGCTACTTCGGCGACCGCGGCCGCTGGATCGAAATCGACCAGTCAGTATACATGCTCAACTACGTGCCCTTCGAGCCGCATTTGCTCGACTCAGGCTGGATCCTGCTCGTCGCCTTGGCAGCGAGTCTGCTGGCGACGCTCTATCCGGCTCGTGCGGCTACGAAGATTTCCCCAGCGCAGGCACTGCGCTACTGGTAGGATCACGCGCCCGTGTGCGGCATCGCCGGATTCACTCATTTTCGAGGCAAAGCGGACCGTGACGCCATCGCGCGCGCAACGGGCTCGATTCGCCATCGCGGTCCCGATCAACAGGGAACGTACGTGTCGGAGAACGTGTCGCTTGGCGCGGTGCGTCTGAAGATTCTCGATCTCTCCGGCGGCGATCAGCCGGTTCGCCACGGCGGGACGGTGATCGTCTTCAACGGCGAGATCTACAACTTTCGAGAACTGCGCCGCGAACTCGAAGAGGCAGGTCACGCGTTCCAATCCTCGGGCGACACCGAAGTAGTGCTGCACGCGTGGATCGAGTGGGGCAACGCGTGCTTCGAGCGCCTGCACGGGATGTTCGCACTCGCCTTGTGGGACGAGCCCGAGCAGAAGCTCGTGTTGGCGCGCGACCGGCTCGGGATCAAGCCGCTCTACTTCTATCGCCGCGGGAACGACCTCCATTTCGGCTCGGAACTGAAAGCGATTTTCGAGCATCCGGCGGTGAAGCGCGAAGTCGATCCGGTGGCGCTCGGCCACTTCCTCTCGCTCAACTACATCCCGCAGCCGCGCACGCTTGCGGCGGGCGTGGAGAAGCTCGAACCGGGCACGTGGCTCGAATGGTCGCGCGGCAAGGTCACGTCGGGGCGCTATTGGAAGCTCGAGTTCCGGCCCGACGACCGCATCACGCTCGACGACGCGAAACAGGAACTCGATTCCTTGTTGGATCGCTCCGTGAGGGAACATCTGGTATCAGACGTGCCGCTGGGAGTGTGGTTGAGCGGTGGACTCGACTCCTCCACCATCACCCACTACGCCACGCGGCACTTCGGTGGCAAGCTCAAGACCTTCTCTGTGTCCTTCCGCGGGCGCAGCTTTGACGAATCGCCGTACTTTCGCGAAGTGGCGCGCGCGTTCGGCACCGATCACCATGAACTGGATCTTGCACCGGACCTCGATCTGGCGTCTGCCGTCGAACGGATGGCGTGGCATAGCGACGAGCCAAGCGCCGATGCCGGAGCGCTTCCGGTGTGGTTCCTCTCCGAGATGACGCGGCGGCAGGTGACCGTTGCGCTCTCCGGCGAAGGCGCAGATGAGTTGTTCGGCGGTTACGTGACGTATCTCGCCGATCGCTACGCGGCGCGGGCGCGCAAGATGCCTGAGTGGTTCCGGCGTGCGGCGCTTTCGGTGGCGCGAGCGCTGCCCGTTTCCGATGACAAGATCAGCTTCGAGTACAAGGCCAAGCGGTTTCTCGAGGGCTCGCTGCTCGATCCAGTGGAGGCACATCTTTACTGGAATGGCGTGTGTTCGCGCGAGCAGCGCGCGGCGTTGCTGGGCTCGAAAGAGACGCCGGATCCGGCTGACTTGTTCCGGCAGCTTCCAGACGTGGGCGAAGTGAATCGCTTCATCTATCTCGACCATCTGCTCTACCTGCCCGAGGACATCCTGGTGAAGTGCGATCGCATGTCGATGGCGCACTCGCTCGAAGTGCGGCCCCCGTTTCTCGATCACCGCATCGCCGAGTTCGCGGCGCGGCTACCGGAGCGGCTCAAAGTGAACGGGTCATCATTGAAGTTCGTCTTGCGAGAGTTGATGCGGGATCGGCTTCCCCGCTCCGTGCTGACGCGCAAGAAAGAAGGCTTCGACATTCCGGCGCACGATTGGTTCCGCACCAAGCTCAAGCCGATGCTGCTCGACGTGGTGAGTGAACGCTCCGTGCGCGAGAGCGGACTCCTGCAGTGGCCCGCCGTGAAGAGCCTGATGGAAGATCATTTCGCGCGCCGCATCAACGCCGGCTATCATCTCTGGGGCTTGCTCAATCTCTTCTTGTGGATTCGCAAATGGAACGCCGCTACCAACTGATCGTCCTCGTCGTCGCCTTGCTCGTCTTCGGCGGCAGCGCGATCAGCCCGCCTGGATTGATGGACGACGTCGACGCCGTGCAGGCGCAGATCGCGCGCAACATGCTCGATTCGGGAGACTGGGTGACGGCGCGCCTCGACGGGATCGCCTATCTCGAAAAGGCTCCGATGCCGTATTGGATGATGGCGTGCTCGTACGCGGTGTTCGGCGTGCACGATTGGGCCGCGCGCGTTCCCTTCGTGCTTTCTGCAATCGTGCTCTGTTGGCTCGTGGCTCGCATGGCGGCGTGGGCGTTCTCCGAACGGGCCGGTCTGTACGCGGGCTTGTCCCTTGCCACTTCGATCGGGCTTTGGTTGTTCACGCGGATTCAAATTCCCGACGTCACGCTGACGCTGATGATCGCGCTGGCGCTTTGGGCGTTCGTCCGCAAGTGGCCGTATTTGTTTTGGGCCGCCATGGGCGTGGGGTTCCTGTTGAAGGGGTTGGTGGCGATGGTGTTTCCGCTGGCGGCCGTGGTGGTCTATTGGACCGTAGCGAGGCGCTGGAGCGAGTGGAGATCGCTGCGGCCATTCACGGGTCCGCTGGTGACACTGGCGATCGGAGCGCCATGGGTGGTGCTGGCAGCGCTTCGCAATCCGCCCTACTTCGACTTCACCATGCGCAGCGTGCCGGGCGAGTATCACGGATTCTTCTGGTTCTTTTTCCTCAACGAACATCTGTTCCGGTTCCTGAACATGCGGTATCCGCGCGACTACAACACGGTCCCGCGCGCGGCGTTTTGGCTGTTCCACCTGCTGTGGTTCTTCCCGTGGAGCGTTTATCTGCCGGCTGCGTTCAAGGCCACGGCAACAGAGGATCGCGCCCGTCAGATGCGGCTGCTCTGCCTGTGCTGGCTCGGCTTCATCCTCGTTTTCTTCACGTTTTCCACCACGCAGGAGTACTATTCGATGCCCGCGTATCCGGCGTTCGCGATCCTGCTGGGCGCCGGACTCGACAGTGAGCATCGCTGGCTGCGGCCGGGGTCGCGCGTGCTCGGTGTGCTGTGCGGAGCCGTCGCGGCGTTGCTCTTCGTGATCTTCTGGATGGTGCGAGGCGTGCCGACGCCCGGCGACATTGCGCAGGCTCTCACCTCGAATCCCGACGTCTACACACTTTCGCTCGGCCACATGACGGACCTCACACTGCAGGCGTTCGCTTACCTGCGGGGACCCGTCATGCTCGCCGCGGTCGCGTTCGCCATCGGCGCGTATTCCTGTTTCAAACATTCCGGGCAGAAGGTGGCGTTGGCCCTTGCCGTGATGATGGTGCTGTTCACGCAGGCGGCGCGGTGGGCTCTGGTCGGGTTCGATCCTTATCTCGGCTCGCGCCCATTGGCCGAAGCGCTGAAGCAGTCGCCGCCGGGGGATGTCATCTTCGACAACCAGTACTACGCCTTCTCTTCGGTATTCTTCTACGCGAACACGAAAGGCTGGCTGCTCAACGGGCGCGTGAACAACCTCGAGTACGGCTCTTACGCACCTGGTGCGCCGCAGATATTTCTCGACGACGAGGGCTTCGCGAAGAAGTGGCTGGGCGAGCAGAGATGCTACCTGCTGATCGAGTGGCCGTCAGTGCCCCGCCTGCAGAAGCGCGTTGGCGTGCAGCGGCTGCACGCGGTCAAATCAGCCGGAGGCAAGTTCCTGTACACGAATCTGCCCTTGGAAAACAGGCCCGCTGATACAATGAAGAATTAACTCCTTCCGGATCCATGCCGAAACAAGCCGTTGCAGTTTTGTTTGGGGGGCGCTCGGTCGAACACGAGGTTTCCATCATCAGTGCGCATCAGGCGATGGACGCTCTCGAAGTGGCCGGCTATGACCTGCTCCCCATCTTCATCGACAAACAGGGTGCATGGTTCGCCGGCAAAGGCCTCTACAACCTGAAGCAGTATGGTGTGCCCGGATTCAAGCCGGAGACCGTGCGTGACAGCCATCGCGTGAGCTTGTCGCCGGACCCGACGATTCGCCAGTTGGTGGTGCATCCGCAAGGCGCCAAGGGATTCTTCTACAAAGCCCCGATCCTGTGGGCCGACGTATTTTTTCCGGTGCTCCATGGCGGCGGCGGCGAAGACGGCTCCATTCAAGGCCTGTTCGAAATGGCGAACGTCCCGTACGCGGCCTGCGGCGTTCTCGCCTCGGCGGCGGGCATGGACAAGGTAGTACAGAAGCGCCTCTTTCGCCAAGCAGGATTGCCCGTGCTCGATGCGCTCGATGTCACGCGTCAAATCTGGAAGGCGAACCCAGCACGGTTTCTCAAGGCTGTGGAAGTGCAGTTCGGATTCCCCGTCATCTGCAAGCCCGCCAATCTCGGCTCGTCCATCGGCATCGCGCGCTGTCAATCGGCGCAAGAGCTGACGCAGGCCGCCGAGACCGCATTCGTCTACTCGGAGCAAATCCTGGTGGAGCGCGCGCTGACCGGATTCAAGGAAGTGAACTGCTCCGTCACCGGACCGCCCTCGCGCCCCAGCGTTTGTGAGATGCCGGAGCTCGAAGGCGAAGTGTTGACGTTTGACACCAAGTACCGCGCCGCTGGTGGCAAGGGTGGAAAGGCCGGCGGCGCCAAAGGCGGCAAATCTTCCGGCATGGCTGGGCTGAAGCGCAAGATCCCTGCGCCCATCTCAGACGAGCTCACCATGCGCATTCAAGACTACGCCGTGCAAGCGTTCGAATCCATCGGCGGCTTCGGCATCGCCCGCATCGACTTCTTGCTCGACGCCGATGGCAGCACCGTCTACGTGAACGAGATCAACACCATGCCGGGATCGCTTTCGTTCTATCTGTGGGAAGCGTCAGGGCTGAGCTTCGACAAACTGGTCAAGACTTTGGTGGATAGCGCCCTGACGCGCCACCAACAACGCAGCCAGACGCAGCAGGCGATGGACTTCAACCTCTTGGCGGGCGGCAGGACTTGAGCCTGTGGCCGACCAGTTTATCGACGTCGATGGCGTGCGCATCCGCTATCAGCAGGCAGGGCGAGGAACCCCGATTCTGCTGTTGCACGGCTGGGGCGGGTCGGTGGAAAGCTTCTATCCCGTCTACACGTATCTGTCGCAGCATTTCCAAACCACGACGATCGACTTTCCCGGGCACGGCCAATCGGCCATGCCTCCGCGCGCTTGGACCGTATCGGACTTCCTCGACTCCACGATGAAGCTGATGGACCGGCTCGGCCTCGCGCAGCCGCACATCGTGGCGCATTCGTTCGGAGGCCGCGTGGCGATCAAATTGGCTGCCGCGCATCCGGAACGTGTGGGCCGAATTTTGTTTACAGCCGGAGCAGGAGTCAAACCGCCACTTTCCGCCTCGCAAAAGATCAAGAAGGGCCTGGCAGTGTTCAAGGCAGCCGTGCCCGCTCCACTGCGTGACAAGCTGCCGAGCCTTGGCTCACAGGACGATCGCAACGCCGGCGCTCTGCGGCCCACTCTACGCAATGTGGTGGAAGAAGATCTGACGCCGCTGCTCGCCTCCATTCGATCGAAGTGCCTGCTGATCTGGGGGGACCAGGATCACGACACTCCGATGTATTGCTGTGACACGATGCACCGTTTGATTCCGGACAACGAGCGCGTGGTGTTTCCGGGAGCTGGCCACTTCCCGTACCTCGATCAATCGAACAAGTTCAACCTGCTGGCGCTCAAGTTTTTCCGGGGCGAGAGCGAATGAACCAGGTGCTGCCGGTACTGGCGGCCCTGGCCGCCGCGCTCGTCGCTTGCCGCCGCGCCACACGCGCATTGCACATGTGGCAGATGGATAGCTACATCGATGCGCGCTATGTGAAGTGGCTCTTAGCGAAGCCCTTCGAGCGATACGTCGACCTGCTCTCGATCGGCGCGGCAGCAGTGGCGTACTTCCTGCCGGCTCCTTGGGGCTGGATCGCCTTCATCGCCTACTGCGCGGCCGTGTTCTTGCGCAAAGACGATACGCCGGTGAAGAAGCCGCTCGACTACACGACTCGCGCCAAGCGTACTCTGCTAGCCGCGCGAGTGCTGCTCTGCCTCGCAGCCATTGCGGCCCTCTGGATTCCCGCCGCCCTGTTGGGCGCGCTGCTTCTGCATGCCGCTCCCTGGGCAGTGCTCGCCGCCAACCAAGTCCTGAAACCCTACCAAGCCTATGTGAATCGCGGATTCGTCAAGGCCGCCGCCAAACGCCTGGCCGAGTTGCGTCCGCGCGTGGTGGGCGTGGCCGGCAGCTACGGTAAGACTTCTACCAAATATTTTCTCGACGTCTTGCTCAGCGAGAAGTTCAACACCATCAAGTCGCCCGGAAACTACAACACGTTGCTCGGCATCACGCGCGTGATCAACGACATGTTGAAACCGGAGCACCAGGTCTTCATCGCGGAGATGGGCGCATACAAGCGCGGCGAGGTGAAAGAGATCGCCGACCTGGTGCATCCGGAGATCGGGATCATCAGCTCCATCGGTCCGGAACATTTCGAACGATTCTTGTCGATGGAGAACATCGAGCAGACCAACTACGAACTCATCGCTTCCCTGCCCCAAAACGGCCTGGCCGTCTTCAACGGCGACAACGAACATTGCCGCAAGCTCGCCGCGCAGACCAGGCACACGCGCGTGTCTCTCTACTCGGTGGACAACGCGCATGGGGACGCCGATATCTGGACCAGCGGCTTCGAACTTTCGCGCCAGGGGCTACGCTTCGAACTCGTGCTTGAGGACGGCCGCCGGGCAACCGCGTCTACGCCGATCGTGGGCCGCCACATGGTCCTCAACATTCTCGGGGCCGCGAGGATCGCACTGGAGATGGGTGTTTCGCTCGAACAAGTCGTCGCCGGCATCGCCAAGCTGAAACCCGCTCCGCATCGCCTGGAAGTCAAGCCGGGCGCGGGCGGCACCACCATCATCGACGACTCCTACAACTCGAACCCCATCGGCGCGGGCGAGGCGCTGCACGTGCTTTCGCAATTCAAAGATGGGCGCAGGATTCTGGTGACTCCCGGCATGATCGAGCTCGGCGTGCTGCATAACCAGAAGAACGAAGAGTTCGGCTACCAGGCCTCGCAATCGTGCGACTGGGTGATTCTCGTTGGTCCGGAGCAGACCAAGCCAATCCAACGCGGTCTCCAGCGGGGCGGGTTCCCGGAAGCGAACCTGCGCATCATCAAAGATCTCGGCGAAACCAAGGACCTTTTCGCCAAGCTGCTTCGGCCCGGCGACGTGATCCTCTTCGAAAACGACCTGCCTGACCTCTACACCGAAGCCTGAGGCTTGAACCGTTCGTCGATGTCGATCTGGTATCCAGCAGCCAGTCGATTGGTCTGATTCGCCAAGCCCACCACGGCCATCAGCTCCGCGAACATCGCATCGCTCATCCCAGCCTTGCGCGCCGCGGCAGTGTGGGAGGCGATGCAATAACCGCATTGATTGGTTGCGCTCACGGCAAGGTAGATCATCTCCTTCATCACCGGATCGAGCGCTCCCGGAGCCATCACCTGCTTCACCGCCTGCCACGTGCGTGCCAGCGTGGCAGGATCGTTGGCGAGCGCTTTCCAGAAATTGTTGATCCAATCCACCTTGCGCGTCTGCATGATGTCGTCATAGATCGCGCGCACTTCAGGGGATGCCTGCGAATACTCGACGAAGCCGAGGGTTGCCATTTCCCCAGCGTAACGCGATAGCCCGCAGTTATCCTGTGAGAACATGAAGACCGCACTCATCATCGCTGCAGCGGCGGGGATCGCCTTCTCGCAGACAACACCGGCTGCTAGCAAAGTCACTCTCGAACAAGCAATACAAGAAGCTCTGAAGAACAACCTCGACCTGGCCGCTGAGCGCCATGGCCTTGCCGTTGTCGAGACACGTGGAATCACGGCCGCCCTCAAACCGAATCCGATTCTGACGCTCCAGGCGCAGACGCTCGACGTTCTGGGAGTCGGTTTCAACGCGGCCAATCCCGCCGGACCCAACCAGTTCAACGGACATGTGGACTACGTTTACGAAAGGGGCGGCAAGCGTCAGGAGCGTGTCGCCTTGGCCGCCGCCGACAAAACGCTCTCGCAGACGGCGATCCGCGAAATCACACGGCGGCTGATCTTCGATGTCCAGTCGACGTTTGTCGACGTGCAACAGGCGGGTGCGGCGGTGACCTTGGCGCAAGACAATCTCCGCAGCTTGCGTGGAATCGTCCAGGTGAACGAATCGCGAGTGAATGCCGGCGACCTCGCCCAAGTGGAGCTTGACCGCTCGCGCGTGGCGGCCCTTCAGTACGAAACCGCCGTGGAACAAGCGCGCCTGCAGCAGGAACAGGCCAAGACGCGCCTGCAGAGATTGCTCGGCAGAACCGCAACGTCCCCGGACTTCGACGTAGTGGGCGACATGCGGCGCGAGGAGAAGAGCGACAACGCGATGGCGATTCTTGACCGCGCCTTGCAGCGCCGGCCCGATCTGCTCGCCTCACAGCAATCGCAAGCGCGCTCGCGGGCCGACCTCAAATTGCAGCTTGCCAACGGCAAAGTGGACTACTTGATTGGCGCCGAATACACCTACCAGCGCGCCTACGGATTCGGCGGCAGTTCGATCGGACTGAGCTTGAGTGTGCCGCTGCCCGTCTACAGCCGAAACCAAGGCGAGATCGCACGGGCGGAACGTGAAGCAAAGCAAAACGCAGCGCGCAGCACGGCGCTCGAAGCTGGTATCAAATCGGAGGTGGAGTTGGCTTGGCGGCAGTACGAGGTTTCGCGCAGACTGCTGACCAATATCGAGAGCACGCTACTGAGCCGCGCCAAACAGGTGCGCGATGTCACCGAGTACTCGTATCGCCGCGGTGAGGCGACGCTCGTGGAGTTTCTCGACGCACAGCGCGCCTTCAATGACGCCGTGCAGAGCCACAACGAAGCGCGGGCCAATTTCGCCCGGAGTCTGTACCTCATCGACGCGGTTTCGGGGGTGGAAGCACCCGCATCAGGAGGAGGAAAATAGTCGGGTTCTCGCGGGCTGGCCATCGTAAAATCGAAGTTTGACCCGTTGGATTTGTCTGGCAGCCGCAGTGGCGTTGACCGGCTGTAGCCGCTCATACCGAGACAACCTCCGGACGGACGCCTTTTCCGCGCCGGTAAGGGACCAAATCGAAGAAGCCGTCAAAGCGGCCGAGGGCGACTCGGTCAGTGGCGCCACCGTTGGACGCCTCGGTGAGATTCTGCTCGCCTATCAACTCGACGAACAGGCTCTCTCCTGCTTTCAAGATGCGCGCCAAGCCGACGGCAAATCGGCGCGGTGGCCTTACTACGAAGGCCTGATCCTACAAAGGTGGCGCCGTCACCGCGAGGCTGCCGATGCCTTCTTCGCGGCAGCCAAGGCCGATCCACGTTTGATCGCGGCCCACATCCGCCGCGGCGAGGAGTTGGCCGAGCTCGGGTTGTGGGAAGAGAGCCGCGACGCATTTCGCGCCGTACTCGAGTTGGACCCGCGCTCGCCCCGGGCCCACTACGGCGTGGGCCGGTCATTCGAGAACACAAACGAGATCGATCGGGCGCTCGAAGCTTACTACCAGGCTTGCGGTTCCTTTCCCAAGTACGGTGAAGCCCGCCTGGCGCTGGAGCGCTTGCTCGAAAAGAAGAGCGACCACAAGGGCGCCGCCGAGCAGAAGCGCCTGCGATTGCTGGGCAGCGCGGAGCCCCCAAGGTTGGATGAGTTTGCCGGGTTACTCTTGGCGAACGACGTCGGTCCCCGGGGATTGACACGCACGGCGGTATCGTTGCTCACCACTGGCCGGCCGAAAGCCGCGCAGGAGCGCTTGGAAGCGGCTCTTCACCTCGATCCGCGCTACTTGGCGGCCCACGTCAATATGATCTCCGCGTACGCATTGGCGGGCGATTATCAGAACGCGCGCCGCCACTACGAGTCGGCGCTCGAGATCAGCCCCTACGAGGCGACTGCGCATCTTCACTGGGGGTCGGCGCTGATCCTGCAGAAGCGATACGCCGAGGCCGCGACGGTTTTGTGGCGGTCCGTTGCCAATGCGCCGCGCGCAATCGAAGCCAGGGCGCTGCTGGCGGAAGCGCTCTACCGCTCTGGCGATCTCGACGCCGCCGAAGCCGAGTTCCGGCACGTGTTGCGCGAGCGTGACGACATGTTGCCGGCTGCTCGCGGGCTCGGCCTGATCCTGGCTGCCCGCCGCCGCTGGGATGAAGCGATTCCGCTGCTCGAACGCGCTCGGGCGTTGAGCGGGTCGCTGTCGGAAGGCGTGGCTGAGGCGCTTGCACAGGCCTATCGCGCGGCCGGCCACACTCAGTTGGCGCAATCGATCTCTCCGCCCAAGCCTTGAAGGCGCATCCGCGGCTTCCGGATTTCGTGATATAACACGTTCGAAGGAGTTTCTCTCATGTTTGACCGCCGCGGATTCGTCAAAAGCCTTTCGAGCCTTCCCGTAATCGGAAGCCTGCTTCCGGCATCGATGGTGGCTGCCGCCACCAAGCGCGACTATTTCAAGGAACTGGGGATCGGCACGTTCATCAACGCCGCCGGCACATACACCACACTGACGGCTTCGCTGATGGCGCCGGAAGTGGTACAGGCGATCGAATATGCCTCCAAGCACTTCGTGCGGCTGAATGAGCTTCATGACGCGGCAGCCAAGCGCATCACCGAGTTGATCGGCTGCGAGGCGGCGATGATCTCGTCGGGCGCGGCCAGCGCGCTGACCTGCGGAACGGCCGGCGTTTTGACGGGCAAGAACCAGGAGTTCATCCGCCGCCTGCCGGACGTTACCGGCATGAAGAGCGAAGTGATCATCCAAAAGTCGCACCGCTACGGCTATGACCATGCGGTCCGCGCCTGCGGCGTGAAGTTCGTGGAGGTGGAAACGGCCGAGGAACTCGAACGCGCCATCAATCCCAACACGGCCATGATGCTCTTCTTCAACGCCAACGACAAGATCGGCAAGATCGGCGCCGAGGAGTTCGTGGCGCTCGGCAAGAAGCACGGCATCCCCACGATGAACGATGCCGCCGCCGACGTTCCGCCGGTGGAGAATCTTTCGAAGTACACCAAGATGGGCTTCGACCTGGTGATCTTCTCGGGCGGCAAGGGAATCCGCGGTCCGCAGTCAGCAGGGCTTTTGCTCGGCCGCAAGGATCTTATCGAGGCCGCCCGCATGAACACCTCGCCGAACTCTGACACCGTCGCTCGCGGGCAGAAGGTGAACAAAGAGGAACTGCTCGGAATGATGGCGGCCATCGAGCGCTACGTGAAGATGGACCACCAGGCGGAGTGGAAGGAATGGGAGCGGCGCGCCAAGCAGATCATGGATTCGGTGACGGGCGTCAAGTCCGTCAAGAGCGAGATCCAGATTCCGCCGATCGCCAACCATGTGCCGCATATCCACCTCACCTGGGATGAGAGCGTGGTGAAGATCACGCCTCGCGAACTGGTGAAGCAGTTGCGCGAAGGTACACCTTCCATCGAAGTGACGCCGAGCCCGAAGGACCGCGTGATCATTGCGGTGTGGATGCTCGAGCCGGGTCAAGCCGAGATCGTGGCGAAGCGCGTCCGGGAGTTGCTCAAGAAAGCCGCGGCCTGATCAAGTGGGGCAGGCTTTCAGCCTGCGCGGGACTTTCAGTTCCGCTTTCCGATCCGAGCACACGCGCTCGTGGCAAACGCCGTACTTCGCATTCAGTTCTCGAGCCGGCCCACCGGGCTATGCGGCCGGCTCAGTCCGCCAGACCCGGCAGCGATGGCGCTGGCTACTTTCGCGCCTTCGCGTCGCGGAGCACCTTCTCGAGCTTCTCGCGAATCTCTTTCGCCTTGGCCTTGTCCACGCCTTCGAGCGCCTTCAAGCCCTGATCGGCCAGGAATTCCTGGCGCGCGGGTTCTGACCGCTTGCTCGCCACATACATCATCGCCGCGTCATGAAAGACCTTCGCCATCGCGAGATTGAACGCGGCTCGTGGTGTCTGCACGGGCGCCCCCTTCAGGATCTCCTGCGCCTTCGGCGCGTCTCCCGGAGCGCCCACCGCACTGGCCACTTCCTGCAGCACGGCGCGCTGGAGCATCGTGGTCTCCGCTGTCTCGATGTCGTGGTCCGGCAGAGTCTGACCTTCGGCGATCCGCGTGATTTGCGGAGGGACAATCAGGCCGCCGCGCGCAGGATACGGAAAGTTGATCGTCACATCGCCCGAAGGGTTCGACTTTTGATATTGTTGCCACACTTCCGAAAGCTGAATTCCCAGTGTGTGGGCAAAGCCGCGGCAATCGTACGCCCGTTTGCGAAACGGCCCTTGAGCGCCTTTGGCCGCCCGTGCCCCGTCCTCGAAGCGGTCGGCGAGCTCCGCGTAGCCGCGCAGGAGGCCAGAGGAGAGGATCAGCCGCAGGGGTTGCGCGCGAGCCGTGAATTCGTTGTCGGAACCAACGATCTTGCTCAGGTGCTCGAGCGTCTTCTGGTAGTCGGCCTTGGCGTAAGTTTCCATCGCCGATTGCCAATAGTACGGCGGAGTTCCCGTCTTCGGAGGCGGCGGTCCGCTGGCGCAACTGAACAGCAGCACGAGGAACAGGCTCGTCGGGTATCGCATGGATCTCCTTTTCGCGTGAGCATTCCTTGATACCACAGAAGCCACGAATTGAAAAGGGGCCCGCCGGGCGCGGCTCAGTGCCCGGCGATTCCCTTCTCGCCTCGCTTGCGTGCGAAGCCATGGGCGGCCATGTAGAGCCCGTCGACATCGAGCGCGATAGCCGAGTCGGCGAGAAAGTCCGCTCGAGCGTTCGGTTCGAGGTAAAGCTTCGCCAAGCGCGCTTGCGTTTCGGCGTTGACCGCGACATCCCGGGTGACGGGCGTCAACAAGGCCGTTGCCGCCTGCACCGGATTCGCCCGCCCGCGCGCAACCGCCTTGCGCGCTTGGTCGAGTTCGCCGAGCATTTCGTCTATCGCGGGAAAGTTCCCATCCCGCTCGAGGATCACGGTCAGCGGCTGCGGAACGCGTGCCGCCACATGCTCGAGCAATTCGTACACACCGCCGGGGGTGGGATTCTTGTGATCGTCGAGCCAGCGTCTCGCGCCTCGCTTTGATTCGATCCACTTGCCGCCCGCGATATGGATCGTCGTCACGCGGCACAGCGGCAACTCGTCGAGAAACCGGAATGGATCCATTCCGAAGTTCGTGGCATTCGAATAGACGTTGTGGAGGTCGAGCAGCATCGGGTTCTCGCAGCCGGCCAAGATGCGGGCCAGCCATTGCGGCTCCGTGAACGGACTCAGCGGCGGGTCGATCAACGTCGCGATGTTCTCGATCGCGGGCACCCGGCCACAGGCTCGGCGAACGCGGTCGAGGTTGGCGAGCGTGGCATCCACCGTACTCGAATTTCGAGGAGGAGCCGCCAAGTGCCCGATCTCGAGTCCGCCGCCGCGGACAAAGGCCAGATGCTCGCTCCAGCTCTCAGGCTGCACGGTGTCGAGCAACCTCGCTACGCGGTCGAGCCGCTTCTGATCCACTCCTTCGAGTGACGAGATGCCAAGTTGAATCGAATGTAAGGACACCGGCATGTGCCGGGCAAGCATCCGGAGGGACCCGGCAATCCGTGCGCCAGCCCCGGTGTAGTCGTCGGCAATCACTTCCAGGCAATCGATCCGATCGCGATTAGCCAGGATCTCCGCCGCCAGTGCCCCTCTCCAACTCAATCCAAAACGGTCCATCGCTCAGTTGCCTCCTCCGCATCCGCCGCAGCCCCCACTTCCACCACAGGAAGATCCACTGCCGCAGGATGATCCACCACCGGAGTGCGCGCTGCCGCAGGTGAAGGCTCCGCATCCGGACGAGTTGGGTGGGTTGGCGCCATCACCACGGTTACGGCTTTGAGCGCTCCGCCTGAAGAGCGTGTCCCGATTGGGAAACGCCACCAGAGGAAGCGCCCAAAGACCGAAGACAGCCGCGGTCAGCGCCATCTCCGCGGCGCTTGCATCCGCGACCGGTTCTCGTTGCTGAGCGAAGACGCTTTCGGCCGCCCATAACGTGGAGTCACCCTTCGCGGTCCGGCGCCCAGGTAACCCAACCCGGCAAAGAGCCACCAGCGAGACAATCGCCAGGATCACCAGAAAGAGTACTGGCTTGTGGTTCATCAACCCTTGCGCCACTCGCGCCACCGCGATCATCAGAAGAACCGTCGCGGCAAGGCCGATTCTCCATCGCGCGTTGTCGTTGCTTTCATCGCTGTGGATCAATCCGCGGGCCTCGAGCGGAGGCCGGTACTCGTCCGCAATTACCTGCAGGGAAATTCGATCGGCGATATCCTCGGGTGCGGCCGGAGTGCGCGCAAGCCCGGCAATTTCCCGCTCGAGCGGACTCGAGCCGCCAGGCGGCTCGGAAACCGTAACCACCGAATCCAACAGCGATTGCTCCAACACACCGGCTTGCAGCAGCTTGACGATCGCCACCAGAATCACTTCGCGTGCGCCCCCTCGCAGATAGGCGATTTCGTAGGGGTCACTCAGATTCAGTTCGCCCGAGGCTGCCTCTTCACCGACTTCGTGGTTCCGCAACCACACGACGAGGATGACGGATGCTCCGAACAAGAAGTAGAAGAGCAGGAAACTCGGACCGCTCCAATGGAAGGGATTCATGTTGCCCTCCTGATTCGATCCGGCTCCCTAACTCCCGCACCCACCGCATCCCCCGCCGCCGCAACCGCCTCCTCCACCGCTTCCGCAGCCGCTGCTCCCACAACTCGAACCGCAGCTCGAGCCGTCGCCGTTTGCTCGCGGGAACAGCCCCTTACGCTCCGGGAACGCCTCGAGCGGGATAGCCGCGAGGCCGAACACCGCAGCCACCAGCGCCACTTGTGCGACGCCCGCGTCGGGTTGCATTTCCCGTTGGTAAGCGAAGACCTGCCGGATTCCCTCGACAGCGTTGTCTCCGTGCACGGTCCGGCGCCTGGTAAACGAGACGATCAGCAAAGCGCAGGTAGAGATTACCAGCATTCCCACCAGGAAGGAGACCGGCCGATTGCGGCTCATCCCGATCAGGATCTTCGCTCCCGCCAGCCCCCACAGGACCAGCGCCGCCACCCACGCCCGCCGCGTTCGAGAGGACGTCATCTCGTCGTCGAGCAACAGGCCCTTCCGGACCAGCCTACGCTCGTAGGTGTTGGTCTGGTCGCGAATCTGCATCTGCGCGAAAGCCTTGTGAGGCTCCATTGGCGACGAGAAGAGCTTGGCGATCTCGCGTTCCAGCGGATTCGACAGCGCCCGGCCTCCGGCCGGATCGTCGATCACTACCGTCTTGCTATCCACCACGCGCAGAATCTTGCTCTGCACCAGCTTCACCACCGCCACGCGGATCACCTCGTTGCGCCCGCCGCGCAGATAGGCAATCTCATAAGGATCGGTGATGTCGACTTCGCCCGGCGTCAGGTCAGAGCCGAGTTGGCGGTTCAACCACCAGACAGCCATGATGATTGCGGTCGCCAAGACGCCATAAAACAGCAGAAACTCGGGACCGCGAAATTCCAGAGGGTTCACCTTGAACCTCCTCGAGAGAGCTAGCCGACCAGCCGGCTGTCATTTTAGGATCGGCGGTTTGCTCTCTCGCCCACAGTATGCGGAGATTCCGTGAACGCGGTGTTGCTAGGATATTGCAGTTGCGTGAATGAAACCCGGGGCCGCAAGGTAATGGAACGCCGCCCAGAGCGGTCCTGCTCTGTCTTGGCCGCACCGTCTGAGTTGCACTGCCACCGATGGTGGGGCTTCAGCCTGCGCGGGCCTTCAGTCCCGCCTTGCGGCGCTGGCGCTCCCTTACGGTCGCGGCTCGGAAGCGCGTCCTGGGACTCTCAGTCTGCTTGGACCGGTGTGAACGGCATCGGCGCTTACGCCGCCGCGCGATGCGACCGCATGCACAGCGTATCCACTGCGCGCCGGATGTTCGCCGCGATGAACTCCACGTGCTCGCCCGTATAGTGCTCGTTCCACGGGAGAACTAGCACGCGGTCGAGGCCAGAGATCGTTCCCGGATAGTCATCGCGATGCGGTGACGGCTTGGAACCGCACCACTGATACGTGCGGTCCTCGTTAAGCACCTGGCATTCGAAGGCTGGCTTTCTGACGTAGCGCGGCACGGTGAAAATTCCCGAGTCTTCCTTGAGCTGTTTCGCCAGCGCGTCGGTTCCACCGGGAATCACATCGGCATCCACCATGAGCGTGTACTTCCAATAGACGTGCGTGCATCCGGGCAGCGGCTTCGGGATCAGAATGCCCGGAACATTCGCAAGCAACCGATCCATCTGCGCGGCCGTCTTTTGCCGGCGCTCCACCACGCTGCGCACCTTCTCGAGCTGCCCGCGGGCCACCGCCCCCTGGAGCTCGGTCATGCGATAGTTGATCGCCATGAAGTAGTGGTCGGGGTTGGCGTCGCCGTAGCCCCACGCTTTGTCGCTGAAGAGCACCATGCGCCGCGCCAGCTTCGGATCATTCGAGATCACCATGCCGCCTTCGCCGGTGGTCATGTGCTTGCCTTGCTGCATGCTGAATGCGCCGATGTCGCCGATGGTGCCGAGCAGGCGACCGTTCTGGGTGGCGAGATAGGCCTGCGCGCAATCTTCGATCACGACGATGCCGTGCTCGCGGGCCACTGCCATGATGCCTTCCATGTCGCAGGGATTGCCGAAAAGGTGCGTGGCGATGATTCCCTTGGTTCGCGGGGTGATGCGGGCACGGATCGTTTCCGGAGTGACATTGAGCGTGTCCGGGTCTACGTCGGCGAAGATCGGCACGCCTTGCTCGTATAGAATCGGCGTGATCGCTCCCATGTCGGTGACCGTGGTGGTGATCACCTCGTCACCGGGCGATAGATCGAGTGCCGCCACGGCGCAGTGCATCGCCGCGGTACCGCTGGTGACCGCGCGGCACGAGGCTGTGCCATAGAGCGCCGCGAAGTCCCGTTCGAACGCTTTGACCTGCGTCCCTTTGGTGCAGTTCAACGTTCCGGAGTCGAGAACCTGCTTCAGGTAATCGAGTTCGGAGCCCCGGAAATCCCGTCCCGAGGCATCGGCATCAGAGGGTAAGCGCATTCGTGATGTTGTCTCCTGATCTGTTGATGAACAGCCTGAACCATGTTGTAACCAAGGCCACGTTCGATCAATCCAACCCTCGGTTCAGATCAGCCCCTGCGAAAACCGGTGTGAGTAATGGCCGCATCTCCGGTTCCGGGTAGTACCCGGTGAGCGTACTCAGGCGGCTTTCGGCTCCACAGTCGCACGCACGGGGGCCTCCACGGCTCGGCGCGCACCCGTTACAGAGTAGGCGTGCTCCTGCATCGTGACGCAGTAGTGGTCGCGCTGGAGAATGTCGAACGTTCGATCCAGTACCGCGAGCTTCTTGGCCGCTGGAAGTTTCATGGCGGGAAAGAAACTCAACTCATCGATTCCGTCATCGGCTCCGAGAAAATCCAGCGGATGCAGCAAGACCGAGGGCGCAACTCCCGCCGCGCGGCAGGCGCGCATCCCGGCTCGGAAATAGGTCATCGCCAGAGCCGATGACCATTCGGAAACGTACAGGACGTAACTCGGATGGATCGGCGTTCGCAGACCCGGCATGGTGGTCACGGGGATCTCGAGCAGCGCACCGTCGCCGTGCTGGTACGGCTTCAGCGGAAGCAGTCCATTGCGCCAACCGCCGAAAAGCAGATCGCGCTTCTTGCGCTCGGCGGCCGGGAGGCCCGACGTGAAGAAATAGTAGGCTCGCGCCAATGGACCCAGGAACGTCGGCAGGCTCGAGGCGTCGTAGTCGTAGCCCATCTCCACCAGCGCCTTCAACGTCTCATCGGAGTAACTGTATCCGGGACCACGGAAGCCAACGGGTTTGGCGCCCGTAGCCGCGCGAATCGCCAGGTGCGCACGAGAGAGCTCGCCCCGAATCCGAGTGGGCGAGTAGAGGTGTAGCCATGGCTCGTGATGGAAGGAGTGGTTGCCGATCTCGTGGCCCGCCTTCGCGATCGAGGCCAAGGCAGCTTTGTTCTCCTCGATCACGGCGTCTTGCCCCACCACGAAGAATGTGATCTTCAGGCGGCGCCTGTCGAGAAAATCGAGGATCCGCGGAACCACCACCGGCAGGTAGCTCGGAAACGAAGCCCATCGCTCGTCACCGCGCGTCTTCATGTATGACCACTTGTTGTCGAGATCAAGCGACACGCTGGCGAGCCGGCTGTGATCCATGCTTATCCTCCTCGAGCCGTGCGGCGCCGGCCAGAAAGCGTTCCGTCGCTTTCTCGGCCAACCCTACGGTCTCATTGACGTTCAAAGTTCCGTTGACAATGTGCGACGAGTTCACCAGATAGAGCCCAGGGACCGATGTAGTCATCGGAGGCACCAGTTCCGAGTAGCCGAGCACCGGAAGCGGGAAGACGTGCCGCACACGCGAGACCGCGAATGCGAGAATCGACCGTCGATCGAACGCGCGGTACATCTGCTCCACGCCCGAGACGAAGCGCTCGCGGATCTCGTCATCGCTTGCCTCGAACAGCGCATCATCCGGCCCCACGTACTTGGGCAGATAGACCAGCGCGTTGCCGCCGAACTCGCTGCGATCCACCAGCGCGCTCATGTCGATCACGCCCGTGAATGGCAGCCCCGCGTCAGTGATGTTGGTCACGTAGTAGGGAGTCAACGGCTCCCGGACGAGCATCGATGCACAGACGATGCCCTGGTAGGGCAGGCCGCTCGCCATTCTCGCTTCGCGCTGGCTCAACCCGGAACAGATCCGCGCCGCCACGGGCGAGGCCATGGTGCCCACCACATTCGAGAAGTGGCGGCGCACTCCGTTGGCCTGCGTCACCAGCAATCCTCCCGACGCCCGCTCCACCCGCGAGACCGCACACTCCTTCACTATCTCCACGCCGGAAGCGGTGAGCGTGGATTCAAAAGCATGCAGCAGCCGGGCGTAGCCTCCTGGCAGGTAGCCGAACATCTCCTGCTTCATCCCGCTGCGGCGCGCCGCGTAGAGCCGTGCAATCGTAGCCCATATGAACGCCGCCGACGTTTGGCGGTAGCTCTCGCCGAGTTTGGACCGCAGCAGTGGCAGCCACACCTTCTCGAACGTGCGATCACCCGACCACTTCCGCAACCACACCTCCACGGGAACGTGTTCGAGTTCGCGCCAGTTCTCAATGCGGGAGGCATGCAGGATGGTAGCCGCCAGGCGAGCTTTGTCCACCAGTCCAATGAGGGGAAAGCGGAGAAAATCCAGGCTCGACGACATCGAGACGTGGCGGCCTTCGGAGTAGAAGCCGGTCTTGCTCTGACGCCACTCCATCTCCTGTTCGAGCCCCAGCTCACCGAGCAAGCCGCGCAGCCGCTGTCAGAAAGCAGTGTTACGTGGTAGTGGCGGTCCCAGACGATCCTGCCCAGGTTCCATGGAGCAGCGAGCCCACCCAATTCCCGCGCGGACTCGATCACCGTGACACGCTGCCCAGCCTTCGCCAGCCGCAAAGCAACGCTCAGTCCAAGCATGCCGCCGCCGAGCACACACCAGGTGTTGCCAGTTGCCTTCATGGTCGAGACGTCACGCCGCCTGATCGCACTGCGCCGCGGTCAGCACTCCGGGACCGATGTCTTCCACGGTGTCCCCAGTAACGCGATAGCGCCAGCCACACAGAGAGCACTCGATCGGCTTTCCAGCCGGCAGCGGGCCGTCAGCCAAGCGGAACAGGGGATGTCCGCAGCGGCAAACGCAGGCCACCGGTTTGGCCGGTACTCCAATCACCATGTGGAAGTCTGCCACTGATCTCGTCACCACGGCGCCCATGCCGACCATCGCGAAGCGGCCAATGGTAAGGTCATTGCCGATGGTGCAATTCGCGCCGATCGTAGCGCCTTGCTTCACCAGCGTGCGGCGCGTGTTCTCGTCGGGTGCGGAGTTGAGCAACTCGCTTAGATCCGGCGTGCAGGCGCGCGGAAACTGGTCATTGGTGAACACCGTGTGCGCGGCGATCATCACGCCATCTTCGATGGTCACGAAGGCGGGAATGTAGACGCAAGCGTTGAGCTTGCAGCGATCGCCGACCTTGGCATCGCCAGCGATGTAGGTCTTCTCGCCGATGATGCAGTTCGATCCGACAACCGCACCCCGGCGAATGTGGACGTTGTCCCAAACAGCGGTTCCGGCCCCAATCTCGGCGCCGCTTTCGATGATTGCCGTTGCATGAATCTTTACGGTGGTTTCCACTCTGACTCGCTCCGCTTGCAAAGTTGTTTGATGCGATCCCCGAGTGAGCTAGGCGGCCAGTGCCTGCCGATCGTCGAGCGATGACCAAGCCCCAGACCTCATGGAACGATAGGCGCACTCCACTGCCTGCTGCACGGCCACGCATTCCTGCAGCGTGATCCAGCCCATTCCCCGCCCTTGTGCCATGTCGCGGAACGCCGACATCATCCGTTCGTGCGCGACATTCTTGTCGTAGCCATTGGCGATCTGCACCGGCGGCTCCCCGTTCTTGCGGACGAACGATGACTTCCAGCCGATCGCGATCGACCCTTTCGAACCCCTCACGGTCAGGTAAGTGTCACTGGCCGGTTGCATGCTCCATGTCAGCGTTACCTCGCCGACCACCCCGGAAGCGGTCTCGGCCAATACGATCGCCTGGTCTTCCACTTCCAGTTTCTGCAGCGGATGCAGGCGCGCCGCGTGTACGCGCTCGATAGGCCCGAAGAGGAACTGCAGAAGGTCCAGCGCGTGGGAGCCGTTATCCATAATCACTCCACCACCGGCGATCCGTAGCGACGAGTTCCAGCGCTGGGTCATATCGACAGCGCCCGCGAACTCGATTGCTGCCGAGACTACCTCCCCAATGCCGCCTTCCCGGATCATCTGTCTCGCCTGGTTGATCTCCGGCACGTGACGGAACTTGGTAGCCATCTGGAGCTTGGCGCCGGTGGTGCGCGAAATCCGCGTCAACCGCTCGGCTGCCGCCGGATTGACCGCCAGGGGCTTCTCGCACAAGACGTGCACTCCTTGTTCCATCGCCCGAGCCGCCATGGGCAGATGCATCGCCGGCGGCGTGCAAAGGCTCACGGCATCGATCGAGCCGCCTCGCAGCATTTCCGGCAGCGTCGCGTAGCACGGCAGCGATGCCGATGCTGCGCGCTTCTGCGCGTCCGAGTCGTCGTCGCAAACGGCGACCACCTCGACTCCCGGCACTCGCCGCCAAGCGTCCAAGTGGACGCCGCCAATCCTCCCGAGACCTGCAATCGCAACTTTGAATGAATTCACGTGTTCCCTCGAAAGTCCAATCCTACGCGGGGGCATAGGGTGTAAACAAGAAACTTTCCCGTTCTTCGTACCGCAGTACGGGGCGATAGGTTTGTGGTACGGGTGAGATTATGGGGACTAGAGCCCCCCCGAACGCGCTCGGGCGGCTTCGTTCGGTCTGCCAGTGGCTTCATACAAGCGAGCCAGCGTGGCGAAGCATTCGCCGATCCGCCGGTCTGAGGCGTGGCGCGCTTTCTTCATGATTTCGCAGTTGGTTACCAGAATTCTCTCCGCCTCGGCGTAGCGCCCGGCCAGCACTTGGCACTCGGCCTGCGCTGCTTCGGCTGCGGCAATTCGAAAGTGCCCCGGTGGAAAGGCCGCGCGCAAGGCGCGGAACGCTTCCTCGAACTCGCGCTCCCCACCCCGCCCACCGCCGGCCCAGCAGCTAGCCCTCGCCAGGCCCAAAATGGCTGGACCGAGCGATAGAGTATCGTTGGGGGGGAAACGCTGCCTGCCGATCCTTACGGCTTCGCGTGAACTCTCCACCGACTTGGCATAGTCCCGCCTGGCGAATTGAATCTGGGCCAAGTAACGCAACGCGTCCGCCTGCGATTCATTGTCGGGACCGTAGAGCTTTTGCGATTGAGCGATCGCCTCTCTCACGCTCGCTTCGGCCCCATCCAAATCGCCCGCGTTGATCAGAGCCCAGCCGAGGTTGTTCAGCGCATCGATGATCTCCGGGTGCGGATCCGCCAGGGTGCGTCTCTGCGCGGCGATTAACTCGCGGTAAAGCGGCGCCGCCTTTCGAAAATCCATCTCGAGTGTGGCGTTGCTTTGCATCAGGTGTAGTCGCGTGGGATCGCCCGGAGCAAGGATCCGGTCAGCGATCGCCATCGCCTCGTCCAGCTTCTTTCGTGCCGCGACACGGTCTCCCTTCAGGCGCAGATGGCCAGACTGGTTATGCAACACCCGGATATGGAGTTCCGTGGGCTTGCCCGGCGGCAGCGCCGCGTAGGCCTCTTTGCCGATCTCGATCGACTCGGGCAGCCGTCCCAAATATGCAGCGGTAATCGAAAGGTCAGAGAGCGCATCAGCAAGTTCAGCGCGATTCACCACTGGCTGCGCGCGCAGCAGCGCAACTGCGTCTTTCAGAACAGCCTCAGCGGTGACGTAGTCGCGCAGGTTCGTGTACACGCCGCCCAGTTTCGCCAGAAGCACTCCGTGCATTTCGGGTTCGTCTTTGAGCTGCGTCTTCAGCCGCTCGCGAGCGCGCGCGAGGATATCGCGGGCGCTGATCTTCTCGCCTTTGCTTTGCGTCGGGTCCGGCATGTTGAACACGTCGACGAGCAGCGCGGCCACTCGCTCGGCCTTCTTCTGCTCGGCGCGCGCCACGGTCCGCTCACGCAGCGCCCACACCGAGAATCCGAGCACGCTGGCGATAGTCACAGCCGCAGCCATGGCAGCGATCCGGTTTCGGCGAAGGAATTTCGCGGCCCGATACCGGAACGTATCCGGGCGCGCCTTCACTGGCAATCCGTCGAGATGGCGTTCCACGTCGGCGCTGAACTCGGCTACCGAACCATAGCGCCGGGCCGGCTCCTTGCGCAGAGCCATCAGGATGATCGAGTCGAGATCCCCAGCGAGTTCCTTCGCCAGCGTGTGCGGAACGATTGCCGGATCTTCGCACACCGCCCGCATCATTTCGGCAGCGGTGGACCTGCGCCCGCCGGGGTAAGGCAACTGCCCGGTCAACAGTTCGAACAGCACCACGCCGAGCGAATACACGTCGGACGCTGTGGTTACGTTCTCCCCGCGAACTTGCTCCGGGCTCGCGTAGCTGGGAGTCAGCGCTTGAAGCCCCGTGCGTGTCGCTCCGGAATCGTCTTCTTCCATCAGCTTGGCGATGCCGAAATCGAGAAGTTTCACCGCGCCCGACGAGTCCACCAGGATGTTGTCGGGTTTGAGGTCGCGATGCACGATCAGGTAGCGGTGCGCATACTCCACGGCGCTGCAAACCTGCTGGAAAAGCCGCAGCCTGGCGACGGCACCCAATTTCCGGTCACGGCAGTAGTCGAGCAGCGGCTGGCCATCCACGTATTCCATGACCAGGTACGGAAGCCCCTCTTCAGTGGTGCCACCATCGATCAGGCGCGCTACATTCGGGTGATTCAACGTGGCCAGGATCTGGCGCTCCCGCCGGAAACGCGCGATCAACTCGGGCCGCACCAGGGCCCGGGAAATCAGCTTTACGGCTACTTTCTGCTGATACTGGGCGTCGCCCCGCTCGGCCAAGTGGACCGAGCCCATGCCGCCGTGTCCCAACAGCCGAACCAGCCGATAGTTGCCCACCTTACTGACGGTGGGTTCCAGGCCGGCCGCCGCCTCGGTCACCGCGCGGTAGAGGGTGTCGCCGGCGTCACCGCTTTCGGCCAGCATGTGGAGCACTTCCTGAACCATCGGCTCGTCCGCGGCGCGGGCCCGGACAAACGGGTCTCGTTCCTGAGCCGGCAGTTCTAGCGCGGCTTCGAAGATCTGCTCGATCTGGTGCCACCGCTCCGGAGTCATCGACACAGCCATCTTACTCCTCAAGCGGAATCGGGAGGCTGAAGCAGTCGCGAGTCATCTGATAGGATGGCGCAAAGGCCAGTCCATGCCAACCGAGGGAACCGAAGTCACAACGCTGCTCCAACGCTGGCAGCAGGGAGACAGCAATGCGCTCGAACAACTGGCGCCAATGGTTTTGCGCGAACTGCGAGCCATGGCGGCATCATACCTGCGTTCTGAGCGCTCCGAGCACACCCTGCAGCCGACGGCCCTCGTGTCCGAAGTCTTCCTCCGCATCATGCAAAACGAACCCACCTCGGTGGAGAACCGTGCTCGCTTCTTCGGCTTCGCTTCGCGCCTGATGCGGAACATCCTGGTGGACCACGCACGCCAGCGCATGGCCCAGAAGCGCGGATCCGGCGGCCCCAGCGTCACGCTTGCCGACAGCTTCAGTGACGGAGGTCCGAAGTTCGAGGTGATCGCGCTCCACGAGACCCTCGACAAGCTCGGCCAATTCGATGAGCGTAAAGCCAGGATCATCGAGATGAAGTACTTCGGCGGGCTCACCTTTGAGCAGATCGTCAGCGTCACGGGCCTGTCGAACTCCACGGTGCAGCGGGACCTTCGCACAGCGGAAGCCTGGATCAAGGCTCAGATGCGTGGCGAGCCCCTCGCGTAGGAAAAAAGCCCGGTGCGGGATCGGTTCGCACCGGGCATGAAAAGGGATCGTTTTCTCTGCGTGGATCAGCGTCCGCGATGGCCACCGCCGCCACCGCTTCGCCCACCGCCACCACCACCGCCGCCACTCATGCGGCCACCGCCGCCGCTGCTCGAACGGCCGCCTGAGAGTCCGCCACCCGAGGAACCGCTACTACGGCTGGAACCACCACCCGAATAACCGCCAAAGCGTACCGCTGCTCGATCCACTCGAGTAGCCGCCGCTGCTTCGTCCGCCGAATCCACCGTAGCTTCCTCCGCCGTAGCCGCCTCCGCCTCCGTAGTACTGCTGGCGTTGGCTGCTGCGTCCGGCATCGTTCTGTGTGGAGCGCTCGCGAACAATGGGCGGCGAGATCCGTATGGAACTATCGCCGCCGGAGTTCGAGCGGCTTTGTCCGCGTGAGGAGCCACCGCTGTCTGAGCCGCGCCGCGAAGACGCGCCGGAGTCACCCGAAGAACCTTGGTCAAACCGCCGCCACGAGCCTGAGTCGGATCCGTTATCGGAGAAGTTGGACCGCCGCCCACTGCCGCGGTCCATTTGGCGCGACCCGTCTCCGCCGCCGCGGCTGCCGCTATTGTCTCCGCCACTGCGGCCACTGCCGCTGTTGTCTCCGCCGCTGCGCGCACCGCTGTCACCGCCGCGGTTTCCGCGATCCATTGTGCGAGAGCCGCTGTCTTGGCCGCGAGACCCGGCGTCTTGGCCGCGTGAGGTGTCTCCACCGCCACGCCAACTGCCGCTGTCTCCGCCGCGGCTGCCGCGATCCATCGTCCGCGACCCTGGATCCTGGCTGCGCGATCCATCCGATCCACCGCGCGAAGGTTCGCCGAATCGCCGCCATCCGCCGTCACTCGATCCGTCACTGCCGCGTGTACCGCGATCCATCGTGCGCGACCCGGGATCGCTGCGCCGCGAAGTATCCGCTCCGCCACGGGCGCTGCCAGCATCGGCATTGCGCGATGGCTCGCCGAATCGGCGCCACCCGCCATTGTCACTGCTGCCGCTGTTGTGATCGGCGGTACGAGAGCCGCTATCGGTGGTGCGCGAGGAGGAGTCTCCCGAGCGCCGCCAACTGCCGCGATCCGCGGAGTCCGCTGTCCGTCCCGCTTCGGCGCCGCTGCGCGGAGAGTCCGCACGATAGCCCGGTCCCGCGTTGCCATCCACGCCACGAGTGGCGGACGGCGTGCCGCGCGATCCAGAGTCGATTCCGCGTCCACCGTGGGAAGCGTCGCCGAACGTCCGCTGCGTCACCTGCTCCATGCCACGGCGTTGTTCGTCGAAGCTCACGCGGCTGACTTGTGCCGGAGCACGCCGGCTGAAGAATCGGTCTTGTCCCGCACCCTGGGCGTTGATCCGCCCCGGTTCGCGGTCGGACATCCGCAGGCTCCCACGATCGGGAACCATCGGCATCTGTCCACGCACTACCGACGCTTGCCGCAACTCAGATTCGCCCACGCGGTGGAAGTTGCCCACGCGGCCGCTGCGGAAGTCGTTTCCGTCGATCACCGACATGCCGTTGTGGACTCGCGCATTGCGATACGTGTTGTAGATGTTGATGTTGTTGACGATCGTGGTCCGGTTGCCGTAGTAGCCGCCGTTGCGATAGCCGCCGTAGTAGCCGCGCCCGTACCAGGGGCGGAAGACTTCATAGGGCGCCAGAGGGCACCATCCCACGCGACCGAAGCCAAGGCCTACGCCGAAGCTCACGCCTCCCCAACTGTTCCAACCGAAGAATGACACCAGCGCCGGCCGCCAGAAGTGTCGGCTGCGATATCCACCCGGCCACCAGCACCAGCCATGAGGCGCACTGTAGAACCAACGCCCGTAGTGATAAGGAGCCCAACCCCACGAGTCATAGCTCACCCACGTCCAGCCGTACCAATCGACCCACACCCAACGCCCTGCTCTGTAGGGAGCCCAGTCAGCCGCGGCGTACGGCGTCCAAACTTGGCCATAAGGCGCCACATCCACCCAGCGGCCATGGCCATCTAGGTCCTCGGCGCCATAGACGTCGCGCGAGACGTAGTCATAAGACCGCGAGCGGTTCAGCTCATTGTCGCGGCGGTCGTTCCAGGAGTCCCAGTTGTCATCGGGAATCGCGCGCGTCACTTGGAACTCGGGGTCGGAAACAGTGCCCCGGGCGATCATCGTGCGGCCATGTGCCAACCGCTCGGTTCCTTTGGGTGTGAAGATTTCCACTTCGCCGGAACGGACGGAGATCTCTGTGGTTCCATCTTCCCGAACGTCAATCCGGTACATGCCGCGACGGAGAGGCCTTACCGAGACGGACGGAGTGGAGATCTCGACCTCGGATTCGGAGTCACGCAGCACGCGGAAGGTAGTGAGTCCGCGAGCCACCTGCACCGTGTAACGGCGCTGCTCGATTTCAGACAGGCGAATCTCGGCGTTGGCGGAAAGGCGAATCATGTTCGCGTGATCGAACTGCACCTCGGCATGCGCACCCGGGCCCGTGTAGATCCTGTCCTCCACCATGAGCGGCGCGTTGATGGCCGCCGCGGTGACGTCTCCAGAGTCGCCACGGCGAACCGTCACATCTCCGTTCATCAGGCTCATGCGAGCGACGCCACGGCCGGGAACGTCTTCCTCGTCCCGGTCTTGCTGATCTTGCGCCACCAGGGGGAGCGCCGCGATCGCGATCAGAGCAGCCAGCAGTTTGTGCCTCATCGTGGTAGCCTTTCACCGCAATTGTTGCACGGTGGCTACCAAATATGTAAAGCGATGATTACAAACCACATGACTTCGCGGCAGCAGGCGAGCGAGGTGGCTGAAAACCACCACTTGACGGCTGCTTGCAGCCGAACCGGTACTTGGTGCAGCTAAAATACTGGTTCAGCAATGACTTCCCGCCCGTTCGCCAGTCCCGAGATGTTCGTCGTCAGATCCGCCGGAGAATCCCCGCGTCAGGTACCGGACCTTGGGTCTCTGGAACCGGTGGACGGAGGCTTTCTCGTGCGCCTCGCGAAGGTGCCTGCCGATGCCCGCTCGGCCTGGGAAGGCGTTCGCCAAGCGTGCAATGGAGCGCCGGTGGATCTGGTCTGGATCGACCCTTCCGGGAAGCCGTTGCTTTCCACAGGCACGGTGACTGTCCGGTTCAACCGAACGCCCTCGCCGCGGTTCCTGTCGAATTTTGTCGAACGCCACGGGCTGGAACTGGCGCAGCCGGAGGAGACCGGCCGTTCGCAGGTGACGTTTCGAGTGCCCCCGAACTGCTACGTGCCCGAGTTGCTCGTCAAGATTGCCGAGGCCAAGGGTGTCGCCAGCGTCTGGCCCGATACGAAAGCCTTACGCGGGGACCTCGCACCAGCCCTCGGGAAGCCCGCCGAATCGCCGCGCTCTGCCGCGAAAGTCGGCCACGGCGGAGGCGAGGTCCTGGCCGGTGAAGTCAGGCCACAAGCGAGAGATGAAGTGAAACTCGGCGTAGGCGCACTCCCACAGAAGAAAGTCGCTCAGCCGTTGCTCGCCCGCCGTGCGGATCAGAAGGTCCACGTCAGGCGCGGGAAGACGCGCCGAGATCGCTTCTCGTGAATCACAGCCACCGCGAGCGGCCTGGAGCAGGCTGTCGCGAGAGGAGTAGTCGAGCGCGATCCGCAAATGAAGCCGCGTCTGCGCGCGGGTGGCGTTCTCGCAGTCGGCAATGGCATTCTGGACATACACCGGAAGGCGGTCCCGCCGGCCGATTGCAGACACGCGGACTCCCTTCTCGATGCAGCGCGGAGTCTCGATATCGAGGAACTCTTTGAGTAGGAACATCAAGCCGGCGGTTTCGGTGGCGGGGCGTTTCCAGTTGTCGGAAGAGAAGGCGTAGACGGTGAGGTCCGTGATGCCGAGCGCGGGCGCCGCGGTGATGGTCCGCCGCACGGCTTCGGCGCCCTGGCGATGTCCGGCCAGGCGCGGCAGTCTCCTCTGAGAAGCCCAACGGCCGTTGCCGTCGAGAATGATCGCTACGTGGAACATGAGTCCATCGTAACGATTTTACTTTGCGATGTAAAGTACTATTCTTTAGCAGGTGCCGGTTCCACTCGGACGCTGACCGGCGGGCTTTGCATACCGGTGCCGGTAAGAACGGCGAGTTCGGCCGATGGTCCGCTGACGCCATCTGGGACTTCGGCCACGATTTGATCGGGCGCAACGGAAAGCACGCGCGCGAATCGCGCGCCTACCTTCACCGAAACGCCGTCGAGTTGCGTCGGCCAGGGAGCTCCCTCGTAGGCCGGTTCGGCGGCAAAAAAGCGACAAGCCAGATCCTGACCCCGGATCACGAAAGTGCGCCCAGTGACGAGAGTCTGGTTGGCGAATCCCGCAAGCTCCACCAGTGGATTCGCCACTACGCGCAGACCGCCGGCAAGCACCGATACACCGGCGCCGGTTGCATATCTCACGACATACGAGCCACACGGCATATCGGCGGGCAGCTTCACCTTCTGCCTCACCAACTGCGGCACCGAACTGGGCGAGTTGGCGGCCCCGTCGAGTTCCACCTTTGACAGCGGGAAGCTCACAGCCGGGCTGTCATAAGGAGCGCTGCGCGTGAGGCCTAGCGTATAGCTGCCGCCACGGGCAACGGTCACTCGCGGAAAGCCCCAGTACGACCCGTTTTGCACGAGCCCAATCGTCTCGGCGTTGACTTTGGCCTTGCCCTCCGCCAGCGCGAAATCGATTCCGCCGCGGATCTCTCCCGCTTCGATTACGATGAGGTCGCCGTCTGGACTCTCTGCGCCGGTTGCGCTCCAGAACATGGTGGGAAATGACGTGGCCTCCACCGATCGGAGAGACTGCAAGTCGCGGTTGTCCACGGGACCATCGAGCGGTTCGGCGACCAACCGGTACTCTCCCGGCCCGACGGGCAGCGAGAAGCGCCCATCGGGGCCAGTCAATGTGCCGATCTCCGGATGGCCGTCACCGTCTATGGCGAAAACATGTGCGGCGGATACGGGTGTCATGTTGCGGCGCACCGAGCCCTCGATCAATGCTTGCCTCTCCTTCGGATATGCCGCCTCGAGCGTGCGTACGTCGTCGCGAGACAGCGTTCGCAAGGCAAAGTCCGCTGGAGCACCTGCCAGAGGCTCTTGCTCGAGTTTCGCATTCATGATCGAGTCGATTATCGGGCTATGGTCGAGACCGAGGGCATGGCCCAGTTCATGGAGTACGACGCTGCCGATATCGTGCGTTCCGGCGATTCCCGTGGAAGAATGCTGCTTGTACGGATTGAACGCGATGTTCACACCGACCGGCGCGCCATCGGGAGTATAGGACAGGAGCGCGCAGGCAAGGTAGGTGCCCGGGTCGCACTGGCCGCTATCGAACGGCCGCGCGTCAGTGAACGTCACGAGATTCGACGAGCCGCCAATCTGTGTTTCGTCAGTGAGCTCGAGGTCAATCTTGATTGTGGCGCCCTCGGCTCGGTTCCACGCCTTGGCAGCCTCCCATACCGCCGCGTGCACCTGCGCCGCCGTCTCGGAGCCATGTACACCGGAGGGCGAGCCCGCGGAAAGATGTACCGTCCGCGGAACCTTCAGCAGGAGCCTGTTCTGATTCCAACGGATCGGATTGCCGCCAATCTGAAAGTAGGCTCCCGCCCGCAATTGGCCAGCGGTGAACGAGACTAAGAACGCTACAAGGAAGGCTCTCTCCGAGCGGTGGCGCATATGGGGCTTATCGGCCTCAGCCACGGTGCTATCATGGCCAATTCATGGGAGCCAACATGCACCTTTCGCGTAGACACTTTACAGGAATGGCCTTAGCGGCCGCCGCCACGCCTGCCTTTGCCAAAATCAATCCCCTTTACAAGGGAGTGAAGCTGGGCGTTCAATCTTACTCGTTCCGCGATATGGACCTGGACGCAGCAATTGCCGCGATGAAGCAGATCGGACTCGGAACGGTGGAAATGTTCTCGGGCCACGTGGAGCCGCGGATGAAACGCGACGAACTCCGCAAGTGGCGCACCTCGGTGGACCTCAGCGAGTTCAAGGCCGTCCGCAAGAAGTTCGACGCCGCGGGTATCGAGCTCTATGCCTACAACTACAGCTTCCGTGACGACTTCACCGACGAGGAGATCGAGCGTGGCTTCCTCATGGCCAAAGCTCTTGGCGTGAAGGCCATCACGGCTTCCTCGAATGTCTCCACCGCCAAGCGCGTTTCGCCTTTCGCCGAGAAGCACAAGATGCCGGTAGGCATGCACAACCACTCCAACATCCGGCCCAACGAGTTCGCCCGGGCCGAAGATTTCGAAGAAGCCATGCGCGGCAACTCCGACTTCATCCGCATCAATCTCGACATCGGCCACTTCACCGCTGCCGGCTTCGATGCGGTGGACTACCTGAGCAAGCATCACGAGAAGATCGTCACGCTGCACATCAAAGATCGGAAGAAGAACCAGGGCGCCAACGTACCGCTCGGCGAGGGCGACACTCCGATCAAGCAAGTGCTCAATTTGCTCAAAGACAAGAAACTGAAGATCCCCGCCAACATCGAGTACGAATACAAGGGCGCCAACACGATCGAAGAAGTGCGCAAGTGTCTCGATTACTGCAAGAGCGTCATCGCCTAGACAGGACGTCATGAAACCGATCGCCGCCAACAAGCAACAGGCCCTGGTGGGCCGCCTCATGAAGGCCTGCGGAGGCGCCTACTCGCCCAAGCAGCGCCGCAAGTACTTTCTCACTGGTCCGCAATGGGCCGCCGCCTACGAAGGCCACGCGCTGTTCCATGCCCCCACGCGCACGCCCATCGGCTACGATGACGTGATCCGCGAGTACGCGAAGATCGGCATCGGCTACTGGACCACGCATGACACCGACGTCATCCCGACGGGCGATCTCGGTACCGAACGCGAAGCCGAGACGGTGGCGGGCATAAAGAAGTCGCTGAAGAAACACGGGCTCGGGTGCTCGATGGTGACCACCGAGACGTTTCATCACGCGGTGTTCGCAGCATCCGCCGCGGCCGAGTCTCCGGCTGTGCGCGAGTACGCGGCTTGGCGCTTGGCCAATACGGTGAAGATCGGGCATGAACTCGGCGCCAGCTACGTGGTGTATTGGCCGGGCTCGCTCGGATATCAAATCCAAGGCGCGGTGGAAGAAACCGAGACGCTTCGCTGGTTCGCCGACGGGCTGAACGCGGCCTGCCGCGCCGACCTCGAGATCGCGCAGGCCAAGAGCCGGCCGACCATGAAGCACTGCCTCGAGGCCAAGCCCTTCGAGCCGCAGGCGGAGATCCTGTTGCCCACGAGCGACGCAATGCTCGCCTTCATCTCTTCGGGTTTGCTCGAGCATCCCGAGATGGTGGGACTGAACCCCGAGTACCTGCACGAACTCATGTGGGGCGGCGCCCCGCGTGCCGCGCTTGCCCGTGCTCTGGCGTGCGGTAAACTCTGGCACTTCGACATCAACGACGGATATCGTTTGAAACACGACGTCGATATCGCGGTAGGTCTGGTCAATCCGCTCGACTGGCTGAACGTGCTGGTGCTGTTGCGGACCCACGGCTACAGCGGTCCGTTCAACCTCGACTACAAGCCGCCGCGAACCACGTCGAACTGGGGCGTGTTCGCGGTCAGCTTCCCCACCGCCGTGGACCGCTTCATCACGCTGTGGGAGATGGCAGGCGAAGTCTCCGAAGACAAAGTGATCCGCGAAGCCTCAGCCGCGCTCCGCGCCGGCGCCCAGGTCGACGATCCGCGCGATGTGGCCAAGCTGACCGAGGCCCACCGCGAACTGCTGAGTCTGCACGAATTGATCGGCCACCGCCTCTTCCAGATTCTGGTGGGTGCACATCGCGGCCGCGTCTATTCGGTCTGACAACTCATGAACGTCGGCAAGATGCTGATTGTGCTCGGCCTGGTGCTGACCGGCTTCGGCGTCTTGCTCACGCTTTCCGACAAGCTGCCGTTCAAGCTCGGCCGGCTCCCAGGCGACATCGTGGTCGAAGGCAAGAATGGCGGCTTCTATTTTCCGATTGTCACGTGCATCGTGGTGAGCGCGGTGCTGTCGCTGATCAGTTGGATTGTCAGCCGCCGTTGAGTTCGCGTTGCTGCCCCTTCCCATTGACCCGCTGATTCCGGAGATCGTCTCTGCGTTGCGAGAGTCGAACTGCGTGGTGCTCGAAGCCCCGCCTGGAGCTGGTAAGACGACGCGCGTCCCTCCGGCGATGCTCGCGTTCGGCGAAACCGTCGTGCTCGAACCTCGGCGCTTGGCGGCTCGCATGGCCGCGCGCCGCGTGGCCGAAGAGCTTGGTGAGAAGTTGGGCGAGACCGTCGGATATCAGGTCCGCTTCGAAGAGGTGTCTTCGGCGCGCACTCGGTTGCGATTCCTAACCGAGGGTGTGCTGACCCGACGCTTGCTGAGTGACCCGGATCTCTCGCGTGCGGGATGCGTGGTGCTCGACGAGTTTCACGAACGCCATCTCGATGGCGATGTCGCGCTGGCTCTGGTCCGGCGGGTTCAGCTTCGCAGGCCGTCGCTGCGGATCGTGGTGATGTCGGCGACGCTCGATGGTGACGGGGTGGCTCGCTATCTCGGCGGATGCCCGGTGCTGCGATCGGAGGGGCGCTTGTTCCAAACCGAGATCCGCTACACGCCGCATTCAGCCGCGCCGGTGGAGGAACAAGTGGCGGCCGCGCTGGGTAGCGTGTTGGGTGAAAAGCGCCAAGGCCACGTGCTCGTGTTCCTGCCGGGCGCAGCCGAGATCCGCCGCTCACTGCAACTCTGTCAACCGCTCGCGGCTCGACATGGTGCGACGCTGCTGCCGCTTCACGGCGACCTCTCGCCAGTAGAGCAGGACCGCGCGGTGCTTCCCTGCCCCGAGCGCAAGGTGATCTTCTCCACCAACGTCGCCGAGAGCTCGATCACGATCGACGGCGTTTCCATCGTGATCGATTCGGGGTTGGCCCGCATCGCCAAGGACTCGCCGTGGACCGGCATCCCTTCGCTCGCCATCGCGCGCATCAGCAAAGCCTCGGCGGCGCAGCGGGCGGGTCGCGCGGGGCGCACGGGGCCGGGCTTGGTGGTCCGTCTCTACACGCAAGAGGATTTCGCGCGCCGCCCCGCAGCCGATACGGCGGAGATCGCAAGGCGCGAGCTGTCGCAACTCGCGTTGGACCTGCACGCGATGGACATTCCCGCGAGCGAGGTCCCTTGGTTCGAGCCGCCTCCGCCCGCGTCATGGGAGGCGGCCGAGCGTCTGCTCACGCGGCTGCATGCCTTCGATGACTACCGCGACTTGGCGCGATTCCCGCTGCATCCGCGGCTGGCCGTGCTGGTGCATCACGCGCCGAGTCCCGATGGATGCTTGCTGGCGGCCTCGCTGGCGATGGGCGAACGGTCCGATCGCGAAGACGTGCTGTCGCTGCTCGATCGCGAACCTGGTCCGCAGACTCGACGCCTGGCCTCGCAGCTCGAACGGTTGGTCAAGCGCCGCCCCTGTACCGATCGACAGTTGCTCGAGGCCGTGCTCCGGGCTTTCCCCGATCGAGTGGCGCGCCGCAACGGAGGCGAGTATGTGCTGGCTTCCGGTGGATCGGCACGGATGCGCGATCCTCGTCACGATTGGGTGGTGGCGGTGGATGTGGAGGAGCGGCCGGATCGCGGACTGCCGCAGGTCCGGCTGGCAGCGGCCATTGAGCCAGACTGGCTGCTCGACGTGTTTCCCGACGACGTGGCGGGGCGCGATGTAGCCGAGTGGAACCGCACAGCGGAGCGCGTGGACTCCGTGAGTCAGCTTCTCTATGACGGACTGGTGATCGCCGAGTCCCGCAGTGGAGCGGTGGATCCAGTGGCCGCGGCGTGGCTACTTGCCGCGAAGGCTCGCGAGGCAGGTGTAGAGCGCTTCACTGACCGCGAAGGTCTGGATGCGTTTCTGGCCCGATGCGAATTCGCGGCGGGGCACGGAGACATCCCCCTGCCGCACCTCGACCACGCCGTGGACCAGGCGTGCGAGGGGCTGCGCAGCTTCGCGGAGTTGCGGCAAGTGAATTGGATCGCGGCGATGCTGGCGCATCTCACCCCGGAGCAGCGGCGTGCGCTCGAGGAGATCGCGCCCGAACGCGTGAAGCTTCCGTCGGGTCGCAGTGCGCCGATCCGTTATGCAAGCGGGCAGGCGCCGTGGGTGGAGTCGCGGCTGCAGGACTTCTTCGGGATGCAGGAGTCGCCACGGGTAGCGCGCGGCCGAGTTCCGTTGGTAGTGCATCTGCTGGCGCCGAATCATCGTCCGGTGCAGGTGACGACGGATCTGGCGGGGTTCTGGAAGAATCACTATCCGCAGGTGAGGAGAGAGTTGTCGAGGCGATATCCGAAGCACGCGTGGCCGGAGAGGCCTTGAGTGACCGGGTTTGAAGAGGAGAACATCAGCGGCGAAAGTTCGGACGCGGCAGCGGGACTGAAGTCCCGCGCAGGCTGAACCCTGCCCCACATCGCGGCGGAGCCACAATCGCAATCGTCGTTGCGTCACCAGCGTGTGAACGAGGGGCGTGTTCTATGAGATGAGTGCATGCGCCCACATCGGAAGCGGGGCTGAAGTCCCGCGCTGGCTAAAGCCCGCCCCACACGGAGAGTGGAATTCTTTGCGGACGGCGAAGGAAAAGAAGGGTAGAGTACAAGGGAGCTGAAAATCTTCTTTGCCGGGGAGCGACTCAGATGGCGGTGGCGATCACCGCGTAGTCGAGGGCGCCGAAGAACTTGTTGCGGAACTCGGGAGCGATCGATGCCAACTCTGGCATCGACTCGATGGCCGGCGTCAGGTAGTGCACTTCGAAGCCGATGAACCCGGCCTCCTGCAAATAGAACTGCAACAATGCGGCAGGAATCGGACGCGTATGCGTGGGATCGAGATAGAAGTGCGTGGCGAAGATCGCCAGGCACTCGGGGTTCGGCGTCTCGATGGCGATCGGCGCGCCGTGATCGAGTTTCGCCGCCGCAAGGCGAATGAACTCGGGCAGACGCGGAGGCGGCAAGTGCTCCACTACTTGCGAACAGAAGATCCCGCCGAGCGACCGGTCCGGTTGCGCTTCGAGCCACGAGAACAAGTCGGCCTGTTCCACCGCGTGACCCTTCTCGCGGCAGCGTGCGAGGAACTCGGGATTCAGGTCGATGCCGCGCACGCCGATGCCTGCGTCGCGTGCCAAGTCGAGGAACTCGCCGCGCCCGCAGCCGATGTCCACCACGTTCTTCCGTCCGCGGAAGCGATCCACGTAGAACGACTGGTTCTTGCGCACGTAGCCTTCAGGACCGCGAAACTTCTCCGAGAACAGCCAGTAGTCGAGACCCACCGGCTGCGCACTCGGCGCTTCTGGCGCACCGAAGACCGCGGGCCGCTGCCGGATCACGCGTAGTTCCTGCTGGATGAGGTTCAGATACTCGAAGCGGATCTTCTCGAGATCGGCCCACAAGCGCTTTTGGACGTCGCTGCCCGAGCGTTCGAGCGCTCCTTCGAAATCGCGATGCTGGGAGCCCACCAAGTCGCGGAAGTTCGATTCCATCAAGGTCGCGCGATGCTGAAAGGCGGTCTGCAGGTCGGCGAGCCCGCGGAGGAACTGTGTTTCATTGACCGAGAGCTTGCGCTCCCATTCCGAACGCCAAGCGCGCCAGTGCGACAACGCGTCGTCCACGTCGCGCCGCGCTTCGTCTGCTTCGCCGCGATTGGCCTCGGCCAGCGAGCAAACTCCGGCGATCTGATTCGACAAGTCTCGCAAGGAGCGGTTGTTCTCTTCGAGCGCGGCGAGGATCGCCTCGACCGATCCGAGAATGGCGCGGTTGAACTCGACTTGATCGCGGACGTGCCAGTCGAGCGCGCGGCTGATGAGGCGCTTCACTGCCTGGATGGCGGTGTTCACGGGACCGCCCGCTCGCGGATTCACCCGCCCGATGGAGGCGACCTTGCCGTAGGCGGCATCGCGTGAGTGCAGAATGGGCACGAGGGTCCGGCGTGTGGACGGAACCTTCGGCCCCGTTGATGGCAGCCGGATGCCGCGAACGCACGCGCTCGCGGATCTCGGCGATCAGCGTGCTCAACTCATCCACGCCGCTTGCCCTTGCGCCCGCGCTCGTAGCGGGCCGTGATCTTCGAATAGACGCCGCCGCGGGGAGTGAATTCTCCCGTCACTTGGGCGCTCACCGGCTTGCACGCTCGCACCACATCTTCGAGAAAGCGATTCACCACGTTCTCTTGGAATATGCCGAGATTGCGGTAGGCGAGCCAGTACATCTTGAGGGACTTCAACTCGAGGCACAGCTTGTCGGGAACATAAACCAGTGTCAATGTTCCATGGTCGGGAAGGCCGGTGCGCGGGCAAACCGATGTGAACTCGGGAGTGGTGATGGTGATCTCATAGCCGGGATATTGATTCTCCCAGCACTCGATCTCCGGTAGCGGCGCGTCGACGCCTGCGCGTGCGTGCTCATCCGTGTAGACCCGCGGCGCCTTCATTGTCCGCTCCCGAGATCGCGCGCGAGCAAATCGAGGAACAACCCCACGTCGGTAACCACACCGACAGCTTGTCCGGTTCCGCGATCGCTGACCTTGGTGGCCACGGCCGGGTTGATGTCCACGCACACGATCTTCACCCAGCTCGGCAGCATGTTCCCGGTGGCGATCGAATGCAGCATCGAACCGAGGCACAGCACCACACCCGCGCCGGCGAGTTCGCGCGCATAGGCGTCCTGCGCCTGGTTCATGTCGGTGATCGTATCGGGCAGCGGACCGTCATCTCGCAGGCTTCCGGCAAGCACGAACGGTACGTTCGCCTTGACGCACTCGTAGAGGACGCCCGACCGGAGCCGCCCGCTCTCCACCGCCTTCTGGATGCTGCCGGCGTGGAAGATGGCGTTGATGGCGCGCATATGGTTGCGATGGCCGTGCTCTTCTTGGCGGCCATCGGCCTGGCGGACACCGAGCGATGTTCCGAGCATCGCGGCTTCGATGTCGTGAACCGCAACGGCATTGCCGCCGAGGAGCGCATTGACGTAGCCCGCGCGGATCAACTCGGCGAGTGGCTTGGCGCCGCCGGTGTGGATGACGACGGGTCCGGCCACCACCACCACGCGCAGCTTCTGGTCGCGCGCATGGCGGATCAAGCTGGCAGTCTCGCGCACGGCCATCTCCACTTGGCGCTCGGAGGAAATGCCGTTCGACATGAAGGCGAAGTGCAAGCGGTCGCGTTCTTTCGACTCGGGGATGACGCGGATGCCGCGCATGCCGACCACGACCCGGTCGCCCGCTTTGACGTCGCGCAAACGAACGCATCGGGCGGACCCGCCACTCACGACGACGAGTGCGTCCATGCGCTGCTTGTCCACCGGGATCCAGGCGCCGTCATGGCGCACCGTGGTGCGATGGTTGGTGGTGGAGTAGAAGTCTTCGGGAGCGCAGCAATCGCGCTCGACGGTGACGAGTTCGGCGTCTTGCGTATGAACAGGAGAGCATCCGAGACCCAGCAACTGCGCGAGCATTCGCTGCATCACGCCGCTGTCGGCTGCTTCTACGCGCAGGCGCAGGTGAGACGGCTCGGAGTTGGTGCGGCCGATGTGGAAACGTTCCACTTCGAAGCGGCCGTCGAACTCGACAACCGTGTCGAAGATGCGCTCCATGATGTGGGAGTCGATGAGGTGGCCTTCGGCCTCGACAATTTCGGAAACGGGCATGGAACCTAATATGGTAGCCCGTGTGCCGCCAGCAGCTTCGGCGGCGGCTATTTCTTGAAGAGATTGTCGAAGGCAGCCCGAGCGTCAGCGGGAGTTCGCGGCGCGGCGGCGGCCACCGCACCCGTGGCGGCTCCGGTGGTGACTTCCCGCGCCACGGTCACGCGAGGCGAGAAGAGCTGGCACTGGTTTACCTGGTCTTTATAGGCAACGCGTTCCGGCACGGGCTTGAGGCATTGAAATCGCGTGGAAGGCTCGAAATGGGCGCATTGCTTGCAGCAGTGGAGGGGGGAGGAACACTTGGGACAATTACCGGTGAATTCCACACCAGAGGGGAGCATCGTAGAGCAGTTCCAACACCGGGACGCCGTGACGGTTTGTACCATGCGCGGGAGCCGTGGCCCGGTGACATCCAACGGAGGACGTGGACCTTGCGGGCGCTGTTTGTCGAGCGGACCTCGCTCGGAGCGCTCGCGCTCGGAGTCCATGTATCCGTGTTGCTTGTACTTACGATCTCCGTCCATAGGGGGGATCTTGTCTCCTCGTGAAATGAGGGCACTCACGCATCACCGGTAAGCGATTTGTCAAGGGGGATGAATGGTGCTGGTCTTAAGGGAAGCCGTACTGCTCGGCAAGCTTTTGCACCCAGCGTTGCCTTACCTCTTATCTACCACGTATCGGGATACGAATCAAGCCCATTTCATCAGCGAACCGCACGGCCTGGTAAGGGGATCATCGGAATGATTCGGACTGATGCGGAAGGCATAGCCCATGCGTCCGGTGCGCTCCGGCGTGACGCGGCCGGCAAAGACGTGGCGGTCGTCTTGCAAGTCCACCGCGCTCATCGAGATCACCGATGCGTCCTCGATCGAACCTTCGAAGCCGACCCGCCCCACCACGGCCTCCACACGCACGTCGGAGGGAGCCAAGCCCGCCAGATTGACCGTCGCACGGAGATCGATCGCGCTCCCGGCGAGCACCGGATTGTTGAGGGCCGGGCCAGCCTCGATGAAGTGCACTCGATCCCAGACCTGAAAGACACGATTGGTCCAGATCGTTCTTTCACGCACGGGAGCGAAGTTGTCTTTCTGCACCTGCTGCCAAGTGCGGTGCGCCGGATAGTAGAGGTCGCGATAGTACTCGCCTAGCATGCGGCCCATGTTGAACTGCGGCGAGATGTGCATGAGCGCCTGCTTGACGCGAGGAATCCATGCCTCGGGTACGCCGCGATCGCGATTCTTGTAGTACAGCGGAACGATGTCGTTCTCGAGCAGTGAATAGATGTTGGTGGCGTGCAGGTCGTCCTGGTCTTCGGTATAGGGGACCCGGTCGCCGATCGCCCAACCGCCCGAGTATTCGTATGCTTCATCGAACCAGCCGTCGAGGATGCTGAGGTTGAGAACGCCGTTGATCGAAGCCTTCATGCCGCTGGTGCCGCAGGCTTCTTCGGGCCGGCGCGGATTGTTGAGCCAGAGATCGACACCCTGGACCAGTTCGCGCCCCACCTCGATCGAGTAGTCTTCCACGAAGACCAAGCGGCGCGAAAATTCCGGATCGCGCGACAGATTGTAGATCTCGCGAATGAAGCTCTTGCCCGGATGGTCTTTCGGATGCGCCTTGCCGGCGATCACCACCTGCACGGGCATTTCCGGGTTATTGAGAATCCGCTTGAGCCGGGGAACGTCGCGAATCAGCAGGGTGGCGCGCTTGTATGTCGCAAATCGGCGAGAGAAGCCGATGGTGAACGCCTCCGGATCGAGCACCTCGGCCAGCCGCCGCATCTCGGCCGTCGACGCCTTGCGCGCCGCCGCGGAATGCTGCACGCGCTCGCGGACGAACTGCACGAGCCTCCGCTTGCGCCGGCGGTGCACTTCCCACAACTCGGAGTCAGGAATGTCCTTCACCTGCTCCCAAGTGCGGGGATCGGCGTGGCGTTCCTGCCAGTCCGGTTGCAAATACTGGTCGTAGAGAGCAGCCAAATCGCCGTTTACCCACGAAGGCAGATGCACACCGTTGGTCACGGAGGTAATCGGCACCTCGGCGGTCGGCAGTTGCGGCCACATGTCCTGGAACATCTCTTGCGATACGTCCCGATGGAGGCGGCTCACCGCGTTGCGATAGCTCGACGTGTTGAGCGCGCTCACGGCCATCGAGAAGCGTTCGGCTGGGTCGTCGCGGCGCCGGCGCCCCAACTGCATCAAAGCGTCGAAAGGAATGCCTGACTTTTCGCAGTAATCGTTGAAGTACTCGTAGACGAGCCCAGGCTCGAAGAAATCGAAGCCCGCGGGAACGGCCGTGTGCGTGGTGAATACGTTGTTCACGCGGGTGGCTTCCCACGCTTCCTGGAAGCTGAGCCCGTTCTGGCGCATGAGCACGCGGATCCGCTCGATGGCGAGAAACGCCGAGTGCCCTTCGTTCATGTGGAAGACCGACGGCTCGATACCCATTGCCGCCAGCGCGCGCAATCCGCCGATGCCGAGGACGATCTCCTGGCGGATGCGTGTGTAGCCGTCGCCGCCATACAACTGGTCTGTAATGTCGCGATTCATCGCGAGCGTGTTCTCGGCGATGTTGGTGTCAAGCAGGTAGAGCTTCACTGCGCCGACTTCCATCTGCCAGACCTTGATGAATACAGGGCCGGTGGGAAGATCGACGGTGACGTGGAGATCTTCGCCGTTGGACCGCTTCACCTCGGTGATCGGCAGTGTATAGAAATCGTTTACCGGATAGCGTTCCTGTTGCCATCCATCGGGGTTGAGCGACTGCCGGAAATAGCCCTGCTGGTAGAGCAAGCCAACGCCAACCAGATTCAGCCCGAAATCGCTGGCGCCCTTCATGTGGTCGCCGGCCAGAATGCCCAGGCCGCCGGAGTAAATCGGCAGACATTGCACCACGCCGTACTCCATACAAAAGTAGGCGATCAAGCCTTCTTTCTTGCTCTCGCGATAGCGCGCCGCGTAGGAATCGAGATTGGCGCACGCCTGGCGGTAGAGAGCCTGGTAGCGAGGGTCCGCTGCTGCCTTCTGCAGCGCGCTCTGCGGCACCTGGCTCAACATCAGGATCGGGTTGTGGCCGGAGGCCAGCCACAGTTGCGGATCGAGCCTTCGGAACAAGGCTCGAATCGTGTGATCCCAACTCCAAAGAACGTTGTTCGCCAACTCCGGAAGCCGCGGAAGCGATTCAGGCAGCGCCGGCCGAACCAGGAACTGCTGAAGGGGGTGAACGTGAAATCGCATTCGGAACTACAAGCCTAGCAAACGGGCTCGTAGTTCCTGGATCGGCAGTCGTGGCACTTCACTACAGGCCTTGCTGGGCATTCCCATCGCCAGGAGCGATACAATCGAGACATGAAACTCAGTGCTCAAGAGGAATACGGCATGCGCTGCCTGCTGCACCTTGCCCGCGTTCCCAAGGGCCAAACCATGACCATTCCGGAGATCAGCTCGCTCGAGGGGCTCTCCGTACCCAACGTCGCCAAAATCATGAGAATGCTGCGGATGGGCGGCCTCGTGCAGAGCGAACGAGGCCAGGCCGGCGGCTACTCGCTCGCACGCCCGGCCGAACAAGTCTACGTGAGCGAAGTGGTGGACCTTCTCGGCGGCCGCTTCTTCAGCGAACAATTCTGCGCGCGGCATTCCGGACGCCAAAACGTCTGCGCGCACTCGGTGGATTGCTCGCTCCGCATGCTCTGGAACACGGTGAACAGCGTGCTGCGCGAAGTGCTGGGGAAGACCACGCTCAAAGACCTGCTGTGTTCGGAGTCAGACATGGCCTCTTGGCTGACCGGACGCGGGCTGGTAACGCCGCAAGCGATGCAGCCGCAGCCTTTGCGCGACCGGATCTGAATCGCTGGCTACGTTCCTGCGCAAATTTCGAGGAGGGACTCGCCGGTTGACTGGCTGCCTGGCGCTGGCCACAGCGGAGCGAAAGCTTGGCGCGGCCGGCCTGAACAGTTGAGCGGAGCCGAAATCGTGGAGCGTCATCAAACGGATTGCAGGAAGGGGCATGCTCTACGAACGCACGTGCCCGAACGGCGCTAAAGAAAATATTCGCGGAGCTTGCGTAGGAGACCGCGCTGTGGCTCGGGCGGAACCGGTATCGCCACCGGATCGCAAGCATCTTCGAGTTGACGCAGGCAGTCACTGATGGCGCAGCGCTCGTTGCGCCCCACGCCTGAAGCGGCAAGCGTCTGCGGCGCCTGCGTGCTGGGGCGGCTGCGGACAAACGCGGGCCACGGGTTGCGGATGTCATGGCGCATACACAACTGTTGCGCCCGGCCCGTGAGCCGCTCGAGTGCACCGAAGGCAGCCACGTAATCGCGATGTACGTCTTCGAGATCGGCGCTGATCCTACGTTCGGTGCCGGGCATCCGATAGAACCGGGCATAGGCTGCTTCCCAAGCGTCGAGCGCGCGCAGATAGACGGTTACGGCTTCCCGCAATTCGTGCACGAATTCGACGTCCGATCGCATTCCCGAAGGCAGTATAGCCGATCCCAGTAGGGTTCCGGATAGTGAGATACCCTCGGTCTGGCGTTCCAGTTACCCTGAGCCGGCTCCGAAATGCGGAACCGGTCAGGGCTGTTTGACTCGAAAAGGTCAGCGGCCAGAAGGAGCAGCCGGGCGCTGGAGCAGCCATCCCTTCATCGGCCGGCCAGGCATGGCGCTTTCTACCCAAACTCGTTCCCCGTTGTCGTAGGAAGTAATGAAAGAGGTTCCGGCATCCACGCCGTTGCCAACGGTGTACTTCAGAGCCGTCTTGCCGCCGGGGAGCGCAGTGCATGATGTGCTCAGCTCCTGTTGCGTGGCCGAGCCGGACTTGGGATCGTACCCGGCAAACGCGCGCGCCTTGCCCTTGCCCGAGCCATCCACGGACAGCAGCATGGCGCTTGCGGCGTCAGGATAGTCGTCGAACTTACCCGAACTATAGCCGAGATAAGTCTTCCCGGCCATCGCCTTGCAAGCATCGGCGTCCGCCCGGCCCGATGCCGTCTGCGCCATTGCGGTCATGAGGCCGAGGCCCATCATGGCGCAAGCGCCCAATCTCACGAACAATTTCCGATTCGTCATTTGATCCCGTCCCAACCGGCCGCGTAGGCGTCATATGCGTACTTCCGCACGTAGCTGAAGCTCAAGATCCAATATCCTTGGTCCCATGACGAGGAACCCCAACTGTTGCGAAACACGAAATACCCGCCGCCCGGAAAGGCGCTGGTGCGTTTGTAACCCACGGCGACCATGGAATGCCCGCCCAGCGTTCCCGACGCATCTGTGAGGCAATCGATTCCCATCAAGTTCTCCACCTTGTACTTGCCGTCGAGCTTGGTGTCTGGCCACGCCTGGCCGATTGCCACGGGAATGCTCGCGTCGAGCAGTTTGGTTACGCTGTCGAGCTCATCCTGCGAAATCCCCATTTCCGGATCGTCGAAAACAACCCAGAACTTCTGCTGGCCCGCCCGCTCTACCGCGTCGTTCCTGGCGTATGTAGGAGGCGACCAACCCGGTTGGAATGTGCTGGAATAGGGCGCGGCGGTATCCTGAGCGATGCCGTACTTTTTGAAGCCCAGCGCAAGCCGGCTGAACCAGTCGCCATCATCGTTGTTGTTCGTGGCCGCGTTGGCGGCCCAATTCAGATACTCTTCGCTGAGGTGCCTGCTCGAGAAGTCCTCCCAAAGGGCGTAGTTGTACTCGAGCAAGAACGTCATCGCGAAAACGGAGCACGTACCGCGGCTCCCCTGGTCTTTGACCGCGAGTGCGAATTTGTCGATCTTCGGACGAAGATCGACGTCCATCGCCAGAGCTTTGGCGGCCTTGGCGCTGAGCCCTGTCTTCGAGACCACCCATTTCACACCATGGTCTGGAAGACGGATCGCCAGTGGATCGCGTAGGCGCAGGCTCTCGATGAGCGTCTTTTGAAGGCCTACATTGGCCGGGGGTTTGAATTTTCCTGGCTTGAGAGTGACGCTTTGCGCTTGCGCCAGAGCCAGTCCTCCGATGACACAGAGGGGGAGAGTGAACAACCGTCTCATGTCTCCTCCTGGACGGAACTACTGTCACCCCGATCTTAGCATCGCCTGTCTAGCTGCGAAACAACGCCAGCGCCGCCAAGCCGGCCGTCGCCGCCCCCATCACAACGAAGGCGCGGAAGACAAATCTTGCGATCCCGATCGAGACCTTGTTTCCGTGGCTCACTCGCTCCGGGTCGGCCGGGTCATAGTAGACGGGGATCTTCTCGCCAATCCGATAGAGCGACGCCTCGTGGATCGAGACGCGAACGAGGCGCCCGGCGAGATCAGCGTCCACCCAATCGTCGGTCTCGGCAATCGCCGCGACGGTTGCGGTCGTTTCGATTGCGGTGGATCGCGCACGAACCGCGTATCGGCCACCCCATAGTCCGAACGCGAGCAGCAAAATTCCACAGAAGAGGAAGAACCAGGCCACCAGCCTGATTATAGTTGGCGCGAGTGCCTACTTCGTCATGCCGCGGTAGGGGACGTTGATCGCCAGCCGGCCCTTCCACTTGTTGCCCGGGACATGCCGCTTCAGGCACCAGTGCACTGCATTGATGCTGAGCCGCTGCACCGCTTCCACGCCGAAATCTCCGGGGTGGCCCATGGTGGTGAAGAACACACGCGCGCCATGGCCGTTCTTCCAGGCCCACGCCACCGGATTCTCTTCGGCCACCTTGTCGGGATTGATCGCGTGGCCCACCAGCAACCGTTCCGCCTCACGCGGAGGCCACTTCGGCAACACGCGATAGAGCCAGGAAGGTACGTGGAACGCCGCCGCAACGCCGGTCAGCACGGGATGCCTTTCCGCGCCTGGTTCGACACGAACGTCAGTGCTGGCGCGATGGCCGAAGTGCGTGTGCCCGTCCTTGCCCCAACCGGGCGGCGTTCCGAAAGCGTCGGATCCCCAGGCGTTCCAGACTTCGAGCGGATGTCCCTTGGGGTAGTTGAATGAGTGGGAGGAAGTACGAAACCCTATCAGAGGCCGGCCCGACTTCGTATAGCGCTCGATCGGCGCCAACTGTTCGGCCGGCAGCCGGCGCCAGCGCAAGAAGAACACCGCGAGATCGGCCTTGTCCAGCGCTTCGAGACCGGGGATGTTCTCTTCGGCATTTTGGTCCGGCTGCGACTTCACTACCGTGGTGCGCATCTTGTAGCTGCGCTCGAGCTCTGCCGCCAGCAGTGGGAGTGTGTGCTCGCCGCTGTATTCGTGGTCACCGCACACAAACACCACGTGGGGCTTGTGGGCGGCAAAGGCCGGCGCGGCGCAGGCCGCGGCGAGCAAGGTTCGTCGGGAAATCGGCATCAGCCGATTGTAGACCGAAGCAGGCGGGCTCGGCATCGGCAGGCTATTGCAGCATCCGGAAGGTGAACATCTGACCCATGCCCGTGCCGCTACCGATGGCGCTCAGCAACAGGATGCCGTACTCGCCGGGCTGCAGGGGCGTGGTCAAGATTACCTGATATTGATTCGCGCCGGCCTTCTGCAACCCGAACGCGATCGCCCCTTGCGCCAGTCCGCTCTTCTTGTTCGTCGGGCCTACTTCGAACTCGCGTTTTCCCTTCTCCGATTTCATGGGGACCAGCACGAACTCGCTCACCGACACGCCCTGCGGCGTCACCAACAGGATGTCGTTCGATGCGTTGAGCAGGTTGCGGCTGTTCGGTCCGCTGACGGTGCCTTTCAGGTTCTTCTTCACGATGCCCGCGCTGACGAAATTCTTCATCAGGCCCGTGTTCTTCCAGTCCACGGTTTCATCGATTAGCTCGAACCACTCGCTGCCCTTCTTGTAGTGCGGACCGCCCGCTGTGGGAAGCGCGGCCTTGGCCGCCGGAGCGGGATTCGAAGCGGCGCCCGATGCGGCAGGAGCTTCCTTGCCCGCCATCTTGGCGAGCATCGCGGCGATGATCTTCTCCGAAGCGCCGCCGTTCTTGAGCTCGATCAGTTGGTCGGCGCCGAGAGCGTAGGTCCCCGGCTGCTGGCGAATGACGTTGAGAATGAGGTCTTCGCTCATTCCCGATTTCACGAGCTTGATGATCGCCTCGTTGTTGAGCACGTCCTGCGCGAACAGCGCCAGGCACACGGAGAGCAGCAGCAGTCGGATCATTCTCTCAGGATAATTCGACTGCGGGCTTTGTGTCGCGAAATCCCGGATTCGGTTGTGAGCCAACGATTGTGGGGCAGGCTGCAGCCTGCGCGGGACTTCAGTCCCGCTGCCGGAGCCTCGTGAACAAAGCCTCTGGCGAGTCTCAGCCCCTTGGATCGGCGTCCCGCCGTACACGCTTCAGTCCCGCTAGGAAGGCGCTACCGGTAGAACGGCTTCCACGTGATCCATCGCGGACCATAGTGCGGCTCGGCCTGCCCATACTCGAGCGCACCCAGATCCGGCGCCTTGCCGGTGAAGCCGTCGTTGATCGTCGGCAGCGCGACGCCCGCATCGACCGCCTTTCCGCCAGCCCTCAGGCGGAAGTTCAGGTCCATGGAATGGTAAACGCGATGGCGCTGCGCCGGGTCAGCGGGGGCCAGATTCTCGAACGCGTCGAAATCCAGTTCCACTCCGTGCGCCTCCTGCCCGGTCGCCTCTCGGACCTCGGCCAGCGTCCGGAAGTACTTCCAGTCGCCCGCTTGCGGTTCATACGCATCCTTGCCCGCCACCGGAGCCAGCCACGAGTACTGCTTGTCGACGCCACGGTTCGGCCGGTACCCGTTGTAGTCGCTGCTAAAGTCCGCCGTCGCGTTCGCCCAGATCATCACGCCCCGCTTGGGCGTGTCGCGGCCCATGAACAAGTTGTTCCGGAAATGCGTGTTCGCGTACGGATCGTTCGCGGTCTGCTCGCCGATCATCGTGTTGTGATATGCGAGGATCCCGGCCGGCTTGGCGCTGAACTTGAACGCCCCACCAGCCGGCACCTGGTAGAGCAGATTGCGATAGAAGTAGACCGGTCCGCCGAACATCGGCTGCGCGCTGTAGCCATTGTGCGCCGCGTTCACGCCGCGATTCTGGAACACGCGGATGTTGTGTGCGCCGCCGTCGGACTCGATGAAATCGTCGTTCGAAAGGTGGATGTCGTTGTTGTAGATGTCGATCGAGGAAGCGCGGCGCTCGGGATCCGAATCCGGCGGGCCGTAGGTGGAAATACAGATCGCGTCATGGAAGTATGCGACCGCGTTATGCGCGATCACGTGCCCCGGACCATACACTTTCACCGCGAAAAAGCTCCGCAACTGATGCGAGGGATAAATCCCAGCCGTGCGCATCCCGGCTTGGTTCCATCCGATCAGCCGCATCTGGTCCTCGCGGCCGAGGAACAAGTTGTCGGCAATGTAGAAATCGCGCGAGCCGGCGTTCTCGGTCCAGACGCCGACGCCCACGTCTTCGAACCGGCAGTTGCGGACCGTCAAGGCCACCGCTCCCATCACTTCCTTCTCGCCGGCGAAGATGGCCACTTCTGTGTTCCGGAACGTCAGGCCTTCGAAGATGTGATGCTCGGTGGCCATCACGTCGAACAGCTTGTGATTGCCAGCGCCATCGAAGATCGCCTCGCCATCTCCCGCGCCTTTGATCGTGATCGGCCTCTCGGCCGTTCCCTTCAGCGACAATGACCACGAGCCCGTGAACGGCGCACTCAGCGGATCCACGTAGTTCAGCCGCTCCGATCGATACAGCCCCGCGTGGACCAGAATCGTGTCGCCCGGCTGCGCCTTCTTCATCCGCACCGCGGTCCAGTCACCGGTTCCGAGGCCGTAGTAAGCCTGCTTGACTCCGATGAAGTTCGGCTCCTGCTTGGGACCCTGATGATCGGGCGGGTACACGTGCAGCACTCGTCCACCCGAATATGATTTGGGCTCCGTGCGCGTGGTCACCGTCGTCCGCTGCGTCGCCTGGCCGTTCACGCCGTCGGGATCCTTCATCGTGAGCTCGCACTCGTAGCTGGTTCCGGGCTCGAGATTGAGGATGCTCCCCGCGAACCCATGAGGCACCGTGTACGTCATGCTTTCGCGTGTGCGGTAGACGTGCTCGCCGCCGATTCGCAGCAGCGGCAGTGCGGGCCGCCACGCGCTCGTGCCTGACTTGCGAAAACGAACTTCGACGGTGGCGTTTCGGTTTGCGTCGCCCTCGATCAGCCACTCGAATCCGAGATTCAAGAGCGTCGGATGTTCGACATGGAAGCGTCCAGGGCTAACCGCGTTCTGGGCGGCAAGAGCGGAGGTCAACAGCAGCAAACAGGCAGCAGCGCGCATTGCCGCATGATAGCGCCCGAGTCACTTCAACTGGCGGATCCAATCCTCGATCAGCTTGGCGCCTTCCGGGTCCACACGGTTGCTGCTGGTCGGCGGCATCTGGTTCGTGCCGCGCCGTGTGATGCGCGAATAGATCACCGATCGCTCGGGTTCGCCCGGCGCGATCAGCAACGCGCGATCGATCCCGAGCGTGTCGTGCACCGGCTTCTCGCCGATGATTTTTCCTTCGGCGAACGGAGTCTTGTACCCGAGCAGCATGGGCGAGTTCCCTCCCCCATCGGCCACGTGACACATTGCGCAATTCACTTCGAGGTAGGTCTTGACGCGTGCGCCGATCTCCACCTTCGAGTCGAATGGATTCGGAAACGCCGCCAGTTCTTGCGGTGGCTTGGGCAGCGGCTGCTTGAACAGGCCCGCTTGCTCGATCTTGCGAAGTTGATCGCCGTGGTTCATTTGATGCGTCGTGAGCCCCAGCGCGAATCCAGCCGCGCGCGAGTGGCAGAACATGCATTCGTTGCGCGAAGGGTAGTGCCACGTCTGGGTGCGGACCCCACCGGGAGCCGCGGCATCTCGAATCCGATACGTGCGATCCATGCCGAGCGCGCCCACCAGAGTGGCGTCGGTTTCCGAGTCATTCCACACGTAGCTGTATCCCACCCAGTGGTTGTCCTGCTTCACCACGATCCGCGTTTCGATCTTCTTGCGCGAAGCCGCATTCCCTTGCTCGAGCTCGAGCCAAAACGACTTCATGGTCACCGCGCCATCGTCGAACTGCCATGCGCCGCTATCTTTGAACTCCACGGTCGCATTGCCCGGAAGGGCGAAGAATCGTTCTTTGTGCGCGCCATCTGACCAGAACGGAGCGTTGATCTCGTACGGAAACACGCCGGACGCGATGCGATGGTCCTTCATCGAAGCGAACAATCCGGTCTGGCTCAGCTTGCGCGGAAAGGGTGGATGCGACGCGCCCTTGGGCCGGCGGGCGAGTTCGAAGATCTCGCCGCTGTTGTAGTCGAGCGCCCAGAACGATCCATCGCGCCCCAGGCCGAAGCTCGAAATCTTCACCGCCGTGTCGGCGATCTCGCGATGCTGCGCTACCTTCTCAGCTTTGTAGTCATAACGCAGGGACCACATCTTGCCGTACTCGTAGTCGCCGTAGAGATACGCGCCACGCAACTCGGGGAACTTCGCGCCCTGGTACACGTAGCCGCCCGTGATCGAGCGGCATTCGGTGTGGTGATGCTCCACTACTGGATTCACGAACGGGCCCGGACCCGCCTTCTTGTGCGGATGGAACGAGTGCGTTCCTTCTCGCACGCTCCAGCCGTGATTGGCGCCCTTGCTCGAGAGCTCGATCATTTCCCAGAGGTCTTGCCCCACGTCGCCCACCCACGGCCGGCCCGTCACCGGATCGAAGCTGAATCGCCACGGATTGCGGAACCCGTAAGCCCAGATCTCGGGTCGCGCGCCCGGCGTGCTGACGAACGGGTTGTCTTTCGGGATCGAGTACGCGCGGCCCGGTTCCGGATGATCCACGTCGAGCCGCATCATCACCGAGAGCAGATCATCCACTCCTTGCCCGGTGGCCTTCAGATCGGACCCGCCCGTGCTGTCGCCAGTAGCAATGTAGAGGTATCCATCGGGACCGATGATCGCCTCGCCCCCGTTGTGCCCGCCTCCGGGCCATTCGACGATAACCGTTTGGGAATCGGCGCGTGCCCGCGGAAGACTCGCCGCGCGGTCCACCGCCCAACGCGAGACTTGGCTTACCTTCGCTTCCCGCTTGTCTTTCGGATCGTCATGGCTGAACGTGAAGATCTGTCCGTTGCTCGTGTACTTCGGGTGAAACGAGAAGGCGCTCAATCCGCGATTGATGTCGAGCACCAACTGCTTGGAACCCACCGGATCCGACGGCAGGAACGAGTAGATGCGCCCGCCGTACTCGCCCACCCATACGCGCTCTGACCCGGGTTCCTGCGCAATGAAGATCGGCTCTTTGAACGTCACCGGAGCAAACGCGCGCACCAGTTGATACGGCGGCGGGGGGTCGGGCGAGCCCACCACTCGAGACGTGGTCCACTTCACGCGTTCCGCCGAAGCCAGAGCCACCACAAGGAAACAAGTCAATCGCGCCAGCACCCAAACATCATATCCGCATCGCATATCCGCATCGCGAGACGAGAGCGTGCGGTAACCGTCTAACATAAGAAGATGCTTCCTCTGGCGCTTCTTCTGGCGTTGAAGATCACGCCCCCTCGGACGGACATGCAGTACGTCCAACCGCAGGTCGCCTCTACCGGCGACCGGATCGGGATGGTGTTCGGGTCGGGCAACGACATCCTCTACACGCATTCCGACAACGACGGCGAGACATTCACGCGCCCGGTCCGCATTCGCACCGGAGGTAAGTTGTCGCTCGGGCGTCATCGGGGCCCGCGTTTGGTCTACCAATCGGGCTACATCGGGATTTCCGCCGTGGTGGGCCAGAAGGGCGGCGGCGCCGATGGAGACCTGCTCATGTGGCGCAGTGACGACAACGGCCGTACATGGAAAGACCCGGTTCGTGTCAATTCGGTGGAAGGGTCGGCGCGCGAAGGTTTGCACGCCATGGCATCGGGAAATGGCTGGGTAGTGGCCGTATGGCTCGACCTGCGCGCGAAAGGCACTCGACTCTACGGCGCTCTCTCCACCGATGGCGGCGACACGTGGGGCAAGAATTTCCTCGTCTACGAATCGCCCTCGGGGACCATTTGCCAGTGCTGCCATCCTTCGGTGACGATCGGACCCGGTGGGGTGATCTACGTGATGTTCCGGAACGCGCTGGATGGCTCGCGAGACATGTACGTTCTGACCTCGCGTGACCGCGGCGAAACCTGGACGCCAGCCTACAAGATGGGCAAGCAAACGTGGAAGCTCGAAGCCTGTCCGATGGACGGCGGCGGCTTCGCGATCTCTTCAGACAATCGCCTGTACACCACTTGGCGGCGGGAGAAGACAGTCTTCGTCGCACGGCCCGATAGCCAGGAAACCGAAATGGGTGCGGGCAAGGATCCTTCGATCGCAACCGGAGTCAATCAAAGCGTGTATGTGGTGTGGTCCGATACCGATGGCATCAAGTACCGCAGTACCTTGCGCGATAGCATTCAGACCTTGTCTCCCGTGGGGACGCATCCGCAGGTGATCTTCACCGGTCGCCGCGTGCTCGCCTTCTGGGAGCAGGAAGGCGGCATCGCTATGGGAATCGTGGAGCAACCCGCTCCCCTGCTGTCAGGGCCGTCTCGGTAGGAAGCGCAACTGCTTCGCCGGGCTGGAGTCCACCGGTTACCTCGGTCATCGTGACGCTCGAAGTGCCGAGCGTCACCGGGCGCCATTGCACGGTTTCTCCCGTCAGCAGCAGCACGCCGATCTTTTCGCCTTCGCGCCGGATGGCCGCCTTGGGCACAGTGAGTGCGTTCTGCACCACCTTCGACTCGATCGATGCGTTCACGTTCGCACCCGGAGGGAGCACCCCATCGCCGTTGTCCACGCGGCACACTACCTCACCAACTTGCCGAGTGCCGAGCGCGGAGATCTGCGTGGGCATGGTTTCCACCTTCGCTGGCCATTGGCGGCCGGGCAGAGCATCCCAAGTCAATTGCACCGGCATGCCGACGCCGATGCGGCCGAGTTCGGGCTCGTCCACGTAAACCACCGCCTTCAGCATTTCGGTGCGGCCCACTTGCGCGATCTCATCGCCGGGACGCACGAACGCTCCGGCCTTGACGGCCACGCTGTAGATCACGCCGCTGATGGGGCTGCGGACCGCGGACTGCTCCATGCGCGAGCGCGCCAGTTCGAGCGAAGTCCTCGCATCGCGCAGCCGAGCCTCGATTGCACCGCGCCCGGCGGGGACCAGCGCCTTGCGCTTCAGCTCGAGCGCGGCCAACTCCGCTTCGATCTGCCGGGCGCGCTCGCGGGCCTGCGTGAGTTCCTGCTTGGTAGCCGCGTTCTTCTCCACCAACCGTTCCAGCACGGGTACTTCCTTGCGAGCGGTGTCGAGCTCGAGCGTGGCTTTCTGCCGGGCAGTCTCGATCTCGGCGATGGCGGCCGGATTGCCCCCCGCATCGAACAGCTTCAACTCGGTTTCCGCTTGTGCGATGCGAGCTTCGGCCGAAGCAATCTCGCTCTGCGCCTCGCGCGCTTCCACCTCGGCCAGCATCTGCCCGGGCGTCACATGCTGTCCGCGTTCCGCCTTCACTCGCACCAGCACGCCTTCCCGCGATGCGCGCACGATCGCGAACTCACGCGGCTCGAGCTTGGCATTGGTGGTCAGATTGCTGACCAGCGTTTGCCGCGACGCGCGAGCGAAATTGACTTCCCGGGGCGGCGCCGGCCGCAGCATCACCCAAGCCACGAAACCAGCCAAGCCCAGCAGGAAAACGAGAGCAACGAGCTTCTTCAATTCTTTCAGTATCCTATGTCAGCCCCAACTCTGACTTCGCCCGGGCGATCGCTTCCCCCTCCACCAGCACGCCTTCGCGGAGGTAGCGGTCTTTCGCGTAGCTGAAGCGAAGCACCACCGCGAAGCGCGGCGAGTACTCCCGCGCCAGCCTCGTCAACAGCCCATCGCCTGCCGGTAGGAATTCCAATCCGTCGAGCTTTGCGCAGCGCAGGCATGTGACCACACCGCCATTGACCTTGGCGGGCTTCCCTTCGGCCTGCCACTGGCGGCACCGCGCGCACTTGGCCTCGCCGCGCAACCAGAACACGCGATCGGGCTCGTGTTCGGGCGCCGGGGGCGGATCGTCACTGACGTACGTCATCCGGTACATCGATTCCACGATGCGATCGCCGGTGTCGGTGAATCTGAGGAATCGCTCACCGGTACGGTTGCGGAAATGATAGCTGGATAGTTCGCGATGGAGTCCGCGCGATTCGCCCCACAGGTGGAAGTAGCGCATCACGTCGGCCCACAGTTGCGGATTCGCGGAAATGGCCTGTTCGAGATGCGGCAGCAAGCCGCGCTTCCACTGCGTGATGTGTGACCACCTGACGGCGCCGACGGCCAGCAGCAGATCGAGCGTCGAGACTTTGCCATGCTCGGCAAGCAGCCGCTCGGCGTGGCGGATGACGCGTTGCTCGAGGGGAAAATCTTCGAATGAATTCGGTTCGCCTATAATCGTCACATTATGAAGCCTGCCGTACCCCTGTTGCTAGCCGCTGTGGTCCTGGTCACCGCCTCGGCGCAGAATCGACCCGCCGTCACCAAGGCCACCGTCGACAAATGGATGAAGGAATTGTCGAACTGGGGCCGCTGGGGAAAAGACGACCAGTTGGGCGCCATGAACCACGTCACCCCCGCCAAGCGCAAGCAGGCGGTGGCGCTCGTGCGCGATGGCGTCTCGGTCTCGCTCGCTCACGATGCCGAGACAGACAAGGCTCCCGACAATCCGTCGCCATTCAGCCACGCCATGAAAGCTACCGGCAAGACTCCGATGGGGCAGTTCGTGGTGGACGAATACTCGGTGTCGTATCACGGGCTGGCGCACAGCCACATGGACGCGCTCTGCCACATGTTCTATGAAGGCAAGATGTTCAATGGGTTCGCGCAGACTGAGGTGGGCGAGAAAGGCGCCAACAAGCTGAGCATCCTGAATCTCAAGAACGGCATCTTCACGCGCGGCATCCTGATGGACATTCCGCGGCTCAAGGGCGTGGAATGGCTGGAGCCCGGCACGCCGATCTATCCGGAAGATCTCGAGGCTTGGGAGAAGAAGGCGGGCGTGACTGTCGGCGCGGGCGACGTGCTGCTGATCCGCACGGGACGCTGGGCTCGCCGCGCGGCGAAGGGTCCGTGGGACGCGGGCAAGAGCGCGGCTGGCCTGCATGCTTCCTGTGCGCCGTGGGCGCGTAAGCGCGAGATCGCCGTCATCGGCAGCGAGTCCGCGAGTGATGTTGCGCCGTCAGGAGTGGAAGGAGTCACGCAGCCGATCCATCAGCTCATGCTGATCTCGATGGGCGTGGCCATCTTCGACAACATGGACCTCGACGCCGTGGCGAAGACCGCAGCCGAGAGAAAACGCTGGGAGTTTCTGGTGACCGCGGGACCGCTGGCGATCAAGGGCGGGACGGGGTCGCCGCTCAACCCGATCGCGACGTTCTGACCAGACTCAGAAGCGCACAGGCCGCGAAGGCGCGGCAGCAAAGCAGGAGGACCACGCCGGGAGCGGAGCGCTGGAGCAGGTCCGTTGTGCGCGCGTGTTCTTCAGAAGTACACGATATCGTCTTCGTCATTGGGTACCGGCTCGGGATACTCGGGCTTCACGAGCCCGCCCCTCGCGCGGTCAAACAACTTGACGTGCGGATCGGCGAGGAACTGCATCTGGAGAAAACCCCAATCGCTGAACTGACGCAGGAAAGGCTGCGCACCGCATCCGTCGGCCTGGCATGCGTCCTTCATCCTCGACTCCTTGGGACATGTGCCGAAGTCGCAGAGCCGGCCCCGATAGCGCATCGTCCCGGGCTCGATGAGGTACACGTCGAAGTGGCTGGGCGTCACACCGAACTCGCCGGGGAACTCCGAACCCAGGTTCATCAGCGTCTGTGCCAACGCGCGCCGCAATTCTCCCAGCACGGTCAGATCGCTCACCCAAAGTCCAAGATCGATGTCGTTGCATTCGTGCAAGACCTTGCCCCAATGCCGCTGGCTCTTGTGGCGTGGCTCCTCTTCCCGTAGCGGCACGGCCACGGTCCCAAACACGCTAATCGCTTGTACGGCCGGATGCTGGCTCCACTCTTCAGCCACAGCTTCGGCAGCGCGCCGGAAGTGAGCTTGCTTGCGAAGGTTCACAGCATCTGGCGACGGCGGGGTTCGCCTCTCGTCGTCATGCCACGCAGGCTGCGAGAGCAGGTCGGCGGGTGGGACCCAGGGCTCGGGTTCGTCCGCCGGCGGCGGCTGGTTCGCGATTGGGGTCTGTGGCTGCCACGCGGGCACTGCCGTCACTCGCTCACGGTACTTCGCTGGAAACTTCTTTGCGTACAGCTCATGAATCCACTCTTTCACCGGCAACTTCCATCTGTCCTTTGGGTTCGGGATATTCTTGATCGCGCTCCGCGGCGTCATGCCCAGTTCCCTCGCCATGCGAATGTCGTCTTCGTTCAGGCGGCATCGTTTCTTCGCTTCCACCCAATCCACGTTCACCTTCGATTTCGAACCCATCGGAGCTATTTTGCCATTCGGCGGGTTACGATGGAGAGACCGCATGGCCGCGCCTCCTCCGGTACCACCTCGCCTGGATGAACTGGGCGACCGGCACTTTTCGTTCTACCCTCCGATCGTGTCGATCGATCACAACGAGTGGACCATCGGCGAAAGCAACTGGTCGGAAATTCTGGTCCACAACGTGAAGACCGGGCTCGAAGTCTGGATCCCGCGGGCCTACGTCGGCGAGATCTCGAAGATCGAAGAGCCAGTGATGATCGTCGGCCTCAAGCGCGAGCTCGAGTACAAGGGCGGCTCGGTGTGGCCGTTCACGCGGAAGGTACTCTCTATGCCATCCGGTCCGCAGATGCCTCCGCCGGTGCCCGAAACCGAAATCGCCAAGCCGTCCACGTTCTCCAATATTCGCCTGGACTCCGGCACGGAATCCGGTATTGGCAAGATGATTGGCATCGCACTGTTGGTAGGAGTGCTGCTGACATTCGTCGGCGTGATGGTTTCGCGCCAGCGCAGCACCGGCGGAACCATCGAGTACCGCGGGATCTTGCAGGCCGAGCTCGGGTTCACCGCGCAGAGCGACTACCACGACGTGGTCCGCAAGCTGGGCAAGCCCGACGAGGAACGCTGGAAGCCCCAAGGCGGCGAGCGCGAGTACCAGGCACTTGTCTACAAGAAGCAGGACCTGGTCATCGTGCTGATGGGCGCCGATCGCAAGACCATGAACTACATCGGCGCCAAAGATGGCAAGTGGCGCACGATCCATGCGGTGGAGTACACGGGCGGCGGCAATGCCCAGGCTATTCTCCGCGCGCTGCAGCCGTTCTGATGAGGGAAGCCCGGATGGCGGGCGCGCGGCACTGACTGCCAAGCACGGCCCCAAAGACGGCAGGGGCCCGCGCTCCAAGCTGTCGAGTGCCAGGGCGGCGCTATCGCCCAAGCCTTCCTGCGAGCCTTACAGCTGTTCCGATGCGGGAGGCAACAATGCGGCGCCACACCGCAAGGGCGCACGATCCATGCTGTGGAGCTCGCGCCGCGGCGGCAATGCCCAGGCTGTTCTGCGAGCCTTACATCTGTTCCGATGCGGGAGGCAACAATGCGGTTCACGTGGCGTTGACCGCCAGGCCATGACTGGTACACCGCAAGAGCGCACGATCCATGCTGTGGAGCGCACGCGCGGCGGCAATGCCCAGGCTATTGTGCGAGCCCGACAGCCGGTCTGATGCGTGACGCCGCAACGCGGCGTGCGGCGCTGGCTACGAAGCCATGACTTGGTGACGCCAGGGACGCAAGAGGCGCACCGGCGGCGGCAATGCCCAAGCCATCCTGCGCGCGCTGCTGCCGTTCTGATCCGCCGTTCTCGTCGCGCATCGCGCGTGGTACAAATTACAAGACAGCATGAACAAGACAGTGGGTCACCTACTCTGGGGGGCGGTGTCGATCCTGGGCGCCTACGCCCTAGGCGGCATTGCGATGAACCGCGGCGAGTCCATCAACAGCATGTGGCTGGTGATCGCCTCGGTGTGCGTCTATGTGATCGGCTTTCGCTTCTACGCCAAGTTCATCGCTGCCAAAGTGATGGCGCTCAACAACGAGCGTGCCACGCCGGCCGAGCGGCTCCGCGATGGCCATGACTTCGAGCCCACCAACAAATGGATCGTCTTCGGCCACCACTTCGCGGCCATCGCCGGCCCCGGACCGCTGGTGGGCCCCACGCTCGCCGCGCAGTTCGGCTACCTTCCCGGTACGCTGTGGATCATCCTCGGGTGCGTGCTCGGCGGCGCGGTACAAGACTTCGTGATTTTGTTTTGCTCCATGCGGCGCGATGGCAAGTCGCTCGGCCAGATGGCTCGCGAGGAGATCGGCCGCGTCGGCGGAATCACGGCGTTGCTCACCGTGCTGTTGATCATGATCATCCTCTTGGCGGTGGTAGCGCTGGTTGTAGTGAACGCGCTGAAGGGCAGCCCCTGGGGAGCCTTCACCATCGCCGCCACCATGCCCATCGCCGTCTTCATGGGACTCTACCTGCGCTACCTCCGCCCCGGCAAAGTGCTCGAATGTTCGGTGCTCGGATTCCTACTCGTGCTCGGGAGCATCTTCGGCGGACAGTGGGTTTCGCAGTCGCCTTCGTGGGCGCCGTGGTTCACTCTTTCCGGGATCGCGCTGGCCGGATGCGTGATCGTCTACGGCTTCTTCGCGAGCGCCCTGCCGGTGTGGCTGCTGCTCGCCCCGCGCGACTACCTGAGCACCTTCGTCAAGCTCGGTGTGGTGCTGATGCTCGGCGTCGGGATTCTGTTCGTGCGGCCGGAACTGCAGATGCCCGCCTTCACTCGCTTCGTCGACGGCACCGGACCCATCTTCGCCGGCAAGATCTTCCCCTTCTGCTTCATCACCATCGCCTGCGGGGCGATTTCTGGTTTCCACTCGCTGATCTCGAGCGGAACCACTCCCAAGATGATCGCCAAGGAATGGCACGCCTGGCCGGTGGGCTACGGATCGATGGCGCTCGAGAGCTTCGTCGCCATCATGGCGATGATCGCCGCTTGCGTGCTGCAGCCGGGCGTCTACTTCGCCGTCAACGCTCCGGCTGGAATCGTCGGAGTCGCGCCGGAAAAAGCGGTGGAGACGATCTCATCCTGGGGATTCCCGGTGGCCACGGCAACCATGGCGGACCTTGCGAAATCGGTGGGCGAAGAGTCGCTCTTCAACCGGACCGGCGGCGCGCCTTCGCTCGCGCTCGGCATGGCGCACATCTTCGCGCAGAGCGGTGGGGGTCAGGCGCTGCTCGGATTCTGGTATCACTTCGCCATCATGTTCGAGGCGCTGTTCATCCTGACGATCATCGATGCGGGAACGCGCGTGGGCCGGTTCATGCTGCAGGATCTGCTGGGTCACGTATACGCGCCGCTGGGTCGCACAGGATGGATGCCCGGGGTCATCGGCGCCAGCGCGGCGATCGTGCTCGCGTGGGGTTATTTCCTGATCCAAGGTGTGCTCGATCCACTGGGCGGAATCAACTCGCTGTGGCCGCTGTTCGGGATCGCGAATCAGTTGCTGGCGTCGATCGCTCTATGCGTGGCGACGACGATTCTGGTCAAGATGCATCGCGCCAAGTACATGTGGATCACCTGCGTCCCGCTGACTTGGCTCGTGGTCGTTTGCTATTCGGCTGCGATCGAGAAGATCTTCTCTGATCTGCCGCGCGTCGGATTCCTGGCCTTGGCGAATCAACTCGAAGCCGCAATCGCCGCGGGCAACATTCCGGCTGCGCAACTGGCCGCCACGCAACAGCAGATCTTCAACAACAAGCTCGACGCGTTTGTGTGCGGGCTGTTCCTCGTGCTGGTGACGACGATCCTCGCCGACTCGATCCGCCTCTGGTACCGGATCCTCACCGGATCGCAAGAGGCGAAGGTCGCGGAAGCTCCGTTCGTCGCGTCGCAACTGCGGCCGGAGGAAGTATGAAGCACCTTCGCGCGTTCGCTCGGATTGTCGCTGGCATTCTGCGGGAGCTCGCCGACGAGAGTGCCTACGCCCGGCACCTCGCCGCGCACGGAGCGGCGCATTCGCGCGAGGAGTGGCAGCGGTTCTGCGAGCACCGGTTGCGGGCGAAGTACCAGCGCGCCAAGTGTTGCTGAGCATCGGTGGGGCGGACCTGTGGTCCGCCGAGGGGCCTCCGGCCCCTCAACCTGCGCCCGGCCCTGCTTCAAGGTGGCGGGACTCTTGTCGCAAGGCAAGTAAGATCCGTTACTTGGGCGTCGATTGACATTCGATGAAACAGCGCGTAGGATTCAGGTGTGAGCGTGATCTCAGAAGGCTACCGACACATTGTCCGTTCAAGTGGCGTACGAGGTGGAAATGCAGTCGTCGAGGGCACTCGGATTGGAGTGCACGATGTCATCGGTCTACTACAAAACGGTGAGACGATCGATACGTTGACGGCGCAATGTTTTCCTGATCTCACGCGATCACAGGTGTACGAGTGCCTGGCGTACTACGAGGACCATCGGGAAGAGATTGACGTATTGGTTGCCAGGCAGATGGTTCATCCGTCCGAGTGACATTCCTTTTTGACCAAGACGTGCCGGACCACCTGGGCCATTTGCTCGAATCGCTGGGTCACAAGGTCACGCGGCTACGCCCACGTCCTTCCGACTGATACCGCCGACGAAGTGATCCTGCAGTTTGCGTATGAGAGCGATTGTTTTCTTGTCACCTGCAATCGGGACGATTTCATCCGCCTCGCTGCCGCCGTGCCTCATCACGGCGTCGTGATCGTAATCCGCCGCCAGACCAGGGCAGACGAACGTGCAGCTTTGCTTCGTCTGCTGGAGCGCGCGGGTGAAACCGGCCTACGCAACAACATCAACTTCTCGTAACCAGCCGTCAATAAAAACTCAGGTTGTACCCGAACCGCACCCCGCGCCCCATCTCCGGTGCAAACTCCCGGATGAACGATAGATGGTTGCGATAGATCCGGTCCCCAATGTTGAACACATTCACCGTGAAAACGTGTAGCGCATGCTGCCGCGCCACCGTGTAGCTCGCCGCCAGGTTCGGGACCACGTACCCCGCCGTCGGCCGCTCGTTCGTGAACACGCGCGTCTGGTGATTCGCGATCTGCAACTCCGGCCGCACGCTCCATCCCTTGTGCCGCAGGTCGAGCCCCACGCGCCCGCGCACCGGCGGGATCCTCGGCAACGCACGCCCGCCGGCCACGAGTTGCGCGCTCACCTGATCGAAGCTCAAGTTCACCCACACGTTGTCGCTCATACCGACCGAAGCCTTCGCCTCCGACCCGACGAATCGCGACGCCGCCTGCGAGTACAAGGCCTCCTGTAGCCCGTCTCGCACCTGCCCGGTCGGAGCCAGGTACACGAAATCGGCCATCCTATAGTAGAAGAAATTCACCTCGCCACGAAAGCGCTGGCTTTGCTGCCGCAGTGACACGTCCACTCCATTCGAGCGCTCCGCCCGCAGCGCATCACTACCCACTTCGAACGACACGTTCCCCACATGCGGACCGTTGTAGTAAAGCTCCTCGAGCGCCGGCGCCCGATAGGAGTGCGTGAAGTTGGTGACGAATGCGCCGCCCTTCCACAACGGCACGTTTACTCCGGCGCTGGCGCTCACGCCATTGAACGAGCGCGCCTTCAGCCGCTCCGGATCATAGGAGTTGTGCTCCATTCGCGCTCCGAACTGAAACCGGATCTTCTCGAAGTCCAGTTGCTCGAGACCGAACACCGCGATCGAGTTCTGCCCCACCGGCGGCGAGAGCGCCTCTTCTCCTTCGCTTTTGAAGTCGCGCCGCATGCCTTGGAACCCAAACGAGCCGCTGAGAGGTCCTTTGCGCTTTTGCTCGATCTCCCCCCGATACACGAACTGCTTGTTGAAGAACTGCGTACCCACCTCGTTGTCTTCCAGCTCTTTGTGATTCCAGTCCGTATAGCCGAGCTTCACCGTGAATTGCTCGAACCACGCACCCAACCCGCGCACCGATCCGGTGAACCGCGCCTGATTCCGCCGGAAGGCCAAGTCTGTCTCAGGACCCGCGCCCGCCGCTCCGCCGTTCTGGATCTGGTAGGCGAACGGAACCCCATAGCGGCCATCCTGCCGCGAGTAGCTCAATGCGAACGATCCGCGCTCGCTGAACCGGCCCACGCCGATTCTGCCGTTCGTCAAATACGAAGCCGAGTTCGGCACCTCGCCGAGCGCCGTATGGTAGTCACCCGACCGCATGCCGCTTCCGCCGCCGAACACGGTCCAGTTCCCTGCCCCGTATCGCAGAGCCGCGCCCGTTCCCGCCTGCCCGTTGTTCGAGCCCGCGGTGGCCGACACGCTGCCGCTCCAACCGGCGTGGGGCTTCTCGTGCAGCTCATGCTCCGGACTCACGGCGTTGATCACGCCCCCGATCGCGTTCGATCCATATAGGAGGGTGGCCGGACCGCGCACCACCTCGAGGCGTTCCACCTGATTGGGATCGATCGGCTCGCCATGATCTCCGGATTGGGAAGACAGCGTTCCCGTCCGGACCCCATCTTCGAGCACCAGCACCCGGTCGCCATCGAAGCCGCGCACCACCGGCCGCGTGGTCCCCGGACCGAAGCTGCGCTTGCTAATGCCTGGCTGGTCATCCAGGAGGTCGCCCAGTGACGTGGAACCCGACTTCGCCGCCAAATCGATCTGGCTCTGCGACGTCGCCGAAACAAAAGTTTCGAGAGTGGTTTCGGCTCTTCCTGAAGCGCTGACCGTGATCTGCTCGCGCACTGCGGAAAGGTCTAACTCGAATTTCGCTTCAGCCGTGCCTCCGCCCGTCACTTCCACGCGCTGGCGGGAATCGCTCAGCCCGTGCATGTGGGCAAGAATGTCGTAGGAGCCGGGGGGAAGATCGCGGAACTCGAATTTTCCCAGTGGATCGGTCTTGGCCTTGCGCCCCAACCGGGGCACCAGTACGTCCGCGTCATGAAGTGGCTGTCCGGTTGAACGCAGCACCACAGCGCCGCTGACCACGCCCGTGGTCTGGGCCGACACAGCCATGGCGCCGGCCGAAAGGGCCAAAACCAGGGTCGTGAACCGAAACGCGCTCATATCCGTCAATAAGAGTATGCAGCCGCCCGAGCGCCGGGACGATGATTTTCCGCTAGGCGGGGCACCGGCGTCGATGAGCGGGACAGCTAAGACCGCGGGCGGACACCGGCTTTGCCCTGCTGGTAGAATCGTGGAGTCCCACGCCGGCCAATTCATGGATCGCCACTTCACCCTAGCCCAGGCGCGAGCCCTCCTTCCCGAGATTGTGGAGCATCTCCGCGTTGCCGTTCACCTCAAGCAGGAGCACGAGGGGCTCGAGGGCGAACTGCAATCGGTAACCCGGCGAATCGCTGTCATGGGCGGCATGGTGGTTAACCGCCAGCAGTTGCAATCGCAGCGAACCCGGCTCGACGCTTTGGTCTCCCGTCTTCGCGAAGTGATTGAAGAGATTCACGATACGGGCTGCCAAGTCAAAGATCTGGACATGGGGCTCATTGACTTCCCAAGCTACTATCGGGGCCAGGAGGTGCTGCTCTGCTTCAAGCTCGGGGAAACCGACATTGCATTCTGGCATGGCCTCGAGGAGGGTTTTCGAGGGCGAAAGCCCATTGACCAGGACTTCTTGGACCACCACAAGGGAGACCGGCTTGACTAGCCTATACCCAAACTCGTATCCTGATGATTTACCTGTCTTGATGGCGATTTCTGCGATTCCGAGATTTCCCTTCCGAGTTCGGTCGGCCCCGGCGTATTAGCATGCCGGCAAGAGCCCGGGCAGGGTTCGCAACCGGCAGGGCATCGCGTGCATCCTATCAGTGAGGGACTTTGTAGTACCGCGGGACGGCAACCAACCGGCCCGCTCTCTAAGCGACATGCAACCATTCGATGAACATCTGCTTCCGGAACGGAACGACGGTCCGGTCTTGCTGCTCGACGAAACCGCTGCGTTTGCGGAACCTGAGCTGGACGCCGATGGCGGCCCGCTCCCCGAGGACGTAGAACACGTCGATGACCCCGTACGGGTCTACCTTCGCGAGATGGGCTCCGTCGCGTTGCTCAACCGGCAGCGCGAGATCGAGCTCGCCAAGGGCATGGAACGCGGCGCCATCCGCATGCAGAAGGCGCTGTCTCGCTCGCCATTGGTGCGGCGTGCAGTGATCGCCATTCATCAGGAAGTGACTTCCGGAAAGCTCCTGCTCCGTGACGTGGCCGAAATCGGCGGCGCCGATGACGCGGCACGCGAGCGCGCCCGCAATCGGGTGCATCGCAGCTTCGCTGAGCTCGAAAAGGCCGAAGGAGAAATGCGCACCCTCGAGCAAAAGCTGACTCGCCTGCCCGAGCGGCAGACGCGGGTCCGCGCCCGCATGCGCGTTCAGATCGCCCGCGTTCAAATCCGGGCGTCGCGTCTCATCCGGCTGATCGGCTTCTACCCCAAGCAGTGGCACGTGTTCTCTGGGCTGCTGCGCCGCTCCCTCGAGGAAATCGAAAATCTCCAGCGTGAGCTGTCCACGCTCGGCAGCGCGGGCAAGCGCTCCGCCGCCGGACGCCGGCTCGTCGCTCGCATTCACGAACTGGAAGCGGAAGCCGGCGCCACCGCCGCCAGCCTGCGCCGCGCCCTGGATGTGGCTGCCGACGGCCGTATCGAAGCCGAACAGGCCAAGGCTTCGCTGGTCGAAGCCAACCTGCGGCTGGTCGTGTCGATCGCCAAGAAGTACGTCAACCGCGGGCTCCACCTGCTTGACCTGATTCAGGAAGGCAACATCGGCCTCATCCGCGCCGCCGAAAAGTTCGACTATCGTCGCGGCTTCAAGTTCTCCACCTATGCCACCTGGTGGATCCGCCAGGGCATGACTCGCGCCATTGCGGACCAGTCGCGAACCATTCGCGTGCCGGTCCACATGAACGAGAGCCTCAACAAGTTCTTCCGCGCCGTGCGCGATCTCGAAAAGGAACTCGGCCGCGACCCGAGCGACGAAGAGATCGGCCGCCGCATCCTGCTTCCGGCCGAACGCGTTCGGGAGCTGCGTATCGTTTCCCGTGACCCTGTGTCGCTCGACACGCCCGTGGGCCGCGACGGTGAGTCGTGCCTCGGTGACCTGATCGAAAATCGCTTGGCCGTGTCGCCCACGGACACAATGTTCGAGCGCGACGTTCGCGCCGAGACTGCCGGCGTGCTTCGCACATTGGCTCCGCATGAGGAGACCGTAATCCGCATGCGCTTCGGCATCGGCTGCGACCGCGAGCACACGCTCGAGGAGATCGCCCGCCGGCTCGACGTGAGCCGCGAACAGGCTCGCAAGATCGAAGCTCAGGCTTTCCTGCAACTGCGCGGTCGCGCGGCGGCGGGGCGCCTGCTGCCCCTCGTCAGCCACCAATAACCTAGGGCAGGCTTCAGCGGACCTCAGCCTGCGCGGGACTTCAGTCCCGCCGCTCGGACGCAAGTTTCAGGCCCTTGGATCGGCGCCACGCCGTACCCGCTTCAGTCCCGCTGATTGGTCAGTGTTATGCCGGATTCCCACCCACAATCGGCACGTGCAGCAGCGTCACGGTTCCCGAAGCAATCGCACGCCGGATCTCGGGTACCAGCGCGGCGCGATCGGTAACCACACGGCCTTCCGCACCGAGCGACTGCGCCAGTAGATCGAACCGGATTGGGCCCAACTCAGTACCAATACCGTGCCCGAACTGCTTCAAGTGGCCCGAGTGTGTGATGCCCCAGCACCGGTCGTCGGCTACAATCGCCACAAAGGGGAGCTTCTGGCGCACGGCGCATTCGATCTCGGCCACGGTGAACGTGAAGGCGCCATCGCCTGAGAGCAGCACTACTGGCTTGCCGGGAAAGGCCAGCCGCGCCGCCATCGCCCCGCCCAACCCATAGCCGACCACTCCGCTGCGGCCGCAGGTGAGCCAATGGCTCGGGTAGCGCCGCTCGCAGAGGAGTTGGTGCGCCCATTGTCCGATACTGCCGCCATCGATGACCAGCGTGCCTTCAGCCGGCAGTGCCTCGCCGATGGCGGTCACCAGATCGATCGCGTGAGTCTGCCCGGGCACCGCTTGCTTGGCGGCCATGTCGCGCACTCGTGCGGTATGCAAGTCCCGCTTGGTGCGCGCCGTCGTCAGCCATTCGGATTTTGCCTCCACGCCAAGATCGCTGGCGCGCTCGCGAAGCTGGCGCCATCCGCGGACCAGCCGGTGCGTCGCGACGCCTGCGCGCTGCAGGTAGCCGACTCGGTAGTCCGATGGGACTCCGGCGAGGATGAGGCAATCGCACTCTTCGAGCAACGCAGGTCCGCCGGTAGCCGCACCGATCACACCGAGGAACGCTTCACTCGAACTGTCGAACACGCCACGATCCCAGATTGGTGTCTGCACCGGGATCGATAAGGCTTCGGCGAGCGCAACCAAGTCTTGTCCCTGTCCCGAATAGAAAACCGGGCTCGACGCCAGGATGAGCGGCTTCCGCGCCTCGAGCAACGCGCGGGCGATGGCATCCACTGCCTGCAGGTTGGGGCCAACCGGAGCGCCCCCCGCATTCGGCAGCACCAAATCACACTCCGCCACTTCTGTTTTTTGAATATCGAGAGGCAGCATCAAATGAGCCGGCCCCTGCGGCGATGACTTCGCCGCACGCCAGGCTTCATCGAGCATGTGGACGATACGCTCGGGCACGTCAACAAATTTGCTGTATCGAGCAACCGGCTTGACGAATTCAGCATGATCCATGTCTTGGAATCCGCCGAGGCCAAGCGTGGGCAAATTCGCCGAGCCGCTGAAGTAGAGCATCGGCGCCTGATCGAACCACGCGTTCACCACGCCGGTGAGTGCATTGGCGACGGCAACTCCGCTCGACGTAGCGCACACGCCGGGCTTGCCGGTGAGCCGCCCGTAGTATTCGGCAATGTAGGCGGCCGTCTGTTCGTTCCGCGTATCGATCAGCCGGATGCCGGCTCGCTCGGCGGCGTCGAAAAGCGGATCCAGCCCGTGCCCGCACAGGGCGGCCATCCACTCCACGCCACGGCGGCGCAATCCATCCACCAGCCATTCCACTGCAGTTCGCTTCATCACCGTGTTATTGTATCCGCCATGAAACTCTTTGGCATGGCAGTGGCGCTTGCAGCGGTGATGATGGCGGAAACTCACGAGGTCTATCCGGACCATCACTCCCGTGTCTTCTCCGCGTACAAGGAGCCAGTGGCGCGCATTCGATCGGGTGATTCGGTGATGACCCGCACCTGGGACTCGGGCGGAGCCGACTGGAAAGCGGTGAAGCACATCAAGCATCCGTACGAGTACCCCGAGTCTGGCAATCCGCTGATGGGGCCGTTCTACATCGAAGGCGCTGAGTATGGCGATGCGCTCAAGGTCACGCTCGACCGCGTTCGCTGCAATCGCGACTATGGTTACACAACGTACCGGCTCTCTCCGGGCGTTCTGAATCCGGGAGCAGTGGAAGGCCTCCACAAGAACTTCTACAAGATGGACGTACTGCGTCCGGGCCGCGCCGACCTCATCCCGTGGGACATCGATCTGAAGAATGGGACGACGAGTCCGCGTATGCTCGAGGGGTCAGGCTTCAAGTTCGCGTTGCCGTTGAAGCCCATGCTCGGGTGCATTGGCGTGGCGCCTCCGGGGGAGAAGGTGGAGACCTCGGGTCCGGCGGGGAGTTGGGGCGGCAACATGGACTACAACGACATCTCCGAGGGCGCCACTCTTTACTTCCCCGTGTATCACAAGGGCGCGTTCTTCTATCTCGGCGACGGCCACGCGCGCCAAGGCGACGGCGAAGGGTTAGGCAACGGCATCGAGACATCGCTCGACGTGAAGTTCACAGTGAAGGTGGTAAAGGGCAAGCATCTCTCGATGCCCCGGCTCGAGAACGAAGACAACATCATTTCGATCGCGAGTCAGCCGGAGTTCTCGTCGAGCATGGACAACGCGCTCCGGGCCTCGATCTCCGATATGCTTCAATGGCTAACAGAGGACTACGGACTGACTGCGCCGGAAGCGCACCTGTTGATGGGCAGCGTGGTGGAGCACAAGATCGCTACCTACTTCGGCACCATGACGGCTTCGATTCCGAAGAAGTACCTGCGCACGTCTCCGAAGAAACCCAACTACTGAGAGCGAAACGGGGAAGAGAGAGCAGAGTGTCCAGACTGAACCGGAGAGAAGCAATGAGCGCCGCGAGCTTGATGGCCGCGGTGGGGATCCAGCCGCCAGCAGCGTTCGCGGCCAAGGTGGGAGACAACGCGAGCGTCTACACGCGTGTGGGCGCGCAGCCATTCATCAACCTCACGGCTACCTACACCATCAACGGCGGTGCGCTGACGCGACCCGAAGTGAAGCGGGTGATGGAAGAGGCTTCCTATTGGCCGGTGAACCTCGACGAGTTGATGGAGAAGGTGGGGGCGCACTTGGCGAAACTGCTGGGGGCGGAGTCAGCGATCGTGACCAGCGGCGCTGCCGCGGCGCTGACTCATGCGACTTCGGGCGCGGTGGCGGGCACCGATCCCGAAAAGATGCAGCAGTTGCCGGATCTCACGGGCCTCAAGAACGAGGTGGTGATTCCGAAGCAATCGCGCAATCCCTACGATCACGCGATTCGAACCGTGGGCGTGAAGATGGTGGAGGTGAGCGCGCCGGAACAGATCGAAGCCGCGATCACGGAGCGTACCGCGCTGGTGGCAATGCTCGGTACGGGAGAGCCGAATGGTCCGGTGAAGCTCGAACACTTGGCTGCGGCGGCGCACAAGCGCGGGATCCCAGTGCTAGTGGATGGAGCGGCGGAGTTGCCGAAGGTTCCGAACCCGTTCCTGAGCCGCGGCGCCGACATGGTCGCCTATAGCGGCGGGAAGTTCCTGCGCGGTCCGCAGTGCGCGGGGCTGCTGATCGGGCGCAAGGATTGCATCGCCGCGGCTTGGGCGAACTCGTCTCCGCATCACACGTTCGGGCGTGCGATGAAGGTGGGCAAAGAGGAGATCATGGGCATGGTTGCGGCGATTGAAGTGTGGCGCAACAACTACGATCTCGAAGGCGAGTATCGGACTTGGAACGGGTGGCTCAAGGAGATCGGCGATCGCGTTGCGCGCATCGACGGCGTGAAGTATCAACTGAAGCCACCGGCTGGGGCGAGTCCGTTTCCGGTGATGGACGTTTCGTGGGACTCCGCCAAGATCGGATTCAACGCGGGCGAGGTGGGGCAGTTGCTGCTCAACGGGAATCCGCGGATCATGTCGCATGCCGAAGGCGAAGGGTACGGGTTCCGGATCCGGCCGGTGGCGATGAAGGCGGGCGAAGCCAAGCTTGTAGCCCAGCGGCTCGAGGAAATTCTGAAGAGCGCACCGAAGGGAGTGGGCGAGAAGCCGGCCAAGGCTCCGGTGGCGGATATCTCGGGCGAGTGGAGTGTCGAGCTGACGTTCAAGGTCGGCACGGCGAAACACAAGCTCGAGTTGCAGGCGTCGGGCAATCAAGTGACGGGCACGCATCGCGGGCGTGTGGCCAACGGGAAGTCCGCGGGTACGATCAACGGGGACGAAGTGACATTGAGCAGTTCGCTTCGGTATGAGGGGCAGACCCTACAGTACCGGTTCCGCGGCAAGGTCCAGGGGAATCGCATGAACGGCGATGTGGATCTGGGCGAGTACGGCAGCGCGACGTTCACCGCGGTGCGGGGCTAGTTTGCGGGCTTGGAGCTTCCTGATCATAACTACCGAATGCCTTTTACACTCAGGACCATCAATGCATTCGAAATGACTCTGCGAACAGCTGCCTGCGAAATAGCGGCTACGCGAGCGGGGCACCGAGCTTTCGTTGCTGTCTATCCTCCGCTGCCAAACAAGAACATCGAGAAATGGCGCGTCAGGAAGTTCGAGATCCCAGGTGGGATCCTGGAACAGAATTTCGGCGAAGAAGATCTCGTGGATTCTCACTTTCTTCGCCTCGACACGTTGGAGCAGGTGGAGGAGGCGCTAGCTGCATGGAACGTGGATAGCGCGAAGCTCGATGCGCCATGGAAGTCCGACTATCCATTGTGATCGGTTCGGCATCAAACTGTCCCGCTCCGTGAAATCGAGACGGAGTTCGAGGGTCTACCGTTGCCTTAGTGGGAGCGCTTGCGCAGACAGCCCGGAAACATCTTCTTCAGCTTCTCCACCTTCGGGTCCGACACGTGCACGATGTACGGATTCGACCGGTGCTGCACGGCGTAGTTCTGATGATACGCTTCGGCCGTATAGAACTTCTCGAGCGGGACCACCTGCGTCACGATCGGCCGCGCGAAGAGATGCGCTTCGTCCAGTTGCTTGACGTACGCCTCGGCGACCTTCTTCTGTTCCTCGTTCGCATAGAAGATCGCGCTGCGATACTGCGGCCCCACATCGTTGCCTTGCCGATTGAGCGTAGTGGGGTCATGCGCCACGCTGAAGAAAATCTTCAGCAGTTGGCCGAAGCTCGTCTTCGTGGGATCGTAGGTGATCAGGATCGCTTCCGCATGGCCTGTTCGACCCGTGGAAACGATGTCGTACTTGGCCGTATCCTGCGTGCCACCGGAGTAGCCGGAGACCACGTCTTCCACGCCCTCCATCAGTTCGAAAACAGCTTCGGTGCACCAGAAGCATCCACCGGCGAGCACAGCGGTCTGCTTGCCCGTAGCGGGCTTGACGTCAACAGCGGGATCGGGAAAGTCAGTTGCGGCGTACATGGGAATCAATGCGCCAGCCACGAGGGCCAGCAAAGTGGAAATGCTGCGAGAGGACATTTTTGTTCCATTATCCCGCGCCGAAGCTCAGCGCGGGGCGCCCCACTGCTTCAAGACGCCCAGCACGAACCGGTCACGGCGGGCGCGAACCTCGGCTGGGTCTTTCTGCGACCAGTCATAGAATCCGCGTCCTGCTTTGGCGCCCACGTGCCCGGCCTTGACCAGCTTCCGCATCAGTCCAGGAGCGCGCGGCTTGTTGTAGAGATCGCTCGAAACGTAGTCGACGATGCCGATGCCCATGTCGAGGCCTACGATGTCCTGATGCTCGAAGATCCCGTACATGGGCAAGCGAAGTCCGAAACCGCTACGAGCGGCGAGGTCGACGTCTTCCACTGAAGCGATGCCGGCCTCCACGATGTGGATGGCCTCGCGCACCAGCGCCATCTGGAGCCGGTTGCCGAGTTGTCCCGGCGTGTCCTTCTTGACGATCACCGGAACCTTGCCGCAACGCGCAAGCAGCTCTTTCAGAGCCTCAGCCACCGAGGCATCGGTCTTCTTGCCCTTCACGATCTCGACCAGCGGCATCAGGTGCGGCGGATTCCAGAAGTGCGTGGTGACCACGCGCTGCGGACGCTTGCACTTCGAAGCGATGGCGGTGATGCTCAAGCCCGAAGTGTTCGAAGTGAGCACGGCCGTGGGTTTGGCGATGGCGTCCATGCGGGCGAACAGGTCCTGCTTGAACTTCATGTTCTCGGGCGCGGACTCGATCACCAGATCCGCGCTCGAGATGGCGGCGTCGAAATCCGCCGTAGCCGAGAGAAGCTTTCCCGCGCGCTTGGCATCCGCGGACTTGACCAATTTGTTTGAAGCAAGAAGCTGCAATTGTGATTTGGCCTTGGCCAAGCCTTCGCGGGCGGATTCCTCGTGACGGCTGAGGATGGCGGCCCTCACGCCGCCGAGCGCCAGGGTCATGGCGATGCCGGGACCCATCATGCCGGTGCCGATGACGGCCGCGGATTCGAATTTCCAATCAGCCAAGTCAGTTGCCTCCGTCTTTCAGCTCGATGAGTAGCGAGCGATAGGGCTTCGAGCCGATGTTGACGAGCTTCGGCGCGAGTTCCGACCGGTCATGCCAGATGATCTCGCCGGACTTGCGTTTCCGCACCGTCTTCTCGCCGGTCTTGGGATCGGTGCGTTCGTACTCGCAGTCATCGAGGAAGACGATGATCTGGTCGGTTGGCCGTATATGCGGATTGCGCGGCACTCCGGGATCGTAGACGATCTCGCTGACGGTGGTGCGGACATTGTCGAGTAGTTGCTTGCGGTCAGGCATGGGCACTCCCTCTCGGTACGTATTTTTCGCGGACGAGGAACAGATAGGCGGCGATTCCCAGGATCAGGAAAAACCAAATCGCCTGCATGGGTGCGGTGTAGGATCCGGTCTGGTGCAGGAGCCAACCGGTGAGCCATGGCGCCACGATGCCGGGCAGGTTGGCGGCGCAGTTCTGCACACCGACGATGCGGCCCACGGCGGCTCCTGGCAGAAGCGTCTGCGTCAAAGCCCAGTAGTTGGCGGTCATCAGGCCAAGGCCCGAAAACGAAAAGATCGAGAAGAACAGCGCTACCGTCTGGGATTGCGCGTAGGCGCCGATGATCTCGGTGGACGCGGTGAGGAATCCCGCGATGATGAAGGTCTTGCGCACTCGAACCGCGTCATACCCTTTGTCGATGAGGCGATCCGCCGCCCAGCCAGCCAGCGTAGCCACGGTTGCCATGCCGGTGAAGCTGAAAAACGTAAACACCCCCATTTGTTCCAGCGGCAAGCCGCGCTGTTCTTTGAAGTAGGCAGGCAGCCAGGTCATGCAGTAGTAGACGAAGTACTGATAGCAGAAGGTACCGATGATCGTTCCGATCATCACCGGACTCAGCAGCACCTGCGCCAAGCTCGGCCCACTGCCCTTCCCTGACTTGGCCGCGGCGGCATGCTCGATGGCGCGATCATCATCGCGAACCGAGACGATCCACGGAATGAGCCAGAGCAAACCGCCCGCGCCGATGATCAGGAACATGTTCGCCCAACCGGCGCGAGCGAGCAGGAACGTGGCTACGATTGACCCCAGCGCCGGACCCACTTTCGCCGCCGCCATGTAGATGCCGATCACGAGTCCGCGCTGGTTCTCGGCGCAGTTGAGGCGGATCCAACGCATGCCGGCGGGCGTCACCATTGACTCACCGACGCCCAGCATCAGCCGCAACGAGAACAGTTGCCAGAACTGATTGGCGAAGGCCGTGACAGCCGAGAGTCCGCTCCAGATGGCGAAGCCGATCGCGTAGGGCCACTTCACACCATAGCGATCAACGAACCAACCGGCCGGAATCTGCAACGCCGCGTACGTCCAAAAGAAGGCCGAGCCCAGCGAGCCGCGATCGACATCGGAGAGGTGGAAGAACTTCTTGAAGTCAGGGCTGGCAAGCGCAACCGAGAGGTTGACACGGTCGAAATAGGCGATGACGTAGCCGATGCAGAGCAGCGCAATGACCAGCCAGCGATACGAGGCTGAATGAGGAGTCGCTGAGTGCATGTACCGGGTTCTTACGATAACACGGGAAGAGGTTAGGATAGAAGGTTCATGCAGCTACGCGTCCTCGCCTTCGTTCTCGCCGGGGGAAAGGGTACCCGGCTTTATCCGCTGACCAAAGAACGTGCCAAACCCGCGGTTCCTTTCGGCGGCCAATACCGCATTGTCGACTTCGTGCTTTCGAACATGGTCAACTCCGGGATCTACTCGGTCTACGTGTTGATCCAGTTCAAGAGTCAGTCTTTGCTCCAGCACTTGCGCGATGGATGGGAGTTCAGCGGTTTGCTGAAGAACCAGTTCATCATTCCGGTGCCGGCGCAGATGAGAACGAAGGAAGAGAACTGGTATCGGGGCACCGCAGATGCGATCTACCAGAACGTCAACCTGATCGAGCAGGCCGATCCTCATCTCGTCTGCATCTTCGGCGCCGACCACATCTACCGGATGAACGTGCGCGACATGATCGAATTCCACGAGCGAAATCGAGCAGACGTGACGGTGTCGGCGATTCCGGTGCCCAAGGAGTATGCGCGCGAGTTCGGAGTCATCGAGGCGGCGCCCGACGGATCAATTCTCGGTTTTCACGAAAAGAATCCGAACGCGCCGAGCATGCCGAGCGATCCGAACCAAGTCTACGCGTCGATGGGGAACTACATCTTCTCCACTCGCGCCTTGCTGCGCGAGTTGTATGCCGATGCGGAGAAGCAAGATTCGGCGCACGATTTCGGGCGCGACATTCTGCCTTCGATGGTGGGCCGGTCGCACATCTACTCGTACGATTTCCAAACCAACAAGATCCCTGGCGATCCGCCCGATTCGCAGGTCTACTGGCGCGACGTGGGGACGATCGAAGCCTACTACGAGGCGACTATGGATCTGCGGTCAGTGACTCCGGCGTTGAATCTCTACAACCGCAAGTGGCCGCTGCGCACAGCAGGCTATGAAGATCCGCCGGCGAAGTTCACTTTCGATGACGAGAATCGGCGCGGCCATGCGATCGATTCGATCGTCTCACCGGGTACGATCCTTTCCGGTGGCATGGCAAAGAACTGCGTCATCGGGCGCGGGGTGAGAATCCACTCCGGCGCGCTCATCGAGGATTCGATCGTGTTCGACAACTGCGACATTGGGCGGCGCGCCAAGGTTCGCCGCGCGATCCTCGACAAGAACGTGCGCATCCCACCGGATACGGCGATCGGGTATGACTTGGCGAGCGATCGGCGCCTTTACCATGTGACCGAGTCAGGCATCGTCGTGATCGAAGGGCGGCGTTCTTCGGTGGACATCGCCTCGATGCAGATCTGATGGCGCGATCGCTGGCATTGGTGGCTCTCGGGAGCGCGCTGGGCGGAATGGCGCGATTCGGATTCTATCTGCTGATCGCGCCTCGAGTCTCGAGCGGGTTCCCTTGGTGGACTTTGGCCGTGAACGTTGTGGGGAGTTTCGCGATCAGCTGGTTCTCCGCAAATGCGCCCGTAAACGCGACTTCGGCGAGGCAGTTCGTGATGACGGGAATCTGCGGAGGCTTCACCACGTTTTCCGCGTTCAGCCTCGAGACGCTCCTACTGGCGCGTCAAGGCGACTTGCAGAAGACGCTAATGAACGTGGTGTTGTCTCTGACGCTGTGCGGCGTTGCCGTCGCGCTCGGGTGGCAATTGGGTGCTCGCAAGTAAGCCTACGGCCACCACCACCAGACAGCCGATCACGTTGTACCAGAGGAACGAAATGCCGGTGAACCGGTTGGCCGCGAACACCGCTGTTTGTCCGATCAGCACTGCGATGAACGCGGCTGTGCCGCCCACATGCTTGAACGCAAAGGCAAGCACGAAAACACCCAACAGGCTGCCATAGAAGAGCGAGCCAAGCATGTTGACGGCTTCGATGAGCGATCCGAGATTGCGGCCGAAGCCCGCCGTCGTTACAGCGTAGATGCCCCAGAAGACCGTGGCTGCCCGCGATGCCCAGAGGTAATGTACGTCGCTCTGCGTGGGTCTCAGAAACCGCCGATAAATATCGATCACCGAAACGGTGGCGAGCGAGTTGATCTCCGCCGAGATGGTGGACATGGCCGCACCGAAGATCGCCGCGAGCACCAAGCCAACCAAGCCAGCCGGCAAAAAGCGAGTCACGAAGTTCAGGAATACGTAGTTCGTGTCATTGATCGAGCCAAGGGCCTGCTTTCGCACGCCCTCCATACGGGTGTTCGCTTCGTGGAATTGGGTGGCGCTAGCCGTACCTTGCAGGAATTGGCGAGCCGCTTCCCGCCGCTCGAGGAAAACCTTTTCGTAACCCGAAGCCTTCGCTTCCACCTGTTGGAGTTGCCCCGTGTGGAAAGTCACCGGTGGCTGCTCGAAGATATAGAACACAAACACCATTGCGCCGGTGAGCAGAATCAGAAACTGCATCGGGATTTTCGCAACCGCGTTGAAGAGCAGGCTGAGGCGGCTTTGCGCGATCGACTTGCCCGTGAGGTAGCGCTGCACTTGCGATTGGTCGCAACCGAAGTAGGCCAACGCCAGGAACATGCCACCGAGCAGGCCGGTCCAGATGTTGTAGCGGTCGTTCCAATCGAATGACGTCACCACTGCGTTCAGGCGCCCGGCTGCTCCAGCCAAACGAAGAGCGTCGATGAACCCGACATCGGCGGGGAGCAGCGCGATGGCAGTGCCGAGGGCCACCGCCAGCCCGAACATCATGATGAGCATCTGCTGGAAGTCGGTCCAGGTGATGGCCTTCACTCCACCGAAGGTCGTGTAGGCCACCACCAGCGTTCCCATGAGGATCGTTGTGAGCCGCTCGGGCCATCCGAGAATCACCGTCAACACGATCGCGGGCGCGTAGAGCGCAACGCCCACGGCGAGCCCACGCTGGATCAGAAAGATGATGCTGACGAGTGCTCGCGTTTTGGCGTCAAAGCGATGTTCCAGGTACTCGTAGGCGGTGTAAACATTGGCGCGATGGAAAATCGGGACCGCGGTGGCGGAGATCACGATCATGGCCAACGGCAGGCCAAAATAGAACTGCACAAAGCGCATGCCGTCTACGTAGGCTTGGCCCGTGGTGGAGATGAACGTGATGGCGCTCGCTTGCGTCGCCATGATCGAAAGGGCCATGGCGTACCAGGGCATGCTTCTGCCGGCGAGTAGATACTGCTCGGTTGTGGCGTTCTGGCGCGACTTCCAAAGTCCGTAGGAGATGATGAACAGCAGCGTGCCGCAAAGCGTGATCCAGTCGAGCGTTCTCATCTCGAGAAGGTCCGGCTGAAGATCGCGAATGCGGAGATCAGAACCACGAGATAGACGGCCACCGCCACGTAGACTCGCTTCCACGTTCCGAGGAACGGCGGCGGGTCATCGTGGACTTCGCGTTGGCTCAATGCGCCACCTTTCCAGCGCTGAGGAAATTGGCGAACAAGCGGTACGCACCTGGCACACCGGCTGGCAACTGCCGGAACCATGCCATGGGCGTGAAGATGTAGACGCCTTGGCCGTGGCGCGCGAAGAGCGTTCCGCCGCGCATCGGCTTCTCGCCGGGATCATGCGACTCCCAAAGCGGCTCGTACTTCGGATCCCATTGGCTGGCGAAGTAGAGTCCGCGCTCTTGCACCCAGCCTTCGTAATCTTCGGGCTTGATGCGATTCGGGGCCTGCAACAACTGGTGATCCGCGTTGACGGGCTTCAACTCGGCGTCTTCCACGGTGACGCGATCGCGCGATACGGTGATCGGGTACGGTCCGATCTTTTCGAGGAGCTTCGGGTTTCCACCCATGAACCCGCCCTCGAGCACGTTGTACTGCACCACCATGGTCCCCCCCTGCGCCACCCAGTCGAGCAGGCGCTGCTGGTTCGCGCGCAGGTCTTTGCGCGTGTTGTAGGCGCGCACGCCCGTGACGATGGCGTCAAACTGTTTGAGATCGCCGCGAGCCAAATCGTCGGGCGAAAGGAGCGCGACGTCGAGTCCCAGTTGGCGCAGGCTCTTGGGCACGTCGTCTCCAGCTCCCATCACATAGCCGACCTTTTTCACCAGCACCTTCGCATCGGTGCTGACGATCTTCGCCTTCGCTTCCGGGAACAGTGTCTGCGGAGGAATGTGTTCGTAGTCGACCGTGCGCATGCCGTTGCGAATCTCGACGCCACCCACGCGCGCGACTGCTTCAAGCGAGCCGACCGCGGCTCCGGCGGGCGGAGTGACATCGAACGCCACCACCGTGACCTGCCCTTCGTCAGCGAGTTGGAAGTGCTTCGACGGCGGATCGATGCGCCACCCCTGCGGGGCACGGAGCGAGACCTCGCCTGAAGCTGCGGCGTTGTTGGCGCGCAGTTCCACTTCTACCGCGCGGCGCGAGCCGGCTGAAAAGACGAATGCACGATCCGCGAAGCCGACCGCGACGGCTGGCGCCACCACGGCGGGTCGCGTCAACTCACCACGCACGTTGTCGACATAGCGATTGATCAAGGGCCGCGAGATTTCCAACTCTTGCGAGCCGAACTTCAAGCGGAACTTCGCCGACGGAGGAGCCAGTTCAGGCCATCCGATCCGTTGCTGATCGCTCACCTTGTACATGGTTTCGCCAGCGGGCTGAGCCAGCCAGTAGGGATCGGAAAAACCCGAGCCGGCGGGAATCGCGAGATTCGCCGTCCACGACGCAGGCCGGTTGTACCCGAGTGGACCGAGCTTGGCATCGCCATTGGCGCCGGAGAGCTCGAAGCCGCTCAGTTCCACGGGAACGTGTGAGCGATTCACGGCCGTCACGTTCACCTGGAACGCTTTACCGGGAACGGCGAGCGGGCGCGTGGTGGAAACGTCGAGCCAGAGCCCCGCGGCCTTGGCGATCAACTCGTCGATTTCGCGGCGCTTCAGTTCAACCCAAGGTCCGCTGAGCGAGTTCATTTTCTCCCGGGCTGCCAGCAACCCAGGGACCGCCTTCTCCGGAGCATCGATCGAGAAATCGCGCAGAGACTGGGCAAGCGCGGTGTCCACTGCTTCGCCCCCGGGGACTCGCTTCCAGGTTGTGTCCACGCCATCGAGGATGTCTTTGCTCGCAGGTTCACCGGCAATCAGGGTGAGGTAGTTCGGCATCGATCCGCGGCGCTCGGGCGCGCCCATGCCCTGGCTGCGATGCTGGCTGCGGCTGATGCCGGCGATCTCACCGTACGAGTATCCGAGCGCGGCATCGAACTCGCCGGTATCGTAGGTGAGCTTGTCCTGTAGCTTTTCGGCCTCTTGCTCCATCGCGCGGCCAAAGGTGAACACGTTGAAGAAGAGCCTCTTCGTCTTCCAAGGCTTGACCCACTGCAACTGTTCCGGGAACCGTGCAGGATCCGCCGCCGCAGAGAACGCCTCTTTGCCCAGAATGGCGGAGCTTTGATGCTGGCCGTGGCCATCGCGCGGCGTGCCGGAGAATCGCAGCACAATCGCATCGGGCTGGAAGCGGCGGATCACCCAGACCACGTCGCTCAGTACCTGTTCCCTGCCCCATTTGGCGAGGGTTTCGTCGGCGGTCTTCGAAAATCCGAAATCGATCGCGCGCGAGAAGAACTGTTCCGCTCCATCGATGCGGCGCGCCGCCAGCAACTCCTGCGTCCGGATCAGCCCCATCAGTTCGCCTTGCTCGGAGCCGATGAGATTCTGCCCGCCTTCGCCTCGCGTGAGCGAAAGGTATCCCGTGCGGAGCTTGCGCCCTTTGGCGAAGTAGGCGAGCAACGCCGTATTTTCGTCATCGGGGTGCGCGGCGATCATCAGCACGCTGCCGAGCTGCCGCAGCTTCTCGATGCCGAGCTCGATCTCCACGGCGCCGCCGGCTCCCCTTGGTTGTGCGGCTGCTATGGCCGCCGTGAGGAATAACGCAGCAACTGGACTACTTCTGCTGCCCCTCATGGATCTGCGTCGCCAGATAGTTCTCAATCCCCACCTCTCGAATCATGTGCAATTGCGCTTCGAGCCAGTCGACGTGTTCCTCTTCATCGACGAGGATCTTTTCGAACAGATCTCTCGAGCCATTGTCTTTGGCTTCGGTGGCCACGCGGATGGCTTCGTTGAGGCGCGGGAGGGCTTCCAGTTCGAGAGCCAGATCGTTCTCGAACTGCTCCTTCACCGTCTTGCCGATGCGCAGCGGGAACAACTCCGACATGTTCGGTTCGCCGTCGAGAAAGAGGATGCGTTCCATCACCTCTTCGGCATGGTGCATTTCCTCGATCGACTCCATGCGCGTGTGCTTGTAGAGCGCCTGATAGCCCCAGTTGTTCAGCATTTCGGCATGCAGAAAGTACTGATTGATGGCCGTCAACTCGGCCTTCAACACCTCATTCAGGTGGGCGATTACGTTCTGGTTTCCCTTCACAATGCCTTTCATTGTAGCAACGGCGCCCGATGGCTCCGTCTACACTGAAGAAATGCGCGGTCTGTCGATTCTTCTCTTGACGGTCCCCCTGTGGGCCGATTCTGTTGCCGGGTTGAACTGGTCTCCACCGGCTGGCTGGAAGTCGCTAGGCGAGCGCCCGATGCGCGCGGCCACCTACTCGGTTCCGGCTGCGGCAGGCAACAGTGAACCCGGCGAGTGCGCCGTCTTCTATTTCGGACAAGGGCAAGGGGGCGGCATCCAGGCGAACGTCGACCGGTGGCTCGGCCAATTCCAGGAGAAGCCGGCCACGCCGCCGCAGCCGAAAAAGCAGTCGATCGCCGGATTCAACGTCACCACGATCGAACATGCGGGCACGTACATGTCCGGTGCGCCGATGGCTCCGGTAAAGACGCCGAAGCCCGGATACCGGCTGATTGGCGCAATCGTGGAAGCGCCGGAAGGCAACGTGTTTTTCAAGTTCACCGGGCCAGCCAAGACCGTAGCCGCCCAACAGGCAGCGTTCCAGAAGATGCTCGCCTCGATGAAGAAGTAACATGCGAGCCCTGATTTGTTTCGCACTGCTCTCTGCGGCATTCGCGGAAGACTGGCCGCAGTGGCGCGGCATTGACCGCGATGGCAAGTCGCCCGAGAAAGGGTTGCTCGCCAAGTGGCCATCGGGTGGTCCGGCGGTCGCGTGGTCCGTCAACGGAATGGGCGAGGGCTACTCGGCGGTTTCGATTTCGCAAGGCCGCGTGTTCACGCTCGGCCAACATGGCGACACCGAGTCAGTGATCGCGCTCGATGCGGCTACGGGCAAGAAGCTGTGGCAGACGGCGATCGGCGGAGGGTATCACGAGCGGCGCGGTGACGGGCCGCGGTCAGTGCCCACGGTGCAAGGAGATCGGCTGTGGGCCTACGCGGCCGATGGGTCGCTCGCGTCTCTCGAGAGCAAAACGGGCAAGAGGCTCTGGACAGTGAACGCGGTGAAGGATTTCGGCGGATCGGTTCCGCACTGGGGCTACAGCGAGTCCCCGCTGATCGACGGCAACAACGTCATCGTGAACGCTGGCGGCAACGGGACTGCGGTGGTGGCCCTCGACAAAAGCTCGGGCAAGCTCGTTTGGAAGAGCCAGAACGATTCGGCAGCATATTCGTCGGCGGTGCTGGCGCAGGTGGGGAATGTCCGGCAGGTGCTGACGTTCACTTCGCGCGGCGCACTGGCTCTGAACGCGAACAACGGCGAACTGTTATGGCGCTATGAAAACGTTGCGAATCGCACCGCGAACATCGCGACCCCGATCTTTCATGACGGGCACGTCTTCTACTCGTCCGATTACGGCACAGGCTGCGCGCTGTTGAAGCTGAACGCCGAGGGCGGATCCGTGAAGGCGAACGAAGTCTACTTCAATCGCGACATGAAGAATCACTATTCCAGCTCCGTGCTGGTGGGCGAGCATCTGTATGGCTACTCGAGCTCGATCTTGACGGCGATGAAGTTCCGCACGGGCGATGTCGCCTGGCGCGACCGCAGCGCGGGCAAGGGCTCGGTAATGTTCGCCGACGGGAATCTTTATGTGGTCGGCGAGACGGGGACGGTCGCTTTAGTGGAGGCGACACCGGAGGCCTATCGCGAAAAGTCGCGCTTTGAATTGCCCAAGCGGAGTTCGTTCCCGGCGTGGGCGCCGCCGGTGATCGCCAATGGAATCCTGTACATTCGGGACCAGGACAATCTGCACGCGTACAAGGTGAAGTAGGGGCTCTCCCCCAAGGCGCAACTGGGCTTCGCGGCTGACAACCTCCTGAGATCTACGGCTGAGCCGCCGCCATTTTCCGGTCCAGGGGAATCGTGTAGTTGAACCAGCCGATCATCATCTCTTCCCACGTCTGATCGCCCCACCCCACATCTTTCGCCGGGTCCGGATTGAACTTGTTGTTCGCCGAGTTGTCATAGTGCGCCACGCACTCGATCCGCGCACCCTTTGGCAGCGCGAGCGGCTTCCGAAGTTCGTAGTTGAGCTGCCAATTGAAGTCGTACTTCGGCACGTTCAGGAGAACCTCGGAACGCCCATCAGGATACACCACCGAATACTGGAACGCCTTGCCGCGCACGTGCATGTGCGGCATGAAGCTCTCGAGATCCACGTCTCGCCGCAGCGTGAAGCTCGACCGTACTTCGTGGTTCGCGGCACCTGCCGGAATCCGGAAGCGCGTCTGGATCGCGCGCCCCGTAATCGACTCGCGCTCGGGCGGCCGCTTCGCAAACCTCAGCCCGAAGTAGCTGCGATCCTTCACCACCTGCTTGCCGTTCGGCGTATAGTGCATCTGGATCCGGAAGACCGTGCCCGCTTTCACTCGCCGCGCCACACCCTGCGGCAGCACCGTCGCCGGATCGCCCGGCGCCCAGCCGATCAGGAGATCCCCGCCGTCGCCGGCCACAGGCTTGTGATCCGGCCCGATCATGAACACGATCACGTGATGCACCACGCTGCGCTGGTCCGGCCGGATCTCGGCCGCTTCCACCCACGTGTCTTCTGTGAACTTGCTCGGCACCTCGAAATACTGATAGGCCACCACGCCGTTCGCCGGAACCTCATAGTCGGTTCCCAGATCGAATACCGCGTCGGGCTTGCCGATCGTCCAACCCGGCACGAAATCCGGCTTCGGCGGCAACTGCGAGGGATCACCTTCGGGAGCCCCGGCCTTCACCCAGTCCGCGATCGTTTCCTTCTCGCCTTCCGTCAGGCGCCTGTCATTACGGAAATCTCCGTGCGCCGGATCCGCCAGCCACACGGGCATCCGAGCGGCCAACACCGCCTCGCGAATCGCCGCCGCCCACGGACGCACTTCCTTGTACGAGGTCAGCGCCATAGGCGCCGCTTCCCCCGCTCGATGACACTCCACACATCGCCGGTTCAGGATCGGCGCCACGTCTTTCGAATACGTCGCCCCGGGTTTACTCTCCGCAGCGAACGCTGACAATGCGACCAAGCCGAGAATTGCGCCTCTCATCGACAGTACCCCTGTTTGAACGGTAGCATAACAGGAGACTCCTGCCTATCATGCGAATACTCGATGTCGGCTGTGGCATCAACAAGTACCCGGGTTCGGTCGGCATCGACAACAACCCCGCCTCCCGTGCGGATGTCCTGTGCGACCTTGACCACATCCCCTACCCTTTCCGGGCCTCCTCGTTCGACCAGATCCGTGTCATCCACGTAATCGAGCACGTCTCGAACGTCATTCGGGCCATGGAAGAGTTCCACCGGCTGGGCCGGCCCGGAGCCCGAGTCATCCTGGCGACGCCCCACTACACCGACTTCAGCTCGTTCTGCGACCCCACCCACAAGTGGCACCTCAACACCTACTCCTTCCGCTACTTCGGCCAAGACAACGCGGGCTTCGGATACTACTCTCCGGTCAAATTCCGTGAGATTTCCGTCCAGGTAAAGCTACTAGCTTTATGGAGGTACTGTGGCTTCGAGTTGCTCGTCAATCACTGGCCGCGATTCCGCAAGTTCTGGGAGCACTACCTGTGCTTCGTCGTGCGCGGCAAGGTGATGGAGTTCGAATTCGAGGTCGTCAAATGAACCCATGCTCGGATGGCTCTACCGCTGCGCCGACACATTCCGCCATCGCGCCCGCATGCGAACCTGGGATCCGGACTTGGCCCAGGGCCGTCGCGGCGAGGACGTAGCCCATCGCTACTTGACGCGGCTCGGGTACCACGTGGTAGCGCGCAACTACCGCACTCCCGGCGGATGGGCCGAAGCCGACCTCGTCGCCTGGGACGGCCCGACGCTCGTGTTTGTGGAGGTGAAGTCACGCCAGACGGAGGAGTTCGGCTCGCCCGATCGCGCTATCGATCCCACCAAGCGGCGCAAGATTGCCGCTGCCGCGCGCGACTACGTCCGCCGCGCCGGACTCGAACAAACACCGCTCCGGTTCGATGTCGTCTCCATCGTCTGGAGCGCCGCCGAACCGGTCACGCATCTCCCAGGAGCTTTTCTCCCACCGCAACCCGGCGTCATGGGCTCCCGATCCCCGCTTTCGAACCGCGCCGGAGCGTGAACATGTCCTTGTGGCGCACGGCTTGTGGGTAGGCTTCAGCCGAAACTCGCTGCCGGTTCCGATATCGGCAGTGGCCTTGCCGTGTGGGGCGGGCTTCAGCCAGCGCGGGACTTCAGTCCCGCTGCCGACGCACGCACCGACACACGGATCGTGCGCCCGAACCGCCCTTTTGAGAATTCCAGGCTGCTTGGCGCGCTTCAGCCCCGCTCCCGCCCCGGCCACGACCCGCATCACGAGTTCCCCCCACTGCCCCCCTTCAAAACCCGCCGCAGCGTGAACACCTCCGGCTGGATCGTCGTCTGCTCCAGCCGCTTCCAGTCATCATGAACATGCAGCATCCGCCCGCTCACGTGATTTGACCGCTCCGACGCCAAAAACATCGCCAGCGAGATCTGTTTCTCCGCCGGAACCCCGCCCGTAATCCGCACCTGCGTCGCTTCGTCGATCTCCTTGCGCCCCGCCTTCTCGCCCGACTTGAGAATCTCGTCGGTCATGTGCGTATAAGCTCCGCCTGGCGACATGCAGTTCAACTGCACGTTGTGATCTCGCAACTCCTCGGCAAGGCACTCCACCATCCGGATCAGCCCCGCCTTTGACGCCGCGTAGGCGCTGAAGTTCGGCCTCACTTTGGCGCCGCCGCCTCCGCTCAACGCAATCACCTTGCCACTCCTGCGCTTCACCATGTCGGGCAGCACCGCTGCGCAAGTGTTCGCCACGCCCATCAGGTTCGTCTCGATCGTCTCGCTCCAAGCCTTGGAAGCGTTCTCGAGAAACGGACCAATTGGACCCTGAATCCCCGCCGCGCAGATCAGCACGTGGATGTCTCCGAAGTGCGCGCGCATTCGCTCCACGGCAGACCGGATCGATTCCGGCTCTTTTACGTCTGCCCGCAGCAGCAGCGCCGTTCCGCCGCCGTGTTCGATTTCGAGCTTGGTCAGCTCGAGCTCCGGCTTGCTGCGCGCCACCAGGCCCACCTTCGCGCCCGCAGCCGCGAATCCCAACGCCAGCCGTTTGCCCACACCTCGCCCTGCGCCCGTTATCAAGACGCCCTTGTTGTTGAACTCGCGATGATCTACCGAGGCCATTGGAGTTGCCTTCAATACCTTAGTCAAAACGCGCGCTCATGGCAAGAGAATTCCGCTCGCATCGCGATGCCTTGGCGCTATACTGTTCAGTGGCCGGGCTTCTCCGGCCCAGTCACACATCCCCCCTGAGGAGGTCGATGAGCAAAGAGGATTGCATTGAAGTCACTGGAACGGTCATCGAGAAGTTCCCGGCCGGCCAGTTCAGCGTTCAACTCGACGCCGACAAACTGGTGTTGGCGCACCTGGCAGGCAAGCTCCGGCGCAACCGGATCCGCGTGCTCGCCGGAGATCGCGTTACCGTCGAGATGTCGCCTTATGATTTGACCAAGGGCCGGATCACCTACCGGCACAAATAGCCGCTTCCGAAACCAGCGTCCGCTTTCCCTTCAGGCTCGTTTCCCGCGGCGCAGGCTGTTCCGTGAAAATCCTCTTCGTCTTCGGCACCAGACCGGAAGCTGTCAAGCTCTGTCCGGTCATTCGGGAACTTCGCACCCGCCCCGAGTTCCAGCCACGCGTCTGCGTCACGGCCCAACATCGTCATCTCCTCGACCAGGTGCTCGAAGTCTTCGGCGTCGCGCCCGACCATGACCTCGACATCATGACTCCGGGCCAGACCCTCTTTCAATCCACGTCGCGCATCCTCTCGGCGCTCGAGCCGGTGCTTGCCGAAGAAGACCCGGACATGGTGCTCGTGCAAGGCGACACCACCACCACATTCTGCGGAGCCCTCGCAGCTTTCTATCGCCGCGTTCCCGTCGGCCACGTCGAAGCCGGCCTCCGCACCGGAGATCCTTTCCAGCCGTTCCCCGAGGAAATCAATCGCGTGCTCACCGGCCGCTTGGCCGCGCTCCATTTCGCCGCCACCGAATGGGCCGCTGCGAATCTCCGCCGCGAAGGCATCGCACCCGACACGATCTCCGTCACCGGAAACACCGGCATCGACGCCGTCCTCCACGTAGCTCGCGGCCTCGAACAGGGATCGCTCGCAGCACCGGACTGGCCCTGGCTGGATCCGTCTCGCAAGCTGATCGTCCTCACCGCGCACCGCCGCGAAAGCTTCGGCCAAGGCATCGAGGACCTGTGTGCAGCCGTTCGCCGGCTCGCCGCACGGCCCGATGTACAGATCGTTTTCCCCGTGCATCCCAACCCGAACGTTCGTCAGCCCGTCGCCGCTGCACTCGGCACACTTCCGAACGTTCACCTCATCGATCCACTCTCCTACGTCCCGTTCGTCGACCTCATGCGCCGCGCTACGTTGCTGCTCACGGACTCGGGCGGCGTGCAGGAAGAGGGCCCCTCGCTCGGCAAGCCGATCCTGGTCTTGCGCGAGAAAACCGAGCGCCCGGAAGCCGTGGAGGCGGGCACCGTGCGTCTTGTCGGCACCGGCCCGGACCGCATCGTCTCGAACGCCGCCGAACTGCTCGACGACCCAAATTTGCGCCTTCGCATGTCGCGCGTTCACAATCCGTACGGCGATGGGCGCTCGAGCGGCCGCATAGCGGATCTAATCCTCTCATTCCAAAGGAAAAATAGTTCGAAAAAAAATTGATTGAAGGCCGTTTTCGAGCCTTCGATTTTGTCAGACCCCTTGACTTCCGCCATACCGTGGGAGCGGAGGGCGAATTGCGCAACATCACCTATTCATCGAGGTTCCGGCTACGATCCGAGGACCAGGCAGCAACTCCGCCGGAGGATCTGCGAGCCGCGCTGGCGGCTCGGATCATCGGCCAATCCACGGCGGTTGAGTCCGTCGTCCCGTACGTCGAAATGCATCAGGCGAACCTCGCTCCCGAGGGCCGCCCGGCGGGAGTCTTCCTGCTCATGGGGCCTACCGGCACCGGAAAAACCAAGACCGTCGAGGCGCTTGCTTCCATCCTTCACGGCAGTGAAAAGAACGTGCTCCGCATCGACTGCGGTGAGTTCCAGCTCGATCATGAGGTGGCCAAACTCATCGGTGCGCCTCCGGGATACCTCGGCCACCGCGAAACGCAGCCGCTGTTGACGCAGAACCGGCTCAACTCGGTCACGTCGGATCGCTCCAACCTGGCACTGGTTCTGTTCGACGAAATCGAGAAGGCCGCGCCGTCACTCACGCGCCTTTTGCTCGGAGTCCTCGACAAAGGCGTGCTCCGGCTCGGCGACAACAACTCGGTGAACTTCGAGCGCAGTCTGGTCTTTCTCACCAGTAACCTCGGTGCGCGGCAAATGATGAAGGCCTTGCGGCCGGACTTCGGATTTCACTCGGGTACGGTCGACCACTCGGCCGCCGACAAGCTCGAGAAGATCGGTATGGTGGCCGTGAGGAGGAAGTTCGCTCCCGAGTTCGTCAACCGCATCGATCGCGTAGTCACCTACCGGCCACTCACCGATCCGATGCTGTCGCAGATCCTCAACATCCAGATCGAGGAGCTGCAACGGCTCATCAACGTCCGCCTCGGCGGCCGCGCCTTCACTGTCGACGTAACACCCACGGCGCGGCGATTCCTGCTCGAGAACGGAACCAGCGTCGAGTACGGTGCTCGGGAGCTGAAGCGCACCATCCACCGCAGTCTGGTGCAGCCGATCGCATCCATGGTTGCGCAGGGTGCCATCGAGCCTGGCTCCACCGTCGAGGCAGATCACACCAATCACGCATCGGGGCTCTCGATCACGTGCCTTGACGATACGCCGCGGCGCAAACGCGCCTGACGGGACGAGCTCTCACTCCTTGGGTGGAAGGCTCCGCGCGCATGTCGCGGCGGCCCCCACCCATTTTTCGAGTTGGTCGTCTCGTTCCAATCCTGCCGCCGACACGTAGATCATCGACTTCATCGGCTTTCCGGTGAAGTCCATTGGCCGCGTGTGCGGCTTCTTCAACGCGGCCGCGACGGCATCGGGGGTGAGACGCAACACTAGGTCAGTGTTCACCACTCCGCAGCACATGTGGCCGTTCACCATGTAGCTGATACCACCGAACATCTTCCGCTCCACCACCGGACCCGAGCGCGACACCACCCGAAGTACGCGGTCCGCCAAGCCGAGATCGTATGCCATGCCGCTAGCCTAGCGCGATCAGGTAACGCCCACCTCGATAGAAGTCCGGGCTCGCCCCGGCGCCGAGCGCTCGTCCTGCACAGGCGAAGATTGCCATTACCCTTCCAAGGGATCAACTCGCCAGAGCTCACCGCGAGATCCGCGCCGGCCGGGCAGATTCCGTGTCCGGTTACATTGCTCAGGTACTGGCGGAGAAGGAGAAGCGGGAGTCGCTCCGGGTACTGGTGCGCGATTTGATCGAACAACATGGCATGCCTGGGGCCGAGGACTACGAATGGGCCGAAACCGTTCTAGCTGCGCGCCCGCGGGAATAACTCTTGACGCTGGAGCGTTGATCGCGGATCGCGGCGACAAGCGCTTGGCCGCGCTGCTCGATCGGGCGAGATGGCCGCATTCAGGTTGCATTGGCCCGATTCTTGTACAGCGATGGCGTCGAGATCGTTCCCCTGCACGCGCAACTTGCCCGTTCCTGCGCTGCCACCGGTACTTCGGACATTATCGGCGCATCCGTAGTTCTCCTCGCCAGGCGCGGACGGGACCCGATCGTGACAAGCGACCCGCATGATCCGCGGCGTCTGGATCCGCCGGCCCCAATCATCGCTTTCTGAGCGCAGGCTCCCGCCTCACCACGCGAACGATGTTTCCCTCCGGATCCACGAAATCGAACTCCCGCGCGTCCGCTTGCCAGGGCCTCTCGATCACCGCCGCGCCCAGCTGCCGCAGCCGGTCGCGCACTCCTTCGAGATCATCCGTCGCGAACGTGAGCTTCACCGGAACCTCTTCGCGCGGAACAGGAGGCCGCGTGATCGCGATCGCCTCTGCGATTTCCGGCGGCACCGCATGCAACGAAAACGTTGTCTCGCCACAGGCGAACTCCGCGAACATCTCCGTCCACTCGGAGTTGCGTGGAGCGGCCCTCAGCAGCCTCGCGTAGAACTCCCGCATCACCGGGAAATCCTTCACGTAGATCATCGCGCCCCCGAGGATCATCCACGCCTCCTCGTCACGGCCGGAATCCGTGCACTCCCGACAGCAACAACTGCGCTCCGATCGCCACCAAAATCAGCCCCATGAACCGCAGAAAGATCCGTTGCCCGCGCGCCGATATATGCCGCTGCAGCCACGCCGCCGACCGCAGTGTCAGGTACACCACCACGCCGACCACCACGATCGCAGCCGCCACTTGCCAGTTGTCGGTCCACGCCTTGCGCCGCGCCGCGAACGTGATCACCGTCGCGATCGACCCTGGACCCGCGATCAACGGCATCGCCAGCGGAACCAGAATCCGGTCCTCGCTATCGTCCTCGTGCTTGCTCTCGTCCTGCACCTTCGTCGGCGATCCGCGGAGCATTTCGAGCCCCATCAGCACGATCAGCAATCCGCCCGCCGCCTGAAACGCGGGTAGCGAAATCCCGAACAGCCGCAGCAGAGCCTCGCCCGCAAGCAACGCCACGGCCAGGATCACCACCACCGCCACGGCCGCTCGCAGGGGAGCCTTAGCCCGCACCTCCGGCGGCATGCCCGTCGTCAAGCTCAGAAAGATCGGAACAGCGCCCGGCGGATCGGTGATCGCCAGCAACGCGATCAGCACCTGCAGAAACTGGTCCACCTACTTCACCGTTACGTTGTGGACCTCGAGCGTCGTACCCATCGCCTGCCACAACCGCGCCACAGCCTTGTTGAGGTCCAGCCGGCTCACCAGCACGCGCCGCAACGAATCGGTGTACTCGTTCTGCCGCGTGAGCACGAAGAAGTTGGTCGACTCGCCATTTTGGAACAGCCGCGTCTCGCTGTCGAGCTTGTCCTTCGCCGCCTTGGCGCTCGCCTCGGCCGCCACGATCCGCTGCTTCGCAGTCTGGATCGCCTGCAGCGAGTTCCGCACTTGCGCCGAGATCGCCTGCTCGATCCGCGAGCGGTCCAGTTGCAGACGCCGCTCGGAGATCACCGTCTGTTGCACGTTGGCCTGCGCCGTGCGGTTGCGCGGATTCCAATCCATCTGCAAACCCACGATCGCGGTCTGGTAATTGCCGCCGAACAAATTCGAAAGCGTGGTGGCGTAGCCGCCGATCAAACCGCCGGGTGCGCCTCCGAGCGAATTCGAAGGCAGCGGAGGTAATCCAGCACGCGTCGAGAGCTCGTTGATGCGGACCGCCTGCGCCAGGCTCGAAGCCGTGAACGGATTCTCCGCGCTCGAAACCGAGCCCGCGAGCCCTGTGTTCGCGTACGTGCCCACCAGGTTAATCTGCGGCTTGAGCTGATCGAGCGCCTGCGCCTTCTGCACATCGTTCGAATCCTTGCGCAGCGTGAGCGACTTGAGTTCGGGCCGCTTCGAAACCGCTTCCGTTACCGCGGCCTTCACGTCATCCGGCGCGCGCGATGGAGCATCGTCCTGATCCACCGGAATCAGCACGTCGTTCCACAACTCGTCTTGCCGGTTGCCCGCGATCAGCGTCTTGAGCGCATTCTCGGCTTCGGTCACGAAGCCCACGCTCGCATAGTAGGTGTCCATGCGCCGCTGCAACTCCGCTTCGGCCGCGGACTTCTCGATCGGCGCGAGCGACCCACTGTCGATCATGCGCGCCGTTCGCCCCAACTGCTCCTCGGCCCACCGCACGCCATCGGCCTTCACATCCACATCCTGCCGCGCGGCCACCAGGTCCCAGTAGGCGGTCACGACGCGCGTCACCACATCCATCACGCGGACTTCCAGATCGGCCTGCGACACGTTGATCTGCTTCGAGCGAATCTGGATCTCGGCCCGCTCGCGGTCAATCAACCGGTTGCGCCATAACGGCTGCGTGAACGTGAACGCCAGCCGCGATTGCGTGGCCGGATTCAACCCCGAGAACGGATTCGTCGTAGTCTGCCGGCTGTTGTCGAACCCCGCTTGAAACGAAGCTCCGTTCCAGTTGAGCCGCTGCTGATAAGCGAAGTTCTCGTTGTGGAAGCTCTCAGCCAACTTGCCGCCCGCGCCCAACAGAATCGAAGCCGTCGGTGTGTTGCGATGCTCGTAGCCCGGAAGCCAACGGAAGAACCCATCGAACGTGCCCTTGGCCGCGTTGAGCGACTGCTGCGCCGACGAGATGTTGGTACGCTCGATCTCCACTTCGAGGTTGTTTTTGAGCGCCATCTCGATCGCGTCTTTGAGCGGCAGCTTGCGCTCGATCACGCCCACACCCACGCGGGGCGGGGCTTGCACATCGGCGGCCAGCGCCGCCAACGGAAACAATACTGCCAGGAAATGCTTTCGCATCGTCAGTCTCCCATCGCCTCAGACGGCCGCGGCGCGCCGGGCAGTTTGCTTCTGATCCAACGGACCGTCCGGCCGAGCCAAGCCTGCAGATCGTCGAACATCGAGTACGCCACAGGCGTCACCAGCAGCGTCAACAATAGACACAGGCTCTGCCCACCGATCACCGCGATGGCCACCGTGCGCCGGCTGCCTGAGCCCGCACCGCCGCCGATCGCCAGCGGAATCATGCCCGCAACCAGCGCCGCAGTCGTCATCAGAATCGGCCGCAACCGGTCCTCGCAGCCCTTCAAGATGGCTTCCATTCGGTCGAGCCCCTCGGCCCGCAGCGTCTTGATGTGATCGATCTGCAGAATCGAGTTCTTCTTCACGATTCCGAAAAGCACCAGAATTCCTACTGAGCTGTAGATGATCGAGAACGCCTCATGCGCCACCATCAGCGACAACAGCGCGAAAGGAATCGACAGCGGCAAGCTCAACAGGATCGTCACCGGATCGATGAAACTCTCGAACTGCGCCGCCAGAATCATGTACATCAGCACGATCGAAAGCAGGAACGCGAACATGTAGGCCTTCCCCGCCCTGCCGAATTCCTTCGTGCGTCCGATCGTTCCCGTGCGATACTCGGGCGGCATCTTCATTTCCTCCACCGTTTGGTTCAGGATGTCGAGCACCGCCGAAAGAGATTGCCCCGGCGCGATGTTCGCCATCATCAGCACCTGCCGCTGGCGGTTGTAGCGCGCGATCTGTACCGGACCAGTCGACTCCACCAGCTTCGCCACATTCGATAGCGGCACGTTGCCGAGCGTCGCCGAAGGCACGAACAACTGGTCCAGCGTGCGCGGCGAATTGCGATACTCCTCGCGAACGCGCAACTGAACGTCATAGCGGTCATCTGCTTCGCGATAGGTGGTCGCCTGCTGCGCGCCCGCTACCAACGTACGCAGCGCCGTGGCGATCGAGCTCACGTTCACACCGAGATCGGCCGCCTTGTCGCGATTGATCGTCACCCGATACTCGGGCTTGCCGGGCTCGTAGTTGGTGTCGAAATCGACCAGGCCCGGAACGTTGCTCAGCCGCTGTTTGATCACACGCGAGTATTGGTCGAGCTTGTTCAGGTCCGGACCCTGGATGAAGTACATCAGCTCGCGGTTGTCAGCGCCCGAGATCAGAGCTGGAAGCTGCACGGCGATGGTTGCGTCGCGAAACTTCTTCAGCCGCTCGCGCGCCTCGATCATGAGGTCGTCTTGCGTCTTCTTCCGTTGGTCCGGGTGGACCAGTTCCAGCACGATCGATCCGCGGTCCACCTGCTGGCGGAAGCCGCCGCCCACTGTCGAAAGCATGTTGCGCACGCCTTCCAGGTTCTTCAGTTCGGTCTCTACCGCGCCGATCACCTGGTTGGTGGCGGCCAGCGAAGTTCCCGGCGGAAGCTTCACGGTCACCTCGAACTCGCTCTGGTCGTCGGTTGGTAGAAAGTTCTTACCGATCCGCATGAAGATCGGGCCCGATGACAACATCACCAGCAGGCATACGAGCGCCACGACCCAGCGGTGCCGCATCGACCAGCGCAGCATTCCCCGATACGGCACGGCGAACACGCGGTAGACGAACGTGTCTTTGGTGGCGCCTTCATGGCCGCTCGGCCGCAAGAAGCGCGAACACAACATCGGCGTCAAGGTGAAGCTCACCACCAGGCTCACCATGATGGCGAAAGCCGCCGTGAATCCGAAGCTCGACATGAACCGGCCCACGATGCCCGTCATGAACGCCACAGGAAGAAAGATGATCACCAGGCTGAGCGTGGTGGCCATCACGGCCAGGCCGATGTCGCGCGTGCCCTGAATGGCCGCCTCCACCGGACCGAGCCGCTTCTCTTCCATGTACCGGAAGATGTTTTCGAGCACCACGATCGCGTCATCGATCACGATGCCCACCATCAGCACCAGGCCGAGCATGGTGATCTGGTTGAGCGTGAAGCCCATCATGTTCATCAGCGTGTACGTCGAGATGATCGACGTCGGAATCGCGATCGCCGCGATCACCGTCGAACGCCAGCTCCGGATGAACAGCATCACGATGATGCCGGCCAGAATGCCGCCCAAGACCAGGTGCTCTTGCACCGCCTTGAACGATTCCTCGATGAACCCAGACTGGTCGCGCGCATAGGCGATCTTGAAATCAGGCGGCAGCAACCGCTGCAACTCCGCGATCCGCTCCTTGATCGAACTGATCACGGTGAGCGTGTTCGTGCCGGACTGCTTGCGGACCTCGAGCACGACGGCCGGCTTCCCGTCGAGCCGCACCATCGAGCGAGGCTCTTCCACACCGTCTTCCACTTCGGCGATATCGCCCACGCGCACGGGAACGCCACCCTGATTCGCCACTACCACGCGAGCAAAATCCGCCGGCTTCTCCACGCGGCCCAGCGTTCGCAGCGCCACTTCCCGCGCGCCTTGGTCCACGCGCCCGCCTGGAATTTCCACGTTCTGCGCCGCCAACGCCGCCCGAACCTGGTCCACATTGAGATTGCGCGCGAACATCTTGTTCGGATCGAGCCAAACCTGGATCTGGCGCGTGCGCTCGCCCACGAACCGTACTTGGCCCACGCCTGGCAGCGACTCGAGATTCTTCTTGATGCGGTCGTCCACCATCTTGGTGGTCTCACGCAAATCCCGGCCGCTCGCGATGGCGATGTTCAAGACCGGAGAAGCGTCGGTGGCAATCTTGTCCACCACCGGCGGATCGGCGTCTTCGGGCAACTGGCTCACCACCTGCGCCACCTTGTCGCGAACTTCCTGCGCGGCAACGTCGGGGTCTTTGTCGAGCACGAACTGCACGGTCACCAACGAGATGCCTTCAGACGACACCGAGTTCAAATCGTCGATGCCGCTTACCGTGTTCACCGCTTCTTCGATTCGCTTGGTGACCTGCGACTCCACCTCCTCGGGCGCTGCGCCGCGGAGTGTGGTGTTGATCGTCACGATCGGGAATTCCACCTTGGGGAAGAAGTCCACGCCGAGCTTGCGATACGAGTCGAGCCCCATCACCACCAGGAACAAAATCAACATGGTGGCGAACACGGGCCGCCGGATACAGATTTGGGCGATTTTCTGCATGACGCCGCTCCTTTCAGTTGGCCCGGACGTCCACTCCGTCCACCAGATTGCCGAGATTGTCGAGCGCGACCCGCTCTCCTGGGTTCAAGGCTCCGCCGGGAACTTCCACCGAGCCTTCCACGGTCTGTCCGGGCGTGAACCGGATCTCCTTCGCCTTCCCGTCGCGGATCGCGAACACCTTCGTGAGGCCCGCTACCGTGTACACGGCCTGCTGCGGCACCGTGGTAATCGCTGCGCCGCGCGAAGCGGTGAGCCGCACCTGCACGAACATGCCCGGCCGCAACTCAGGAGCGCTCTGGTTCAGCCGAGCTTCGGCCGAGAGCGATCGCGAACGAGCATCGAGCGAGGGGTTGATTTGCGTGACCGTCGCGGTGAAGTCGCGCCCCGGAATCGCCTCAGTAGTAAATCGCAACGTGCTACCGGTGCGAACCGCCGCGGCCGCCACTTCCGGCACATCGAGGCGCAGCCGCAGCGGCCAAGTCTTCACGATGGTCATGATCGTGGAGTTGTCGCGGATGAACTGCCCCACCGCTACCATGCGCTGGGAAACCTGCCCGTCAAACGGCGCTTTCACTACGGTGTCGCCCAGCCGTTTCTCGATCAGCCGCTTGTCCGCCCGCAGGGCCTGAATGTTCGCCAACTGCGTCCGCAGATCGTCTTTGGCCGCGTCGAGCGCCGCCTGCCGCGCCTGCATCGCCTTGTCGAGTTCGGTCAGCCGCTCTTGCGCGATGTCGCCCGAGGAGGCCAGCTTCTTGGCCGTGTCGAACTTGCTCTTGGCGTCGTCATACTGTGCTTGCGCTTGCCGAATGGCGGGCGTCGTCTGCGGTGTGGCGTCATCCTGGGTGGGGTCCAGCCCGATCCGCGCCAAAGCCTGCGCGATCGCCGCCTTCGCCCGGTCATGCTGGATCAGCAGTTCGGTTTTCTCCAGTTCCGCCACGACATCGCCCTTGCGAACCATCTGGCCGAAGTCGAAATTGATCTTCGAGATGCGCCCCTGGATCTCGGTGGAAATGTTGACGGCATCGTCGGCCTGCAGCGAACCCGTTACGTCAAGCGCCCGCTCCACTGTCTTCGTCTCGACAGCGGCAGTCTTTACCGAGATCGGCTGGGCCTTGGGAGCCTCCTGCACAGGAGTGTTCTTGGCTTCCGTCGATCTCGAACACCCAGCCGCCAACGCGGCCAGCAGCACCACAACAACGCTAGTCTTTCGTCTCATTTTTTGTGTCACTCCCAATCACCCCGTGTAAGAAAATGTCGACTACCGTTCGGATCACTTCGTCTCGGCCCCCGGGCAACTCGCCCGGCCGCCACACACAGTAGATGAGTCCTTGATGCGAAACCATGCCGGCGAACGTTCGCGCCGCGAGCAATGGATTCATCTTCCTTAAGGATCCACGCGCCATCAAGGCCTCAATGTGGCTCACCACCATTCCGTAGAAGACAGCAAGAGTACGTTCGTAAAACAATTCCGACAGTTCATGATTTTCGAGGCGGCTGAACAGCAGCATCCGCGCAAAACGAGGATCGCGGAGGTACCAGTCGAGGAGGAACTCGGCGAGGCGGGTAAAGAAGGCGCGAGAGTCTCCTTGCGTAGTATACGACTCGAGTTCGGAGAGTAGTTCCACGTGGCACGTATCTGGACCTGCGCCGGTTCCAGTGGAAAGGTGGCTCTCGAGGATTGCCGTGTACAGTGCTCGTTTCGTCTCAAAATGTTGATAAAGCACGGGTTCGGTCACGCCGACCGCCGCCGCCAGTTCCCGTGTCGTGGTTCCGCGGAACCCCCGGCTAGAGAACAGGTCCACTGCGGCGTCAATAATCGCAGCCCGTCTGAGCTCGGCTGGAAGCCGTTGTTTGGTGGGTGTGGACATCTTGCTTAGCGGTCGCTAACCTAGCAGTTACTATGCTAGCAAACACTAGACTCCCAGCGCCAGCGATTTCTTACGAGAGATTCCCGCCTTTGGGCGTAGAATCGGAGTAGCATCCATCAGGAGACTCATCGTGCGCTTCACCGTCTTCTTCCTTGCTGTTCCCGTTCTGGCTCAAATGCAGGTGACCGAGGTCGCCGTCCGCGCCGAAACCGAACCCATTCGGGTACGGCCCTTCGAGAGCATTCCGCTACAGGTCAGAGCTTATGGATCCATTAGCAGCCAGAATGGTTCACAGCGCGTCCGCCTCCAGCGGGGTAACGCAAAGATGAGGGTCGTTGACTCCCAAGGGGGGTGGGTTTCGAAGGCCTTTCGTTACCAGGGCAAAGATGACGAAGCCTTCTACCGTGAGACCGCCTCCACCTTTGGGGATATTTTTGGCGCCTTGACGAAAGATTACGTCTTGCAGGACGCCTTCCTCTACGTTGCCCCTGAGAAGCCCGGCCGCTACCAGGTAGAAGCCACGCTCGAAGGAAAGGTAGCAACGGTTTCGGTTGAAGTCGATTCTCAGGCACCTTCCCGTAAGCCGCAGGAAACGAACACGTTCGGCCCGCCACCTCGCGTACCTGACCCGTACCGTAAGATTGCGGAATTCTGGGCCCCCTTCCTCGCCCAGGAAACCTGGTTCACGCCGAAAGCCGACATCCCCTCCCGCTTCGATTACGATGGGGATTGGCAGGGCGACAACAACTGGGACGATCTCGATGGCGGCAGCTCACAAGCCTACGTCCACTACGCGGCTGTGGAGACCGCCACCCACTGGTTTCTGATCTACAACGTGTTCCACCCCCGCGACTACTCCGACAAGTGCGTAGCCGGGAGTTGTCACGAAAACGACAACGAGGGTCTCATCCTGACTATCCGCAAAGACGGATCCGAGTTCGGCAAACTCGAAGTACTCGAAACGCTCGCCCACAACAACCTCTACTCCTACGTCGCCGACAACCGGATCCGTAAGGGAGCTCACAATGTCGAGGGTCCCATCGAGCTGTATCAAGGTTCCCACCCCGCCGTCTTCATCGAGTCCGGTGGGCATGGCATCTACGGCGCCAAGAGTGGCCACTCCCGATACGAATTGGCGAGCGATAAGTTCACTGCTGGCATAGGGATGACGTTTATCTATAAAGGAATTGCTGAGCGCCCAAAGCACTACAATGACCGCCTGGTGGGCTATGAGCTGCTTCCGATCCAAACGGAGTGGTGGGCAAAGGCCGTGGAGGGCACCTGGAACCAGCGAACCTTTGACGAATACTACGCCTATCAGCCGTTCGGCAACCGCCCTGCTGGCACCAGTAGACGCATCGGCGGGACCTTCTATGGCCGGAAACAGTCAGCAAACAAAGCCAAACCGTTCTGGGGCTGGCACGACAACGAGACCAAGAACAAGAAGATCCTCAACGTCGGCCAGTGGGGACTCGACCCGGCCTACGGCGTCCAACGCAATTTGACGTTCCCAAATGGGGAGGCGCCAGCAACCGACTACACATTCAACCCCTACCTTGGAGTGGAATAAGGCACCGTATACACAACATCTTGTAGCTTCTTCCTAAAGGACACGTTGGGCTGCGGTGGAATTGCTTTACTTTCTCCGCAGAAGCGAGTACTATGGAAATCACTCCCCCGAGACGCGGGCTGGTCCCGATGAACATTTTCGTGGAGGGCAACTAACCTCTTGCTCAAGCTAAAGCGCGTCGAACTACAAGGCTTCAAGTCTTTCTGCGAACGCAGTGAAATGCGTTTCCATGGCAGCGGCATTGCCGCCATTGTCGGACCCAATGGGTGCGGCAAGTCGAATCTCAGTGACGCCATCAGTTGGGTCCTCGGCGAACAGTCCGCCAAGAGCCTCCGTGGCGCACGCATGGAAGACGTGATTTTCGCCGGCACCCGCGATCGTAAGCCGCTCAGCATGGCCCAGGTCAACATGACTCTAGTTGACCCCGACTCTTCTATGCTCGCCCGGCTCTACCCCGCGTTGGCCGCCGAAGCCGAACATCAGAACGGCAACGGCAATGGGAACGGCAATGGCAACGGCAACGGTCACGGCCACCACCAGCCCAAAGGCTCGCAGGACATCACCATTTCCCGCCGCCTCTACAGAGACGGTACCAGCGAGTACTTGATCGACGGCAAATCCGCCCGGCTGAGAGACATCCAGGATCTTTTCTCAGGAACTGGATTAGGTCCGGAAAGCTACGCCATCATCGAGCAAGGCCGCATCGGCCAGCTGCTCAGCTCACGCCCGCATGACCGCCGCGCGGTCATCGAAGAGGCGGCTGGCATCGGCAAGTTCAAAACGAAGCGGCGCCTCGCGGAAGCCAAGCTCGAAAACGCCAAACAGAACCTTTCGCGGGTCTTCGACATCCTCGAAGAGGTAGGCCGTCAAGCTTCCTCACTGAAGCGGCAAGCCGCTAAGGCCAAACGCTACCAAGAGTTACACGAAGAATTGGTAGTACAACTTCGCCTCAGTTTGGTGGGCCGGTTCCGGTTGCTCGAACGCGAGTCCGCCAAGATCGCCCTCGACCTCAGCCAAGCCCAAGCTCAGTATCAGACGCTGTCCGGGCAGGTCGCCGAGAAAGAACGCGAACAGGTCGAAGTTCGCCAGCAGAGCAGTGCGGTCGAGTCCGAAGTCCGCGCTGCCCGCGAGAAGCTCGCCCAGCTCCGTCTCGAAGCCGAGCGCACCCGCGGCCGGATCGAGAGCCAAGCGCGCGACATCGCAAACATGGAATCGCGCCTGTCACAGGGCGAAACCGAAGGCCAAGCACTTGAAGTCAGGCAGATGGAGCTGACGGAGGAAGCGTCCGCGCACTCGCAGCGCGTGGCCGAACTCGACCAGCAGGTGGAAGCGGCTCGCCTTCATCTGAATGAAAAGGGCCGACAGCGTGACCAGATGCAGGCCGACCTTCGCGAACGCGAGCTTTCGATCGAAGCCGGCCGTCAAAAGGCGCTCCGCGTCCTGGGCGAGATCTCGAATCTGAAGAACCAGCTCGCCCAGATGGAAGGCCACTTCCAGTCGCTCGAACGCGACCGCTCCCGCCTGACTCGCGAAGAGCAGATGGCTTCGGCCGATCTGGCCCGCCTGGAAGAACGGAAGAGAGAAGTCTCAGATTCCCTGGCCAATCGCCAGATGGAACTCGAGTCGCTGGCAGACCGGCGCAAGCGGTTGGAAGAGGAACTGGGCGCCCGCAAGTCATCCATCGGCCAAACCCGGTCGCAACTCGACAAACTGCGCAACGAGGCGTCCCGCCTCAAGGCACGCAAAGATTCACTCGAGGAAATCCTTTCCCACCGTGCATATACGACGGATTCCGTAAAGCGTCTCTTTACCGCTTTTGAACAGGGCCAGGCGCATGACCTCAAGCCCGCCGGAGTGCTGGCGGACTTCGTGGATGTCGACAGGAACTTCGAAAAGGCCGCCGAAGAGTTCCTGCAGGAAGAACTCGAATACGTAGTTGTGAAGGATTGGACGCAAGCCGAGGTCGGCATTGACCTCATGCGGACCGACATGGATGGTCGCGCCACGTTCCTGGTTCACCCAGAGCCGGGCGACCCGATGGCTTCCCTGCCCACCACCGAGCCGATACTCGGCCCCGAAACCGGCATCGTCGCCCGCTTGAGCGATGTCCTCAAGATGACGAACGGGCTAACCCAGGCTCCCGCCGCTCTGCTACCCCGCCTGTCCCGGTGCTTCGTCGCGGAGAGCCGGAGCGCGGCCCAGCGCCTTGCCAAGCAGTACCCCGACTTCTACTTCCTCCTCAATGACGGCGTCTGCTATCACGGCCACGCCGTCAGCGGCGGTCGCAAGACCGGTTCCGGACCGCTCGCTCTCAAGCGCGAACTCCGCGAGCTGACCAATACCGTCGGCGCGCAGCAGCGGCAGCTCGAAGAGACCGCGGAACTGCTGGCGAACCTCGAGTCCGAGTCGGCCGAACTGGCGTCTCAACTCGAATCGGTCCGTGCCGAGCAACAGGGCCAGGAGCGCGAAGCGCTCGCCCTCGACCACGAAGTGCGCCGGTTGGCCGAGGAGTTCTCGCGCGTCAACTCGAAGCTTTCCGTTTCCCGCCTGGAGTTGGAACGGCTGGATCGCGATAGCGTCCGGCTGACCGAACAGCGCGACGTCAGCCAGAAGGCCGTGCAGGAGAAGGAGGAGATCCGGCTGGTGGAAGAGGAAGCCCTCAACACCGTTCGCGCCGCCTTGGCCGACCTCCAGGATTCGGTCCGGTCGATCGCTGAGGAGCACTCCATGCTTCGCGTCGCCATGGCCGAACACGAAGAGCGAGGCCGCGCCGAGCGCAATGCTCAGCAGCGGTTGGAAAGTCAGATCCGTGACTTGGCTCGCCGCCGTCAGGACATCCACACCATGATCGAGCAGGTGGGCGCGCAGCGTGCGCAACTGCTCGCCGACAACGTCTCGCTTGACGAACGCGCCCTAAAGTTGGGCGAAGATGTGGAGCATACTCAGGTCCGCGTCAATGACCTCGCTACCCAGGAGCAAGGGATCCGCGAACGGCTGGTGGCCACCGAAGAGGGGCTCCGCTCGTTGCGAGCCGACGTCCAAGCTGCGCAAGAGAGCCGATCCCAGATCGAAGTCACCATGGCCGAACGGCGCGCCGCGCTTCGCTACCTCGATGAAACCGCTCAGAAGGAACTGAAGGCTTCGCTCGAGGAACTGGCGCAGGGCGACGAGTCCACCGCCGACGAGGTGGCCTTGGCCGAATCCGAGGACAAGTACCAAGCCCTCAAGACCAAGATCGAGAACCTGGGTCCAGTCAATCCGGATGCATTGCAGGAATTCGAAGAAGCGCAGCAACGCTATGACTTCCTCAACACGCAGCGCCAAGACCTGCTCGATTCCATTCGCGACACAGAGAAGGCGATCCAGGAAATCGACGTCGAGTCGAAGCGCCGATTCACTGAGGCGTTCGAGATCATCAACAACAACTTCAAAGAGACGTTCACCAAGCTGTTCGGTGGCGGCGCGGCCGAGATGCGCCTCACCGATGAGACGAACGTCAACGAGTCGGGCATCGACATCGTGGCCTCGCCTCCGGGCAAGCGCTTGCAGAATGTGCTGCTGCTTTCGGGCGGCGAGAAGGCGCTCACGGCACTCTCGCTGCTGATGGCGATCTTCCAGTACACTCCCAGCCCGTTCTGCATCCTCGACGAGGTGGACGCGCCGCTCGACGAACCGAACATCCAGCGCCTGATGGGCCTGCTCAAGGACATGGCCGGGCAGACGCAGTTCATCATCATCACGCACGCCAAGCGGACCATGGAAGCCGCCTCGGCGCTCTATGGAGTGACGATGCAGGAGCCAGGCGTTTCGAAGCTTGTTTCGGTACGATTCAACGGAGAGGTTCCGCCCCCGGTAGCGGCTCCCGCAATGGCCGCCCGGGCGTAGAGCGGGGCCGCGCGTCTATATCAGGCACGTTCGCCCGCGACTCGGAGCGGGGCTGAAGCCCCGCGCTGGCTAAAGCCCGCCCTACATGGAACGGCAACGGCGCGGGTCAGGGGCGTGAGTCGCGCGGAGTGGGTTCGTAGGGCCTATGCTAATAACGTAGGCCCTCATTCCTTTGAGTCCCGGCACGGCGAACCTTCGACCGACCCGGCGCAGCCCCGGCACCATCGGGCACATCTCGATGTTCGGCGTGCCGGTGCGTTTTCACTTCACTTTCCTGTTCCTGATCGCGTTGATCGCAGTCGCCAGCAGCGCCTCGGAAGCTTCCTGGGCGGTGGATAGTCTCTTCCTGATCGGCCTATTCGCATCCGTCCTGTTCCACGAGCTGGGCCACGCGCTTACCGCTCGCCATCTCGGAATCCGCACCCTCGAAATCGTGCTCTACCCGGTGGGTGGCGTCTCTCGCATGCAGCGGCAAGGAACGCCGCGTGAAGAGATCCGCATCGCCGTGGCTGGTCCGCTGGTGAACCTCGCGTTGGGCGCCGGCCTGCTGGCACTCCCCAAATGGACCGACCCCGCCGCGCAGGATTTGGTACGGCGTCTCGCCGAGGCGAACCTCTACTTGGGCGCGTTCAATCTCGTGCCGGCTTTTCCCCTCGATGGCGGCCGCCTGCTGCGAGCCTTTCTTGCCCGGAACCGTCCAGAAGAATCCGCTACGCTGACGGTCGCCCGCATCGGCCGCATCCTCGCGGTTCCGCTCGGCCTGTTCGGAATCTGGCAGGGTGAGATGCTCCTGATGATCCTGGCGTTCATGCTGTACCTGGCCGGCTACCAGGAAGCGTCGGCCAGTTCGGGACGAGGGATGCTTCATGGAGTCCCAGTGAGCGCCGCCATGGTCACCGATTTTCAGACGCTCTCGCACGGCAGCACCCTACGCGAGGCTGCGGCGCTCGTCCTCGCCTCCGCACAACAGGATTTTCCAGTGGTCCATGGCGACAGCGTGGTGGGGCTCCTCCATCGCGGCGCGTTCGTCCGCGGCATCCTCGACTCGGGCGCGGACTCCTACGTCGCCAACGCCATGGATCGCCACTTCCTTCGCCTGGCCCCTTCGACCGAACTGAGCGCCGCCGTCGTACAACTCGCCGAAACCGGATCCTGCGCGGTGGTGATGGAAGGCGAACGCATCCTGGGGCTGCTTACCGCCGAGAACGTCTCCGAGTTCGTGCTGCTCAGGCGGCTGGGCGTGAGCCCCGTTTCGCCGCAACCGCGCGTGTAGAGATATGGGGCGCGCGAAAGTCGTGATCGTGGGCGGTGGGTTCGCCGGGCTCAATGCGGCGATGGGCCTCCGCAATGCTCCGGTGGATCTCACATTGGTTGACCGGCGCAACTTCCACCTGTTCCAACCGTTGCTCTACCAGGTGGCCACCGGAGCCCTCTCGCCCGGCGACATTACGGCGCCCTTGCGCCACGTCTTGCGCAAGCAGCCGAACACACGCGTGGTGATGAGCGAAGTGGTAGACATTGACCCGGCCAGTAAGCACGTCATTTTGACCGAAGGCTCGCTCGACTATGACTACCTGATGGTTGCCACCGGGGCACGGAACTTCTACTTCCACAACGAAGCATGGCAAACGGCCGCACCCGGACTCAAGTCGATCGAAGACGCCACAGCCATTCGCCACCGGATCTTCTCCGCTTTCGAACGCGCTGAACGGGAGCCCGACCCCGAGCGCCGCCGCGCGCTGCTCCGCTTCGTGGTAGTGGGCGCCGGACCAACCGGGGCCGAACTCGCGGGCGCACTCGGCGAAATCGCGCGCGATACGTTGCGCGGGAATTTTCGCACCATACGCCCCGAAGAAGCGGAGGTGCTGCTGCTCGAAGGATCCGATCGCGTGCTGCCGGCTCTTCCGCGCGATCTCTCCGCCACGGCTGAACGCTCGCTGATCCGGCTGGGCGTCCTACCGCGATTGGGAGTTCGCGTCACTGCGATCGACGACTCGGGCGTCACCTTCACCGGGCCGAGAGGCGAAGAGCGGCTGGCTACGCGCACGGTGATCTGGGCCGCGGGAGTCCGGCCGTCGCCGCTTGCGCAAATTCTTGCCGAGCGCTTCGGAGCGGCCACCGACCGCAGCGGCCGGATCATCGCCTCGCGAGACCTCTCGATCGCAGGCCACCCGGAGATCTTCGTCGCCGGCGACCTGGCCTGCTTCGAGCAAGATGGCTCGCCACTGCCGGGTGTCGCGCCCGTGGCAATCCAACAGGGAGCGTATCTGGCCAAGGCGATCGCGTCACGTGCGGAGGGCAGGCCGTGCCCACCGTTCCGCTACGTGAACAAAGGAAACATGGCCACACTTGGCCGCGGTTCCGCAGTGGCGGATCTGGGCTTCGCGCGATTCGGCGGGTTGCTCGCATGGCTCACGTGGCTCTTCATTCACCTGCTCTATCTCGTGGGCTTCCAGAACCGCGTGCTGGTGGCCACGCAGTGGGCCTTTCAGTACTTCACGCTGAATCGCGGAGCCCGCCTCATCACGGGTGAATCATCACCTCCGGCGGCTCCGTGATTCCGAGCATCGAGTTGATATCGTCTTCCTTCTTCTCGCCGAAGTCGTAGTTTTCTGATTTGATCGCGAGCGCACCCAGTACGAAGGCTCGGCTCCGTCCGCCGTCCACTACGTGGCCATCGTACTTGTAGATGCCGTTGATCTGAAGCTGCAGCGGCTTCTCGATAGAGTGATCGAGCTTGAGCACCTGCCCCACTTCGAGATCCACCAGATCTTGCGTCATGATCGTAGGACCTTCCAGGCGGGCATCGAAGCTCACCCGCGAGTTGGCGATCAGCCGCAGTACCCGCAGTTGTTCATTCTCCGACGACTCGCTCTTTCGCATCGACCACTGCTGGTCAAAGCGTTGACGGAGCATTTTGATGATGATCGACGGGATTCCGATATTCATCATCCCCACCGAGTCACCGATCCGGATCTCCATGCTGATCGCCACCACTGCCTCGTTCGGCGCCAGCAACTGCAGCATTTGCGGCTCGGTTTCGGTTGCTTCGATGTCGAAATCGAATGTGGTGATCGGAATCCACGCTTCGCGCATGTCGTGCAGCACGATCCGGTAGATTGCATCCAGGATGCTCTGCTCGATTTCGGTCACCTCGCGGTCAAGCTTGGCGCCTGTCTGGCTCTTCCCTGAGCCGCCCAGTAGAATCTCGATGACCGGAAACACCAGCCCCGGATTCAGTTCCATCACCGCGCTGCCTTCGTAGGGCTTCATCGCCAGCGCCGAGATCACCGTCGGAGACGGAAGACACTGCGTAAACTCCATGAACGACAACTGTTCCACCGAGACCAGGTTCACGATCACGTACGCGCGAAGATACGCCGACAGGCTCGACGCCAGCGTACGCGCGAAGTTTTCGTGCAACATGTGGATGGCCCGAAGCTGGTCTTTGGCGATGCGATCAGGCCGGCGGAAGTCATACGACTGGGCCTTCTTAGCCGCGTCGTTCTGACCCGGCGCTTCCCGCAGGTTTCGAAATACATTGTCAATCTCGTCCTGCGAAAGCAGGCGATCCAAGGCCATGGTCATTCATCGGCAGTGCCACCCGTTTCGGCAGGGAATACGGTGTTTTTCGGTCCCAGGATAAAATCAAGAGGATGGAGAGGGTTTTCATCCAGAACTTCGGCTGTCGCGCCACCCAGGCCGACGGCGCCGCGCTCGGTTCCCTGCTCCAACATCACGGGTTTCAACCCGCCAGCGAACACGCAAGCGCCGGCATCGTCATCCTGAACACGTGTACGGTCACGGCCAATGCCGATGACGACGTGCGGCAGGTGATCCGCCGCGTCAATCGCGAGAATCCGGGAGCCAGGATTCTGGTCACTGGGTGCTACGCGCAACGCGCTCCGCAGGAATTGGCGGCCATGCCCGGTGTGCGATGGGTGGTGGGGAACTCCCACAAGACCGCCATCGCGGATATCCTGACTGAGGCACACACGTCGCGCGCCGCTGAGTTCCACGGCCAGGTGATCGTTGGCGACATCGCCGCGCAGCGCGAGTTCCTGTCAGCGCCGGTGGAAGATGCGGGCGACCGCACTCGCCCCAACCTCAAGATCCAGGATGGCTGCAACAACCGCTGCTCGTTCTGTATTATTCCTTCGGTCCGCGGGACCAGCCGTAGTGCTTCGGCTGGCGACGTGGTGCGGCAGGTGAGCGCCTTGGCGGAACGCTATCGCGAGATCGTTCTCAGCGGTATCAACTTGGGCCGCTGGGGTCGCGATGTTGGCCGCTCGGAGGGGATGCGCCTCGCGGGCTGATCCGCCGTCTCCTCGACGAGACTTCGGTCGAGCGGCTGCGCCTCAGCTCGATCGAACCGATGGACCTCAGCGACGACCTTCTCGATCTCATGGCTTCGTCGCCCCGCGTCGCGCGTCATGTGCATGCTCCACTGCAGTCAGGGTGTGACGCGGTGCTGAAGCGTATGAAGCGGCGTTACCGGGCTCGCCACTACGCCGACCGCATCGCTCGCGCGCACACGCTCATGCCCGATGCCGCCTACGGCGCGGATGTGATGGTGGGCTTTCCCGGCGAGACGGACGAGGAGTTCGAAGAAAGCCGCGCCTTCATCGAGCGGATGCCGTTCACCTATCTACACGTCTTCACCTACTCGGAACGGCCATCCACTCCCGCAGCCGAGTTGCCGCAAGTGCCTATGCCGGTGCGCAAGCAACGCAACGCTGTTTTGCGCGATCTCGCCGCGCGAAAGAACCTGGAATTTCGGCGTAGCCTGGTAGGTACGCGAGTAAGCGTGGTGACGCTCGAGCCGGGGCGCCCGGCGTTGAGCAGCAACTACATTCCCGTGGAATTAGCGAGTCCGCGCGAGGCCAACCTAATTGTGGATGTCGAAGTTGGCAGCGTGTCACCACGCGGCGTGGCGGAGGCGTCCCTTCTTTCCGTTCTGCGGTGACCGGAATGACGATGACTGAACTCGACGATTTCGGAGCAAGATACGCCGTCGCATGGTGCAGCCAGAGCGCCGAACGGGTTGCTGCGTTCTTCGAAGCGCAAGGCTCGCTGCAAATCAACAACTCACCGCCTTCAATTGGGCGAGCAGCAATTGCGGCCGCAGCACAGTCATTCATGACCGCGTTCTCCGATATGAAGGTCTGCTGCGATGCAGTTATCGCGCACGGAGACAAGGCCATCTTTCGGTGGACCCTCACGGGTACCAATACCGGACCGGATGGCACTGGTGCCTCTGTTCGCATAAGCGGTCATGAAGAGTGGCAGTTCGGGGCAAACGGCTTGATCGGAGAGTCGAAGGGGCACTTCGACGAGACAGAGTATCGGCGCCAGTTGGGTGGGCACTAAGCTCAGTGGCTCTCAGCGCTGATAAGATATTTCCGTTTGCCGACACGAACGCTCGCCCTCATCCTGCTTGGCCTCGCCGCACGCGTCTCGATCGCAGCGGAACCCTGGACCATTGACGCGCTGCTCGCCTTGCCTTCCGTCTCCGATCCGCAAATCGCACCCGACGGCAAGAGCGCGGCGTGGGTCCTTCGTGAACTCTCCGGCGACCGCTATCGCTCCACCGTTGTCGCCGGCGCACGCCGTTATCCCGGTTCGCGACCGCGGTGGTCGCGCACAGGAAAGCTCGCCTGGCTCGCGCCAGACGGCCGCGTGATGGTGGAGGGCAAGCCCACGACGCAAGGCGCGGTCTCGTCGTTCGAATGGACGCCCTCGGGCCAGATCGCCTATCTCGCCATCGATCCGCCGAAGTCCGCGAGCGACGTCATCGTCGCGGATCGCGACTACCGCTACTCGCGTCTCTGGCTCGATGGGAAGCTGCTCACCAAGGCCGATCACCACGTTCTCTCGTTCGATTTCGCTGAAGGCAAAGCGGTCTACGCGGCACAGCCGACGCCGCGCCCCCGCGACAGCTTCCATGTGGATCTTTACGAAATCGACCTGCGCACCGGAACCGAAAAGGCGATCGTCACCCAGCTTGGCCGCGATGGCGACCCTGCCTATTCGCCCGATGGCAAATGGATCGCCTTCCACACGCAGGCCGGATCGGAGAACTACTTCTCCGAGCGACACGTGGCATTGGTCCCCTCGGGCGGCGGCGAGATCAAGATCCTCACCAAGGGCCTCCCGCTCGACGTCTTCCGGGGCGGCAATCGTTTCGGCTGGCGTGGAGACGAGCTATTGTTCGCGGCCGGTTGGCACACCCGCGACAATCTCTACGCCGTGAACCGTGGCACGGGCACGATGCGGGTGGTTGCGGAAGGCATCTCCGCCAACGGCGTCAGCTTCACTCCGGACGGTTCGCAAGCTGCGTTCCTGAAAATCTCGAACGCGCATCCGCCTGAAGTCTTCCACAGCAACGGATCGCGCCTCTCGAACACCTACCGCGACTTCGCGCCCATGCGTACGGAAGTGGTGAAGTGGAAGTCGAAGGATGGCCTCGATGTCGAAGGAGTGCTGTGGCTTCCGCCTTCGTACACCTCTGGCCGCATCCCTCTGATCACGGAACTCCACGGCGGCCCCACCGGCGTCACGCTCGAAGGCTTCCCCAACCCGCGCACCTATCCCACGCAAGCTTTCCTCGACGCGGGCGTGGCCATCTTTTCGCCCAACTTCCGCGGCAGTTCGAACTATGGCGGCGATTTCCGCTTGAAGAACAGCCAGTCGCAAGGCTTCGGCGATTTCGACGATGTGATGACCGGCATCGACACGCTCGTCACCCGCGGCATCGCCGATCCCGACAAGCTCGGCGTGATGGGCTGGAGCTACGGCGGCTATCTCACCGCCTGGGTGATCGGCCACACGAACCGATTCAAGGCCGCGTCCGTTGGCGCGCCCGCCACCGATTGGACCACCTACTATGGTCAATCCGATGGTCCACGCGAAGTGCTCTGGACCTACTTCGGTGGCAAGCCCTGGGATGTTCCGCAAAACTACCAGCGCCACTCGCCGCGCGGAGGGCTTCCTAACGTGCGCACACCAACGCTACTGCAAGTGGGCGAGCGCGACATCAATCACAACGCCGAAATCTATCAGGCGCTCACGGATCTCGGGGTCCCGGTGGAGTACGCCGTGTATCCGCGCGAAGGTCACGGGATTACCGAGCCGGCGCATCAGCGCGATCTGATGGAGCGCAACCTGCGCTGGTTTCGCCGCTGGCTCGAGAAGGATCAGAAATGACTCGAAGAACACTGCTCGCATGTGCGGCTGCCCCGATGGTCGCCGCATCCGCTCGCATGAAGATGTCGCTTTCCGTGCGCGTGGCAGAAGCATTCGACAACAAGGAACGCTCGACGAAAACAATCGAGCAACTGATCGCGCTCGCCAAGCGGAACAGGTTCGACGCGCTCTGCATGAGGGCTTCTCAGGCGGGCGTGCAGTCCCCACGCGAACGCATCCAGGAACTGCACACTAAGATCGCCGCAGCCGGACTCGCGGTGTCGATGGTCACGGGCGACTTCGCGGTTCCGAGCAACAACGAGCAGGGCCCGATGTGTTTGCGCAAGATTACGCCGTACGTCGATCTCGCGCAAAGCTTCGGGGCCGATCTCATCCGCGTCTGCATGAAGAAAGACGAGGACATCGAGTGGGCCCAGCGCGCCGCCGATGAAGCACGAGAGCGCAAGATCCGCCTGGCGCACCAATCGCACTGCGCAAGCCTGTTCGAAACCGTGGACGGGGCCGAGCGTGTGTTGAAGGCAGTGGGTCGCGAGAATTTCGGGCTGATCTTTGAGCCGGCCAACTGGCTGATCTCCGGCCAGCCTTACGGACGCTCGAGCGTGGTGCGGCTTCGCCCGTGGATCTTCAATTTCTACATCCAGAATCATCGGCTGAACCCGGCGGGGAAAGCGTCGGTAGAAACGTGGACGAAAGGCCGGGTGCCGCTCGACCACATCGGCGTGTGGGAGCAGGGCGGCGTTGATTCACTCGACGTGTTCGCGGGGTTGCACGAGATCGGGTACGGTGGGTATGTGACCGTCCATCAGGCTTTCGGGGATGTGATGCCGGTGGAGGAGGCGGTCCGGAAGAGCTTCGCGTACTTGAAGCCGCTTACGGTGGCGGCTCCGGGGCGGAAGTCCGATCCGCGCGAAGGCCCATCGAAGTAGTCTCTCGCGACGTTCTTGCCCCGGCCTGGACTCCCTTGCAACGGCTCCCGTGAAGGCGATAATGGAGTAGAGTTTGCTATGTCTGTCACACAGGCCATCGTCGAAAAGGTTCGGGAGCTTCCGCCGGACAAACAGCAGGAAGTCCTGGAGCACGTGGATCGGCTGCTCGCGCTGAACCAACGCCCCAAGATGCCGCTCCAGAGCATCGAGGGGATTCTCGCTGGACGCGGGATTTCGATCTCGGCCGAGGACATTGACCAGATGCGCCGCGAGATGTGGAAGGACTTTCCGCGAGAAGATATTTGATGGGCGCCATCGTCGCGGACACCCACGCAATTCTCTGGTATCTGACCGTGGTCACGTCTGTCAGCAGCAGCGAGAGCCGCGATGAATCAAACGACCGCAGGGGGCGATGCCATCTACATCTCGGCGATCACCCTCGTGGAAGTGCTGTACCTGGTCGAGAAGGGTCGGCTGCGGCCCGATGATCGCAGAGTGATCCTGGAAGCGATTGCGAACCGCGATAGCCCCGCGCGCCTGGCTCCGCTGGACCGCGATGTTGTGGACAGCCTCGAGCACGTGAGCCGTGAGGATGTGCCAGACATGCCGGACCGCATCATTGCTGCGACGGCTGTCGCCTTGCAAGTGCCTTTGATCAGCCGCGACCGGAAGATCCGCGCATCGCGGGTCCAGACGATTTGGTGAGGTTGGAGACCGGCAGAAGTGCCGTGGACGTAGTTTGATCCGCGAGCGAGACCGAAGCGGTCACCTCCCCCGAGATTTCCCTTCTCAGTGCTCGCTCGCGAAGGATCAGGTATTGTTGTACCAACTTCCTCATCCCCGCGCTAGGGGGAACTTGCGTCCACAGCCCAGCTTTCCTCAATATTAAGATGTCTGTTTTCAGCTTGTTAAACCGCGCGCGTTGTGTGAAACTTGTGGATAAAACATGAATGGGCAGAAATGTATCGGCATCGACCCCTCGTCGGGCGAACAGGTCGAAGTCAGCCTCGGCCAAACCATCACCGCCGTCGAACCCCTGTTGCCGCCGAACCGCGCCGAGAACTATCTCTCACCCGGCTGGATCGACGTGCAAGTGAATGGCTACGCCGGCGTCGACTACTGCTCGCCTACGGCTCCGCATGATGAGATCGCACGAAGCGTGCGCGCCATGTTCCAGACCGGAGTCACGCGCTTCTTCCCCACCGTGATCACGGGCTCGGTCGAAAACATGGCTGGCGCCATCGCCAATCTGGGCAAGGCGAAGGAAGCCCTGCCGCTCGAAGGCCGTGCGATGGAAGGCTTCCATATAGAAGGTCCTTACATCTCGGCCGAAGACGGACCACGCGGCGCGCACCCACGTCAGAGCGTCCGCCCGCCCGACATCGAAGAACTGAAGCGGTGGATCGATCTCTCCGGCGGCAACATCAAGCTCATCACGATCGCGCCCGAGTGGCCCGAGGCGTGCGCCTACATTGACTTCGCAGTGCGCCAGGGCGTCGTGATTTCGATCGGACACTCGGGGGCTAGTGCCAAGCAGATCGCCGACGCAGTCTCAGCCGGTGCCACCATGTCGACCCACCTCGGCAACGGCGCGCATGCGATGATCCGGCGCCATCCCAACTATATTTGGGACCAGCTTGCCGATGACCGCCTCACCGCCAGCTTCATCGTCGACGGCATCCACCTGCCCGAAGCGTTCCTCCGCGTGGCCCTGCGGGCCAAAGGCGTCGAGCGATCGGTAGTGGTGAGCGACGCAGTTATGCCCGCGGGATGTCCGCCCGGACGCTACCGGTTGGGCGAAGTGGACGTGGAACTCCACGCCGATGACCGGGTGACGCTCGTGGGGCAAGACAAGCTCGCCGGATCTTCGCTCAAGATGGATCGGGGCTTGCAGAATTTGATGAAGATGGGGCTGAGCCTGGTGGAAGCACTGGCGATGGCGACGCGAAATCCGGCCCGCGTATGCCGTATTCGCGCCCGCCAGCGCGGACTGCAACCGGGCGAGCGCGGCGACGTGGTCGAGTTCCGCGTCGACCCCCATTCCAAAGCCGTCTCCATCGTCTCTGTGTATATGGATGGCGAATGCGTGCATCGAGCCTGACGTGGTAACGTGTCAGAGGTACAGCATCGTCTTGAATTGACAGTTTCGTACTGATATAGTCAGACGGATCCCCCTTCCTCTCGAGCGAAGGGGCGCCCGGTTAATGTTCAACGAGAAGGGAAAGGAAGGTGTGGCGTGAGTTCTAAAAAAGAACCCGAGCAGAAGCCCACATCGCAAAAAGGTTTCTCCCGCCGCGGATTCCTCCACGGCGCCGGAGTGGCCGGCGGAGTGTTGGGCTCTGGCGTACTCGAACAAGAGGCCCAAGCAAGGCCGGTGATTTCCGGCGAAACGGCCATCACACTCAACATCAACGGCAAGCCGACCAAGGTTACGGTGGAGCCTCGAACCACTTTGTGCGACGCACTGCGTGACCGGCTGGAGATCACCGGCGCCAAGCGCGTTTGCGATCGCGGCACCTGCGGCGCTTGCACCGTCATCATCAACGGTAAGACCGCCTACTCGTGCACAACGCTCGCCGTGGATTGCCAGGGCAAGCAGATTCAAACGATCGAATCGCTGACCGCGGGCAAGACGCACCCCATCGTTCCGGCCTTCGTCGAGAACGACGGTTTGCAGTGCGGCTACTGCACGCCGGGCATGGTGATGGCGGCCAAGGGGCTGCTCGACCGCAACCCCAACCCGACCTATGAACAGGTGAAAGAAGGCATGGGCGGAAACCTGTGCCGCTGCGGCACCTATGTCGGCATCCGCAAAGCCGTCATGCAAGCCGCCAAGGACCTGAAGGGAGGCCGAAATGCCTAATTACGCATATCCCCCGATGGAGACGCGCAAGCAGATCGGCCAACGCCGCACGCGTCTCGACGGTACGGCCAAAGCCAGCGGCAAGGCGAAGTACAACTCCGACGTTCGCCCCGCCGGCACGATCCACGCCGTCATCCTGCACTCGCCGCATGCCCATGCGCGCGTGAAGAGCATCGACACTTCTGCTGCAGAGAAGATCGATGGCGTCACCGCGGTTCGCGTGATCGCCAAGGCGGGCACGGAGATCCAGTGGGGCAACGCCGAAGTGGCGGTCGCCTCCGCGCGCAGCGAAGAGATCGCACGCGACGCCATCCGCGCTATCAAGGTTGAGTACGAAGTGCTTCCGCATCTGGTGCGCGAAGATCGCTTGGACCGCGCCGGCAATCGCGCCAAGCCCGCCGGCGAACAGATCCAGGGCGATCCGGACGCCGCCTTCCGCCAAGCCGACGTGACGCATGAAGGCGAATACGGCATCCCGGTGATCACGCACTGCTGTCTCGAGCCGCACGGCCAGACCGTGGCTTGGGCCGGTGACAAGATCGAGTTCTGGCCCTCCACGCAGAACGTCTCCGCCGTGGGTGATGACCTCGCGAAGAACCTCGAGATTCCGGCCGCGAACGTCCACACGCACATGGACTACATCGGCGGCGGCTTCGGCTCCAAGTTCCAATCGGACCTCTGGGGTAGCGAAGCAGCTCGCCTCTCGCAGGCAAGCGGCGGCAAGCCCGTGAAGTTGTACCTCGATCGCGGCGCCGAATTGGCCATCGCGGGCGTTCGCCCGTCGGTCTACGCCAAGGTGAAGGTGGCCGCGACCAAAGACGGCAAGCTCACCGCGTGGGATTCGCAATCGTGGATGACGGCCGGGTTCACGGGCGGTAACCTCAACGCCGACCTTTTCCCCTACGTCTTCCGCAACGTTCCGAACCGGCGCATCAACCACACCGCGGTGGCAACCAATACCGGTGCTTCCCGCGCGTGGCGGGCGCCCAACCATCCGCAGGTTTCCTACGTCACCTGCTCGGCACTCGACGATCTGGCGGCCAAGCTCAACATGGATCCGCTGGACTTCTTCATGAAGAACCTCGAGTTCACCGCCCGGCCGGAAGTCTACCGCTCGCAATTGCAGCAAGCGGCCGACATGATCGGCTGGAAGAAGAACTGGCATCCTCGCGGCAACAGGGTCTCGGGCAACATGCAGCGCGGTCTCGGCCTCGCGGTGGGAACCTGGGGCGGCGCTGGACACGCATCGCAATGCCGCGCCAACATCCATCCGGACGGAACGGTGGAGATCGAGATCGGCAGCCAGGACATCGGCACGGGAACCCGCACCATCATCACGCAGGTTGCCTCCGAGTCGCTCGGCCTGCCGATGCAGGCGATCAAGCTCAGCCTGGGCGATAACAAGTTCCCGCGCTCGGGCGCATCCGGCGGATCCACTACCGTCGGCGGCGTCTCCGCATCTACTCGGATCGCGACTCTCAACGCTCTCGAGAAACTGTTCGAAGCCGTGGCTCCCACGCTCGGCGCCGAAAAGGACAACCTCGAAGCCGTTGACGGCAAGATCCAGGTGAAGGGCAACGCGTCGAAGAGCATGACCTGGAAACAGGCGTGCGCCAAACTCGGCGTGAAGACCATCTCCGAGATGGGCGCTCACGATCCGCGCAACCCGCGCGGCATGTCCACCCTCGGCGTGGGCGGCGTGCAGATGGCCGACGTCAGCGTCGACGTGGAAACCGGCCGCGTCATCATGAACAAGATGGTGGCCGTGCAGGATTGCGGCTTGGTGGTGAACCCGAAGCTGGCCGAAGGCCAGATCCACGGCGGCATCATCATGGGGATCGCCGCGTCGATCTTCGAAGAGCGCGTGATGGACGAGGCCACCGGCCGCTACATCAACGGCGACATGGAGTTCTACAAGCTCGCCGGCGCCGGCGACATCGGTGAGATCGAGGTGAAGATGGACATCACTCCCGATCACGACAAGCGCGGCGTCATCGGCTTGGGCGAACCGGCCACCGTGCCGACCATCGCCGCCATCGCCAATGCCTGCGCCAACGCCATCGGCGTTCGCGTTCCCACTCTACCGCTCACTCCGCGCAACGTTCTGAATGCGCTTTCCGGAAGGAGGATGGCATAACCATGAAAGCCTTCGAATACGCGAGCCCCGGTTCGCTCCATGAAGCATTCGGCCTGTTGGGCTCCTCGTGGGCCGACGCCAACATCCTCGCCGGCGGTACCGATCAGATCAGCCTGATGAAGGATCTGATCCACACGCCGAAGCGAGTAGTCAACATCAAGGGCATCAAGGAACTGGGTGGCATCTCCAAGTCCGGTTCCAACATCCGCATCGGCGCCACCGTGACGCTCGATGACCTGATGGAGAACGCCCTCATCCGCAAGGAACTCCCTTCCCTGGCCACGGCCGCTCGTGAAGTAGGATCTCCGCAGATCCGCAACATGGGTACCGCTGGCGGCGACCTCTGCCAGCGGCCCCGCTGCTGGTATTTCCGCAACGGCTTCGGGCTGCTCGCGATGCATGACGGCGCGAGTCTGATCGACGCCGGGCAGAACGAGTTCCACGCTATCTTCCCGAAGGGCCCGGCGAAGTTCGTCAGCGCTTCGAGCCTCGGTCCCGCGCTCATCGCGCTGGGCGCCAAGGTGACGATCGCTTCCTCTTCGGGCAAGCGCTCGGTGGACGTGAAGAACTTCTTCCTCGCGCCCTCCTCCGCCGACCAGCGTGAAGTGGACCTCAAGCCGAACGAGATCCTCACCGAGATCGTCGTCCCGGTGGGTGGCATGAAGAACGCCACCTATGAGATCCGCCAGCGCGAAGGTCTCGATTGGCCTTTGGCCACCGCGTCGGTTGCGCTCAAGATGTCGGGCAATACCGCCGATGCAGTGAGTATCGTGCTCGGACATGTCGGGCCCACTCCCGTTGTCGCCGAACAAGCGGCTGCGGTGATCAAGGGTAAGGAGATCGACGAGACCACCGCCGCGCAGGCAGGCGAAGCGGCCGGGTTCGGAGCCTCTCCCTTGAGCGGCAACGCCTACAAGGTGCAGTTGGTGAAGACCGCCGTCAAGCGGGCTTTGCTCGCCGCAGCCAAGGCGTAACAACCGGGCAAGTAGCACGGGCAAGAAGCAATGGAACGGCCGGGGCTAACACTGATCGACGATGACCGCTGTGACTTCCTTCGCTGGAAGGGGCTGTACATCGAGTCCGTGTGGGACCCGGCTATCGTTCCGCATTCGGGTGACCGCAACTTCTGGTGCCACAAAACCCAGAAGTGCCTCGGACCCGATGGCAAAGTAGTGGATGATTACGAGTGCAACGAAACGCGCGGCTGCTACGCGGCGCTGTAGCGGTTTCGTTCATGGTAGATTTTAGGCAGGAGGTCCATTCGGGAATGAAGTCGATCACAACAATTTCTCTCAGTCTGCTCTGCTCGGCCGGTTTGGTCTTCGGAGCCAACTCGGTGCGGGGCCAATACATCGAAGCCCGCACGGCTGACATCTACACGGGCGCTTGCTTTGCCAACTCCGAAGTCGGCAACGTGGGCCAGTACGCCGTGATGGGCTGGCGCATCAGCAAGGGCCAGTTCGATGGCGTCAACCTCGACGGCCTCAGCGTCGTGGGAGTGCTCAAGGCGAGCGCGACGCTCGGCGATGTGCATAACTCGGCCTATCCGGTGAAGTCGGTGATGATCGTCGACGAAAAGGCTTCGCTCGAACAGCGCGCGGCGCTGCAGGCCTTCGCCAAGAAGATGGGCGGCGACCTGTTGGGCGACGTGGTTCGCGTGGAGTACGCGCCGATCACGCTCGACGTGGAAGGCAACAACGTCCACTCGGCCACGGCCAAGCTCACCGCCGGAACGCTCGCCAAGATCGAGACCCGGTCCATGGGCAAGAACGATCACATCTGCAGCAACGAAGAGGTCTGGTACACGCCGCTCACCAAGGTGGGCCACGCGATGCCGGCCTACACGATCTCGCATGACTTCAAGGGCAAGGGGCTCGATTCGCAGTGGTCCAGCCCGAGCAAGCGCAGCGCGTTCGTGGCTGACTTCCAGCTCAACGACTAGGTTCGCGTTTTCTACGTGATTTCGGCGCCGGTCCCGCGGGTCCGTCGCCGTTTCCTTTTTTTCAACGGACTGTAGGCGGGATTTCTGCACCCGCCTCGTGCCCAATGCTGGATCCGCGAAAGCTGCGCATGTTCTTCTTCAGCCCCTGGACCAACTGGACCAATCGCTTGCTCGCCTCCGGGCTGACTCGCCGGTGAAGTTCAGCGATCGATTCTGCAAGCGCAACATAACGGTCCGAACTCTTCCGTTCGCCCGAACCGCTTTTGCTCTTGATTACCTTCGTCCGTTCAGAATGGGCCGCTGCAACTTCGATCGCAATTGCCGCATCCTCCTTGCCGACGCCTCCCTCGGTCAGCCATGCGATCTTGGTTTTGGCGTCCAAGCTGGACTTGCCCGTGGCGCTGAGAATGTTGAACAGAGCCTGATACGCCTGCGAGTCCGGGATGAGCCAAGGTGTCTTCGACCCGTCGATCACTTCCTGGACGAAGCTGGCAGCCGCCAACAATGTCCATGCCATGAGCCTTCCGCGACTCATCGTCGTACCCGCACATCCCGCGGCTCACCGCGCAGCTTGAAGCGCACTGCGGCGGTTCCGGGTTGAACGGCGTCGAGTTCCGTCACTTCCAGCAAACGGTCCATCTCCCGAATCGTTGCCTTGCCGGAGGGATCGATGTCTGCTCTGCTTGCTCCCGGCACTCGCGCCATCGTGCGGGCTTTCGTTCGCGCGTCGTAGCTCACTACGAGAAGCCCGAAGGAGTCCAGAGCTAGGGCGGCCAAGCGGTCGTCGCGCTCCCACTTGATTGAGAAAACTAAAACCTCTTCGTAGTTGGTGCGCACATTGACCCGGCTTCTGCCAACTTCGCCCGGGTACAAAGAGTTGCCACTGTCGAACACCCCATTAGCAAAAAAACCTTGCGGCCCCAGCCCGAAGGCCGTCCGGGATCGGAACCTTTGTGGCACGTCATACAGGACGAGCACGTCTCCTGGCGGTGGATATCCAGGCGGTGGCTGCAATTCGTGCCTGGGCCTGAACTGTTTGAAGGCCAAGTACCGACCGCTGGGCGACAATGCGAACGAGCGGCCCAGAATGTAGTCGGCAAGAATCGAACGTTTGACGTCGATAATCGAGACTGACTCGCTGGCTCTACCGCACCAGCCAAAGGCAAACAGCGTATCGTTCACAAGTTGAAGCTTCTTTATCTCCTCCGATGCGTCTTCCCAGGTAACCGATCCCCTCCCGGGGACCTCCGCCTCGTGCCGAACATGGCTGATTCCCAACTCCTCGCTCCGAACGAGTCGCGGCTCGAGCGTCGCCTCCTGGTAAGAACCGCCGAGACATTGCAGATAGGTCCCAGGCCAGAGCAAGACCCAAACCGTCAGACGAGCGAAAGACGTCATTGGAACACCTCGACGGTCCGCATCACCGAGTAGTCACCCGAGATCTGTCACAGCCCCCGCGCAATCGCCTCCGCGATCTGGCGGCCATGGAACCGCCCATTCTCGATGAAGATCTCGTTGGTATGCATCCCGGCCACCAGCACTCCGGCCAAGTACACGCCCTTGCGCGAGCTCTCTAGCGTCTCGGGATCCGTGTACGGCCGCTGCGTCACTGGATCGAACGTGATCCCATGCGCCGCGAGAAAATCTACGTCTGGGCTGTAGCCGATCATCGCAAAAACAAAATCGTTCTTGATTGTTTTGGGACCTTCCGGCGTGGCGACGACCACCGAATCAGCCCGGATCTCGGCCACCGACGAGTTGAAGTACGCCGGGATCTCGCCGTTCTTGATCCGGTTCTCGATGTTCGGCTTGATCCAATACTTGATCGAATCCGAAAGCGCGGGATACCGGTGCACCAGCGTCACGCGCGCACCCGTCCACCACAGCTCGAGCGCCGCGATGGCTGCCGAGTTCTTGCCGCCCACCACCAGCACGTCGTGGTCGTAGTAAGGATGCGGCTCCTTGTAGTAGTGGATGACCTTGGGCAAATCCTCGCCGGGCGCGCCGAGCAGGTTCGGCCGGTCATAGTATCCGGTTGCGAAGATCACCTTGCGCACAGCGTACTCGCCCTTCTCCGTGTGCACGGTGAACGCCCCATCGGAGCCCTCCACGCGATCCACCTTCTCGTACTGATGAATCTCGAGCCCATAGTGCCCGGCCACGCGGCGATAGTATTTGAGCGCCTCCGCACGCACCGGCTTTTCATTCAGCGACGTCATCGGGATGTCGCCGATCTCGAGCAACTCCGGCGTGGTGAAGAACACCATGTTCGTCGGATAGTGATAGAGCGAATTGACGACGCAGCCCTTGTCGAACAGAATCGCTTCAATGCCGCGGCGCTTCAGTTCGATGCCGCAGGCGAGTCCCGTGGGCCCGGCGCCCACGATCGCCACGGCGGTGGATCGGGTCAAAGCATCTGCTCCACGGAAGCGTAGACGGAGTCGAGCGCGGCGGGCAGCGCGGCGGCGTTCTTGCCGCCGGCCTCAGCGAGGTCGGGACGCCCGCCTCCCTTCCCTCCCACAGCCTGCGCCACCGCGCCCGCGAGCTTACCCGCGTGGACCTTCGACGTGAGATCCTTTGTCACCGCCGAGATGATCGCCACGTTGCCATCGTCTCCGGCCGCGAGCACGACAACGCCGGTCTTCCACTTGTTGCGGAGCGCATCGGCCACCAGGCGCATCTGCGCGCGATCCAGCGAATCCACCCGAGCCGAGAGCACGCGCACGCCCTTGAGTTCGCGCGACTGGCCGTCGAGTTCGGCCACCTGCGCGTAGGCGATCTTCTCCTTCATCTGCTCCACTTGCTTTTCGAGCGTGCGCTGCTGAGCCAACAGCCTCTCAATGTGGTCGTATACTTCGGCGTCTCCCGTTTTGAGCAGTTGCGCCAGCCGCGAAACGGAAGCCTGCGCCTCCTGGAATCGCCGCAGCGCGCCATCTCCGCTGATCGCTTCAATGCGCCGGACCCCAGCCGAGATCGAACCCTCGTAGACGACCTTGCACATCCCGATATCGCCGGTGCGCGAGACGTGCGTGCCGCCGCACAGTTCTTTGGAGAAATCCGAGACCGACACCACGCGCACGCGTTCGGCGTACTTCTCCCCGAACAGCGCCATGGCCCCGGTGGACACGGCTTGGTCGAGATCCATCACGTCTGTGGTGACGGCTTCATTGCGCAGGATGTGCTCGTTCGCCAGCCGCTCGATCTCGGCCAACTCATCGGGATCCACCTGCGTGTAGTGCGTGAAGTCGAAACGCAACCGCGTGGGATCCACCACGCTGCCCGCCTGCTTCACGTGCGTTCCCAGAACCCGCCGCAGCGCGGCATGCAGCAAATGCGTAGCCGTGTGATTGCGGCGCGTCGCGGCGCGGCGAGCGGGGTCCACCTCGGCACGAACAGCCTGCCCTTGCTGGATCGGCCCGAGAGCCTTCACTTTGTGGACCACGAGCCCAGGCACCGGATAGTAGGTATCCACCACATCGGCGATGCGAGCCTCGCCCGCGTAGATGCCGCCATGGTCGCCGATCTGGCCGCCGGTTTCCGCGTAGAACGGTGTGCGGTTGAGCACCAGTTCCTGCTTGTCTTCGAGGTACGCCAGCACTTCCGCGTCGCCGGTGAGATCGGTGTATCCCAGAAACTGCGTGCGTCCGCTTGCGGCGATCTTCTGATAGACCGGATCGACCTGCGCCTTCTCGGCGCCTTTCCACGAGGCGCGGGCGCGCGTGCGCTGGCCGTCCATCTCGTGTTCGAAGCCCGAGACATCGATGGCGAGCCCGAACTCGCGCGCCATTTCTTCCTGCTCGTCGAGCGCGAGGCCGTAGGTGTCGTAAAGTTTGAAGGCAGCCGCACCCGGAATGACTCCGCCCTGCGCCGACTTCACCTCGTCTTGGAACACTTTCTCGGCCACCTGGAACGTGGTGGCGTAGCGGTGCTCTTCGTCTTTCACGATACGAGCCACGCGCTGCACCGACTCCATCAATTCCGGATACGCGGGCTTCATCCACTCGGCCACGAAGCCTGTGAGCTTGTAGAGGAACGGATCGACGTTGCCCGAGCGGCGGGCGTGGCGCATGGCGCGGCGCATGATCTTGCGGAGTACGTAGCCGCGGCCGTCATTGGCGGGCACGATGCCGTCATGGATGAGGAACGCGGCGGCGCGCGCGTGGTCGGCGGAGATACGAAGCGCGGCGTCTTTCTTCGGGTCCTCGCCTTGCGTGACGTTGAGCAGTTCGCCGGCTTTCGAGACGATGGCGGAGAGCAGGTCGCACTCGTAGTTGGAGGTCTTGCCTTGCAGGATCGCGGCCACGCGCTCGAGCCCCATGCCCGTGTCGATGGAAGGCTTGGGTAGCGGCGTCAGTACTCCGGCTTTGTCGCGATCGAACTGCATGAACACGAGGTTCCAGATCTCGACGAAACGTCCGCCCGCGTCGAGCGGGAACTCCTCGTGTTCACGGCCGGGTTCGGCATGCTGCGGGCCAAGGTCGTAGTGAATCTCCGAGCATGGGCCGCACGGACCCGTATCGCCCATCTGCCAGAAGTTGTCTTTCTCATCCAGCCGGAAGATGCGCGACTTCGGTACGCCCGCCACCTTCTGCCACAGATCTTCGGCTTCGTCATCTTCCCGGAACACGGTCACGTAGAGCCGTTCTTTCGGCAGCGCCCAGTCTTTGGTGATCAGAGTCCAGGCATAGTCGATCGCTTCGGCTTTGAAGTAGTCGCCGAACGAGAAGTTGCCCAGCATCTCGAAGAAGGTGTGGTGGCGGCGGGTGAATCCGACGTTCTCGAGATCGTTGTGCTTGCCGCCGGCGCGGACGCACTTCTGCGACGTGGCAGCGCGGGAATAGTCGCGCTTTTCCTGCCCCAGGAACACATCTTTGAACTGGTTCATGCCGGCGTTGGTGAACAGCAACGTCGGGTCATTGGCGGGAAGCAGCGATGAGGAGCGAACCGCGCGGTGCCCGTTTCGGGCGAAGAAGTCGAGAAAGCTCTGTCGGATCTGGTGACCGGTCACCTTACCATTTTACGGGTTGAGTGGCCAAGGGCCGGAGATCGTCAAGAATCGTAAACCCGCGAAGTGCCCCGTACTCTTTTTTTCGGGTGGTTCGTCAGATGGTCCATGAGGACGCAAACCATGCAACCCATCAACATGCAACCCATCAACATGCACCCCGCCAAGGGACACCCGGTCAAAGTGGACCTCGCCGGTCAAAAGAAGGCCCTGGAAAACTGGCTGGCGGACGTGAGGCAGAGATCGCTCCACCGCGAGGATTTACACATTGAAATTCTGCCTGACTCGATCGACCAGGTCCAGTCGGCCACCGAGCGCGAGTTCGCCGTGCGCCAGTTCGACCAGAACGCCCAGTTGCTCCGCAACCTGCGCGCTGCTATCGTCAGAATCGACGAAGGCAGCTACGGCGTTTGTGAGAGCTGCGACGAGCCGATCCCGGCGCGGAGGCTGAAGGCGGTTCCGTTCGCGCGCCTGTGCGTGCACTGCCAGGAAGCGGCCGAATCCCATGTCGGCGACGGCGAAATGATTCTCGAGGAGGCAGCGTAGGTCATGTTGCGGAGGACGGCGGCGGCCCTTTGGATCGCGATCGCGGTTCAAGCGGCCACCATCCCTGGAAGATACATCGTTGAGCTTTCCACTGAGCCTGTGGCCGGCGTCGTCGCGCGTACCGGAGTGCGTACGGCGGAGCGGATGCAGGCAGCAACGTCACACCGGGCGAGAGTTCGCTCGGAGCAGCAGACGATGCGACGCCACCTGGAGGCGCGAAAAGCCACTGTCCTCGACGCGACTGATACCGTGACAAACGCGATGTTCGTGCAGGTGGCCGATGACCAAGCGGCTGCTTTGGCTGAGATCCCCGGAGTGAAGCGCGTTTATCCCGTTCGTACCCTGAAACTGTTTCTCGATCGTGCGGTAGTGCTGCATCGCGTGGCAGAAGCCTGGAGCCGGCCGGGCGGCGACCGCGGCGGAGAAGGAATCAAGATCGGGATCATCGACACGGGAATCGAGGTGGGGCACCCGAGTTTCAATGACCCCTCACTGCAAGCTCCGCCGGGATTTCCGATCGCCCCGGGCACAGGCGACATGGCCTCCACGAATGCCAAGGTGATCGTGGCCCGCAGCTACGTGAACCTGCTTGATTCGCGCGATCCAGACCCTTCGGCGCGTGATCGCGTCGGCCACGGCACCGCTCTCGCGATGGCTGCGGCGGGGGTCCGCATGGCAGGGCCGCTGGCGACTATCGTGGGCATGGCCCCAAAAGCCTTTCTCGGAAACTACAAGGTCTTCGGGAGCCCTGGCGCTAATGATTCCACCAATGACAGCGCGGTTCTCAAAGCACTCGACGACGCAGTGGCCGACGGCATGGATGTGGTCAGCATGAGCTTCGGCACGTCGATCGCGACGCGGCTCGAAGACGATGTGGAAGTACAGGCGATCGACCGGGCAACGAAAGCAGGCGTCATCGTGGTGGTGGCGGCGGGCAACACGGGCTCGGACCTGAGCACGATTGCATCTCCGGGCACGGCTCCCTCCGCGATCACTGTTGGGGCCACCACCAGCGATCGAACCTTTGGCATGACTGTCGATGTTCCGGGCCTGCCGAGCGTTTTTGCGATCCCAGGTGGCGCCGTTCCTTCTGTCCCAATCACGGCGCCGCTGGCCGATGTTGCCGCACTCGATACCAACGGCCTCGGATGCGCCGCCTTTCCAGCCGCCAGCCTCACGGGCAAAATCGCGGTGATCGGGCGCGGCACGTGCACGTTCGAAATCAAAATCAACAATGCGCAGCGGGCAGGCGCACTGGCGGCGCTGATCTACGCGGCCGAGAGTGCGCCCGCTCCGATTGCCATGGCGGTGGGTGCGGCGACACTTCCCGCCGAGATGGTGTCAAGTCAGGACGGCGCTGCCATCCGCGGCGCGATCGCTGCCAATCCTTCGTTGGTGGCGACCATGCACTTCACCCGTGGTCCGGTGGCGATGAAGCCGAACGTCATTACCGATTTTTCCGGCGCCGGACCCAACGTGGATGCGTCGATCAAGCCGGACATCGTGGCCCTCGGTGGCGATGTCTACACGGCGACCCAGACGCTGGACCCACGCGGCGACATGTACGACAAAGACGGTTTCATCCTGGTGGATGGGACCAGCTTTTCGACGCCGATCGTCGCGGGAGCGGCGGCGCTATTGAAGGGCGCTCGGCCTGGGCTGACAGTGGAACAGTACCGCTCGCTGCTGATCAATTCGGCGGCTCACCTGGACACGATCATCCAACGCGAGGGAGCGGGATTGCTCGACTCGGCAGCGTCACTCGACTCGACTGCGGCGATGTCGCCGGTGTCGTTGGGACTCGGTATAGGAAGCAGCGACATGACTGCGTCGCGGACGCTGAAAATCACGAACACCGGCGCTGTGGCCGACACATTCACGATCGGATCCGTGTTGACGGGCGGCGCGCTTGCAGCGTCACTGCCGTTGTCGTCGATTCGATTGGAGGCCGGCCAATCGGGGACCGTGACCGTGAACTTCCGCGGCGCGGCACTGGCCGGTGGCGCGCATGAAGGGCTGATCACCGTGGCTGCGGGTTCGACCGGCCAGGAGTCGCGTGTACCTTACTGGTACGCGGTGAAGTCGGCGCCGGCTTCGATCAACATCGTGGATGCGATCACCAGCGGACGGCGCGGATCACGCCAGCAGGAGGCGGCATATTTTCGCGTGACCGACATCGCCGGTGTGGCGCTGACGGATGCAGCGTCGGAAGTGACGGTGGTGTCCGGCGGCGGCGACGTGACGGCGGTCAAGTCGCTCGATTCGGAGGCGCCGGGGATCTTCGCGGTGGATGTGATCCTGGGAGTGGTGGCGGGTCCGAACGTGTTCCGGGTGAAGGCTGGTGGGGTGACCACGGAGTTCACGATCACGGGTCGCTGACGGCCTTCAAAGGTCGCTCACGGCCGCAAGAGAAGAGCACGGCGCACGCTTCTGGCTCACGTGCGATGCGGGAAGAAGCGCCTTGGCCGAATTCCGCTTGCGATAGTTCGGTCCTTTCGCGAATCGCCCTGACGTCGCTTTCCGTTGGCACGTAAGCGTGGCAGCCGTGGTCCTGCTTGCCCTGAGCAAATGCGAGTGCTTGCTTGGCACTCGCAATCAGTCGCTCTCCCGCACTGGGTTTTCTTGCTCTCTTCGTCTTGCCTTCACGCGTACGTTTCTCCCTATCTTTCGGTATCGGCGAAGCGTCGACATACTCAAGCAGGGGAGAGACCGGTTGGGGTCTGGAGTTGGCTTTGAGACAATGATGAATGAAGCTTATGACAATCACGCTTGACCCCGACCAGGAGCGCCTTGTGGCCCAGGCTATGGAGGCGGGCGGATATGAAAAGCGCCGGTGACGTCATTGCCCGCGCGCTGGAAGTCTTGCGTGCTGAGGAGGGCATTCTCCATGACCAGCGGGACATGATTTCCGCAAAGGTGGATCAAGCCTTTGAGCAGTTCGAGCGTGGCGAGTTCCTGAATGCGGAACAGTCCCAGCAAGACATGGAGCAACGTAAGGCGGCTTGGTTGCGCGATCAGAAACGGTAGGCTTTGTCGCTGTACGAGGTTTCCGCCGGGGCCCAGAATGATCTCTTCGAGATCTGGCAGCGCATTGCAATCGACAGCGTGGCCCCGAGAGCTAGGGCCTGAACGCATCCCGCCGAAACGCACCCGCTCCCAAACCTAGATTGCGCTTTGCTAACCGGGCAGGACCTGCTTCATCCGTCTGGCGAAATGCAAAACCGCAGCGCCCAGCAACGCACCTTGGGTCAAGACGACCACACGTCCGAGCCACACGACCGCAACTTCAGGAAGCACCTCGCATCGCCAGTACGCCGACGGGTGCGGCGTATAGAAAACCCAACCCGAGCAGAACCTGGCGACAACCCGATCGTATAGTGGCATCAGAATCAGCTTCGGGATCGGTGATGGACGCCCGGTCGACGTGATCATTCGGTCGATCCATGGGAGAACCGGGTACATCACCAGCGCCCCCGCCAACATCACGACTACCATCGCCCTTCTCACGATCAAGATGGTATCGCACGCGTGTTCCCAGTCCGAGAGAATCGCGCAACCGGCGCCTTAGCTTAGAGCAGTTCCTTGAACGATTCCACCGTCAATCCCGCGTCACGAACAATGCCGCCCATGGTGGCCGCATTCACAGGGTTGTGTCGAGGGATCGTTACGAACCGAGTTCCGTCGCTCATGATCGTGTGTTTGCCCTCGCGGACAACCCTAAATCCCGCCTTCTCCAGAGCTCGAACGGCTCGCAGGTAGGGAACGCCCGCGATCTTCGGCACCTCAGACAGCGACCTCGACTTCTCGTACTTCGGCGCCGTCGAGCGAGTCCTTTACCGCCGCCAGATATTCGCGGATCGCGATCCGAATGTTCTCGAGAGCTTCCTGTTCGGTCTCCCCCTGTGACCAGCAACCGGGGAGGCCAGGGCAGCCCACGCTGTACCCTTCCTCAGTGCGCTCCAGAACAACTTGATATTTCATGATTGCGTCCGCCAAGCCCAGTATAGGGCAGGCCCCGGGCCGAGTGCGATGAAGTGCGAAAATAGGAGTTCCCTTGATGTCCAGCTCCGGCCAAGCGGAATCGCTGATCGCCATCGTCACCGAGAAACCCTCCGTCGCACGCGACATCGCGCGCGTGGTGGGGGCGTCCAAATCCGCTGACGGCTACATGCACGGCAACGGACACGTGGTCACCTGGGCCGTGGGACATCTCGTCCACCTCGCGCAGCCGCATGAGATCAAGCCGGAGTGGAAGTCGTGGCGGCCCGAGTTGCTGCCGATGCTGCCCAAGGATTGGCCGCTGGTCGTCTACGACAAGACGAAAGATCAGTTCGAAGTGGTCCGCAAGATCATCAACTCGCAGAAGGTCTCGCAGGTGGTGTGCGCTACGGACGCGGGCCGCGAGGGCGAACTCATCTTCCGCTACATCTACGAAGCCGCCGAATGCGCCAAGCCCGTGAGCCGGCTATGGGTTTCGTCGCTCACGCCTGACGCCATTCGTAATGCACTCGGATCGATGAAAAGCGGCGCCGAATACGATCCGCTGGCCGATGCCGCGCGGGGCCGCAGCCGCGCCGACTGGCTGGTCGGGATGAATCTTTCGCGCGCCTATACGCTGGCGCTCGGCGAGGACTTTTCGGTGGGCCGCGTACAGACGCCGACGCTCGCGATGGTGGTGCAGCGCGAGCTCGAGATCCGCGCCTTCGTGCCCGAGGACTACATCGAAGTGGTGGCTACTTTCTCGCCGAAGGGCGCAAAGTCAGCCGAGACGAAGTACAAAGGCACGTGGTTCGATCTGGCCAAGGAGCCGCTCCAAGCTGCACAGCGACTTCCGGCCGACGGCGAGCAGGCGGAAGCGATCGTCGCACGAGCCAAGACCGGTGAAGCCGTCATCGAGTCAATCAAAGCGGAAACGCAGCGCATGGCGCCTCCATTGCTCTATGACTTGACCGAGCTCCAGCGCCACGCCAATCGCCTCTTCGGCTTCAGCGCGCAGAAGACGCTCGACACCGCGCAGGCGCTCTACGAGCGGCACAAGCTGATCAGCTATCCACGAACCGATAGCCGCCACTTGAGCGTCGACGTGGCGAAGACGCTGCCACGTATCGTCGAGGCAGTCAAGGGACCGTACGAAGCCCACCTCGCACCCGGCACGGGACAGCGTCCGCTCAGCCGCCGCTATGTCGACGACGCCAAGGTCACCGATCACCACGCCATCATCCCTACGAACGTCGAAACCGACCTGAACCGGCTGAGCGAAGACGAACGCCGCCTCTACGATCTGGTATGCCGCCGGTTGCTCACCTGCTGGCATGACGACCATATCTGGAACGTCACCACGGTCATCACGCTCATCAAGAATCCCGGTCACGAGGATCGGTTCCACTCGAGCGGCACCGCCGTGCAGCAACCAGGATGGAAGGTGCTCGACATCGCAGTCGAGAAGAAAAAGAAGAAGGCCGCCGATGGCGACGAGGGCGAGGGCGGCGCGCAATCGCTCCCGCCGGGTCTCGAGCAAGGGCAGCCGCAGAACGTGCTCGACGCCGAAGCGCTACGTAAGAAGACGCGTCCGCCGAAGCGCTTCACCGAAGCGACCTTGCTCACGGCGATGGAGACCGCCGGCAAGACGCTCGACGAAAAGGAGCTCTCCGATGCGATGAAGGAGTGCGGACTCGGAACACCAGCGACGCGCGCCGCGATCATAGAGGTGCTGCTCACGCGCGAGTACATCGAGCGGCAAGGCAAGAGCCTCGCAGCCACCGAAAAAGGGATCCATCTCATCGAGGTGGTGCATCCCGAGGTGAAGAGTCCGGCGATGACGGGCCAGTGGGAAGCGGGATTGCAGAAGATCCATCGCGGACAAGCACAACTCACGCCATTCATGGAGCGTGTCGAGGAATACGTGCGCGACGTGGTGGGCCGCGTACTCAAAGAGCGCCCGCGCGCCGAACGCAAGCTGCCTCCGGCCGCGCCAAAGATGCCACCCACGGTGACCGAGGCTCCGGCACGCTCGCAACCGGTTCACTCGAATGGAGACTCGCTCGAGACGCTTTTGCACGAGCGTTTCGGATTCGAGGGCTTCCGCGCCAGCCAGGAGCCGATCTGCCGCACCGTACTCGAAGGCAAAGACGCGCTGGTGGTGATGCCCACGGGATCCGGCAAGTCACTCTGCTATCAGTTGCCCGGCGTGGCGCGCGGCGGGACCACGCTCGTGGTGAGTCCGCTGATCGCACTGATGGAAGATCAAGTGGCCAAGCTCCAGGAGCGCGGATTCCGCGCCGAGCGCATCCACTCGGGCCGCGACCGTGCTACCTCGCGCCAAGTCTGCCTCGACTATCTCGCCGGCTCGCTCGATTTCCTTTTCATTGCGCCCGAGCGGCTCCGCGTGCAAGGCTTTCCGGAAATGCTCGCCAAGCGCAAGCCCGCGCTAGTGGCCATCGATGAAGCGCATTGCATCTCGCAATGGGGGCATGACTTCCGTCCGGACTATCGTATGCTGGGGCAGCACCTGCCTCGGTTTCGTCCGTCGCCGGTGATCGCGCTGACGGCCACTGCGACGCCCGTGGTGCAGCAGGATATCGCCACACAGCTGGACTTGGCGGGGCATCGCTTCATCCAAGGATTCCGTCGCGACAACATCGCCATCGAAGTGGTGGAGGCAGCGCCTTCCACGCGGCCGGATCTCGTACAGGAGCTGTTGGAAGACGACGAACGGCGTCCGGCAATCGTCTACGCACCCACGCGGAAGGAAACCGAGTCACTGGCGGCGATGCTTTCGTCGAGCTTCCCGGCAGCGGCCTATCATGCGGGCCTTCCAGCCAACCGCCGTGCCGAAGTGCAGGAGCGGTTCCTGGCTGGCAAGCTCGACGTGATCGTGGCCACCATCGCGTTCGGTATGGGCATCGACAAGGCGGATGTCCGCACGGTGATTCACACCGCGATCCCGGGCAGCATTGAAGCTTACTATCAGGAGATCGGCCGCGCGGGCCGCGACGGAGCGCCGTCACGCGCGATCCTGATGCAGACCTACGCCGATCGCCGCACGCACGACTTTTTCTTCGAGCGCGATTATCCCGAACCGGCCGTGCTGCAACGCATCTACTCGATTCTCGAAGACCAGCCGCAGCCGAAGGAAGCGGTCGCGATGCGTGCGCGGCTGGGTGAAGACGAGTTCAATGCCGCCTTGGAGAAGCTGTGGACGCACAGTGGAGCGGCGATCGACTCCGAGGACAACATCACGCAGGGCGACCCCGGTTGGAAGCGCTCGTATGAAACGCAGCGCGACCAGAAGCTGGTGCAACTCGACCAGATGCTGCGCTTCGCCGAGTGCAACCAGTGCCGCATGGTGACGCTGGTGAAGCATTTCGGCGATCTGGCCGCGGCGCGAACGCCATGCGGCATCTGCGATTTTTGCGAGCCGCAAAGCACCATCGCGCAGAACTTCCGCAAGCCGACAGCGGAGGAGTGTGACGCGGCTTGGAAGATCATCGAGGCAGTGCGCAAAACCAGCCCGATCGCATCGGGCCGCCTGCATTCCGAAGTGGGGGGCGAGACGTTCGTTTCGCGGCGCGACTTCGAGCGGATCCTGGCAGCGCTGGTCCGGGGGGGGCTCGCCGAACTCACCGATGCGAGCTTCGAGAAGGACGGCCGCGTGATCGATTTCAAGCGAGTGTCGCTCTCAGCGGCAGGTAGGCAGATCGAGGCGAAGAAGGACCTCGAGATCTCGATCACCGAGCAGCGTCAAAGCGAGCAGCGCGGGCGGAAGAAGACGGCGAAGGCGGCGGCTCCCGCGAAGGCTAAGGCAAAGAAGAAGAGCGCGAAGACCGGCGAAGCCGATCCGCTCGAGAAAGCGCTGAAGGCTTGGCGAACGGCCGAGGCGAAACGGCAGTCGGTACCGGCGTTCCGGATCATGGCGGACAAGACGCTGGTGGCGATCGCGGACGAACGGCCGGAGACCACCAGCGAGTTGCTGGCGATTCCGGGCATGGGGCTCAAGGTTGTGGAGAAGTACGGGGCGGCGATTTTCCGCGTGTTGCAGCAGAACCGGTGAGTCAGCGGAGCATCTTGCCGATGATGAATCCGGCGATGGCGCAGCCGACCACTACATTGATCAAGCCACCAGCCACGAACGCCAGCGGGAAGCTGTACCAGTTCCAATAGGAGAGCAGGTTCCAGTATGTTCCGATCGCGCCTGCCAGCACTGCGAACAGGATCCGCGACCCGATCGACGGCAACGCCGAACGCACCATGTTCATGAGGAACGCCAAGCCGAGACACACCAGGACTTCGAGCACGAATTGCGTTCCCAGACTCGAGCCGAAGCTCCACGGAACTCCGGCGGGAATATACGTCAGCATGCCCCGCGGGCGCTCGCGGATCAGCGCTTCGAACTTGGCCATGTCTCGTTCGCCCGGGAACATGTACATGCCCGGTTTGGGCAGCTTCTCCTTCAGTACGGCGGATATGGCCGCCTCGTCGGGCAGAACATCCATTCCCATCTCGCCGATGGGCAGAACCATATGCGAGATACCACCCCACAGGAACATCGCGACGCCGGCTACGGCGCCAGCCAAGAGAACCTTCATTGAGCAAGCTCCTTTCTGAACGGCTAATCATTCTGGCATAATGTCGCCTGTGAAGCTACTCTTTGCGGTCCTGTTCACCCCAACTTTCGTCATCGCGCAAGGCGCGGAGTTCAACGATGGAGAGGCGCATGGCGATCCGCCTTACATTCTCGAGGACGGTTGGCGTCCGCTGCTGAACGGCAAGGACCTCAGCGGTTGGCACGGGCAGGAGCCGGGCAAGCCGAGCGAATGGTTCACCACCAAGAGCGTGCGATGGGAGCGGTTACTGGGGCCCACGCGCCTGGTGGGGATTGCCGCGCCGACCGGCGTGATGCTCAATGGCAATGCCGGCCGAACGGTGAACATCGTTACCGAGGAGAAGTTCGGCGACGTGGAGCTGTACCTCGAGTTCATGATCCCGAAAGGTTCGAACTCGGGCGTGTACCTGCAAGGGCTGTACGAGATCCAGGTCTTCGACAGCTATGGTTCCACCGAGCCGATGAAGACCTCCGATTGCGGCGCTGTGTATCACCGTTGGATCGACAACAAGGGCGTGGGCGGATCGGCGCCTTCACGCAACGCGAGCCGCCGCCCGGGCGAGTGGCAAAGCTTCCAGATCTGGTTCCGTGCGCCGCGCTTCGATACGCAAGGCCGCAAGACCGAGAACGCGCGCTTCCTCCGCGTGCTGCACAATGGACTCTCGGTGCAAGGCGTGGTGGAGCTAGACGGCGGCACACGCGCGCACATGGAGATCCCCGAGGCGGCCACCAATCCGATCATGTTGCAGGGCGATCACGGTCCCGTGGCATACCGCAACATCTATGTGCGCCCCATCATCAATCGATAGAATGGCGCGATAAAAAATTTTGAAGGAACAAACGAAACGGACGTTTCGTTCGTCAAGTATAGACAAGGGAAAGATCCCGGGCGGGCACCCTTTCCCCAACCATCCAATGGCCGCTCGGGATCTTCCTTTTCGCCCCTAGTCTAACACTTCTCACCCCAGAATGTTGCACTCTTCAGGAGCTGAGTGCGTTTTCACAGCGCGCATCGAGCCTCTCACCCCACGCAACGCGCGCTTCGCCACATCGGCATTGAAGGGAATAGCGACGGCAAGTCGAGTCCTACAATGATTACTATGAGAACAATCGCCGTTGTTGTGATCTGCTCCGGCCTGGCGCTTGCTCAGGCTCCCACTGACCGGGGACGCGAACGTATCGAACGGGCGGTACGCTCGGAAGTCCTCAAGCTTCCCTACTATGGTCCGTTCGATTGGATCACGTTCCAGCTCGACGGATATAAGGTGACCCTGAACGGGTTGGTATCGCGCCCCACACTCAAGACCGACTCGGAACGGGTGGTCAAGAAGATCGAGGGTGTGGAAAGCGTCACCAACAACATCGAGGTGTTGCCGCTTTCGCCGAACGACGATCGGCTCCGCAACGAACTGTGGCGGGCGATTCTGGGGCATCCCACGATGCTGCACTATGCGATCCGCGGACCGAACTCGCCGATCCACATTCTGGTGAAGAACGGGAACGTGTGGCTCGAAGGATATGTCGCGTTCGAGTCAGAGAAGAACATCGCGGGGCTGCAGGCCAATGGCGTTCCCGGAGTGTTCAAGGTGACGAACAATCTCCAGGTGGACGCTCCGGCGGTGAAGAAGATGAAGGTCAAGATGCCGAAGAAGAAACCTTCCGCCTGAGCCTGCGCGGGGACGGACGCTGGGTGTTCGGATTCGGACACCCTAACCGCCCTGCCTCGTTGAAAAAACAGCGTACGCGCTTGTTGGCATGAGGCGTGCATGATCGCAGCACAATGCTCCGCGACCTGACGCTCGCCTTCCGCCGGCTTCGCAACTCACCATCGTTCACGCTTGTGGCTCTTCTTACGCTCGGGCTCGGGATCGGCGCGAATACGGTGGTGTTCACCGTGATCAATTCCGTTTTGCTGAGGCCGCTTCCGGTAGCCGATCCGGCGACGCTGTTCTCCGTGCATCCGGATCGCGGCCGGGGCCCCTCGCATTCCTATCCCGCCTATCGAGACCTTCGCGACCGAAACCAGGTGCTCAGCGGTTTGGCAGCGGTGCGCATCGCGCCCGTGCATATGAGTCGCGGCACGGCCAATTCGCGCATTTGGGGATACCTCGCCAGCGGAAACTACTTCGAAGTGCTCGGCGTAAAGCCCGCAGTCGGGCGCTTCTTCGGGCCAGCCGATGACGTAACCCGTGGCGGACACGCAGTGGCCGTGCTGAGTTACGGATGCTGGCAGCGGCTGTTCGCGGGTGACCCGGCAGTGGCCGGCCGCGGCGCCAAAATCAACGGCCTTGACTATACGATCCTCGGCGTGGCTCCGGCGGGATTCTTTGGAACCGAGGTCCTGATTAACCCTGACGTTTGGATTCCGATGGCGATGCAGCCGAGGATCGAGCCCGGCAATGACTGGCTGGATGATCGATCGACGCATAACGCGTGGCTGGTGGGCAGACTGCGGCCCGGCGTGACAAAAGCGCAGGCCGAGTCCGGGCTTGACGCCGTGGCAGTGGAAATGGCGCGCGAGCACCCAGGGAAGTACGACGAGTTGCGCTTTCGGCTGGTTCCTCCGGGGCTGCTCGGAAGCACGCTGCGCGGTCCGGTGGCAGGCGGAAGCGCCGCACTCTTCGCACTGGCAGGGCTGGTGCTGCTGCTCGCGTGCGTGAATCTGGCGGGGCTTTTGCTGGCTCGCGCGTTGGCTCGCCGGCGCGAGATCGCGGTGTGCCTGGCTATCGGCGCGAACCGCTCACGTTTGATGCGCCAACTGCTGACCGAGAGCCTGCTGCTGGCGTCGGCGGCTGCCGCGGTGGCGCTGCTGTTCACGTGGTGGCTGGCCGGTGCGTTCTCGGCCTGGAGACTTCCGTTCGATGCTCTCATTCGAAGCGAGATTTCTCCTGACGGCTCCGTGCTGTGGGTCGGATTCTCGGCAGCGTTGGTCACCACGGTGTTGTTCGGGCTTTTGCCAGCGTTCCAAGCCACGCGGATTTCGTTGGCGGAAGCAATGAAGGGCGAGTCCGGAGGGAGCACCGGGAGCTCTCGCTTGCGCGACCTGCTCACCGCGGGCCAAGTGGCCATCTCGGTAGTGCTGCTGGTAGCGACCGTGCTCGAGGTGCGCAGCCTGCGCGCGTCGCTCGAGTTGCCACTCGGGTTCGAGCCACAAGGAGTGGTCTCGGTGTCATTCAATGCGGCGCTGCAGGGGCTTGACCAGGCCGGAATCGAACAGCTTCGAGCAAGGCTCCTCGAGAAAGCGCGTGCGCTGCCCGGTGCGGTGGCGGTTGCCATGGCCAATGACCTGCCGCTATCGATCGGCACGTCCACGACCGGAGTTCGGATCGAAGGCAAGCCCGAGCCACCTCCCTCGCAGCGCCCGCTCGCGATGTACTACTTCGCGTCACCGGGGTACTTCGCGACGATGCGGACGCGGCTGATCGAAGGCCGCGAGTTCACCGAGCGGGATCGCACGGGCGCGCCGCCGGTGGTGCTGGTGAATCAGGAATTCGCGCGCCGCTACCTGGATGGCGCGAGCCCGCTCGGCAAGCGTGTGCGCTTCCGGGGCATGTGGTCAGAGGTAGTCGGCGTGGCCGAGAACGGCAAGTATGGAACGCTGGGCGATGACCTGGAGCCCGTGATCTGGGCTTCGATGTCGCAGCATGCCGCGACCGAGACCTCAGTGGTCTTGCGCAGCCGCTTGCCCGCAGAGCAGGCAATGGACCAACTGCGGCGATTGGTGGCAGAGCAAGATCCTTCCCTGCCGCTCTACCAGGAAGGTCCGCTGGCGGGGCAACTATCGGTGCATCTGTTCCGCCTGCGTGGCGTGGCCGGATTTCTCGGCGCGATGGGCGCGCTCGCAATGGCACTGGCGGCCACGGGAATTTACGGCGGGCTCTCGTTCGCCGTGGCGCGGCGCAGGCGCGAGATCGGGATCCGCGTGGCGCTTGGGGCGGTGCCCGCACAGGTGGCTTCGCTCGTGGTGGGGCGATCGATGGCGCTGGTCACGGCAGGCGCGCTCGCCGGGCTCGCGCTGGCGGCCGTGGCGTCGCGATGGATGAGTCCGCTGCTGGCTGGCGTGGGTCCGCATGACCCGGTGAGCTTCGCGGTAGCGTTCGCGGCGATTCTCGTCGCGGGAGTGTTGGCAGCATGGCGGCCGGCGCGGGCTGCTGCGACCGTCGACCCGATTCAAGCTCTTCGGCAGGACTGATAGAGCCGCTCGTGCTCGGCCACCATCTGCTCCACGGCGAATCGCATCGTCACGGTTTGGCGGCCGACGGCACCGAAGGTCGCGCGGAGGGCGGGGGCGGCGGCCAATTCCGTCATGGCAGCGGCGAGTAGGTCCGGGCGGTCCGGTGGGACGAGCTTGCCAGTCACGTCGCGGATGACAGCTTCGCCGACGCCGCCAACGCCGGTCGCGACCACGGGCAGCCCGGCGGCCATTGCTTCGAGGACCGCGTTAGGCAACCCTTCGGAGCGTGAGGAATGCACGTAGATTTCGGCGGCGGCCAGCAGCGAAGTCACGTCGAGCCTTCCGCCAGTGAAGGTGACCTTGTCGCTGACGCCGAGTTCGGAAGAGAGCGCGCGGAGTGCCGGTAGAGCTCCGCCATCTTTGCCCACGATAATAAGGCGCACATCCGAGACTTGGCTTGCCACTAGGGCGAATGCGCGGACCAGTACGCCGTGCGCTTTCACGGGCCGCAGGTTGGCCACGTTCACGAAAACAATTTCATTGGAGATTGGTTTGGGGACTATCGCGTGCGAAGCCACACCGTTGTAGATCAGCCGGATTGCCGCGGGATCGGTGTACTGCCTGGCCACCGCGTGACAATTGGCGACTAGGACATCGGCGAGTTCGCGGCGGCGAGTCTCCCACGAGCGCTCGCGGCTCCAGGGGTCCCAGAAGCGAAGGTCGCCCAGGCTGACCACGATGGCCGGGATGCGCGCTGCCTTGGCGGCTTCTAGCTCGGCGCAGTGCTGATGAAAGGCGATGGAGTGGAAGATGTCCGGACGAAAGGCTTCGAGGCGGCGAGCCGCGATGGCGATCTCCCCGGGTACCGGGTTCAGCGGCATGGTCAGCACCACAACGCCTTGCTCGCGTAGCGCCTGCGCCGGCGGACCGTCGGCGCCTCCGTTCCAGACGAACGGAAGGAATTGGCTGCGATCGAGCCGTGTGGCCAACTCGATCAATTGGCGCTCGCATCCGCCCATCCACGCAAGAGACGGCGCGAAGTAGAGGACCTTCGTGGGCGTCATGGCGCGAGCTTGGCTAATGCGGTTCGATGCGCGAACATCGCGATGTGGGCGGCGGCCTTCCGAGCCCCGTCACGACGAACGGAGCTCTCGATCGGGCCGCGCTCACGTGCTTCAAGCAGCGTCGAGACGAGAGCCTGCGGGGTGAGTGATCGAGAATGGAAGGTCCGGTTGTTGACGAGCGGGGCGATCAGCTTCTCGTCGATGGGATTGAGTCCGTGCGTGATCGACACGGTTGGCACTCCCAACGTGTCGAGCTCAAGCACGGTGCCGCGATTCGCCTTGGTGATCGCGACATCACTTGCACACATCAGCCGCTCGATGACGGGTTGATACTCGAGGAACGTCACGCCGGGGCGATGGCGGAACCGGTGAGCCAGCGCGGCTGTATCGGCACCGGCGATCCAGAACCAACGAGTGTTTTCGATCGGCCACCCGGCAATCGCGAAGTCGATGAGGTCTCCGATCGAGGCGCGAGCTTCCGTTGCCCAGCCACCGGGCAGAATGGATATCACGCAGGCGTCCGGTGCAATGCCCAGTTCGGCTCGGGCGCGGTCGCGATCGGCGCGTGTGTAGGCAAGCGGCCGAACCACGCGCTCGGCGTAGCGGATGCGGCCTTGGAGATGAGGCGGTTCAGCAGTGAGGCCGGGCTCGGCCAGCACCACCACTTCGCTTGCATAGTGGAGCGCCTCCATCTCGAGCGATGCCGGATCGTCGAACCAATCGGTGAGATAGATGGCCGGGACCTGAAAAATGCGGCACGCCGCGACAGCCATCGGCTCTTCATGCACTACGGCCAGCGATGGACGGTTCCGCTCGAGCCACCGGCTGGTGCGGATCAGCACTTCGAGTGGTGGCGGATCGTCGGGCAGTTGGAGATCGGCGGCGGCGTGGCCGTGCGCACCGAAAGTACCGGCGCCTGTGCCGTAAGAGACGAAGCGGATTTCGAAATCAGGTGCGAGTTTGGTCAGCTCGGCAGCGATAGCCATGTCGGGGATGGCATGACCGCGTCCTCGTCCCCGAGAGAAGAACGCGAGCTTCACTGGTCCGCTCCGATCGCTTCCGCGGCGTGCACGATGCCACGCAGATGATTGGCGATTTCGCCGCTCGCTCCTCCCGAGTCGAGTACCGAACGAGCCACACGGGCGGCTTCGGCATGGTAGCCGGCAGCAGAGAACTCGAAGATCGCGCGGAGGGGATCTGTGACTGTCATACCCGGGAAGATTCGGCGCTTCACCACTGCGCCAGGTAGGAAGGCGGGACTGAAGTCCCGCGCAGGCTGAAGCCTGCCCCACATCGCGCGTTCTCCCAACGCAGGTGCCGGTATCGCAAGCGGGACTGAAGTCCCGCGCTGGCTGAAGCCCGCCCTACACGGAGGCCGCGTGAAAATCTTCGCGGCCGGCGAAGAAACCGAAGCATCGTAGTACACAGCGTGGCGAAACATGGCTGCAGTGAGCGAGGGTGAAGAGTCACGGTGCGGAAACCCGATGAAAGGATGGCCATCGGCGCGAATACAGACGGTTCCTCCGCTAACGCCATCGATCTCCGGGTGCCGATCCAAATACCCGAGTTGGCGCTCGATTCGATGCGGCAGCGCGACATCACTCGCTTCGAGGCAAGCCACGATATCGCACAGGCATTGCCCGGCCGCATCAGCAATCGAGTCCGATTCGACAAGCCTGATTCGCGAATCGATCGCGCAATAGCGATCGACCATACTCCCTGCTACGGCTCCCGGCGGCAGGGCGACCAGCAATTCGAAATCCGGCATCGTCTGCACCATGCAGCTTTCGATCGCTTCCCCCAAGAATCGCGTCTCCCCGAAAGCGAGCACCACCATGGAGACGCGCGGGGTCATCGCCGACAAGCTACGCCGGCCAGTTCCCGGGATTCAGCCACTTCTCCTCAGGAGGCGCCACGGCGTTCACGCGCTCGAGCACGGCTGCATCGAGCGCACCAGCCTCGGCGTATCGAACAGCGGCTTCGAGCTCCTCTTCATGCCGCGTACCGACCAGCGCTGTGTGCGCGCCAGCGTGACCCAGCACGTAGCGATAGGCGAACTCAGGCAGGCCCGTGCCACCACCGGAAGCAGCCTCCATCATCCCCCGCACCGCACTTTTGAGCGAAACCAATTCCGCCGACAAATGTTCGAAGCGATGTGTCAGGGCTCCCTTGAGCAATACCGAGCGCACTACGATTCCCACATCGGCTTGCTGCGCCGCCGGCAGCACGCGCGATTCCGGACGCCTGTCAATCGCGCTGTAGGCGATCTGGAGACAGTCGCAAAGTCCGGACCCGATCGCAGCCAGCGCCGCATCCTCGCCGTACACGCTCGCGCCAATGTACCGCACGTGGCCTCGGGTGCGGAACTCCTCGAGTACTCCGAGCGCCTCACTTTGTGTCACGGCTCCGGCAGGCGCGCTGTGGAGCATCATCACGTCGATCACATCGGTGCGCAATGCGCGCAGGCTTTGCTCGATCGACTCACGCATCTTCGCGGGTTCGCCGGGGCTCACCTTTGACGCAAGCACGTACTCCCCGCGCCGTCCCTCGAGTGCTTGGCCGATCACCGTCTCGCTCTCGCCATACGCGCGCGCGGTGTCGATGTAGTTGACGCCGAGATCGAGCGCGCGGTGCAGCAGACGCGCCGCCTCGTCGTAGGACGGCCGGCCGTCGCCCTCCACCGGTCGGATCCCGTAGTCCATGCCGAGTTCCACCGTGCCGAGCGAGATCTCGGAGACCATGAGTCCGGTGCGGCCCAGCCGCCGCCGGTTCATCGCGAACCCTCCCAATCGAACACGGCCGCCACCAGATCTTTCGAATGCGACTTCGCGAGTTCGTACGCATCGCGCATGCGCTCCGCCGGAAATCGATGCGAGATGATCGAGCCGAGATCCATCGCGCCCACCGACATTTGAAACAAGATGAACTCGAGGTTGGCGCGCAAGCTCAGTGAGGCGCCCGCGCCAATCAGCGTGAGTTGCTTGCCGTAGAACCATTTCGCGTCGAGCGGATTGAAGTCCGGCGCCGGCTGCGCGCGACCCGGGAACCCGAGCACCGGAATGCGTCCGCGGATGCGCGCCCAGTCGATGGCAAGGCGGTAGGCATCCCAGGTGTTGGCGGTGAGCACCACGATGTCGGCGCGCGCTTCGGCGGCATCAGAGCTCAACCGCGTCTCGTGCGCTCCGATCTTGCGCGCCACTTCGAGTCGATTCGGCGAATTGGCGATCGCAATCACGCGGGCTCCCATGGCGCGGGCCAAGGAGACCGTTCCAAGACCGATGACCCCGAGCCCAATCACCGCCACCGTCTCGCCAGTGACGTAGTTGGCGTGCTGCATGCCCGCCATCCCGAGTTGCGTCAGGTAGAGCAGGCTCGCCGCATCGGATGGAACGTTCTCAGGAATCGGGACCATCAGATCCGCGGCCGGCGCAATGTAAGCGGATTGGTGCGGCTTCAACGCGAAGACGCGCTGGCCTACTTTCGGCGCCGTGACCTCGGCGCCCACCGCGCGAACCATGCCGACATTCGAGTAGCCGACCCAGCGCGGGTAGTCCGGCGCACCGGGCACTTCCGTGGAGCGGCCCTCGTAGTTGCCGAGGTCGGTTCCGGTGGAAAACCCGGAAACGATAGTCTCGACGTAGACTTGATTGGCTCCGAGCGAACTCGGATCGAGGGGCCGATCTTCGATCCGGAGGTCGCCCGCGCCATAGAGGATAGCTTGTCGCACTCGAATCATCGTACTCGATTCGGGGCTCGACCCGGCTACCGCTACCGCGCTACCTTCCGCGCTGGCCTGTGAATCTGGTGCCGCGGCAAAGCGATCTCTGACTCCGCCGGTTTCGGCAACACGTCCGCCCGTTCCTCTTCGATCCCGGCCCAATCTTCGAAGTTCGCCTCCACCGATAGAACCTCGCGATCCTCGTCGATCGGAAACGAAAGCAGCAGCGAAAATTCGTTCCCCAGAATCTGGCGCCGCGAAGGAATCCGGTCAAAGAACCGCATCATCGCCGCTTCTGACCGCACCAAGCCATTGAACGCCTCGTAGGCCTCGCCGCACTGCGCCGCGATCACCGTCACGCATGTGTCGCGACGCGTGCGCAGCCGCGTGAACACGAGCGACACTCGATCCTCGCTGTCTTCGAAATCCGGGAGCGCGACTGCGTCTGGAATCTCGACGCCTTCCACCGGTCCGAACCATACCAGATCGCGGCCGTCCTTCGCCGGAACGGGGACGCGATGCCGCGCCTCCTGCACGCTCGCCCTGTCATCGGCCGCCAGCGCGTCCTCGATCGTTTGCCGCAACAGCGCCTCGCCAATGGTGCGCTCGGGCGAGGCCACAAGGGCCACGCCCCGCTCGCTTTCGAAGAACGGCTTCAGCAAATTCCGCAGCCCGAACCGGTGGCACTTCTCGTTCGTCTCGAACGTGATGCGGTAGCGCGCGTTCCGCTCGGCTTCGCTCGGCTGCCCGCGGTCGAGCGTGTTGAGACACATCCGCGTCAGCGATCGTCCGCCCGGACCATCCGCGCCGTAGTGCGCATCGAGAAGCTCGCCCAGCCGCCGCGCCAGTTCGCGGATCGCCCTCTCGCGCAGATTCAAGTGAAGCTCGAGGTACTCGAGCGTTCGCAGTTTCGGACTATCGGGAAACGATGACGCCACCACCAGGCGGAAGAACTCGCGGAGGCTCTTGCGGTCTTTCACGGGCTCGAGATGCGCCTGATCGAACGCGCGGACCCACCCCAACTGCTCCGGGGTCAACATGGCGGGCCACACTGGGTCGAAACCTCAGTCTTAATGGTATTCCAAAACTGCCATTTCCGCACTGGAAAACCGACCCTGGGGGAGCAGGTTTTTGCAATCCCAGTCGCTGACACCCCGCCGCCAGCGGGCTATACATGCAGCCAGCAATCGGCGACAATCGACCTACAGCAGCAAACAAACACTTACGAAAGCAGAGGATAAGCCGTTGAACGAACGTATGTTATGGATCGCCATCATGGCCAGCGTATGCCGTGTGCTAGCCGCTCGGAGGAGCCAGCAACGGATTGCCCGTCCACTCCGGCCAACCCAGCCGCAGGCGGGTAGCGCTCCTGGATCAGCGCGGGGCTGACAGGGCGCGATCAAGGTTCCCGGGGTGCCACCGGGGGTGGTGGGCATCCCGGGGATCTCTTTGCCGATCTACTCGCGCGGGAGTCTCGGAGGGCTTCCGCGTGGTGGAATCAGCCTTCCTTTTTCTTGAGCTGGGCGTCGTTGTCGGCGATGAACTTGCGGATCTCATCGCCCGCGGACAACAGCTTTTCCCATTGTTCCTTGTAGAGCGTCACCGGGAAGCGCCCCAGGCCGTAGACCGAGACCGCTCCCTTTTCGCTGACCTTGAAGCTCATGCCCGCCACCGCGCGGCGGCTCTGTTTCAGTGCCTCGTTTTCTTTTCTGAGGCGATCGAGTTCTTGTTGGACTTCTTCACTCATTGCCGAGTATCCTCCCACACCTGGGTACTGGAGCGCAAGTACCACTCCCTGGAAGACCTAGCCGCTCACCACTTTGCGATTCGCCCTCACGGGGCCTTCCGCCGCCGCCAGCGCCATTGCATGGCACGATTCCTTGGCGAATCTCGTCTGCCGCATACGCGTCAGCGGATACATCGTCCACAGCAGCCAATGTCCGGGCCGCGAGAACGCCGAAATTTCATACCACACCGAATCGTCATCGCGCCACTCCACCAGGAACCGCTCCTCGCCGTGCATCATGTGATCGGACACGGTTCCGTAACCGAACCCGAACCGGCGTGGCTCGTCGATCACGAAGGCGATCCTCGCCGAATTCATCGACCACAATCCCCAGTGGTGCGCCAACACCGCGACGCTCACTCCCACCTGGATCTTCTTGAACGGCCAGCACAGCCGCACCCACAGCAGCGAGAACTGCCGCCAATCGCGGATCGCCTTCTTGGCGCGTTCGAACGTCTCGACGCCGCGGCCGAGTTCGATGCGGTGGCGGTCGATGTTGTAGCCCTGCGGCCTACGTCCATTCGACGCGCCGATTTCCTTGTAGTTGAAGTCGGCCAGAGTGCGGTCGTTCAGATAGTCCCGTACGTCGGCCGTCCCCGGTTCGCGAAACAGGAACATTCGAGCTTACTTGGCGAATTTCTGCACGCGCCAGTTCTTGATCTCGGCGACGTAGATCGACCCTTCCGAGTCCACCGCGATGTGGTGGGCGAAGTCGAGCTTGCCCACGGCCTTGCCGAATCCCGACAGCACCCCCAGCACCTGCCCGTCGAGGTTCGCCTTCACCACCCGGTTGTCGCGCCCGTCGGCGATGTACATGGCGTTTTCCTTCTCGGCGTAGGCGATGCCCCAGGGCTGCCCCACCGAGGTCCACTTGGCCAGGAACTTGCCCTGCGCATCGAACACCTGCACTCGCGAATTGGCGCGGTCAGCCACGTAGACCCGGCCCTGCTTGTCGAGTGTGACGTCGTGCACCAGGTCGAACTCGCCGTCGCCAGTGCCCTTCTTGCCCCATTGCCGCAGGAACTCGCCTTGCCCGTTGTATTCGATGACGCGCGAATTGCCGTAGCCGTCGGAAACGTAGAAGTCGCCGTTCGGCCGAAACGCGAGTCCCGTCGGCTGATTGAAGGCGTACTTGGTCTCGTTGTCGCCTGGACCGCGTCCCGCGTTGGCAATCACCATTTGGAGCTTGCCGGCGCGCGTGAACTTCAACACCGCGTGACCCTTCACATCCACGAGCCACACGTTGCCATCCGGATCCACCTCGATTCCGTGCGAGGAGATCACCGGCACGTCGTCCCACGCTTGGACGAAGCGTCCGTTCTTGTCGAACTCGATCACCGGATGCTTGCCACGGTTGAAGACCCAAACATGGTCGTCTTTGTCGACGGCGACTCCACTGGTCTCTCCGAAATTCCACCCGGAAGGCAACTGGGCCCAACCGGGTACCGCCTTGTGCGGAAGCTGCGGAGCCTGCGATAAATCGGCCCCCGCAAGCGGTAACGCCAACGGTAAAGAAAGGCAAACAATGGCTAGTAGACGCGCTCGTGCCATGGGCCTCAAGTGTATCACGCAGGCGATTGTTAAACTAGTGGCTTCGCATATGGCCCAACTCGTCGTTTCCTTCGGAGAGATCATGCTGCGTTTGGCCCCGCCGGGGTTCGAGCGCTTCCTCCAGTCCCCTCAATTCCTGGCTACCTTCGGCGGCGGCGAAGCCAATGTCGCGGTGGCCATTAGCGGCTTCGGCGGCAGTTCGCGCTACGTTACCCTGCTGCCCCCCTCCAACCCCATCGTGGATGCGTTCATCGGCGAGTTACGCCGCTTCGGCGTCGACCCGCATATCGTCCGCGCCAAGGGCCGCTTCGGCATCTACTTTGTCGAACCGGGCGCCAACCAGCGCGCCTCGAAGGTGGTCTACGATCGCGAGAACAGCTCCATCGCCCTTGCCAAGCCTGGCGATGTCGACTGGAACAAGGCTCTCGACGGTGGCGCATGGTTCCACATCACCGGCATCACGCCGGCGCTCAGCCAGTCATCGGCGGATCTCGGCGTGGAAGCGGTGGCCGCCGCCAAATCCAAAGGCCTCACCGTTTCGATCGACCTCAACTTCCGCAAGAATCTCTGGAAGTACGGCAAAGCCGCCAAAGAGGTGATGCCGCTGCTGGTGCGCCACTGCGACTGGGTGATCGCCAACGAAGAAGACGTGCAGGCGACGCTCGGCATCGAGGCGGGCGTCGACGTCCACTCGGGCAGCTCGACCGCGGCCAGTACAAAGCGCTCGCCGAGAAGGTGCTCGCCGCCTATCCGCACCTGAAGGGAATCGCCATCACTCTGCGTGAGTCCCACAGCGCGTCGCACAACGGTTGGTCGGCGTGCCTGCATGACGGCAAGGATTTCCTGCTCAGCAAGCACTACGACATCACCCACATCGTGGACCGCGTGGGCGGCGGCGATTGCTTCGCCGGCGGCCTGATCTTCGGCCTCATGAATCTCGACTCGCGCCAAGCCGCGCTCGAATACGCCGTGGCCGCCTCGTGCCTCAAGCACTCCATTCCGGGCGACTTCAATCGTTTCACTCGCGACGAAGTGGAGGGTCTCATCAAGGGCGGAGGCTCGGGACGCGTCCAGCGCTAAACGCGCAGTCCGCCGCCGCGCAGCCTATAATTGGGAACAGTGAGGTTCCGCAACATGAAGCGCAGAACGTTTCTTCCGATCCTGGCTTCTCCCCTGGCAGCCCAGACCAAGGCCCCCGAGGTTGCGGCCAAACAACCGCCGCCCGACGCCAAGGGGTCCGACGTCAAGGCATCCGAAGCAGGCGCGATCAAGGTCTCGGTGAACGAGGTAATCGTTCCGGTCACCGTCACCGACTCCTTTGATCGCTTCGTCTCGGACCTCGAAGAGAAAGACTTCCAGATCTTCGAGGAAGGCAAACAGCAGAAGATCATCTACTTCAACCGCGAGCGGAGCCAGCCGGTGGTAGTCGGCTTCCTGATCGACGTCAGCAATGCCAACCGCCTGCACTGGAAGACGTTCCAGGATGCCAGCGTCGATCTCATCCAGACGCTGCTGCCGGGTGAGAAGAAATACTCGGGCTACCTCATCTCCTACGGCACCGACGCCGAACTCCAGGTCAATACCCACTACGACCCCGAGAAGATGATGGAGAAGGTCCGCAAGCTGAAGCCTGGCGGAGGGGCGGCCCTTTACGACGCGATCTACATGGCCTGCACTTCGCGCGACCTCGTGAAGGGCGAACCCATCGAGCCGCGGCGCATCATCGTGGTGGTGGGCGATGGCCACGACACCGCCAGCAAGAAGACGCTCGACGAGGTGCTCGAGCTGGCGCAGCGCAACCTCGTCACCATCTACGGCGTGTCCACCACCGCGTTCGGATTCGCCGCCGATGGCGAAAAGACCCTCGAACGCCTGGCCAAGGAAACCGGCGGACGCGTCGAATACCCGCTCAACAAGAACCTCTACAAAGAGATCTCGGGTTACCTCTCCACTCCATCCGATGAGGGTAACTACGCGCTCAAGGTCGGCACCGGCGGCTACGCTTCCGAAATCGCCAAGGGAATGTTCCAGTCCATCGCCAAGGTAGCGGGCGAGATCACCACGCAGTACATCATGCGCTATATTCCCGCCGAAACCGATTCGGCTAAAGTCTTTCGGAACATCGACGTCAAAGTCAACTTACCCAACGTACGCGTTCGTGCGCGTAAGGGGTACTATCCCTCCACCCCGCGTTGAGAGGGCCCCGGCGGAGCTTCCCTCCCCTCCCTTTGACCGATATACAAGAGAAGATGATCTCCACTAGCCAGGCCGAGTATCTCCTCCTCGAGGGCGCATTCGGCGGCCGGCCTCCGGTGGTCATCGGCGTGATGCTTCACGATCCTGGAAACGAACGCCTGGGCGTGCGCCTGCGCCGCGACTGGGATCGCATCGCCACCGAAGACGATGAGGAAGTTCTCGAGCTGCTCGCCGGGGATCTCGAACAAAAGATGGCCACCGAGCCAGCCCCGGATCTGCTCCATCGGCTCGAAGACACCCTATCGAACGCCATTCGCATCTCGGAGCGCCAGCCCGTGCTGATGGCTGGTTTTGACGCCACGCTCCGCGCTCTCTATCGCAAATACGTACCGGCCACGGTGATCCCCTTTCGCACTCATCTGCCCGTCTACTCCTGCCGCGCCGCCGCGGGCAAGTGGGGCGAGCGGATGGATGTCGAGCCTGAGGGCTGGATGGAGGTCCCCGAGCGCCTCCGCCTCACCGAGGACATGTTCGCCGCTCACGTCACCGGCCGCTCCATGGAGCCTCTCATCCCCGATGGCGCACTTTGCGCCTTCCGCGCGAGCGTCACCGGATCTCGCCAGGGCCGCCGCCTACTCGTCGAAGATCTTTCGCAGCCCGATGAAGGCGCTCGCTATACCGTGAAGCGCTACAAGAGCACCAAGCTCGAGACTGAAGACGGCTGGCAACACCAACGCGTGATCCTCGAACCGCTCAACCCGGAATTCGAGTCGTGGGAGTTGACCGAAGACGGGCGCTACCGCGTGATCGCCGAGTTCGTCCAGGTACTGGAAGATTGAGCCCGCGGTTCCTACCAGTGCTCCTTCTTCTCGCCTGCGTTTGGGTTTCCGCCTCATCCGCTCAGCCAGCAAGCATCGAACGTTCATTGCGCGAGCGGCTCCGCTTCACACCGCTCGAAACAGAGACGCTTGCACGCGGAGCGCCGGTTGTCCGCGAAATCCCGGGCGATGATCCGAACGAAGTGGTGCTTCTCGCGGCCATTCGCGTCACCGGGAATCCCGCGGCGTTCGTGGCCGGCTATGAGAATGTCGAAAGCTTGGTGGATGGCCAGAACTACCTGGCCGCACAGCGCCTGCACGATCCGCCCAGCCTCCAAGACCTCGCCGCGCTTCGCCTCGATCCAAAAGACCTCGATCAGATCCGCCACTGCCGCCCCGGAGACTGCGAATTCCAACTCACGGCCAGCGCCATGCGGCAACTGCAATCGGCGGATTCTCCGGAAGCCGCCGCAGCCATCGCCCGGCGCATGGTACTCGATTCACTCGTAGCTTACCGGCACGAGGGAGATCGCGCCCTGGGGGAGTACCGCGACAAGTCCGGACCCGCCGATGTCGCCGCCACCTTTCGTAGCGTGTTGAGCCGCGCCGAAAACCTGGCCGACTCCTTTCCGGCTTTCTACCGCTATTTCCTCCATTACCCCTCGGCCCCGCCTACCCATCTCCGTGACTTCTTCTACTGGGAACGAGTCGCCTTCGGCCTCAAGCCCACATTCCGCGTCAACCACGTAGTCATCTCGCAGCCACCGGGCGACAGGGCACCATGGCTCATCGGCAACAAACAACTCTACTCCTCGCACTATTTCCAAGCCGCCATCGACTTGTGGCTGTGCCTGCGCGAGGACGGTGCGCACGAGTTCGTTCTGGTCACCTGGAAGGGTTCGCGGCAGCAGGGCTTGACCGGACCGAAGGGCCGGCTGCTGCGCTCGGTAGCGGTGAAGCGGAGCCGCGAGGCGCTGCAAACGGGGCTGCTCGCGATCAAGGTCAAGCTCGAACGTGAACGCTAGACCGGAGCAAACGTGGCGCGAGTCGCTGTGGGCCGCGTTGCGGACCGCCCATGGCGCCGGATGCGAGGCATGGCGAAACCCACGCTGCGGTTCATTTCGAGAGAGCCGCTACGAAGCGGGTGGTCCCACCTGACGCCACAGCATGTAGGCCCCAGGCCCCTGCTACTCTGACCTGGATGAAGCTCGTCATCCATCCACCCGTCGAGCGGCGCCGGCTCGATCTGATCCGCGAGGCGGCAGGTTCGATGGAGGTCGCGAACGCTGCGACTCCCGGCGAAGCCCTCGCCGGCATCACCGATGCCGATGCATTCTTCGGCAAAATCACGCCCGAACTGCTCGCCCGCGCACGGGACCTCCGCTGGATCCAGTCACCCACCGCTAGCCTCGAACACTACATGTTCCCTGCCCTAGTGGACCACCCGTGCACCCTTACCAACATGCGCGGACTCTACTCCGACGTCATTGCCGACCAGGTGATGGGCTACGTCCTCTGCTTCGCCCGCAATCTCCACATCTACATCCGCCGCCAGCTCGAGCGCCGTTATGAACCCGTTGGCGGCGAGTCGGGCCGCTCGTCGTTCGCCGCCGGACCAGGCGTGATCAACGACATTGACCGCAACCACATGCACCTCGCCGACCAGACCATGGGCATCGTCGGGCTCGGCGCCATCGGCCTCGAAACCAAGCGCCGCGCCGAAGCGTTCGGGATGCGTGTCATCGCAGTGGACCCTCGGAATCCGGATGCCTGGCCGATGGAGGGGCTCGATAGCCTGCTCGCAACGAGCGACTTCGTGGTCATCGCCGCGCCCCACACGCCGCGTACCGTGAAGATGTTCTCCGCGGCTGCGTTCGCCAAGATGAAGCGCACGGCTTACCTCATCAATATTGGCCGCGGCGCGATCGTCGATCTGAGCGATCTCGCGGCCGCGCTCGAAACGACGACAATCGCCGGCGCAGCGCTCGATGTTTACGAGACCGAGCCGCTCCCGGCCGATCACGCGCTCTGGAAATTCGAAAACGTGATCCTGTCGCCGCACGTGGCTGGGTACTCTCCTCGCATCTCCGAGCGCCACCTCGACGTGCTGCTCACCAATATCCGCCGCTTTGCTTCGGGTGAGCCGCTCGAAAATGTCGTGAACAAGGCGGAGTGGTTCTGACGATTGTGTTAGCGTGAAGGCATGCAGTTACGGTTTCGCCTCAAGTACTGGCGCGACGGTAGGTGGTTCGTCGGCCGGCTTCCCGGCGTACCCGGCGTCTTCAGCCAAGGGGAAACGCTCGACGAGCTCGAAAACAATATCCGCGACGCTTACCGTCTCATGATCGAAGACAGTGCCGGCACTCCGTCCGCCTTTGCGGTGGAAACCAAGGAAATCGAAGTCGCGGCGTGAAGCGCAGGGAGTTCGTGCGCGAACTCGAACGAGCCGGTTGCTACCTCCGGCGAAGCTCAGGACCGCACGACATCGACCGCAATCCTTCCTGCAATCGATCGGCGCAGGTGCCACGCCACACCGAAATCGCAGACAGTCTGTGCGATACCATTCGCAAACAGCTTCGTATCGAGAACGGCCCTCATGCGGGAACTTCCTAACGCCCCCGCTGCTATAATTCCTCAGGAATCCGGGAGGGTTCTCCCATGCGCCACGCCGCCTTGCTCCTCGCCGCCGCCACTCTCTGCGCCCAGCCCCCCGGCTGGTACCCGCACGAAGGCGGGCTCCTCAAATACCGCGTCCAGATCCGCTTCGGCGAAGAACCCGACACCATGCCCGCCGGCTGGAAATTCGGCCGCGTCAGCTCAGTCGCGGTCGACTCCAAGGGCGAAGTCTACGCCTTCCACCGCGGCAAGAGAGCCGACCCGCTCGTGGTATTCGACGCAAAGGGAAACTACCTCCGCTCCTGGGGCAAAGGCATGTTCGGCAATCCTCACGGCCTCCGAGTGGACGCGCAAGGCAAGGTCTGGATCACCGACAACGGCGACCACCAGGTGATGCGTTTCTCCCGCGACGGCAAGCTCGAACTCACGCTCGGCATCAAAGGCAAAGCGGCCACTGACGAGAAGACTTTCAATCGCCCCACCGACATCGCCTTCTCGCCTGACGGCAAGTTCGTCTACGTCAGCGATGGCTACGGAAACTCGCGCGTCATGAAGTTCACCTACGATGGCAAGTTCGTTACCACGTGGGGCAAGCCGGGAACCAAGCCCGGCGAGTTCAACACCGTTCACTCGGTGGCCGTCGACAAAGACGGCATCGTCTACGTGAGTGACCGCGAGAACAACCGCATCCAGATCTTCGACGCCGATGGAAAATTCCTGCGCCAGTGGAACCACCTCGGCGCCACGCAAAACATCTTCATTACCCAAGATCAGGAACTCTGGGTCATCACCCATCGCAACAACATCGAAAACCTCACCTATGACACTCTCGCTGGCCGCATTATGAAAATCGACAAGGCCACAGGGAAGGTCCTGGGCGCGATGGAGTCGCCCGGTCACTGGCTGCACGTCACCCCAGAGAAGTTCATCTTCATCGGCAGCCTTACCGGCAACGTCTTCCGCTGGTATCCTGGCTGGCTCGAGAAAGGGCTCGGAGCCGACGAGGGGCTTCGCCCCAGCAACTAGCATGTCGATTCTCGTAACGGGCGCCACCGGCTACATCGGATCGGCAGTGGCCGAGCGTCTCCGCGCCCGGGGACACGCGGTCGCGGGCTTGGCTCGTTCGGACGAGGCCGCGCACAAGCTGGAAGCTGCGGGCGTCGCCGTCGTGCGCGGCAGTCTCGAAGATCCAGCGGCCTTCGCCTCAGCAGCCGCCGCGAGCGATGGCGTCATTCACACTGCGCTCGCGCGCGGACCGCAAGCGGGAGCCCTTGACAAAGCGCTGGTCGAAGCCACACTCGGCGTGCTGGCGGGATCGAACAGGCCGTTCGTCTACACCAGCGGCTGTTGGGTGATGGGAAACACCGGCGGCCGGCTCGCTGGCGAGATGTTCCCCATCAAACCGCCAGCCCTCGTCGCATGGCGACCCGCAGTCGAACGCCTGGTGCTCGATGCAACGGAGCGCAAGGTCCGCGGGATCGTTCTCCGCCCCTGCATTGTCTGGGGACGCGGAAGCGGTCTCCTCGCGCATCTCATTCACGGCCGCCTCCCGGTGGCCGGTGACGGATCCAATCACTGGAGCTTCATCCACATCGATGAACTAGCCGAGGTCTACGCGCTCGCGTTCGAACGCGCCCCGGCGGGATCGCTCTATGTCGTCGCGCACGGACCAGCCATTCCAGTGAAGCAACTCGCCGAAGCAGCAGGCATCAGCACTTCCCTTCCCCTGGACCAAGCTCGCGAAAAGCTCGGCCCCCTCGCCGATGCGCTCGCGCTCGATCAAAAGATCGGAAGCACCAAGGCCGCGCGCGAACTCGGCTGGCTCCCTAGTCCGCGCTCCATCCTCGAGGAGATTCGCCGCGGTTCCCTATGAAGGTCGCTCTCGACGCGACTCCGCTTACCGTTCCCACCGGAGGCATCCCGCGCTACGTGCTCGAACTCCACCGTGCCCTCGCTGCCGTCTTTCCCGATGAGAGCTTCGATCTCATCGAGCCGGGCGTGGGACGCTGGTGGTCCACGGGATTGCCGCTCCTGCTGCGTCGCGAAAACTACTCGCTCTTCCACGGAACCGACTTCGCCGTGCCGTACGTCCCCGTGTGCGCATCGGTGATGACCATTCACGATCTCTCTCCGTGGAAGAACGAACCCTGGCGCGCGGCCTCCGCGCGAGTGCGCCGGCGCACGCCGTGGTTGCTCCGGCTCGGGCTTGTCACCATGGTGATCACGCCGACGGAAGCGATCCGGCGCGAGGCGATCGCCCACTTCCATCTCGATCCGGCGCGAGTGGTGGCCGTGCCCGAAGCAGCCCCGGTTCACTTCGCTCCAGTCGCGCGCGCTGCCCACGCTGCGAAGTATGCTTTGTGCGTGGGCACCATCGAGCCGCGCAAGAACCTCACCACGGCCATCGAAGCCTGCCGCTTGGCTGGGATCGAGCTTTGGATTTCGGGTCGAGGAGAAATGCCGCCCACGCCCGGCGTCCGCTTCCTCGGCGCGGTCTCTGATGCGGACCTACCCGCGCTCTACTCGGCCGCGTCCGTGTTCCTCTATCCATCTCTCTACGAGGGCTTCGGGCTTCCCGTTCTCGAAGCCATGCAATGCGGCGCGCCGGTGATCACTTCCCTCGACGCCGCGTTGGTCGAAGTCAGCGGCGACGCGGCGCTCCACGCCCCCGCCGGCGATCCACGGGCGTGGGCAGAAGCCATTCGCGCCGTCATCGCGAATCCCCAGCCCTGGCGCGAACTCTCGCTGCGCCGCGCCGCGGAATTCTCGTGGCGCAGATCCGCCGAACTCACCCGCGCCGTCTACCAGGAGGCCGTTTGCCGCCACGCGCGTTGATGCTGTGTCCCGAGCCGCCATATCCGCTCCACGGCGGCGGCGCAATGCGCACGGCGGCGATGGCCCACTATCTTTCGAAGCGCTACCTGCTCGACCTGATCCTGTTCCGCGAGGCCCAGCTCCCCCCTCCGGAACTCCCACCCGGACTCGTCGACCAACTCCACATCATCCCGATCCCGACGCACCGCCGCGACCCGGCTAGCCGCGCTCTCCGCAATCTCCGCCGCGCGCTCTATCATGCGCCGCCATTGATCGACCGCTTCACGGGCTTCGGTGCCGCGCTCGAACGGCTGGTCCGCAATCGCCAGTGGGATGTCGCCGTCGTCGAACATGAATGGTGCGCAGGCTATCACCAGATTCTGCGCGGCCGCGCCGCCAAGCTCATCATCGATCTCCACAACATCGAGTCCGCGTGGCATGAAAGCGTAGCGGCTTCCTCGTCGTGGCCGCTTGCCGCCATCCATCGCCGCTTCGCCCTCGGCGCCTACGCCGTCGAGACCGAATGGCTCCCCTGCTACGATCTCGCCCTCACCTGTTCCGAAGACGACCGTGAGCGCGTACCGCAAGCGGCCGCCGAGGTCTGGCCGAACACCATTCCTCGACGAGAGATCGCGCGGCTTGCCCAGAAAAATCAAATCGTCTTCTCGGGCAACTTCGACTACGAACCCAATCGCGCCGCTTTCGACTGGTTCGCCCGCAACGTCTGGCCCGCGCTCTCGAAGCAAGCCCCCGGATTGCGTTGGCTGCTCCTCGGACGCGGCTCCGATCGCCTGCCGATTCCCGCTGGAGCCGTGGCAACCGGCGCCATTGAAGACGCCTTGCCTGAACTCGCCGCCTCGCGTGCTGCAGTCGTCCCTCTACTCTCCGGCAGCGGAACTCGCATCAAGATTCTCGAAGCGTGGTCGGCTGGAGTGCCCGTCGTGTCCACTTCCATCGGAGCCGAAGGCCTACCTACCGATGCGCTCCGCATCGCCGATGATCCAACCTCGTTCGCGAACGCCGTCGCGGAACTCGTCACTTCCCCCCAAGAAGCAGAGCGTCTCGCAGCACTCGGCACCAGGACATTTAACACAACATTTACTTGGGAGTCGGGTTGGAAAGTATTGGAGCAATTGGCTGTTTGACTATACTGAAAAGAACGTGCATCGCTTCGCAGTGGACGCGCACGCCATCGGGCGGAAATTGACGGGGAATGAAGTCTATGTCAGAAACCTCGTGCGATCCTTCGCTTCTTTGGGTGAAGAGAACGAACTGATTGCGTACCTCTCCGAGCCAGGCGCCGAACGCGACTTGCCGGAAAGAGTCCAGTGGCGTCGTGTGTCCGGAAATCCTTGGCTCCGCCTCGGCTTCGATCTCAACCGCCGCCTCCGCCAAGACCGGCCTGCTCTCCTGCACGTACAGTACACTGCGCCCATTGCTTGCCCAGTGCCGGTCGTCGTCAGCGTGCATGACGTCAGCTTCCTCGAACACCCCGAGTACTTCCCGCCTGCTCGCGTCGCACAACTGAAGTTCACCGTGCGCCGCACCGTGGAACAGGCCGCCCGCGTGCTCACGCTCAGCGAGTTCTCCGCCAACGCGATCCGGCGCCTCTACGGCATCAGCCGCGAACGCATCGCCGTAGTTCCCGGCGCCGTCAGTTCCACCTTCCGCCCCGTGCCGCGCGAATCGGTGCAAGCGGCGCTACGGCTTCGTTTCGGGATCGTCAAACCCTATGTGCTAATGGTCGGCGATCTGCAGCCGAGGAAAAATCAGGAAGGGTTGATCCGCGCGTTCGAGGACCTCGTTCGCGCCGTTCCGCAACTGCCGCATCATCTCGTGCTCGCAGGCAAGGATAGCTGGCACGCCATGCGCATTCGCCAAGCTGCCGCGCGCTCGTCCATCGCCGATCGCATCCACTTCACCGGCTTCGTCACCGACGAGGAGTTGCTCCAACTCTACGGCGGATGCGACGTGTTCGCGTTTCCGTCGCTCTACGAGGGGTTCGGCTTGCCCATCCTCGAAGCGATGGCGTGCGGACGCGCCGTGGCCTGCTCGAACACCACGGCGACGGTAGAAGTCGCCGACGGAGCTGGCGTCTGCTTCGATCCTCACTCCACGTTCGAAATTACCCGCGCCCTGCGTGACCTGCTGCTCGACCCCGAGTTGCGCACGCGCATGGAGCGGCTCGGCTTACAACGCGCCAGCGGATTCCAATGGAAAGACGCCGCGCGCCGCACGCTCGCCGTCTATCACGAGGTGGCCGAATCCCGAATGAGGAATCGCTGGCACGGCGGTGTGCCTGCCGGTGCGCGGAGGTAGCGCCCCGGTGAGCCGTCTTCCCATCGCCATTTTCGCTCTCGCTTCCACGCTCTTCGCACAAGGCGAATCCCTGCAGTACTCCATCAGTTGGCCCAGCGGACTCAGCCTTGGCGAAGGCAGCATCAGCTCCAAGCTCAACGGAACCCATCGCGAACTCGAACTCGTGCTCGATGCCTCGCTCCCCGGAGTACCGGTCCGCGATCAGTATCGCTCGCGCATCGCTCCGGAACGTTTCTGCTCGGTTCTGTTCGAGAAGGAATCCGCCCACGGTGCGCGCAAGTCGTCGGAGAAATCCACCTTCGATTCCGCCAAGGGTACGCTTGTCCGCCAGACCAAAGACGGCGGCAAAACGGAAACAGCGGTGGGCGCGTGCGCACGCGATGGCCTCGCGTTTCTGTTCTACGTGCGCGACGAACTGAGCAAGGGCCGCATTCCGCCGCCGCAAACCATCTATTTCGGCGCGCCCTATCAGGTTTCGCTCAAACACGCCGGAACCGAAGCCATCACCGCCGGCGACACCCGCGTCGATGCCGACCGCATCTCCATCACCGTCAAAGGACCCGCCTCCACCAGCAACTTCGAGATTCTCTTCGCCCGCGACGCCACACGCACTCCGCTCCGCATCAAAGCTCCGCTCCCGGTGGGAACGCTCACCATGGACCTCGTCCGCTAGCCGCGTGATGCCGCTTCGAGTCGCGTTCTTCTCTCCCCTGCCTCCAGCCAAGAGCGGCATTGCGGACTATTCGGAGGCGTTGCTCCACTCGGCCCAAGGCCGCTGGCAAGTGGAAACCTTCCGCGGCGAAGGAAAAGCGTTCGATCCCTCGCGTTTCGACGTCGCGCTCTACCAGATCGGCAACAACGGAGACCACATCGAAGCCTACGAGACCGCGCTCCGGCATCCCGGCGTCATCGTACTGCACGAAGCCAATCTCCATCACCTGATCACCGACCTCACCATCCGCCGCAATGACTGGGACGCGTACTTGCGCGAGTGCGAATTCGATGGCGGCCCCGCCGCGCTCGACTACGCCCGCCGCGTGCGCGATCTCGAAGTCGGGCCGGACTATGACGGGGTCCCGATGTTGCGGCGTGTGCTCGCTTCCTCCCGCGGGCTCATCGCCCACAGCGACTACGTCATCGCCGAAGCTCGCCGCGCCGGCTACACCGGACCCGCGGCCCGCGTTCCCCACGGAGCTTGGCTTCCTGACGCCGATCGCATGATCTATCGCCAGCGTCTCGGCCTCGATCCCGCCACGCCACTCGTCGGAATCTTCGGACACATCAAGCCCTACAAGCGAATCACCGAGTCGCTACGAGCGTTCAAACGCGTGGTGAAGTCCGAGCCGCGAGCGCGCATGATTCTCGTCGGCGAACCGCATCCCGATTTTCCGGTAGCGGAGGTGATTCGCACGCTCGGCCTGAGCGCGAATGTGCGGCTGATTGGCCGCGCCGATATCGGCGACTTCGTGGGATACCTCGCCGCCTGCGACATTCTGCTCAACCTGCGCTTCCCCACCGTAGGCGAGACTTCCGGCACGTTGCTGCGGGCCTTCGGACTCGGCAAGGCCGTGATCGTGTCCGATGTCGGCGCGTTTCACGAGTTCCCTGACGAGATCTGTCTCAAAGTTCCGGTCGACGCGAATGAAGAAGACCTGCTCACGGAGTACCTCGCCCTGCTCGTCCAGCGCCAAGACCTCGCCGCGCAACTCGGCGCGCGTGCTCGCAAATGGGTATTAGGAGAATGCACGTGGGATCGCGCGGCGGCTCTCTACGACAGCTTCCTGACCGCGATCGCGACTGGACGCGAGTGGTCCCAACCAGCCACGCCCGCGCCAGTGCCGACGCCCGCCGTGCCAGTCGAACCCGAGTACATTCGCACGTGGGCGCAAGACTCCGAAGGCTCACGCGAATACGTCGAGACCCACATCACGCGGCTAGAAAGGACGCTCTCGCTCGTGCCGCCCGGCTCAGCCGATCAGCGGATCCTCGAGATGGGCGCATACATGCAAATCACACCGGCTCTCGAGAAGAAGCTCGGGTACGGCGAGGTCCGCGGCTGCTACTACGGTCCCCGGGGGAAGGTGGATCCCAAGCGCATCACGTCTTCGGCCGGCGAAACATTCTCCTGCGATATTGATTTGTTCGACGCCGAGAAGGATCGCTTCCCCTACCCCGACTCGTACTTCCACACTGTGCTCTGCTGCGAGTTGATCGAGCACCTGCCCAATGATCCGATGTTCCTGATGAGCGAGATCAACCGCATCCTGGGCGAAGGCGGCCACTTGGTGCTCACCACGCCGAACATTGCCTCGCTGCGCGCCATTCATGCTGCGTTGCAAGGCTACCATCCTGGGTTCTTCCCAGCCTACTTGCGCCCCGGCGAAGACGGCGACGCACGCCACAGCCGCGAGTACACGCCCAAGGAAATCTATCGGCTCTTCGCCGACGCGGGCTTCACCGTAACCACGCTCGAGACCGGCGAGTTCCTCGATCGCGCGCAGCCCGAGTTCGCCTGGGTGGAGCACATGCTCCGCCAGTACGGCATGCCTTCCGATCTTCGCGGCGATGGCATCTACGCGGTGGGGCGCAAGAGTGGGCCAGTGAACGCGCTGGCCCGGCTGGCGCACTCTACAACTGACGTTTCGCGTTCCTGCTGCTGCCAACTCGAAGCCCGTGTGCCAATCGGCGGCGATGCCGTCGGTTTCCGTGATGCACTGGAGACCCGAATTGCCCAGGACGTAGCCACAAGGTTAAGGAAGCCGCCGCGAGCGCGCCCTCTGGCCTTCGCTTCACCCTGCTCGCGCGCCGCCGCCAGTTTCCAGTAACCTCGGCGTCCTGCTCCACGAATCTCCCCGAAACCTCGATCCCGGAAATCGAACGGTCGCGGAGAAGTCAGCGCTCGCCGCAGCGGCACGTATCTCAGCCGCGATCTGCTCGCGTGGCGCCGCCTTGGCAGCAACGCGTTCAATCAAAGAATCGAGCAGTTCGACGTCACCGATGCCCATCGATTTCGGACATAGCCTCGAGACCGGGGTACCAGCAGGGAACGCAGCAGGCGCCGAGTGTTCTCGCTGGCCCTCTGCGCCCGGCCTTCTGCCTTGCCTTTCGCCTCGCCCTGCTCGCGCGCCGCCGCCACCTGTTTCTTGTACATCTCGGCGTCCTGTTCGCGAATCTCGCGAACCAGACTCGATCCTTGGATGATTGCCTCGCCCAGTCCCATTTTCTGGCCTCCCAGCGTGGCGGCTTCCTATTCCTCTCGAGCCAACTTCAGACGAGCGAGGTCAGCGCTCGCCCGCGGCGGCGCGTATCTCAGCCGCGATCTGCTCGCCGGGCGCCGCCTTGGTGGCAACACGTTCAATCAAAGAATCGAGCACTTCGACGTCACCGATGCTGTCGATTTCGGCCATCGCCTCGAGACCGGGGTACCGAGAGCCCAGAAAGTTCCGCAGCAGGCGCCGAGAGTGTTCTCGTTGGCCTTCTGCCCGGCCCTCCGCCCGACCTTCTGCCTTGCCCTCCGCCCGGCCTTCTGCCTTGCCTTTCGCCTCGCCCTCGGCTTCGCCCTGCTCGCGCGCCGCCGCCACCTGCTTCTTGTACATCTCGGCGTCCTGTTCGCGAATCTCGCGAACCAGACTCGATCCTTGGATGATTGCCTCGCCCAGTCCCATTTTCTGGCCTCCCAGCATGTCCTCTAGCTGACTCCTATGATACCGGAGGCTGCCCATCGTGAGAAACCTCACGATCGCCTCCTCATCGCCCAACCGCCCGAGCAGTTCCCCCACCCGCGCCACTTGCTCATCACTCGACTTCAACAGTACAACCCACGGCAACAACCGCGGCTGATTCCGCCGCAGCACGGGCTCGGGATCCAACTCCCACGCACGCATTGTCCGGAAGGGGTGAAGCAACCGCGTCTCACCCACCGAGTCTTCAGCGACTTCCGGTATCTCCGCCGGCACGTGATCAGGTCGCAACAGGAACAAAACCGTTACCACCGGAATCCGGTGCTGGAACGCCAAGCTGCCACCCTGACGCGCGATGGTCCACAATTCGTTGGCCTTGTAATCGAGCTCGAACTCCGTGTGGAGGACGAACTCGCTCGCCCCCGGCGGCTTTACTTTCAACACAGCGTCCGGCAGCACCGCGGTGGGGGCCGATTCCGGCCGTAGCGGCGCCGTTTCTAGCACCGTACCCGGTCCGCTCAGCCCCATCCACTCGAGCAGAATCAGCGGCGCTTCGTCATTGAACGCCTTGACGATGCGATCGAACGGCTTGTTGATTCCCGGATCGGCTGTACTCACACAATATTAGTGCCCGCACGCGGGAAGTCCTCTCGAGGAAACTCGAAGTTCAGCACTTGTCCGCCAACGCGCCTAGCTTAGCTCGGCTTCGCGATCCCTTCACCGCGTAGCTCTAAAGCCCGTCTTACGCGGCGTGTGTTTCATCGCCGCCTTCGCCGCGGCCGCCCCACGCCACCAGGCCCACCGGGTCCCCCCGGACCGCCCGACTGCCCGCCCACCTCTTGCGCCTTGCTCTTTTCGTTGAACACCAGCGTCACATCCACGCTGTTGTCCGCATTCGGAGTCACCTTCGCCCGCGCGTTCTCCAAATCATCGAAGATTCCCTCTTCCTTCACCTTCGCCAGGAAGAACTCGGGATAATCCGCATTGAACACCTGCCCCAGCTTCATCCCCCACATCCTCTTGATCTCATGCTCGCCGTTCAAGTCGAGCCCTTCCAGCATCAACTTTCCGAAGTGGAACTCCGGACCCATCTCCACGCGATACACGATCCCGCATGTCTTCGCCTTCTCGTCGATCTTCCGCTCGGTCGAGGCCTTCGCGTTCAAGTAGCCCCTGCGCTTGATTACAGCGACCACCTTCTCTTGCCCTTCCTTCACCGCGTCCATGTTGGCGACGTCGCCCTTCTTGATTCCGCTCGTCTTCACCAACTCGGGACCGCTATCGATCCCTTTCACCTCCACGTCACCGAACGAGAAGCTCGGACCCTCGGCTACCGTCACCTTCACCGCCAATCCGCGCACGCCTCCGGAAGCCGCACTCGACTCGATCTTCGGAAACTTCACGCCTAGCCGCCCCCGCGACTCATACAAAGGACGAACGCTCGCATCGAGCACGTCGCGAAACCGCTGCTCACTGAACTCCACGCCGATCGCCGGACCATGCACCGCCTTCTGCAGCACTTCCTTCGCGATCACCTCGTTGCCCTCGAACCGCACCTCGGCCACGGCCGGCAGCGAGCCCCCTGGAACGAACAGCGCGAAGAGGTTCCCCGCGGCGTCCGCGGTCACCTTGACCTGCACACTCTCCTTCGCAGCCGCTTGCACATATTCGCGAAAACGGTCGAGCACGGGCTGGTTGGTCGGGATCTTCTCGCCGAAGAGAGGCTCGCGCGTCAGCAGTTGCTTGCGGAAGCTCAGCTCATCTACGTTCAGCCGCTCTAGCCGATAGGGGATCACCTGTTCGTAGTCGACGACATCGAACACCACGGCGTAGCCTTGCTTCGAGGGCGAGGGTTCGTATCGGTAGCTCACGTTCGAGAAGGCTCCATTGGCGAGCAACCGGTCCCGGGCCGCATCCGCATCGGCTTGGCGCAATGGTTGCCCCACCTTCAACCCGAGCACCGTGAGGATCGCAGCCTCCGGATACATCTTGCTTCCCCGAACGGCGAGTGTCTCGATCGGAAATTCGACCGGCTTGGCCGCGGGAGCCGCCGGCTTTGGCGCGGCTTTCGGAGCAGCCTTGGGTGCGGCTTTCTTCGCACTCGGAGCCTGTGCCGCTGCTGGCGCCGCCAGGCACGCCAACGCCATGAATGAAACCAGCCTCATATCACTCATTATCCGTGACGCGCCGTCTCAGAACTTGGTTGCGAATTCGGTCCCTCTCAAAACACATTCTCGCTATCATGAAAGTACCAACGCATGTCATACGACGTCCTGATTATCGGTAGCGGCCCCGGCGGCTACTCCGCGGCGGTTCGCGCCGGCCAGTACGGCTTGAAGGCAGCCATCGTCGAAAAAGATCCCAAGCTCGGTGGAACTTGTTTGCATGTCGGCTGCGTGCCTACCAAAGCCCTGCTCCAAACCGCCGAAGTTTGGGAGCACTTCAAGCATCCCGAAGAGCAAGGCATCCACTGCCAGAACGCCTCGCTCGACCTTCCCTTGGCTCTCGATCGCAAGAACAAGATCGTCATCAAGCACGCCAAGGGCGTCGAGTTCCTGATGAAGAAGAACAAGGTCGACGTCATCGCCGGCTATGCCACGCTCAAGGGCGGCGGCAAGGTCGACGTCGCCGGACCCGATGGATCCACGCGCACCGTGGAAGCACGCAACATCATCATCGCCACTGGTTCGGAAGCGCGCATGCTCCCCGGCCTCCAGGCCGACGATACGATCCTCACCAACATCGAGATCCTCAAGATGCCTGTGGTGCCCAAGAGCCTCGCCATCATCGGCGCAGGCGCCGTGGGCGTCGAATTCGCCTCCATTTTTCAACGCTTCGGAAGCCAGTGTACGGTGCTCGAAATGCTGCCGCGCCTGGTTCCGGTCGAAGACGAGGAAGTGTCGAAGGAACTCGAGCGCTGCTTCCGCAAGCAGGGCATTCGCTCGGAGACCGGCGCTCGCGTCGAGTCCGTTTCGAAGACGGCGAACGGCGTCCAACTGCAAGTAACGCTCTCGAGCGGACGCCAGGAAGTGATCGAGGCTGAGAAGCTGCTGGTGGCCGTGGGCCGCCGCCCCAACACCGATCGCATCGGGCTCGAGAACACCAAGGTGGAAACCGAGCGCGGCTTCATCAAGGTGAATCATTTCCAGATGACCGCCGAGCCGCACGTCTACGCGATCGGTGACGTTGTTGCGGGTACGCCGCAGCTCGCGCACGTGGCGACCATGGAGGGCATGGTCGCGATCGCTCATATCGCGGGCCGCCCGGCCCGGCCCATCAACAAGAACCGCATCCCGGGCGCAACGTATACCGAGCCCGGAATCGGCAGCGTGGGCCTGACCGAAGCGCAAGCCAAGGCACAAGGATACAAGGTCCGCACGGGCAAGTTCCCCTTCATGGCGAACAGCAAAGCTTCGATCCTCGGCAGCCACGACGGCTTCGTCAAGATCGTCAGCGACGAAACATACGGCGAGATCCTCGGCGTCCACATCATCGGGCCGCACGGCTATGAACTCATCGCCGAAGCGGTGGCCGCGATGGAAGCCGAAGCCACGGTGGAGACGATGATCTCCACCATCCACGCTCATCCCACGCTTTACGAAGCCGTGGGTGAAGCCTTCAACGCAGTCTACGGCCAGGCCATCAACGCCTGATCGACACCATCGCCCAAAGAGAAAAGGACAGCACACAGGTTTTTCCAATGCCGATGCGGATCTGCGAGGTGCGAGACTTGGGGCGTATGCCGTACGCCGAAGCCTTCCGCCTCCAACAGCAAATGGTGGAAGAGCGCAAACACGCGCTCGCGCCTGACCGGCTTCTGTTCGTCGAGCATCCGCACGTGGTCACCCTTGGACGCAATGCGCACGAGACCAACGTGCTCGCCAGCCCAGAGATCCTCTCGCGCGCCGGCATCGAACTCCACCAAACCGATCGCGGTGGCGACGTAACATATCACGGTCCCGGTCAAGTGGTCGGCTATCCCATCATTGACCTGCGCGAGTGGAAGCGCGACGTAGTGGCCTACGTTCGCGCCATCGAACAGGTATTGATCGATTTTCTCTCCGAGCACGGCCTCCGCGGCGAGCGCGCCACCGGAATGACCGGCGTCTGGGTGGGCGGCGCGAAAGTCGCCGCCATCGGGATCCACATCAGCCGCTGGGTCACTTCCCACGGTTTCGCCCTCAACGTGGATACCGATCTCGAATATTTCCGCTACATCGTTCCCTGCGGCCTGAGCAAGCCCGTCACCTCGTTACGTGAGCTGGGTTGCCGCGCCGCCCGATCCGAAGTCATCGATTCGCTCGCCCGCCACTTCGGGCGCGTATTCGAATGCGAGATTCTGCAACTTGCCGAAGTGTGAGCACTGGAAGAGGAGTTCATGGTTGACGTCGTAATGCCCCAAATGGGCGAAAGTATCGTCGAAGGTACCTTGACGAAATGGTTGAAGAAGCCCGGCGACCCGGTGAATCGGGACGAGCCGCTTTTCGAGATCTCCACCGACAAGGTCGATTCCGAAATTCCCTGCCCCGCGGCCGGCGTGCTGGCGGAAATTCTCGTGGCCGAAGGTTCCACGGTTGCGATCAACACCGTTGTTGGTAGAATAAGCGAAGGTCAGGAAGCTGTAGTAGCGAAACCTGCTACACAGCCGGCCGCTGCTCCGCCACCACCCCCAGCGCCGGCTGCTGCACAGGTCCCTCCTATGGCGGCATCCTCGCCGATGGTGGCGCCGGTGTCCGCAGAGCCTCCACCCCCGCCGGAGGCCGCGGCGCCGGCCGCCGCCGCTACCGAGGTCGACGGACCTCTCTCTCCTCTGGTGCGCCGCATGGCGCGCGAAAACAATATCGATCTTGCCAAGGTTCGCGGCACCGGCATGGGTGGCCGCATCACCAAGCAGGATCTCGAAGCCCACATCTCCGCGCGTACCGCGCCCGCTCCCGCAGCGGCACCCGTTGCGCCAGCGGCAGTTGCTCCTGCACCACCTCCACCGGCCCCGGCCGCCGCAGCAGCACCTGCACCTCCCCCCGCACCCGCCGCGGTTGCACCTCCCGCTCCTGCGGTACCAGCCAAGTCCCGCGTCGAGGCCCTGAGTGTCATGCGGCAGAAAATCGCCGAGCACATGGTGTTCTCCAAGCACACCTCGGCGCACGTCACCACCGTCCACAAGGTGGACATGACGAAGATCGTCAAACTCCGCGAGAAATCGAAGGTGGCTTTCCAGGAACGCTACGGTTTCGGCCTCACGTACTTGCCCTTCATCGTTCGCGCCGCCGCTGACGCGCTCAAGGCATTCCCGATCGTCAATGCCTCGATCGACGGCAAGAATCTGATCTATCACAACGACATCAACGTCGGCATCGCCGTCGCACTCGAGGGTGGCTACGGTCTCATCGTCCCGGTCATCAAGAACGCCGACGAGAAGAACGTGGTCGGATTGCAGCGCTCCATCGTCGACCTCGCCAACCGCGCTCGATCCAAGCAACTCAAGCCGGACGATGTCCAGGGCGGTACATTCTCCATCACCAACTTCGGGACCTACGGCAGCATCTTCGCTACGCCGGTGATCAATCAGCCGCAGGTGGCGATTCTCGGCGTCGGCTCGGTCGAGAAGGTACCTACGGTCGTGGAAGGCGACGCCATCGCGATCCGCTCCATCGCGCATCTCGCGCTGACGTTCGACCACCGCCTCATCGACGGAGCGATCGGCGATCAGTTCTGCCAGAAGATGAAGTCGGTGCTCGAGAGCTGGTCCGAGCAGGTGCTCTAAAACAAGTTTGTGGATTTAGCGATCGCGGGACGCCAGTCCCGCGATCTTGTTCGCCAGGCTCTCGAACTCGCGGTAGCAATCGCGCACGGCATCCCCGTGTGCCCCGATCGCACCATCCGCGGGTTTCAGCAAAAACATCGGCTTTCGCGCCGCCTCGGCCAATGGCAGCAAACTCCGGTAGTGACCGAGCGCCGCCAGACAGTGCTCGTCGTCAGCGCTGCGCATCCCGGGCACCGTTCCAGTCGCGAGAATCGACCGCCGGTATTCGGCCGGAATCTCATTCATCCATCTCATGTTCGCTCCCGCTGGGCGGTCGCGGCGAACGGCGTGCTGCATGACCACGTATCCCAGCGGACGCAACTCCTGCCCCGACGCTCGCCATTCTCGAAGGCGCGGACCCATGCCGCGCAAGCTCTGCAGCGCGAACAAATCCGGCGCTATCGGAATCACGACGTCATCGGCGGCCATCACTGCAGAACGGCTGATGGCGCCCAGGCCGGGACCTACGTCTGCCAGCACCAATTCAGCCTGACGGCTCCGCGCGGCTCGCGCGATCGCGCGATGGAACGCCGTCACCTGAGAATTATCTCCTTCGGACCATTCCGAGAGGGGGCGCGCCTTCGCCAGTATGTCCTCAATGGAACACAACGCCAGATCCCCTGGCACGAGTCCCAGATGGCTATCGATTTCCTCGACGTGCGGATCCGCAACGTCTCCCAACCCCGACATGACAGGCTCCACGGCGCCGTGGATGGTCAACGGATGCCGCCCTTCGGGCCACAGTTCCTCTAACCTCTCCTCGGGCAGGAAGGCACACGTGAGGTTCGCCTGTGGATCGAGGTCCACCGCCAGCACGCTCATCCGGAGTTGCGCGTACATGCTGGCCAAATGGTAGACCAGCGCCGTCTTGCCAACGCCACCTTTGCTGTTGAAGAACGCGATGATCTTCACTGCAACCTCCGCACCTTCGCCAGCACGTAACCGCGATCGAACTCGAACTCCGCGGGCAAGCTTCCGTTTCGCGCGAGCGCCGCCTGCGCCCGGAGAACACCGTTCCCGAACCGGTTCACGTAACCGAGCGTTTTCATCGCCTCGGCGATGATCGGATTGCGGTAGCTATTTTGGCGGGGAAAGTTCTCCGGGCTCGCCTCTCCGTACAACCCACCCGCACTCTGGATTTCCACGCGGTCAGAGCCACGAAATCCTTACCGGACCCGTGGCTTCGTATGAGCGGTGCATCATCGCGTTCATGATCAGTTCGCGGAGCGCCACCGGTGGATAGTCCGCCCCCTGCTTCTCGCGCAATGCGGAAACCGCTACGGGCCGAGTTGCGTTGTTCACGTGCACCAGTTGATCCAACTCCCGCAGAACTGTCAGTAGGTCTCCAGATATCGCGGTTTCCGTGACTACATCGTCCGCCAAGGTTGGCCCATCGACGCGAACGAACTGAACATATGCTCCCGGAATCCACCGCAAGGGGTCGCTCCCGAAGAGCAGAACTCCTGCATTCGCCGGGCACTGCCGTTTCAAGTCATAAAACCGCAGCGACGCCAACTGCTCCTCGAGGGTCCGGTGATTCTCTGCCAGCACCTCCCCTGCCACGGCGTGCTTGAGGTAGCCGGTACGAAACAGGTCCTCGGAAAGGTCGTCGAGTGAGCTACCGGAGCACGGCCTGGCATCGAACGTCACCGCATGAGAGACTCGTTTCTCAGAAAGGATGCGCTCTTCCTGTTCGGAGGCTGTCGCCTTCCTTGGGCCGACGAGAATCCAAACGCGCCCTTGATACCGAACCGGGGGCAAATCCGACGGCTGCACTTCCACCACCGCAACTTGCCCACCCGCAAACACGAACTTGGCCACACTCAACGCCGACAGTGGTTGGATGTTTCCATCCGATCGAAGCGCGGCAAGATTCTGCAGAAGTTGATCGGTGACCGTGAGGCCACTCGGGTTTCCGCGATCATCCACGCCGATGATCAGATAGCCAGGAAGCCTGTGGTTCGGCAAGTCATTGGCGAACGCCGTTACGGCTTGAGCGAACTTGTCGGTGTCCTTCATTGACGTCGTACGCTCCACCCGATCGGACTCGATGTCGAGCAGTATCTTTTCGAGCTCTTCCTGGCTAAGCATCCGCGGAACCCTCCATTCTCGCACTACGCAGCGGTATCATGTCCCCCATGACCCTCCGGACCTTCCTCGCTGCCGCAACCATCGCCTTCGCCCAGGACCCCGGCCCCGTCGACCACCCCATGTGGCGACCCGTCCTGATGGGCAGGCACGGCGCCGTCGCCGGCGAGCACCCGCTCGAAACCCTAGCCGGATTCCACGTGCTCGAACACGGCGGCAACGCTTTCGACGCTGCCGTCGCGATGTTCTACATGACCGGCGTCGTGGAACAGCACCAGTCCGGCATCGGCGGCGACGCCCTCATCCTCGCGTATCACGCCGCCCAGAAGCGAGTCCTCTTCATCAACGGCACCGGCCCCGCACCGCAGCTCGCCGCAGTCGCCCGCTTCCGCAAAGAAGGCGGCATCCCCGAAAGCGGCATTCTTTCGAGTACCGTCCCCGGGGCGGTCGGCGCGTTCCATCTCGCGCTTACCAAGTACGGAACCAAGCGCTATCCGGAGCTTCTCGCCGAAGCCATCGACGCGGCGCGCAACGGACATCCGCTCACGCACTGGAGCGCTTCGATGCATCAGGCCGCCATCAAGAAGCTCTCGCCGTACCCGACTTCGGTCAAAGCGCTGCTGCTCGACGGCGGCGCCTTCCCCGTTGGGCATCGCTTCGTCCAGCCCGACCTCGCCAACACCTATGACGCGATCGCAGCCAACGGCGCCGACGCTTTCTATCGCGGAACCATCGCCACCCGTACCGCCGCCTTCTACGAGAAGAATGGCGGACTCATCCGCCTCGATGATCTTCGCGGCTACCAGCCCGAGGAAAGCCTGCCCATTCGCACCCAGTACAAAGACTACGAGGTCTATCAAAGCGCGCCGAACTCACAGGGCATCGTGCTCCTGCTCGCGCTCAACATCCTCGAAGGCATTGACCTGAAGAAGATGGGGCACAACTCGCCCGAGTACCTCCACACCATCGTCGAAGCGCTCAAGCTCGCATTCGCGGATCGCGACCGCTACATCGCCGATCCGCGCGTCACCCGCATCCCGGTCGAGCAGTTGCTCTCGAAGAAGTACGCCACCGCGCGCCGCGCACAGATCGGAGATCGAGCCACCGAAGGTGCGGCTCCCTTCGGCTCTCCCGGCGAAACCTCATCGTTCTCCATCGCCGACAAGTGGGGCAACGTCGTCTCCGTCACCCACAGCGTCAACTCGACCTTCGGAAGCGGCATCGTCGTCGAAGGAGCAGGATATGTTTTAAACAACCGCCTGCCCTACTTCAGTCTCGACGAGCGTGACGCCAATGTGCTCGTGCCCGGCAAGCGGCCGCGCCACACCATCAACCCCGCGCTCGCCATCGGAGGCAAACGCTATTTCGCGTTCAACACGCCCGGCGGCGACAATCAGCCGCAAGCGATGCTGCAGGCGTGGCTGAACATGATCGAATTCGGAATGAATCCACAGCAAGCGCTCGAAGCGCCCACCGTCACCACCACCAACTTCCACGCGTCGATGTACCCACAGCCGATTGGCACGCGGCTCATCGTCCCCGAAATTCTTGCTGCCCGAATCGGTGACGCGCTCCGCGCCAAGGGTCACAAGATCGATCCGTCGAAAATGCAGCAGCCCTATCTCCAGCAGCCTTCCGGTGCAGGCGCCGTCAAGATGGTGATCCTCGACGCTGCCACGGGTCTCATGCAAGCCGCAGTGAGTCCCGCCAAAGACGACTACGCGATGGCCTGGTGACCGATCGTGGGGCAGGCTTCAGCTGGCTTCAGCTTGCGCGGGACTTCAGTCCAGCGCTGTCGACTGCCGCATCGCCTCCCAAAAACAAAGCGGCCGGAGCACGTGCCCCGGCCGCCCAATTCTATGCTTGCCGCTTACCAGCGCGGTCCGCGACCACCGCCACCGCCGCCACGACCGCCGCGGCCACCACCGCCGCCACCGCCACCCGGCCGGCGGAAACCACCGCCGCCGCCACCGCCGCCCTCGGTCTTCGGACGCGCTTCATTGATATTCAGCGCGCGCCCATCCAACTGGCGGCCATTCAGCGATGCGATCGCCCGGTCGCCTTCTTCAGCATCCGGCATCTCGACAAACGCAAAACCACGCGAGCGGCCGGTATCCCGGTCCGTCACGATACTCACCCGGTCCACCGCCCCGAACTGCTCGAACATCGCCCGGATGTCGCCTTCCGAGGAATGGAAATCCAAGTTTCCCACAAAGATTCGCTTCATGAAATCAGCCTTTCTACATCTGACAGCAGTGCAACACGAAACGAAGATGAGGTCCTCGGACAGTCGATTGCGGCTCGGTCAAACGTAGCTTTCATTTTAGCAGGACCAGTACTATCTCGTGTAGGCACCATCCAGCGCGGGACTTTCGGTCCCCTCTCCACCCTCATCGCCCTAGCACCAAGGGTACTAACTCCCGCATGTTCTCGATCAACACATCCGGCGGATGCTCCACAAACGTCTCGGGCTGGAATCCGAACGTCACCCCCACCGCCTTCACCCGGGCGTTGCGCGCCGTCTTGACATCTACGGCACTATCGCCCACCATCATCGTCCCGCCGCGCTCCACCCCTGCTTCCCGCATCAGTGTCTCGATCCCGATCGGATGCGGCTTCTTCTCCGGGAAGCTGTTCCCGCCGTACACACGCAGGAAATGTCCGGTCAACCCCAGCCCTTCGATGATCCCTTCGCTGAAGCGCACCGGCTTGTTCGTCAGAATCGCCATTCGCCGCCCCGCATCCCGCAGTTCGTCGAGCGTCTCCCGCACGCCCGGATAAAGCCGCGTGTGGTCGAGCATGTGCTCCCGATAGTACGCAAGAAAGTATTCGAGTCCGCGCGCGACATCTGCATCACTCGCCGTCTCCCCTAGCGCCCGGCGGATCAACACGGGCGCTCCGTTGCCCACGTACGAAGCAATTCGCTTTTGCTCGAGCGGCGCCATCCCCATGTGCGCCCGCGTCGCGTTCACCGAGTTCACCAGATCGAGCTGCGAGTCGATCAGCGTGCCGTCCAAATCGAAGATGAGAAGCTGCATCAGGTCCGCGCCGGGACCAACTTCACCATCTCGTCCCAGACCTTTCTTATCTTCGCGTAGTTCTGGTCGAAATTTGTACGCAGGTCCGCCGGAGCCACATACGACACCAGCTTCGAGAACTCGAGAATGTACGGCGCAATGTTGCTCTGCGTGATCGAAGACGGCGGTGGATTCCGCGTGAACGAACTGATCGCCAACACGATCGCCGCCGCCACCAGTGCCCCGCGCGCCAATCCGAGCACACCGCCGAGCAATGCGTCCATCCATCCCAACCCCGCCCATTTCAAGATGCGCGCAATCGCGAAGCTCAGCAGCCATCCCGCCAGGATCGTTCCCACCAGCACCGCCCCGAAGCCGATCGCGTTGGCCACGAACGGGTGGCTTGCGTACTCTCGGAACATCGCTCCCGCCGGCTCATAGAACCACACTGCCAGCAGGATCCCGAGAAACGTCGACACGAACCCAACCACCGTTCTCACGAAGCCCTTGCGCAAACCCGCGATCGTCGACAACAGCAGGATGATCGAGAGGACGATGTCGAGCCAGTTCATAGCGGCTTCCCTGTCAGCAACCGGTAAGCTTCTTTGTACTTCTCGCCTGTGCGCGCCGCCACTTCCTCGGGAAGCGCGGGCGCTGGGGGCTGCTTGTTCCAACCGATCGACTCGAGATAATCACGCACGTATTGCTTGTCGAACGATGGCTGCGCACCGCCGGGCTGGTAGCGGTCCGCCGGCCAGAAGCGTGACGAATCCGGCGTCAGCACTTCATCCGCCAACACCAACGTATCGCCCACGAACCCGAACTCGAACTTCGTATCCGCCAGGATCAAGCCGCGCGTGGCAGCGTACGCCGAGGCCTTCGCATAGATCGCCAGCGTCCGATCGCGCAGTTGCCCCGCTAGATCCGCGCCCACGGCTGCCACAACACGATCGAAGGAAATGTTCTCGTCGTGCCCGCTCTGCGCCTTGGTCGCCGGCGTGTAGATGGGCTCGGGAAGCTTGCTGCTCTCCACCAGCCCTTCCGGCAGCGCGATCCCGCAAATGCTGCGATGCTGGCGATACTCCTTCCAGCCTGATCCGGAAATGTAGCCGCGCGCCACGCACTCGATGTCGATCATGCGTGCCCGCTGCACCAGCATCGAGCGCCCTTCCAGTTGATCGCGGAACTTGCGCAGCGGCTCCGGATACTCGTCCACTTCGGCCGTGATGAAGTGCGTCGGCGTGATGTCTTTCAGAAAGTGGAACCAGAAGATCGACAACTGCGTCAGCACCCGGCCCTTGTCGGGGATCCCGGTGGCGAGTATGTAGTCGAACGCTGAAATGCGGTCCGTAGCGACGATCAACAGCTTGTCGCCAACCGCGTAGTTGTCGCGGACCTTGCCGCGGCCCAGGAGTTCCACCCCCGGGAGATCTGTTTGGAGCAGCAGCGTGCCCATGGTCTTGGAGACTCGAGTCCTCGAGCTATGATACCGTCACTGAAGAGAGCCCCGCATGGATTGGAACGAAGCCGCCGAAGACCTTCTGCATCAAATTCTCATGACAACTCCCCTGCCAGTGCGTGAGCAGATCTCCGCCCAGGTCCGGGGCATCGCGGAATCGCTAGCCGAGTCCGATGGAAAGTCCCGCGTCGGCACGAACACCGTAACGCAAGCCTGGATTCAAAGTACGCCCGAAGCCCTGCGCGGAGAGCTGCCGCGCCAAATGGAACGATTGGGGATCGATCCCGAGGAGTTCGGACTATGACTCGACGCAGTCTGCTCAAAGCCGCCGTAGCGGCGCCTGCCATTCGCTTGGGCGCAGCCAGCCCTAACGAGAAGATCGTTATCGCCTGCATTGGAGTCCGCGGACGCGCCGGACATCTCATGCAAGGCTTCGCCATGATGCCCGACGCCGAGATCGCCGCCCTCTGCGACGTCGACTCGCGCCAATTCCCAGACGCCATTAAGAAGGTGGAGGCTCGCGGCAAACGAACCCCCAAGACCTTCGGTGATTTTCGCCGCGTGCTCGACGACAAGTCGATCGACGCCGTCGTCGTGGGCACGCCCGATCACTGGCATGCCATCCCCTCGATTCTCGCCTGCCAGGCAGGCAAACACGTCTATGTCGAGAAGCCGTGCAGCCACAATGTGAAGGAAGGCCAGGCGATGCTCGCCGCCGCCCGTAAGTACGATCGCGTGATGCAGGTCGGCATCCAGTCGCGCAGCGGACGCCACTTCGCCGAAGCCATCGAGTTCATTCGCACGGGCGCACTCGGCAAAGTCGTTTTCGCCAAAGCTTGGGAGACCTCGAAGCAAAAAGCGATCCCAGTGCGGCCCGATGAGCCCGCGCCCGCCGGCGTCGACTACGACATGTGGCTCGGCCCCGCGCCCAAGCGTCCGTTCAACTCCGCGCGCTTCCACAGCAATTGGCGCTGGTTCTTCGACTATGGCACCGGTGATCTCGGCAACGATGGGGTCCACCGCACCGACTACGCCGTTCGCGGACTCGAAGCCGCCTGGCAAGCGATGGGCAAGCAGCTTCCGCAGTGGCCCTCCGCCGTGGCTGCATCGGGCGGCAAGATCTTCTTCGACGACGCACAAGAATGGCCGGACACGCTCATCGTCACTTACGACTATCCCGGCGCCACGCTCATGTACGAGATGCGGGTGTGGACTCCGAATCAGATGGATGACGAAGAGGAAGGCGCGGCGATCTTCGGCGAGAACGGCTGCGTCATCATCGGCAACACGCGGTGGCGCGCCATCGGACCCGACCGCAAGCCGCTCCACGCGGGGGGCGGATCCACCAACGACGACGACGCCGATCCGGCGCACAAGCGCAACTTCTTCCAGTGCATTCGCGACCACAAGCGCCCCGCCTGCGACATCGAAATCGGCCACCGGGTCTCGTCGCTTTGCCATATCGGAAACATCGCCTGGCGCGTGGATCGCAAGCTCCACTTCGACGCGGCATCGCAAACCTTTCGCGGCGACGCCGAAGCTAACCGCATGCTCGGCCGCAACTACCGCGCGCCTTGGACGCTGCCGGCAGTATGAGAATCGTTTGGGCGGCAGTGGCAGCGGTTGCCCTGCAAGCCGAAACCCTCGACTATCTCGCCGAATGGCGCTTCATGGACGCCGGACGCGTGCAGCTCACGCTCACCGAGGGCGGCGCGAGCCTGCGCTTGGAAACGATTGGGCTCGTTCTCAAGATCTATCGCGTCAGCGACTATTACACGGTTCAGTACGCGCCGGGTCAGTGCCTGGTCTCTTCCAACATGCGAGCCGAAGAAGGCGCGAAGAAGCGCGAAACCACGGTATCGTTCCGCCGCCAAACCGGGAAAGCGCACTATCATGAGGTCGACCTGCTCACCGGCAAGGTGGTTCGAGACGGCGAACTCGACGTACCAGCGTGCGTACATGACGCGTTGGGAGCACTGGCCATCGTCCGCGCCACCGGCCCCGCCACGGCCACGTTGCCCGTCACCAATGGCAGACGCGCCGGAAAAGTCCGCATCGAGCGCCAAGGCAAGGAAACCATTCGCACCCCGGCGGGCGTCTTCTCTACAGTGCGTTATGAGGCCAACCTGTTCGGCGGCGTCGTCTACGAACGCCAAGCTCGAACGTTCTTTTGGCTCACTGACGACGACAAGCGGACCCCAGTTCAAATCCAACTCCGGCTCGGCATGGCGTTCGGGAACGTGACCCTGAAGCTGGTCAACCACACGCCGGGCGGAGCGGCCTAGTCAGATCCCAAGGAGATGTCATCGTTGAGATTTTTCGCAATCGTCCTCGCACTCGCAGCAGCCGCTCTGGGGCAAGAACGCCCGCTGCTGCCGAATAATCAACTCCTCTCGCACTATGACCGAGCCGTGCAGTTGATGGAGTCCACTGGGACCGCCGTACCCGGCCTCGCCCGCGCCGGCGCTCCCGTCATCGAGAACGCCCGCCAGTCGCTCGTCGGCCTGCGCTCCGCCAGCAATCCGCAGGACGCCGCCCTCAACTTCGACTTCATCACCAACGTTCGCGCCTACCTCGAGCTCGCCGATGCCCTGCCCAAACCCCACCCGTTCCCACAGGAAGGCCGCCGCCAGTTCGCCGAGCTCCGCGATTCCCTCGAACGCTCGCAAGCCCATTTCCGCGCCCTACTCGAACTGAAGGATGCGCAGCTCCGCGCACCCGATCGCGACAACCTCAAACGCTATTCCGAGCAGAATTCCGTGCTCCAGCCCCCGCAGGCTCCGGGCACTCGTGTCGTCTTCCTCGGCGACTCCATCACTGACGGCTGGCGGCTCAACGAATACTTCCCGGGCAAGGACTACGTCAATCGCGGCATCAGCGGACAAATCACCGGGCAGATGCTGGGCCGCATGCTGGCCGACGTGGTCCGCGCCAAGCCCATTGCGATGGTGGTGCTCGCCGGAACGAATGACATCGCGCGGGGCGTCACGCCGGAAGCGATCGAAGACAATCTCGCCATGATCGCCGACATCGCCGAAGCGCATAAGATCAAGCCCGTCTTCGCGTCGATCCTGCCCATCCACGACTACAACAAAGACCAGAACCCCGCTTGGGAAATGAGCAAACGCCGCCCCATGGCCACCATCAAGGCGGTGAACCAGTGGCTCCAAGCGTTCTGCCAGAAACGCAACTTCATCTACCTCGACTACTTCGCCGCCATGGTCGACGAGCAGGGCTTCCTCAAGAAGGACCTCGCTCAAGACGGCCTCCACCCCAACGCCGCCGGATACAGCATCATGGCGCCCTTGGCCCAGGCCGCCATCGAGAAATCTTTCCCCGCCGGTGCCCCGCCTGCGCCGGAACGCAAACGGCGCTTCCTGTTCGGAGGAAAATAGAAGTATGTGGTCCCGTGTCGCCGCCGTCGCCCTGCTGGCCGTGCTTGTTCTCGAGGCGCAGGCCAAATTGAGCGTCCAGCAACTGCTCCAATTCGTCCAGTCTTCGCTCCAGCTCCATCATGAGGACAAGCGCTTGGCGGCGTACTTGAAGAAAATCACCCTGCGCGAGAAACTCGATGACCGGATCATCGAGGAGCTACAAGGCCAAGGCATCGGGCCACGCACGCTCGAAGCGCTGCAGGCCCTGCGCGACTCTTCGAAGGACCTCGCCGTGCCCCCAAAGGCCGCTCCCAAACCTCCGCCGCCCCCACCCATTCCGCCGCCGAGCATGGAGGATCAGAACAAAGTACTCGACGAGGTCCGCGAGTACGCGATGAACTATTCCAAGCGCCTTCCTGACTTCATCTGCACCCAGGTCACGCGCCGCTTCATCGATCCCAGCGGACTCGAATTCTGGCAGAAGCAAGACGTCATCACCGCCAAGCTCACCTACTTCGAGCAAAAAGAGGACTACAAGATCATCCTCGTCAACAGCCAGCCCATCACCAAGGACCTCAAGATGACCGACGTCGGCGGCAGTTCGTCCACCGGCGAATTCGGATCGATGCTCCGCGAGATCTTCGATCCCAAGACCGAGACGCGATTCCAGTGGTCGCGCTGGGCTACGCTGCGCGGCCGGCGCCAGTACGTCTTTGCGTATTGGGTCCGCAAGGACAAGACGGAGATGGGCATCAGCTATGCGAGCGGTCCGGGCGATTCTCAGCACGCGCGCACGGCGTACGAGGGCTTCGTCTACATCGACACGGGCAACAATACGGTGACTCGCATCCGGCGGGTGTTGACCGAGATTCCGCCCACGTTCCCGATCCAGCGGGCCACGCGCAGGCTCGACTACGACATGACGGACATCTCAGGCAGCAAGTTCGTCCTGCCTCTCAAGTACACGATGCGTATGCGCGATGGCAAAGGACTGATGAAGAACGAAGCCGGAGTTTCCGCATGTATCGCAAGTTCGGTACCGAGTCGACGATCACGTTCGATACGCCGGATCCGCTGACGGAGGAGAAGACGCAGGAACAGCCTCCCAAGTAGAGAACTGGCTGGTGGAGGCCATGTAGAGCGGGCTTGAGCCTGCGCGGGACTCTCCAGAGACTCGGACGCCAGCACTGCAATCCGTTACCGAGCTGCGCGCGTCAGCAAGCGGTGCAGCATTCGAACTTTTTCCGCGCTCCCTCACTGTCGCGTCCAGCTACCGATACCGAATCCCCACCAATGCCCGCACTTGGTTCACCGCGGTCTCGGATAAGGATCCCCGGCTCCCGGCCAGCGGAATCCCCCCGTTCCACCTTAAGTATTGAATTCGCGGAACGATTCGCAGGGCACCGGCCCGGAACTCGAGCCCGCCGCCGAATACCAGTCCGTGCGCCACGTCCGGGTTCCACGCAGTATCGGAGTTTCTCATCACGATGCCACTCGGACCCACGAACACACCTTCGACGTGCTCTCGACCTCGCATCCACCGCACGGCGTAGCCTGCAAACACGAGCGGCCTTCCGCGCCCAGACTTCCCCAAACGCCGCTCCACGAGCAGGGAATCTCCCAGACCTTCGCCCTGGCCTGACGCGGTGAACAGGCCCAGGAGGTCGCTGCCTGCCGTCCGATAGCCGAAACGCTGGTAGAGCAGCCCAGCCGTCAGGAAAACCCGCGCGCCATCTGCGGCCTCCAGCATCGGACCACCGGTCCACCGCTTCGATTCCGGCGCGGCGGCACCGGTGACATCAGCAGTCGCTCACTCCTGCGTCGGGCCCAATCGAGATCCTCTGCGCCAGAGCAGGCGCAGCCACTTCTTCACAAGACTCAGAACTTTCGTGATCATGACCACCTCCATGCGGCTACCGGAACCGAATCCCCACCATCGCCCGCACCTCATTCTGCACGGCGTTCACGTCGAAACCCGTGGCTTCCTTGGAGATCGATTACGTCGCGGTTCCATCGCATGTCGCACCTGGGGAAGGATCCGTATCCGCCGCCATTCATATTCGAGTCCTCCACCGGTAGCCAAGCCGTGGCTCGCGCCGGAAGCCACTTCGCGTCGAAGGCGCTGGTTAACTCCGCTCGCCCAATCACCGGATTCAGGCTGAACCCTTCATGTGTTCCGCCCGAGGATCCAGCGAGGCGAGTAATCGGCGATTACGAATGGTAAGCCCGTTGGCCATTATGGCGAAGCGCCGCTCCACGAGCAGCGGCGGCAGCTCCCAGACATTGGCTCGCGTCGAAGACGCAAGCTTCGAAGAATATCCGCCGTCACCGGTTCGATAGCCGAAGCGGTGATAGAGCAATCCGGTAGCAAACACCGCGAACCGCGCCCAGCTCGACGCTCAGGGACGGCCCGGCGACATACCAGCGCGACTCCGAATCCGCGCTACCCGAAACATCGGCGGTGGTGCGCGCACCTACCTCTCCACCGAGCCAAACCCGCTGCGCCATGCACAGCGCGGAAGCCGCTACCGTAAACAGGACCTTGCGAAACATTCGCCCTCCCATCGACATGGAAGGACGCGGACGACTAGAAAATCAGACTCAACCCGCCCCGGATCGCCTTCGGCGTCTGGATCAGCACCAGCTTGTGGCCGCCCGGCGTCGCGATCGGAAGGGCGCACCCACCGCCCCAATACGTTCCGTACCTCGGCGGTCGCTTCGAGCCGCCCCGGAACAATGCCGCCAATCCGTGGGATCGGCTGACGCAGGCCAGAAATTCAGCCCCGGCTCGATAGTGGTTCGTTGCGTCAGCGACTGGATACACGCGGACTTAGCACCGAATAGTCCGTCACCTGATAGCTCGCCGTAGCGCGTGCCGGTGGTAGAGGCCGTGCCAAGCAACCTTCGCCGTCACCGAATGGCGCCCGGTGCGCGCCAACAACGATCGGACCTCCGGCGCTTCGAGCGCCTCGATCTCGGTCGCCTTCGTAGCCAGAGCGCCATTGTATCCGTAGGTCACCGAGGCGTTTACGTGATCGCCCAACTGCTGCGAAACTGCGGTAAGTATAGCCCATGCGCTCATACCGGCCGCGTTGAAGACCGAGGTCCGCGTGGCCAAGTCCGGAAGCAAATCACCCGTCGAGACACCGCCGCTGGTCACTGCATTGAGCGCCGTGTTGCTCACGCCCTCACGGTATGCGCTCGCGCTGAATGTCCTCGATCCGATCGCCCGGCGGTAGCCCAGCTCGAGGTTCTGCGAGCGCTGGATTTCCGCTCTTCCGCCGCGTAGCGGCACGCGCGGGAACAGTGACAGCGTATTGAGGTTGTGCTGCAGTTCGGCGTTGTTCAGGGAAATGTCTCCGGGATCGAGCAAGTGCGTCGTAAGCGCGCCGTAGCTGTAGCCGAATTCGAGCGCGCCTTCTTTCACGCTGCCCACCGTGACGCGGGCAAACGGACTCACGTAGTTCAAGCGGCTGAGGAACGACACAGACTCGATCGATGAGCCGTACTCGACCGAAAGCCCATCCACCAGATCGCGCCGGTCCATGTAGGTCAGCGACATGGTCTGGAATGCTGGCAGGTCGCCGTTCATCGATGTCAGGGCGTTGCTTTGCCGATCCGGTTGGGCAGCATCATCTGCCGCATCGTCACGTGAACCGAGGGACTGCTGCCGTCGCTGGTCCGGCTGAAGCTGGTGCTGAAGCCAGCCGTCGGAGTTCCGGTGTTGGACGCGTATCCGAAATTGCCGCTCACCGAGACGTTGGCGAATCCATAGACTGAGGTCGCCAACGCGAACGCGGTGCCGAGATCGGCCTGCGTTCCGAAATTGCCCAAGCCCTCGCTCTCGCCCGAGGAAATGCGGAACAGGCCGCGGGTGCCGGAGAACAGCGTAGCAACTGCCGCAAAGCCGGATCGGTGATGTCGATTCGCTTGTCGACGACTCACGAGGATGGGCCGCGTGGAGCCAGCGCTGCGCAGCGCAGGCGGTCATCGCTCATGAGCGCGGCTTGGCAGGCGACGTATACACCAGCTCGATCGAGCTGAGCATGCTGTTCAAGTTGATCGCCAGGAACGACCGCATTCCCGGCTGAATCGCGATGTTGCGTTTGAGCGCGGGAACGAAGCTGGCGAGGCGAACCCGCACGGAGTAGTTGTCGGGAGCCAACTGGTCAAACTGGAAAGCGCCGCGGTCATTGGTCAGCAGCCGCGCCATCCGGTCATAACGGTTGAACAGGAACACCGTGGCGCCCATTTGGGGAACAATGCGGCAGCGCGTCCATGACGCGACCGGCGAGGGTTCCGGTGAGTTTCGCGGGATCCACGAGCGCCGAGAGGCGTAGAGAGAGCGAAGGCGATCCCAACCGCCGCTGCCAGCCACTTCTCCAAAGTCGCCATGCGCCCTCGATTGCTAACCGTTCCGAACCTGCCTTTCGGGCCTCAGTTTCGGGTTGCCCCGAATCGCGAGCCCGCCTAGTTCACCTTGAACGTCGCCGTCGGGGTCAACGTCGCGTTGTTCGCCCGATCGGTAACCTTCATCTTCAACGTATATTCGCCGGGTTCCAAATTCGCAAGCGGGAGGATCTTCTCCACCGTGTACTGCTGGGCCGAAGCTCCATCGATCTTCGCTACTTCCTCGGAAAACTCGAAAATCTTCTGGTTCGAGCCGTTCTTGACTACCTCGTACTCTACCACGGCATTCGGCTTCTGTGTTTTGTCATCGGGCGTGAAGTTGTAAAACTGCACGTAGATCCCCATTTTCTCATTCCGCTTGAACGCTTCGCCCACGCGGGGGCGAACCTTCGAAGCTCCGATCACGAACTGCCCCGTTCCGATGCTCTTGGTGGGGACCTTCTCGATTTGATCGGCCAGCACCAGGCTGCTCATCGCCAGTTTCTCTTCTTCGTACCGGGGAACGGTCAGCGCCATCTCGTAGTTGGTCATGTTGCTTCCCACTACGTCTTTCACCATCAGGTTCAGCCGGTAGGTGCCCGGGGGCAGCGGAATCGACTTTTGATAGAGCGACGCTCCGTTGATGGCTTCCTGCAGCAGCGCGCTGGGAACCTCCACGGTCACCACGTCTTCGAACACGTTCACCACGCGGCGCGACATCGAAGTGATGCGCCCGTAGATGTTCACGATCGCCTTCGAGACGCCTTCTTTCTCTTGGAACTGCAGATCCTTCTTCTCCATCAGCGCCGTGACGCTCGTCAGGATGGTCGAGTTCGTCATCTTCATATAATCGGCGCGGACCTTCAACGGCAGCGTGTTGTAGCGGATCGTCGAACTCACCGCGGCTTCCAGATCTTTGAACTTCACAGACGGCGCCTTCTGCAACCGCGCAAACTGCTGCAACCGTTCGAACTGGTTCATGCGCATTGGCAGCGGCTGATTGCCCGTTCCCAATCGCGTACCGTCCGTGCGACTGAAGCGGTCCGTCTTCGAAGACAAGCCCATCTGCTCGTAAAGCGTCAGGCCGGCGTTCGGAACCATCATCAAAGCGTCTTTCTCGGACGGGTCCATCGTCATCCGATACTCGCCCGTCATCGTCGGGTCGACAAATTCGATAATGATGTCGTTGCCGATACCCTCGATCCAGCGATAGCGCCACTTCTCGAACGGGAACGTCGAGGTGGTGCCGCCGCCTTCTTCGATCGGCCGCTCATAGGTGCCACCGGAAGGATGCGACTCCACTTCGTCGGCCGGCCCGAACGCGATGTAGATGCGGCCGCGATCGGTCTTCCATCCGGGAATGCCGCTGGCGAACCGCTCGTTCGCATAAGCAATGCGGCGATAGTGCTCTTCCTTGAATTCGTTTTCCTGCGTGTCCGGCGTCGGATCGCGGCGCAGCCAGAACTGCTCGATGAACTGCTCGCGCTCTTCGTCGGTCTGCAGGCGCTTGAAGGCGGTCCGCTCTTCATCGGTGATGATGTAGGTGACGTCTTCGTTCAGCCACTTGCGGAACGGCGTCTCGAGCTCCTTGCGGAGCTTTTCGTCGCGCTTGCGCTTCTCTTTGTCAGTGAGAGGCTTCGCAACGGTTTCACGGGGACCGCTCGCTGCTGCCGCTTTTTTGTCGGCAGCCGTGAGAGGCGCGAAAGCCAGTAGACCGATGCCTACGTGGAGAGCCAGAAAGGTTCTTGGATTCATACACGCTCCGCTAAGACGATACACTCCAAGCTTCCTCAATTGTAGGAAGGTCCTGGTTCCAGGTCAAGCGCCCCAACCGTTCTGGTATCGAGAATTGACAACCCCAGATCCGGTAGCCTACCCGAGCGCCACCTCAGCTCTTGCCGGTTTGGACGCCGCGCCTCGCCATTTCGGTTTCGAAAAAAAGAGCCGGGCTGCACCGAAACGAACCGCCCGCGGAATCCACTTCCTAATAGAACAATCTGGTTTTTCGGAGGGAAGGCTGCCCTGGGCGCGTCTATGTGCTTGATCGGAGGTGGAACCGTCCGCGAAAGGCACCAGGGAGGCTATGGCATTACACTTGCAAAGAGGAGGGTGGCTAGGTGTATCATAGCGCTAGCGAATTTTCACGAAGGGGTTGTTGCCCGGGGCTCGACAGCCCGGGTCCTTCGAAGAGCGGTGAGGGCTTAGGCGCGTGAAAGAGTTGCGTTCCCAGTTGATCAGCGCACTGCTGGTGATTCTCACCGCAGCCGTGCTGATTTCGGCTGGCATCAACTTCCAGCAACAAAAGCTCTATCAACTGCCCGATGACGGCGTCACCTGGGTGGATCGTAAAGACACGCTGGGAAAGCCGATCGTCATGGCTCTCGACGTGGTGGCCGACAGCGCCGCCGAACGCGCCGGTGTCAAAGCCGGCGATGTCATCCTCAAGATCAACAATTTCCCGATCTCCTCGGAAATTGACGTCTCCCGCGTGCTCGCCCGCGTCGGCGCATGGAAGACCACCGAGTACCTGTTCTCGCGCAATGGGGTCGAGACCAAGGCCAAGGTGATCGTCCGCGAGCGCCTCACGACACTCTCGTTCTACTATCAGTACCTCGTGGGGCTCGGCTACCTGGTGATCGGCCTGTTTGTGTACTTCCGACGCAGCCGGTCGCGCTTCGCGCTACAGTTCTACCTGCTGTGCCTGGCGAGCTTCGTGCTGTCGACTTTTCACTACACCGGCAAGCTCAACAACTTCGACAAGTTCATCTACTGGGGCAATGTCGCCGGCGGCCTGATCGCGCCCACCATCTTTCTGCACTTCTCGCTGTCGTTCCCCGAACCCCGGCAATGGATCAGCAGCCGATTCCGCCAAGCGCTGCTCTACTTCCCTGCCCTGGCGTTTCTCGCCGTCTGGTTCGGGCTCGCCTCTGGTATCGTCCGGATCCACGCAGTGCCGCTCGTGGAACTGCGCTGGCTGCTCGACCGTGGCTGGCTGCTCTTCATGAGTTTCGCCTACCTTGCGGGTACGGCCGTTTTGTTGCTTACCGAGCGCCGCACAGAAGACCCTGTCGCTCGCCAGCAGATCAAATGGCTCCGCCGCGGTGCACTCCTCGGGGTGTTGCCGTTTACGTTGGCTTATACACTTCCCTACGCTCTTGGGGTGATTCCGGGCGCCTACATGAGCCTCGCGCCGCTTGCCCTGATCTTCATTCCGCTCACCTGGGCCTACGCGATCCTGCGCTACCGCCTGATGGACGTGGACGTCATCTTCCAGCAGGGCTTCACCTACACGCTGGCGACCCTCGCCGTGATGGGTGTGTTCTACACGCTGGTCCTCTCGCGCGGCGGGCTCGAAGAGATGGATCCCGGCATGGTGGCGCTCTTGATCATGGTGGCCACCCTGATCTTCCAGCCGCTCCGCAACTGGATCCAGGAAGCGGCCGACCGCTACATCTTCTATAAGGATCGTTACGACTATCGCCGGACGTTGGTCGAGTTCGCCCGCGACCTCGGCTCGGAAACCGACGTCGACGCCATGCTCGGCTCGGTGGGCGAGCGGCTTCGGAGCACGCTGTTCGTCCGCAATGTGGCTTTCTTCCTATCAAGCGACGACTCGAGCCAATCGTTCGAAATGGTGCGGTTCGTCGGCGACGATGCGAAACCCACTCCGGCCGAACGGCTGGACCTGAGCTTCCTCGCCGCCGATCCCGGTGCGCCGCTGTTCTTCGAGCGAACCAAAGTCGGGCTCGACGTCGTTACGCGAGACTGGCCCCCTTCGGTGCGCAACACTATCGCACGGTTGGACCTCACCTACTACGTGCCCTGCCAGGTCCGCGGCAAGACCATCGCCTACATGGGGCTGGGCAAGACTCGCGACGGCGAGTTCCTTTCGAGCGAAGATCTCGAACTGGTCACCACGCTCTCGGGCTCGGTGGGCATCGCGATCGAGAACGCGCGCCTCTACCGCTCGCTCCAGCGCAAGGTGGAAGAGAACGAGAGGCTCAAGGAGTTCAACGAGAACATCGTCGAGTCGCTGAGCGTCGGCATCGTCGCGGCCGACCTCGACGACCGCGTGGAAAGCTGGAATTCGCAGATGGAAGCGATGACTGGAGTCTCCCGCGATCGCGCCTCCGGCCATCGGCTCACGGACTTGTTCCCGCCCCATCTGTTGAGCGAGCTGCACCAAATGCGCGGCGAGACCGGCGTCCAACAGATCTACAAGATTCCGCTGCGGACTCCCGCATGGGCGGCGCCGGCCAACGGAAGCCACGGATCGAACGGAACGGGGAACGGCCACGCCCCTCGGCCGGAGCGGCTGGTCAACATCGCCATCGCGCCCTTGGTCACCAAAGACCAGCAGCAGATCGGCCGGCTCATCATCTTTGACGACGTCACCGAGCGCGCCGAGCTCGAGCAGCGTCTTGTCCAGACCGACAAGCTCAGTTCCATCGGCCTGCTTGCCGCGGGCGTGGCTCACGAAGTCAACACGCCGCTCGCCGTCATCTCCAACTACGCCCAGATGCTCACCAAGCAGATTTCGGGTGACGATCCCAAGTCGAAGCTGCTCGAGAAGATCGCCAAGCAAACCTTCCGCGCGAGCGAGATCGTGAATTCACTGCTGAACTTCTCGCGTACGTCGAAGACCGAGTTCGAAGAGATTGACCTCAATCGTGTGGTCCGCGAAACGCTCTCTATCGTCGAGCACCAGATCGAAAAGGCGAATGTTCGCGTGGACCTCTCGCTCGACTCGAGCCTCGGCGGTGTGCGCGGGAACTTCGGAAAGCTCCAGCAGGTTTTCCTCAACCTCGTGCTCAATGCACGCGACGCCATGGACGAGGGCGGCACCCTCCGCATCGCATCTCGAACCGCCGGCGACTCCGTCCAGATCGATGTCTCCGATTCCGGCAAAGGCATCGCGAACGAAGACCTGCCGCGCATCTACGATCCCTTCTTCACCACCAAGGGAATGAAGAAGGGGACCGGCCTCGGCCTCGCTGTCACCTACGGCATTGTGCGCGAGCACGGTGGTACCATCGAAGCCGCCAGCGAGCCGGGTCGCGGCACCACCTTCCGCCTCGAGTTCCCGCTGGTTCGGAAGCCCGTCAATGCCTGATACCGAATCCGTCGAACGCTCCGCGCCGGCCACGCGCGGACGCATCCTCGTCATCGACGACGAAGCCGACATCCGCGAGAGTCTAGACGATCTACTCTCGCTCGAGGGCTTCTCGGTCGACCTCGCCCCCAGCGGCCACGAGGGCTTGGCCCGTCTTGACTCGAACCTCTACGACCTCATCCTGCTCGATCTGATGATGCCCGAGCGCTCCGGTATGGAAGTGCTCAAGGACATTCGCGATCGCGACCGCGATACGCCCGTCGCCATGATCACGGCCTACGGATCCACCGAGGTCGCGGTTCAGGCGCTGAAGGCCGGCGCCAACGACTATTTCTCCAAGCCCTGGGACAACGACAAGCTTCTGATCGAAATCGGCAGTCTCATCGGCGCGCGCCAGCTCCGCAGCGAGAACGTCGAGCTCAAGCGAGCCCTCAAGCAGCGCTATAGCTTCCCGAACATCGTCGGTAAGAGCGAGCGCATGCAGAAGATTCTCGACCTGGTGACGCAGGTCGCGCCGAGCCGCTCCACCGTGCTGATCACCGGCGAAACCGGCACAGGCAAGGAGCTCATCGCCAAGGCGATCCACGCCAACTCGCCGCGCGCCGACAACATGTTCGTCGCGGTGAACAGCGGATCGCTTCCGCCCGATCTGCTCGAGTCCACGCTGTTCGGCCACGTGAAGGGCGCATTCACGAGCGCGATCGCTTCGCGCAAGGGTTACTTCGAGGTGGCCAACAAGGGCACGATTTTCTTCGACGAGATCTCGACTATCGGCGCCGACACGCAGGCGAAGCTGCTGCGTGTGATCCAGGAGCGCGAGTTCATGCCGCTCGGCTCGGCCGACGTGATCAAGGTGGACGTGCGCATCATCGCCGCATGCAACGTCGACCTCAAGAAGCTCGTGGAGGAAGGCAAGTTCCGCGAGGATCTCTTCTATCGCCTCAATGTCATCCCGATCGTGATGCCGCCGCTGCGGGAGCGAAAGGAAGACATCCCGCTCCTGGTCGATCACTTCTTCCAGAAGTACTGCCGCGAAAACAGCAAGTTCCTCGATGGGCGTGGCGGATCGCAGCTGCGCTTCGACGCCGAGGCGATGCAGGTGCTGATCGATCACCACTGGCCCGGCAATGTGCGCGAGCTCGAGAATGTGGTGGAGCGGGCGGTGGTGCTGGCGGACCAGCCTCTGGTCCCGGCGACCGTGCTCCCCGAAGCGCTGCTGCACGAGAGTGGCGTCCATCCCGGCGGCGCCAAGGGCGATGTCGCGAGCGGCGCGAGCCTGTTCGACATGGTGGCTGACTTCGAGCGCCGCAAGATCACCGACGCACTCGAGTCCACAGGCTACAGCCAGACCGAAGCCGCGGCGCTGCTACGGATTCCGCTCTCGACCCTCAACCAGAAGATCAAGCGGCTCGAGATCCAGATTCGCAAGCGCAGCCAGTAGGGGCTCACAGACAGACGATAGCCACAGCGGCGCCGCGCGCAACGCCGCATCTTCGGCAGCGTTCCACTGCTGCAACCCCGCGACATAGCCGCCCCGGACAACTCCGGCATCGCAGCACCAACCGCATCGCGGCGGCCGCCGAAGCTGTATTCGCGACGCTGCGCCGCCAGCAACGCCGCATCTCGCGCACCGCAGGCCTTTGCGACGTAACCACCTCACGCAACGCGGCAGCCTTCACACGGCAGCCCCCCGCTTCGCAGCTTCCACTGGCAACACCCTGACGTAGCGCCGCCGGCATCACGCAGGACTCCCATGCTCGTGGACATCAGCGTCGTGCCGATGCAGCGCCCCAACGTAGCATCCTCGCCTCAGCGCCGCGCGATGCCGCACGCGTGACGCTGCACCGCCACACCTCCGCGGTGGAGCACCTCCCCTGCGTTCCGCCGTACCTCTCCGTTTCCGGACCGCAACGCATTCCCCATCGCGGAACCACCGCTGTCCGCCCGCCGTCCCCCGGCACTGCTCTCATTCACCCAAACGGGCCCCGTCCAGAACCGCAATCCAACCCCGGGAATAAACCGTACCTCTGGTAGCATTGATGTATCGAGAGCGACTATGCTGATCAAGACCCCCAAAGGCTGGGAAATCCCCGACCGCGAAGCAACCCCGGAACACATCTACTGGAACCGCCGCGAGATCCTGAAGTCGGCTGGCTTCCTTGCCGCCGCCTCACCCCTCGGCTTCACCGCGCCCCTATGGGCGGATGACAAGGCCAAGAGCCTCTACCCGGCCAAGCGCAACTCCGAGTTCGAACTTGACCGCCCCATCACACCCGAGTGGGCCGCTACTGGGTACAACAACTTCTACGAGTTCCATCCGACCGACAAGCAGGCCGTCAAGGACCTCGTCGGCAAGTTCAAGTCCGAGCCGTGGACCATCGAAGTCAAAGGCCTCACCAACAAGCCGCAGACGCTCGACATCGCCGACTTGCTCAAGACGTTCCCGCTCGAAGAACGCACCTATCGCTTCCGCTGCGTGGAGGCGTGGTCCATGGCCGTGCCTTGGACGGGATTCCCCATGGCCGCGCTCATCAAGAAGCTCGAACCGAAGCCCGAGGCCAAGTACGTCCGCTTCATCAGCGTCATGCGCAAAGACGAGCAGCCGGGACTCAAGATGGCGCCCTGGTATCCCTGGCCCTACTTCGAGGCCCTGCGCATGGACGAAGCGATGAACCCGCTCGCCATGTTCGTCACGGGAATCTACGGCAAACCCCTGCCCGCACAGAACGGCGCTCCGTTCCGCGTGATCGTGCCATGGAAGTACGGCTACAAGAACCCGAAGTCGATCGTCACGATCGAGTTCGTCTCGAAGGAGCCTTCCACGTTCTGGTACAAGCAGCAGCCGGCCGAGTACGGCTTCTTCTCGAACGTGAATCCGGCGAAGCCGCATCCGCGCTGGTCGCAGGCGCAGGAGAAGGCGATCCCGACGATGGCGGTCCGCCCCACGCTCATGTACAACGGCTACGAGAAGTGGGTGGCGGGGATGTATACCGGCAAGGAATTCTAACGGGACTCCAGGAGTTCGCAGGTGACCGTCGTGGTTGCCGCGAGGCTTTCAGCCTCAGTGTGGGAAGGCTTCAGTCTGCACGGGGCTTCCCGCTTCCGGTATGGCGGCGCGCGCTCATAGAACGCGCCGCCCCCTCACACGCCGGTTAAGCGGTGATGATCCGCGATTGCGGCACAGCCGCGATGTGGGGCAGGCTTCAGCCTGCGCGGGACTTCAGTCCCGCCTCCGATGCGGACACACGCGCCCGTAGAACGCGGTCCTTGTTCACACGCAGCGGCCCAATGACAATCTGCGATTGCAACTCCGCTGCGATGCGGCGTCCCTTCTTGCCTTCGCCAGCCTGCGCGGGACTTCGGTGCATCCACATTGGTGACCCGCCGCACGATTGCTTCAGTCCGCGCCCCGAGACATCGGGCCCCAGTTTCCGTGAACTCACCGTGTGGCGCTGACTCCCTGCAAAAAGAAAGGCGAGACGGGGCAGCGAAGAGCCCCATCTCGCCGGCAGGAGAATCACGCCGCTTACTGGCGGCGCACCTCTGAGGAGAGAAAGAACCTGATCACGAACGCCGGCCTGAGCGAGCCGACTGGTGCCGCACCGGTTCCGGGGTGTGGCGTGCGAATTCGTTGAGGCCGAGCAGATTGGTCGTGTTGGCGATCTCGGCCATCACATGAAACGGAAGCGACTCGGCTTCGCGGTGAAAGGTGATGCGGCGGTCCTGCGGGTCAAGGTCGATCTTCAACCAGTCGCCGCCGCGGACTTGATGAGTTGCCATGAGGTTCGAAAGGGGCTGTACCAGCAGCCTCTCGATAGCGCGCTTGAGGTGCCGCGCGCCGTAGCGCGCGTCGATCCCCTCGGAGAGCAGAAAATCCTTGGCTGGCTCGGTGAGGCTGAAGACGAAGCAGCGGTCGCCGGCTGACGAGTGAAAGACGCGCTGCTGGACGAACTGGAGTTCGATGTCGAGAACTTGGCGCAACTGCTCCTCGGCCAGCGGACGGAATACCACCACCTTGTCCAACCGGTTCATGAACTCCGGAGTAAACTTGCGCCGCGCCGCTTCGAGAGCGCTGCTTTGAACCTTCCGTTCCATTTTGGCACTGCGCAGTTCGGCCGCTGTGGTTCCCGGCGCCGATCCGAATCCCAGTTTGGGCGCCACGAGCGAAGTCATTTCGGCAGCGCCCAGGTTCGACGTGAGAAAGATCATCGAACGCGAGAAGTCCACCTTGCGGTTGTCGCCGAGGGTGAGAATGCCCTTGTCCATGATTCCGAGCAGCAGGTTCCAGAGCGCGTCGCTCGCCTTCTCGATCTCGTCGAACAAGACGAAGCTCACCTTGACGGTCTCGGTGTGCGACGCGTTGAGAACGTCTTGGCTCAGCAGCGCATGCGTCTCACGATGGCCCAGATAACCCGGCGGGGAGCCAATCAATTTGGCGATCTCATGGCTGTGCTGGAACTCGGCGCAATCCACCTTCACCACGCCCTTGGGGTTGTTCACCAAGGCCATCGCAGTAGCCTCGACGATCCTCGTTTTGCCCGAGCCTGTCGGCCCCAGGAACAGAAAGTTTCCAATTGGGCGGTTGGGCGGATTCATCCCCGTCGTATACATCTGATAGATGTTGACGATCTGCTGAATCGCCTCGTCCTGCCCCACGATCAATCGCCGCAGAGTGTTTTCCAGGTTCCGGGCATCGCGCCCGGTCTGGGTCGGATCCAAAGCGGCGCTGGTCGCTGCGCTTGCTCGCATCAGGTTCTCCTTGCGCGGATCTGTGCACGCCGAAGTCCAAATCCGCCGGAGCCCGTCCCAAACCTTCGTCAGGCCTTCACCGGCTTCGCTGGCCGTACCTCCACGTGAGATACGAGCGTACGCGGTGGCATCCTGAGTACCCACAGGACTATCTCCGCAATGTCTTCGGGTGCTATCTTCCAATCCGCTCTTGCCCCAGCCCGTCTCGGGCTGAAATCCGTGTCCACGCTTCCAGGCAGTATCGTGCACACCCGCACGTCTTCGTGACGATGATCGAGCATCATCGCCTCACTGAACCCGTTCAAGGCGAACTTCGACGCGTTGTACGCCGCCCCGCCCGCGAACGGATTCTTCCCCGCCAAACTCCCGATCTGAATCAGGAATCCCCCGCCTCGCCGACGGAAACGATGGATCGCCTCCTGGCAACAGTGAAAGACCCCGGTGAGGTTGGTATCGAGAATCCGGTGCCAGTCCGCCTCGGCCATATCGGCCACCGGCGCGAACACCCCGAGCCCCGCGTTGTTGATCACGATGTCCGGCCCTCCTGACTCGCCGTCCACCAGTTCGAACAACCGCCGTACCGCCTCCCGATTTCTCACATCGGCAGCACAGCCGGTGATGTGAGCCCCGGTGGAAGATTTGATCTCGGAAACCGCTTTCTGCGTCGCAGTCTCGTCGCGACCGCATATCGCCACGCTCGCCCCGTGCCGCGCTAGCGCTTCGGCAACGGCACGTCCTATGCCTCGCGTTCCGCCGGTGACTACGGCGTTCTTGCCGCTCAGGAATTGGTCCATCTTGTACCTCGCTGAGACTACCTGACTGAAGACTTCAAAGCTGAATAGAACAGCAACCCGAACAACCCCATCGCGGCCAGGATCAGCAATCCGCATGGGATGAGCCCGCGCGTCTGCGAAAGCTTGGTCTTGTTCCGGTTGACTGGTTTGATCTTCGCCATCGCCTAAGGCCTCCCCAATTGAACCGCCACCGCACCCTGCCGGACATACTCTCCGGCTTCAGTGCCGCGCGCCGCGGCTGCAGCCATCAGCACAGCCGAAAACGCCTCGCTGTGCCGGACAGCCGTCTCGTAGGCCCTGGGCGTCGCAAGCGCTTGACCAGTTGGAGTGCAAGGGCAGTTGGCCGAAAGGGTTCGGTCTTGCCGGTGCGCTGCGTGGCCGTGAGGCGTCCCTGCCGCCCCGCCGGTTGGTGTGCCTTCGCCGCCGGCTGGAAGCGTTCGGTCTTGCGGGTCCGTTGCGTGGCTGTGGAGCATCGCTAGCGCTTCCCCAGTTGGAGCGCCAGCGCCGCCGACTCGAAGGCTCCGGTCGTACGGGTACGCGGCGTGGCTGTGAAGCATCGCTAGCGCTTTCCCGGTTTCAGCGCCAACGCCGCCTGCCGGAAGAACTCTTCGAGCGCCGCCAGGCTCGCGGTCTTGCGGTCACGCAGCGTGATCGCCACCACCGGACGCCCGCGCTCGGCCAGCGCCATCTGCGTGGCCAGGAACTGCGCGCGATGATAGTCGGCCGTGTAGCCGGCTTCGGGAATGCTCTCGAGGTCCTCGGCCAACAGCACCGTCGAGAACGCCTTGCCATGCCCGATGATCATCTCGTGATAGCTGTGATTCATCGCCGGACCTTCGTAGGCATCCACCGGCATCTTGCACTTGGCACGGAACGATTTCTCGGCGATGCGGTCGAGCACTCGGCGCACGGCCTTGCCGCGCTCGGAATAACGCAGGTCGCCGAAGAAGCTGAGCTCGGCGTAGTGGGCTCCGGCCGCGCGGGCTCGAGCCGCGAGTTCGGCGAACGCCGCAGGAGCGCTGGTCGCCTCGGGCGGATCGCAGAAGGCGAAGTGCAGCGCCACGCCGCCGCGATAGCGGATCACGGACTTCGGATCGGCAAACCGCTTCCAGGCGGCGGTTTCACCGATGCCGCCCACCTTGCCCGCCTCGCCATGAAGCTTGTTGGTGATGGCCTTGTAGAGCTCCACGCTCGGCTGGGTCACGAAGTTCATCTTACGCAAGTAGCCGAGCCCGAACACCACGTAGTGGATGAACTGCATGTAGGCCGACAGCGGCTCGCCCGCGCCGAACCGCAGCACCGCCACCGGGTAGCCACTGCGCTTGAGCCGGTCCACCTTCTTGCGATGCTCGCCATTCTCACCGTGGCGCAGCACAGCCAGGAATACGCGCCGCTGCGCGGGGTCCTTCGGCGAGAGGTAGTTCGCGAGCTGTGCTTTCTCCCCAGTGAAGATCTTGATGCCGGTTGCTTCGCTCTTGCCCAGGCTTTCTTCGAAGTCCTGCTTGGTCCAGATGGCTGCGCCGTCCCAACTCGGAGGTAACACGAGCGTCACTTGATCGCGGCCCGTGCGGCCTTGGGCTTCGAAGAATGCCGCCAGGCGCAGCGCCGTGCTGACGTCCTCCTTCGAGAGAAACGCTCCGGCAATCCACGCGTCGAGGTCCTGCGCGGCGAATGCCAGCGGATACAGGCTGCCGCGCGTCAAAGGACCGCTATGCCTCCCCGCCGTGCTGTTGCCGTTGTCGAGTTGGAGCTCCACACGGCGGTATCCGCGAGCCGAGGCGAACTGGTCGAGCAATGACCCCGGCAAGGTCATGTAGATGAAGTTGGGGCGGCTGTCTATGCCGTGGCGCTCGAAGAGACTGTAGAGCTTCTCGAGGTTCACCACGGGCTCATAGGAAGTCATGCCCATCGCCATACCAACGACGAGCGTCGCCTTCAATCCGGCTTCGAGCGTTCGCGACTTCTTGCGGATCTCGGCGAGGATGGCCTTGAGCTTGGCGGGGTCGGTGGAGTCGAGCACGAACAGCCTGGGGCCGCCCCTGAGCAGTCCCACGGCATCGTACATCGCCTTGTCTTCAGCCGAGCCGCCCATGCCCGCCCAAACGATGAAGCGCAGCTTCGCGCCGTGCGTGGAGCGGATGCGCTGGCGGATCTCCTCCACCTCGGCTGCCACGCGCGTGCCCCAGTCGCCATCGCGCTCGGCCTTCCACGCCAGATTCAATACGCCGTAGCTGTTCTTGGTCACACGGCCGGAGTTGATCTCCATGCCGAGGCCGATGAGTTCGTTCTTTTCGGGGTCGAGCGAGTCGAGGCCTTTGCGCTCGGCGCGGGCATCGAGCACCTTCACGCGCGCCAGCAGATCTTCTTTCTCTATCTTTGCTGCTATGTCTGAACAGGAGGGAGAGTCATGGTAGAGGGCCAAGTCCACCATATCGTTTTAGCATAGAGGGGATGATTTCCCGCGCCGCTCTGTTACTCGCGTTGTTGCTGTCCATCGCGTGCAGCAGCAAGACCCAGCCGGTCAAGCTGCCGGCTGCAGTGAGCGAGTGGAAGCTTACCTCGGAACAGCCCGGCAGCATTCCGGCCGGCGCCGCGCCCGATGCACACGCTTTCGGGGCCTATGCTGGACCGTCCTCGATGGCCGTGCATGTTCTCACGTACTCCAACCAGGCGGTGGCGTTCGAGATGGTGCAGAAGGCGCGGCCCATGCCGGGGACCTTCTACTTCCAGCATGACCGGCACTTCGTTCTGATTACGTCTCCCGGCGCCGACTTGGCAACACTCAGCGCCTTCGCCAAGGCCTTCGAAGCGCAGCTCGACAAGTAGCGACGTAGGTGTGAGACCTCGGCGGCGCCGAGGCCAACGGTCGAGCCAGGGATCGGTGCCCGAAGGCAAGGAGCGGACGGAAGCGGTGCCGAACCGATCTCGAGCACCCGGTAAAGACGCACGCGGGCGCCGGCGACGCGGCCCGCGCGGCTTTCGCAACGGGCCGTGGGCTTTGGTGCGGACCAAGTCGCCGGCCAACCGCGCTACTTCGCCCGTGGCCCGATCTGCTCGAGCGGGATGGGCTCGAACTTCATTCCGGCAGGCACTCGGAAATCTCCCGTGGCTGGCGTGAAGAACTCGGGATCGCTCACGACCACGTTGTCTCCTACGTCGTTCACCCAAGGCTTGGCGGGTTCGCGGATGGCGAGCCCTGGGCCTCGGATCAGGTTCCTGCGAATGACGTTGCCCTCCGGCGGAGCGCCACCCGGATGCGCCAGGTAGGGCAGCACCGAACCGAGGCTCGGGTAGCGCACCGAGTACGGGGGCTCGAGCACTTTCATCTCCACCACGCGCGGCTTCATCGTCTCGTAGACCATGTCTTGCCAGACCTTGCGCTGATCGAGTCCACGCGCATCCACGTGGATCGCCGGATTGCAGGCGGCGAAGACGTTGTTCTCCACGCGGTTGTCGCGGCCGCCCCCGATGAATGCGCCGTACTTGAGCTTGTAGAAGATATTCCCGAAGACGGTGATGCCCGAGGCGCAGTCATCGAGGTAAACCGCCATAGACCCGAGCCCGACGCCGCCGAGTTCGTGGATGTAGTTGTAGCGGATTACGGTGCCGCGCTCGGTGTAGTCGCGGCCGATGTAGATGGCACCGACGTCGCCAGTCTCGAGAGCCAGGTGGTGGATGTTGTTGTACTCGATCGCGTGATCATTGCCCGTGAGCAGGATGCCCGCGTGCGGAGCGTCATGGATGGCGCAATGGGCCACGCGGTTGCCCACGCCGCTCACCTTCACGGCGGGGTTGTAGGTGCGCACCCACTCGCCCATGTGATGGATGTCGCAATCCTCCACGGCGTGGCCGGCGGGCGTGAGTGTGGCACGGTCCCCTCCTGTGATCTCCACACCACTGTCACCGGTGTGCGAGATCTGGCATCGCTCGACGCGATGCGCCTTGCCGCCATCGATGATCACGCCCACATCGCCGATGTTGCGGATCGTGAGCCCGCGCAAGGCGACCGCTTCCCCGCCCTCGACCGTGACCGCATGGCCGCGCCCGGCCTCGAGCGTGAAGCCTTCGATGGTGAGCTTGCGCGCATCATGGATCTTGACGAGCGGCGTATCGAGCTTCGAGACGAACACATCGGCCTTGTGAATGTCGGTGGGCGGCCAGAAGTAGATCTTCGCGCCCTCGAAGTCGAGCCAATACTCACCGGGCTCATCGAGCTCTTCGAGCACGTTGAGGAAGTAGTAGCGCTGGTCTTTACGAAAGCCATAGATGCCGTGCGGCGCCGCGGTGATGACGGCGCCTGACGCGGGATCGAGTGAAGCTACGCGCTCGTAGGTGTCCGCCCAGTCCCACGCCCAGTAGCCGTGAACCCAGATGTTCGCGTCGCGCTTCCAGTTTGCAGCCTTGTCCCCGGCGAGACGGAAGCCATAAGGAAGCCGGCCGATCTTGCGGCCGTGGCCATCGTCTTCAGGCGAGGCATCGAGCGGCTCGGCGATGCGGGTGAACTCGCGGTTCGGCCACCGGGCCACGGTCATGCGCTCACCGTTAAGGAAAAGCTCGGAGTGAGCCGGCAGATGTGCGCGGCCGAAGCCTCGCGCCTGGAAGGGACCGAGGCCGGAGACCGAGGCGAAGACGACATGGTCGCGCGCAGCTTCGGGAAGGCGCGAGCGGATGGCGGGGTCCTTGACGGGGCGCCAGTCGCGGACGCGCACGCCACCAATCAGGCGGGCGCCGGGCTCGCCGCGATAGGTTGCGCCCTCGGGGTCGCTGGAGTCGAATTCCAAGGAGTGGTCGAGGAGGTACTCGCCGGCTTGGACGACGACCGTTTCGGCGCGCTTGGATGCGCGCATGGCATCGCGGGCCTGTTCGATGGCTCGGATGCCGAGCTTCGGCGTGACGACGACTTCGGCGGAGAGCGCCGCAACGAGGCTGAGGAGGGTGGGGAGCTTCAACTCTAACAGCATACTTCGGAGACAAGCTTCCGAGTCCCGATATGCGGGAGGGGGCTTGGGCACGAGGCGCGGGCAGCGGGACTCAAGTCCCGCGCTGGCTAAAGCCCGCCCTACACGGCAAGGCAAGTGCCAACGCCGGAACCGGCATGCGCTCACGGGATCAGGCGCAAGCGCCGGCAGCGGGACTCAAGTCCCGCGCAGGCTGAAGCCCCACATCTTGGCTGTGATATTCTTCGGCCTATGCTCAGGTCGCTCGCCGTGCTGTTGACTCTGACCGCGCTGTACGCGGAGGAATGGAACCGGTTTCGCGGGCCGAACGGCTCTGGCGTATCGGCGGACTCGGGATTTCCGGTGGAGTTCGGCAAGGAGAAGAACCTGGTATGGCGCGCGCCGGTCCGGCCAGGCAAGTCCTCGCCCGTGCTGACCGAAACCCACCTTTTTCTGACCGGCTTCTCGGGCAACAAACTCTACACGCAATGTTTCGAACGTAAGACCGGAAAAATGATTTGGGAGCGCGGCGAAGACAAGCCGCGCGAGGAGACCGTCAACAAGCTGAATCACCCTGCCGCGGTAACGCCCGTGACCGACGGGAAGAACGTTTACTCGTTCTTCAAGGACATGGGGTTCGTGGCTTATGACGAGACGGGCAAGCTGCTGTGGAAAGCGGCGCAGGGACCCTACACGGTCTCGATGGGCTTGGCTTCGTCGCCGGTGATCGCGGCTGGGAACGTGGTGCTGCTGGCCGATCAGATGGAAGGCTCCTACATCGCCGCCTTCGACCTCCGCAACGGCGAGCTCCGCTGGAAGACGCCGCGAGAAGAGGGCGAGGGCTGGGGAACGCCGCTGGTGCAGGGGTCTGGCGATGGAGCGCGCATCATCACCACCAGCCGCGGCCAACTCGGCGTCTACAGTGCATCGACGGGCAAACGGGTGGCGACACTCATGGGCGTGAGTCCGGCGATCGTGTCGAGCCCGATTCTCGACGGTGACACGGTGATCGGGTTCGGCTACGGAAACGACGAGATTCCTCCGTTTTCGGTCCGCATTGCGAAATCCGACAAGAACGGTGATGGCAAGCTGAGCGCCGATGAGTACGGCGACGACGCGTTCATGCGCTCGATCGCCAAGTACGGCGGCAACCGCGACATGGTCGTCACCGAGGACGAATGGATCGAGAGGCAGAAACAGATCCTGGGGCACAACGGCGTGATGGCCGTGAAACTCGATGGGGGCGAACCGCACGAGCTGTGGAAGACGAACAAGATTCTGAATGGCGTGATTCCTTCGGCGCTGGTGTATCAGGGCTTGGTGTGGGTGGTGAAGAACGGTGGCGTGCTCGCCGTATTCGATTCGGCCACGGGCAAGCTCGGCAAAGAGGGGCGCATTCCGGGCGCGGTGGGCGGCTATTCGTCGTCTCCGGTTGCGGCGGGTGGGCGGGTCTACATCGCGAACGAAGACGGCAAAGTGGCCGTGATCAAGGCCACGGCGGAGTGGGAACTCGAAACGTTGAACGATCTGGGCGAGCCTGTCTTCGCGACGCCCGCCCTTTCCAAGGGCGAGATCTACCTGCGAACCAACGACGCGCTCTACTGCTTCGCGACAAAAGGAAAGTGACATGACGAAACTGAAACTCTCAATCATGGCGTTGGCGCCGTTGGCGCGGCTGATGGCTGGCGATTACTTTCCGCCGCCGGACGACAAAGGCGGCTGGCGGACGCTCAAGGATTCGGAGAAGATTCGCAAGGCGACGGGACTCGATACTGCGAAGCTCGACGAGGCGTTCGCCTACACGGAGAAGACCAGCCAGCACGGCGGACTGCTGGTGGTGCGCCACGGCTACCTCGTCTACGAGCGCTACTTCGGCCGGGGCAATCGGGAAGCGTTGCCGGAGTTGGCATCGTGCGGCAAGGCGTTCACCAGCATCGCGATGGGGATCTTGATGAAAGCAAAGCCTGAGCTGTTCCCGAACGGGCTCGACGAAAAGGTGTTCAACGCGAAGTATCTCCCCGAACAGTACTTCCCGGTGGACGATCCGCGCAAATCGGAGATCAGCTTGGGCCAGTTGCTGGCCATGTCTGCCGGGATTCGCGGCACCAACCCGGTGTACGTGAAGGGCGTACGCCAGACGTGGGAGAAGCCGACCGAGGACAACGGCCCGTACTCGACCACCGACGATTTCGCGATGCGGCAGACGCTTTGGTGCGCACCGGGAGATTGCTACTCGTACGCGACGTCGTCAAGCCACGTTCCGGCGATGATCGTGCGCAAGCTTTCCGGCATGGAGATGGAAGACTACATGCGGCAACACCTCACCGGGCCGCTCGGGTTCGGCACGTGGGGCTACGCGATGTACCGGCCCAGGCTCAAGGGGGGCATAGACTCGAATGGCCGGATGTTCCACACACCCGGCGGCGGAAGTATCGCGGTGCGGTCCACCGACGTGCTGCGCTTCGCGTACCTGATGCTGCACGAGGGCCGGTGGGGCAAGCAGCAGATCGTGACGCAGGAGTTCGCCAAGATGTGCGGGAGGATGGTGAAGTACAATCCGCACTACACGCACAGCTTCAACTTCAACATGAACGAAGACGGACATCTGACTGGCGTACCGAAGGATGCATTCTGGAAAGGCGGCTCCGGCGGGTATGCGATTTACGTGGTGCCGTCGCTCGATTTGGTGGCGTACAAGATGGGCGGCACCGAGGGACAGTACGATCCGGCGCTAACGCGGTTGCCGGTGAAGTACACCTATGACGGGTCACGGGCAAATTGGAAGCCTGGGGATCCGAAGGAAATCGGCGACTCGACAGCCCGGACGCTACAGATGTTGGTGGCGGCAATCGGGAAGTGAGCAAGGGCTCTCAAAATATCGGGTTTGCCCCTATGCTTTCCCCTATATGGTGAGCAAAGCGTAGGTGGCGAGAGGGTCTGGTCGGCGAACCCAGCCTACAACTGAACCCGAAGGCAGAAAAAAGTCCTCACAAGATCCGGGCATTGTCGCACCGCCCGCCTTCCGGCGGGCTCGATCAGGCCCACTTCAGCGATTGCGTGCTTCGCTGTTCACCTGCCGGTTCACCAGCCACCCGATTCGAACCCCATAGCGCCCTCGGATTGGTGCTGCGGTTTCGTTCACCGCGCGGTTTCAACACCCGCGCACCGAAACATGGGTGGCTTGTCCGCGGCTTTCGTGCTCGCGCGGCCGTCGAAACCTATGCAGTTCGTGTATTGGAAAAAAAGTATCTGCCATATTTCCCAATGACTTGGCGGAAACGATTTTGTAAGGAAAAACAGCGCCACTGATAGCTTGGGATTGCGAGGGGGAATGCGCCGCCGCTCGAGCGCGGTTGAGAAACCGGGCCGAGCTCATGGGCGGGGCGAGGCCGGGTTAACAACCTAGATGCTCGCGGCGGCGCATTCGTTTTCCAAGCGGAACAAGCACGGAGGCGAAGGTGGAAATACGGTTCAGCGATGCGATCAACTCGGAGCATCCCGAGTATCGAGCGAAGGCGGCGCTGTGGAAGCAGTACCGCGACCTTTACGTTGGCGGCGAACAGCTTCGCGCCAGTGCAAGCGAGTACCTGGCCCGGCGGCCGAAGGAACCGGGCGAGGTTTACACGGACCGCTTGGCGCGGGTGTTCTACGAGAATTACGTCGGGTCAATTGTGGACTGGTATGTGGCGACGTTGTTCCGCCGGGAACCGATCGTGTTGGTGGAAGGGGACGAGCCGCGGTCGCGGAAGTTCCTGAGCGAGTTCACCGATGACTGCGATCTGCGCGGGACGTCGCTGACCGAGTTTTTCCGCAAGCAGATTCTGGAAGCGCTGGTCTGCGGCGTGAGCTACACGCTGGTGGATTTTCCGCGGATCGAACAGCCCGCCGCGAACTTGGCCGAAGAGGACGAAGGCGGCTGGAACCGGGCATACCTGAGCTCATGCACGGCGGAGCAGTTGATCAATTGGAGCGTGGACGAGCGGGGCGATTTCGAGTGGGTGGTGATGCGCACCTCGACGCTACGCAAGGCGAGCGTGGATTCGGCGAGTTGGGACAAAGAGACACGGTGGCTGTACTTCGACCGTGAGAATTTTCGCGTCTACCGGAGCGTTCAAGATGGTCCGAACGCAAGCGGGGTGAGTCTGGTGGACGCGGGGCGGCACGCGATGGCGGATCAGCGTAGGGTTCCGTTGTATCCGCTTCGCGTGCCGGAGGGGCTGTGGCTGCTGAACAAGGCGGGTCTGTTGCAGCTCGAACATTTCAACAAATCGAACGCGCTGGCGTGGGCGCTCACGATGGGGCTTTTCGCGACGCCAGTGATCTACTCCGAGCGCGAGTGGCGGCAGGTGGTGAGCGAATCCTATTACATCCAACTGGGTCCGAATGACCGATTTGGATGGACCGAGCCGGAGGGCAAGGTTTTCCAGGTGGCCACGGACAACCTGCGGCGGCTGCAAGAGGAGATCTACAGAGTGTGCTACGTGCTCCATCAGGCGGGGGGAGCACTGAGCCAATCGGGGCTGGCCAAGCAGCGGGATTTCGCGATCACGCAAGAGGTGCTGCGAGGCTTGGGAGACATCGTGAAAGACACGATGAGGCGCGTGTTGAAAGGCGTGACGGACGCGCGGCGGGATCAGGTGACGGTGGGTGTGAGCGGGCTGGACGAGTTCGACATCGGCGAGTTCGGAGGAGAACTCGCCGACGCCGAGCGTCTGCTCGGGTTGGGGATCGGATCGAAGACGCTGCGCAAGCAGGTGTTTCAGAAGCTGGCCTTCAAGTATCTGTGCGACGTACGGCAGGAAGTGAAGGAACAGATCGCGAAAGAGATCGAGGAAGGCATGGAGGTCAAACAAGGATGATCGACGAGACGGTGCGAAACGAACCGGCGGCGGAAGCTCCGGCCGCGGCGGCGGGCGGAGATATGCGGGGAGTGATTCGCGAGGTGATCGGCGAGTATCTGCAACTGCAGAAGGCGAAATCCGAGCCGGCCTACAAGGCCGAGCTGCAGGAGGAGAGACGAAAGCGCGAGCAGTTGGAGCAGCGAATGAACGAACTGGCCCGCGAGACGGAGCAGGCCAGGCGGCGCGCCGAGGAGGCCGAGCGAAGCACGGCGATCCGGGGCGAGTTGCAGAAGCTGGGCGTGGCCAAGGTGGACCTGGCGTTCAAGGCGGTGAGGGACGAGATCGTGCGAGACGACCAGGGACGGCTGGTGGCCAAAGACGGCGGCGGGGCGACGGAAATGAAGGACTACCTGGCGAAGTTCGTACAGGAGAATCCGGAGTTGCTGCCGGCGCGGGTTAGCGGTGGATCGGGCGCCAATCTGGGTGCTCGCGCGGGGGCGCAAGCTCCGGCGGCGTTGGACTTGGACCGGATCAAACCCGGGATGGATCCCGAGGAGCTTGACCGGTTGAGACGGGAGATCGCGAAAGTCGCTTCCAAGGCCGCGCAAGGCCTGTAAGCGGCACGCGGGGAATGAACTGAAGAGAGGACGAAAGAAACAATGCCTTCGATTACTTCGAGCAATGTAGCGCAAGCGATCGTGAAGCTGGTGGCGGCCGACGCACTACCGGCTTTGATGGGGAACCTTGTCATGGGCAACCTCGTGAATCGCGATTTCGAGCCGGTGATGGCGCAGGCGGGCGACACGATCAACGTGCCGATTCCGCCGACGCTGGTGGCCAACAACATCGCCGAGGGCGGCTCGGTGGTGACACAGAATCCGAGTCTGGGCAACGCGCAGATCGTGCTGAACACGCACGCCGAGGCGACGTTCCAGATTCCCGACGTGACCAAGGTGCTGGCTGTGCCGGACCTTCTGCGGCTGTACATGCAGCCCGCGGTGGTGGCTCTGGCCGAGAAGATCGAGACGGACCTGTTGGGCCTGTATTCGCAGTTCACCGCCAACGCGTCGGTGGGCACGGCGGGCACGGCGCTGACCGAGGCGGCAATCGACGCGGCCGAGACGGCGCTGTTCAACGCGAAAGTGGCGCCCTCGCAACAGAAGTACCTGGTAGTGAGCGGCGACGCCTACGGCCAGTTGCGGCAAATCTCGCGTTTCAGCGACTACTCGACGGCGGGAGAGGCGGGCCTGCGCGCGCTCATCGACGGTTCGGTGGGCAAGCTGAAGGACTTCTTCATCTTCCGGTCGCAGTATGTACCGAAGACGGGCAGCGGTCCTGTGACCACCAACAACCTGGCGTTCGCCAAAAACGCGATCGGGTTGGTGATGCGCCGGCTGCCGCAGCCTCTGCCGGGGACGGGCGCCATCGCCGAGTACGCCGAGTTGGGCAACTTCGGCATGCGGGTGATCATGAGCTACCAGCCGAACACGTTGGCCCAGCAGTTCACGGTGGACGTGCTCTACGGCGCGGGCGTGCTGCGGAACAATCACGCGGTGCAGGTGAAGAGCTAGGTTTCGGTAGAGAGGGGACAGGTCAGTGGACGGGCCCGGGGACTTCCCGGGCCCGATTTTTTGGGGGAACTCGCCGGACATTCGGCAGAAGGAGCGAGCGATGGACCTGAAAGTGTATTTCCGCCAGATCCGCGAAATGGCGGCGGAGATCAAGAAGGATTTCGTGGTGGTTGCCAGCAAGTGGAACGCCAACGGCGCCAAAGACGGCGTGTTGACGGAGGTCTCTCGGGATCTGGCGGCGAAGCTGATTGTCGATGACAAAGCTCGGCTGGCCGACGACGGCGAGACTGCCCGGTACTACCAGGAACTGCAGAAAGCCGCTGACAAGGCTCAGGAAGAGGACCGGATCAGCAAGGTGCAGTTCGCGGTGCTTTCCGAGGCCGACGTCGAGCGGCTGAAAAAGACGATCAAGTCGAAGTAGAGAACCAACAGGAGAGGAGGCGGCGATGGCTCTGTTTACGGATGGCGCAATCTCGAGTCTCGAGGACTTGCAGGCGCTCGACAGCGCAATTGTCGAGACGGCGCGCACGGAAGGGGTGGACCTTTCGCGGAAGCTGGTGGTGGCCGAGGAGGCGCTGCGGTTGGAGTTGGCGGCGTTTCTTCTGCGGGCGCAGTCATCGCCAGGCACGGTGACCGTGAATGCGTACGACCTTTCGCGCGTGGTGGTGACTCCAGAGCTTCGCCGCTGGCACTCTCTGCGAACGCTGCAGGAGGTGTACGGCGATGTCTACAACAGCCACCTGAACGATCGCTATGCGGGGAAGTGGCAACACTTCACTTCGCAAGTAAAAGAGACGGTGGAGCTGATTTTCGAAGTGGGGATCGGGCTGGTGGACTTGCCCGTGCCTCGGCCAGCGAAGCCGGCGGTGACGGCGGCGGGCACCGGGGGCGCGATTGGTCCCTACGTGGTGATGACTGCTTGGGTGGGCCAGCGCGGCGATCGCGGCGCGCTGAGCGAAGGTGCGTCGATCGACGCGCCGAATGGAGAACTGCTGACGGTGGACGCAGGGGCTGCTCCGGCTGGGGTGACCGGGTTCGATGTCTACGTAGGATTCGGAGGAGCGGCGCCGGTCCGGCAGAATGCCGCTCCGGTATCGGCGGGCACGCAGTGGCAGATGCCGGCAGGCGGCGCGGTAATCGGTCCTGAACCGGGGAGCGGCCAGACGGCCAGTTATTACATCCGGCGAAGCAGGCTGAGGTGAATCCGTGACATACATAGCAAGCACAGTGACACGAGCCCTGCTGGACCTGCTGACAGCGGCCGGTGGGGTGAAGGGGCAAATGGCGCTGCGGCTGCAGGATGGTCCGGTGCGGTTGGACGAGATACCGTACCCGCGGATCGTGGAGCATCACGCGGCGATCGAGGTGACGGACAAGGCGCAGGGCACCAAGTATCCGCAGATTCTGGTCTACTGCGACCGGGTGCACAACCTGCTGACGGAGAAGTTCCGGCGGTTTTCAGGGCGTGTGGATGCGGTGGTGGAGATCCGCAATTCGCAAGACCGGTTGGATGAGTTGGAACAGTGGACGCACCTTTATACGGAAGCGGTGCTGGCGGTGCTGGAAGGTTGCCGCGGCGAGTGGCGAGAAGGCGTCTACTACTGCGGCAAGTACGAAGTGAAGTTCGAAGCCGCGAAGCACGGAGGAAAGAACTTCGTGAAGGTGGTGCGCGTGATGTTGCCGGTGGATGTGAACATCGCGTAGAGCGCGCGGGCGCGCGGGAAGAAGAACAAGGAGGAGATCATGGGCTGCTATATCGCGTCAACCGACAACCGGATCTACGCGGCGCTCGAGCCATCGTACTGCACGGCAGGAACGGCGTCGGCGGCGAACCGGATTCCGGCGGTGAAGCTGAATCTGTCGCAGACGGTGGAACGTCCGCGCCGGCAAGACAAAACCGGGAGCCGCACGTTCGGCGGATGGCCGATCGGGTTGCGGCGCAGGACCACGTTCGACGTGACCACATATATGGCCGGCTGGGAGCCCGGAACGGACGCACCCTGCTATGGCGACCTTTTTCGTGGCGCGCTGGGCCGTGCCGGAGTCGTCTTCAACGGTGGAACCGCGGCTGCGGGATCAACGGCCGAGCAGGTGACGACGGCTGCGGCGCACGGATTGGTAGTGGGCCAGGCAGTCCGCTTTCTGGGCGAGTTGCGATTCGTCGCGGCGATCGTCAGCGACACGGCGGTGATCCTGAATGCGCCATTCTCGACGACACCCGCCGCGGGAGCGAGCTTCGGCAAGACGATCACGTATCTGCCGTCGAGCACGATTCCGAGCATTTCGCTGTTCGACTATTGGACTCCGGCGGCGGCGGTGCAGCGGATCGCGGTGGGTGCGGCGGTGGATCGGATGCGGGTGCGCGTGAACGGAGACTTTCATCAGTTCCAGTTCACGGGAGACGCCGCCGCGCTGATCGACTCGCGCACGTTCGAGGACGGGCAAGCTGGACTGACGAGCTTTCCCGATGAGCCTACGGTGAGTGGAACGAACTTTTCGCTGGTGGCGGGCAGTCTGGGGCAAGCGTGGTTCGGCGCGACTCCGAGCCAATTCCACACCGTGCTCTCAGCAGAGGTGACGCTCGAAAACGGACTCGACCTGCGCAGCCGCGAATTCGGAGAACTGAAGCCGCGCTGCATCGTGACAGGGCAACGAACCGTGTCGCTCGACATGGAGATCGCCAGCGATGTGCAAGAACAAACACTGGCGCTCTACGAGGCGGGTGCGACGGGATCGCCGATCAGCGCGATGCTGCAACTGGGCAACTCGGATCTGCATCTGTGCGGCATCTACATGCCTGCCGTGGTACCCGAGCCGGTGGACTTCGTGGACGATGGAGCGCGGCTGCAGTGGCGGTTTCGGAACAGCCGGGCGCAGGGCGTCCACAACGACGAGATTTCGGTTGCGTTCGGGTGAGGCATCCATGGACTACACGAGCCGCGTTGTGAAGCAGAGCGCCGCGTTTCCGGGCGTGGAGTTCGAGATCGCGAAGATCTCGCTGGCAAGGAGAATCGATCTCGGCCGGCGGCTTCGCGAAATCGATTGGAAAGGCGACTTTCTCGCCGCGAGCGCGCGGGTGGAAGACCAGGTAGAGGCTGGAATGCTCGAACGCCAGATCGAGCGACTCTACGTAGAGTGGGCTTGGCGGCGTTGCGCGGCCTGATGGAGTCGAGGCAGATGTGGCGCGGCTTTGATCGAGCGGGGTCCGGAGGAGTTGGTGCGGGAGATCGTGGCGGCGATTCGATCCGAACTCGCGCTGACCGAAGCCGAACGAAAAAACTGAAGGTCGCATTCCACTTCCAGCTCGCAGACCAAGCCGCGTGGAGGTGCGACGAGTGCAGGGCGAAGGGCTTGGAGAAGGAACGGCGTTGCGGCTGGATCGCGGCTGAGGAACGGGCTTGGCCGAGGCTCAGGCGGGCGTTGCATGGCGTGATCAGCGAGGAGTGCCCGCGATCTACTGTACACAGAGTCTGGGTTGGGTGGAAGAGTTCCATGTTTGGCGTGTGGAGGGAAGGCGCCGCTACTGCCGTATCTTGCCTACGCGAAAAGCAGAGGCGTTCGGTAGTTCCCAGAACGAAGCAGCGAGAGTGAGGAATCATGACGAGAGGACGAAATTCTCAGTGAGATCCGGCGGTTGGGTCGGAGCCAGCAACCGGGCGGCGAGCGACACCTCGCTTGTGGTCAGCGGCGATGTCTCCGGCACAACGGCGGCGGCTGATCTGACGACGGTATTGGCACGTGTGCCGCATTGGCGACAACGGAATTCCGGTCTCTGGATGCGCTGACCACGCAGATCGCCGAGCTGTGGCAAGCCGTGACGCAGCAGAACTCCACGCTCGAAGAGAACTCGAAGGCGACCGCGGACAACACGGCCGCCCGGCTTCGAGACGTGGCGCAAGTGGGTCGTGATTTCCTGAGCAATTTGGGTGGTGGCAGTGGCTTGGGATCGGCGCTCTTGGGGTCTCCGCTGATCGGCGCGATTTCGCGGCTCTTCCGGAGAAGCGCGCCGGCGGCACCGGCGCCACTGCCTACCTTCGAGGCGCCGGCGGCTCTTCAACTCGAAGCAGCGCTACCCGCTGACTCGGTAGACGGATTGCGTACGGTGACTCCCGCGCAGGGCGGAGAGCTCCGCGCAAGTACGGTCTCGCAGCCGGCCGTGACGGTGCAGGTGCAGACGATGGACAGCCGCTCTTTCCTCGACAACAGCGATCAGATCGCACGGGCGGTGAAAGAGGCGCTACTCAACATGCACTCACTTTCAGATGTCGTGGGGGACCTCTGAGGCCATGGCACAGTTTCCAGCGTTGAAGACAGGGGCGATTCTGCAGTACCCGGCTGAGCGTCGCAGCGGATTCTCGACGGCCGTAGTGCGCTTTCTCGACGGAAGCGAACAGCGCTTTCGCGAGAGAAAGACCGGGTTGCGGCGCTGGGCGGTGCGGCTCGAACTGCTCACCGATAGCGAATTGGCCGCGCTCGAGGAGTTCTTCGCGTCGCAACAAGGGCGGCAGGGGGAATTCGAATTCGCTGATCCTTGGGATGGAACCACGCATCCGAAGTGCTGTTTCGCAAGTGAAGAGGCGGTCTTCCAGTGGAAGAACCATGAGCGCGGTTCAGCGCTGGTGTTCATTCAAGAGAAGGGGAACTGACGATGCCGTACTATCCGCAACTGGCCACAGGAAACGTGGCGCAATATCCGGCGGTGAAGCGGCATCGGACGCGCACCATCGCGAACGAGGCCGTGGAAGGCAGCTTGGTCTCTTTGGCCGATACGGCCGCGGAAGAGATCCAGTGGGAGCTTTCCTATAGCGGCCTAAGCCAAACCGAGCGCGAAGTTCTCGACGGCTTTTTCACTGCACGCGAGGGGCGTCTCGAGACCTTTGTGTTTCCGGATCCGCTTGGAAACTTGCTGGCATTGAGCGACGACCCGGCAGTGGCGCCCTGGCAGCGCGATCCGCTAGTCCAGTTCACGGCAGGCGCGAGCGATCCGATGGGGACTTCGCACGCCATCCACGTGGTGAACGCCGGTGGGGCCGCGCAAGCGTTTCGCCAGAGCATCGATGTTCCTGGGAGCTATCGCTGCTGCTTCAGCTTCTGGGCCAAGGGTGCGGGAGCGGTGTTCGCGATGAAGCGAGCCGGCATAGGGCGCTCCATGGTTGCGGAAAATACGTGGCAACGCTTCGAATTCACCAGTGCCCCGGGAGGCACTGCGCCATCGGTGTTCTCCGTAGAGCTGGGGCCTGGCGCCGTGATGGACATCTATGGCCTCCAGGTGGAGCCACAGGAGGCTGCAGGAGGATACCGCCGCACGGCCGGCGCCGGCGACGTGTATCCGCAGGCGAGGTTCGACATGGACGAGTCGGTGTGGGTGGCCGAGGGAGTCGACTCGTTCTCGACGACGGTCAAGATCCGCTCGGCCGCAGCCAGATAAACCGGCGAGGAAACGATGCCTACCATTCACGAGATCAAGGAACTGGAAGTCGTACAGACTCCGTTGATCCTGTTCGATTGCGAATTGCCGAACGGGACACGACAGTCATGGAGTACGCACTCGGTGTCTCACGGCGGGCACGACTATGCGGCGCGCGTGTTGCGGCACAACCTGTTCGAGATGCGCTGGGGAGCGGAAGACGGAGTGGACGCGGTTTCGAAAGTGTCATTGACGCTCGCGAATGCGGACTCGTTTCTCTCGCAGGTGACGCAGAGCGGCAACTGGAAGGGCGCGAGCCTCACGGCGACGTTCTTGTTTTTCGACCTGAAGGCGGGCACGGCGGCAAGCAATTCAATGGTCCTGTTCCGTGGGCTGATGAATCCGCCGGAAGAAGTGACGGAATCGGCGATCCGCTTGAGCGCGCACAGCCGGCTGAGCTTGCAAAGATTCCTGCTGCCGGAAGTGCGGATCCAGCGGCGATGCCCGTGGCTGTTCCCTAGCACAGCGGCACAACGCGAAGAAGCGTTGAGCGGCGGCAGCCGGGGGAAATACTCAGGCTTCACACGATGCGGATACTCGGCCGGACTTGCCGGAGGGCGTGGGAACCTCAATGGCAACGCTGCGTTCACGAGCTGCGACTACACGCGCGCGGCGTGCGAGACGCGGGGCATGTTCAAGCAGGACTCCTCTGGAACGACCACGGCGCGCTTCGGTGGAATCGAGTATGTTCCTGCGAGCATCCTCGTGCGCGGGCACGGCGACAAGCAAGCACAGAGCTCGAACGTTGCCGAGAACGATGCGCGCTACAACGATTTCGTTCCGGTGCACTACGGCACCGTGTGGACGAACCCACCGGTGATTTTCGCGCGCAACGACGGGAATCTGACGCGTCTGGAAGTGCTGCTCGGGATGGGCGAGATCAACCGCGTGCTGAAAGTTGTGGTGAACAATGTCGAGATCCCGCAAGGCAACGCTGGCGCAAACATGAGCTCCACGGGTTGGTACAACGTGGTGGGATCGGGCGCGGTGAGCGGTGGTTTCAACCTCGAGTTCACCGACGGCGCGGGGAATCCCGCGGGCGATCCCTACGGCAGCATGGCGTACATGGCCGTGTCTGTGCCGAATCGCGTCAGCGATGGCAAGAGCGTGCCGAGCGTGAAGGTGCTGCTCGAAGGTTTGAGATTGCCGACCTTTGACGCGGACGGTACGTACCTGGGTGAAGCGTTCTCGAACAACCCGGCATGGGTGATGCTCGATGTGCTGCGGCGTAGCGGGTGGGGGACCGACGAGATCGACTTCGGGAGCTTCGCGCGAGCGGCGTCATATTGCGCTACGGCGTTGACGGTTCCCGATCTGTTCGGTTCGCCTCGCAGCGTGCCGCGGTTCGAGTGCAACCTCACGATGCGGCGCCGGCGAAGCGTGGCGGATTGGGTGCGCGGTGTGCGCCAGGGCTCGCGCATCTACTTGAGCTACGGGCCCACGGGTCTGCTCGAAGCCAGGGTGGAGGGCACGCTCGCAATCCAGGCGCCGGCGAAACCGGCCGGCAGCAATAGCACGGAGACGCTCGAAGGAGGGTGGCCCGTATACGAGTTCGCCGAATCTTCGATCGCGCGGACTGAGGCGGGCGGCTCATCGGTGCGACTGTGGAGTGCGAGTACGGCGGATAGTCCGAACCGGGTGACGGTCGAGTTCCAAGACGAGTTCAACGAGTACCAACAGGACAGTTTGTCGCTGGTGGATGTGGACGACGTGAACGTCACGAGGCAAGAAGTGAGCGTCACCTCCCCTGCGTTGGGCGTGGCGAATTTCCATCAGGCGGCTCGCGTGCTGCGGCTGCAGTTGGATCGCGCGCTCCGCGGGAATCGCTTCATCTCGTTCGAGACCAGCGTGCGCGGCGCGGGATTGCGTCCGGGCGATCTCATCACGGTGACGTATTCGAAAGAAGGGTTGACGCGGCAGCCGTTTCGCGTGACGCGGATTGCACCGTCGCTCAACCATGCCACAGTGCTGATCGAGGCGCAGATGCATGACGATGCCTGGTACGGAGACGATCCGGGGGCGAGCGCGGGGAAAGTGTCTCGCCGGCAGCCAGGCGCGGAAATCGGCGTTCCGCTGCCGCTGGTGGGGTCCCAGCTGAACTCGGCGGGCGAGCAGGTGTTCGGAGCGGAAGAGAACGAAGAGACAGATGGCGACGGGTCCGGCACGGTGTCGCTGGCGTTGAGCTTCGCCGAAGTGCGCAGGACCCGCGCGAGCGTGGAGATTCCGCTGCTTTCGCTTTCGCCCGCGATCGGCACCACAGGGGGGACCATCGCCGGAGGGCAGACGCTCTACTACGCGATCACGGCGAGCGATGCGAGCGGCGGGGAGAGCGGACTTTCGTTCGTGATCCGGGCGAGCATTCCTTCGGCTACCAACACGAACAGAGTGACACTGCAATCGTTGAGCTTTGCTCCAGGGACGGCGAAGTTCCACGTCTACCGGGGAACGAGTGCGCAGCAAATGTTGCGGATCGCAACCGATGTTGCGGTTGCGGCCACGTTCGTCGATAACGGTCTGGCGGCGCAGTTAGCCGGTCCGCCGGATGATAGCTTCGATCACGCTCGATTCGAGTGGCGCCTCGAGCTGCAGCCCGAGGTGGAAGGGACGAGCTTCTCTTCGACGACGATCGGAAGCGACACGCTGGCGCTGGTGGCGAACGCGTATGCCGGAATGGTAGTGCGGATCACGGCAGGAAAGGGTCGCGGTCAGGAACGGAAGATCGTCTCGCACACCGACCAGGTGGTGACGATCCAAGGCACGTGGGGCGTGGTTCCCGATGCGACGAGCAAGTTCGCGATCGCGGATGCGAGTTGGACGGTGGGAGCATCGGCGGTGAATGGTCCAGTGCGATTCACCGTGCCGAACCGGCCTGGCGCGACCATCGAGATCGTAGGCGTAGCGGTGAGCGCCACTGGACGGGAGAGCGGACGCGAGCTTTCGCCGCTGACGCGCTGGCAGATCGGCGGCGCAGCGGGAACGCAGCTCGATACGGATGTGCCGCCGAGACCTTCGTTCGGACTGGATCCGGTAGGGCAAGGCACGGTGGAGTTGGTGGGCGTATCGTTCTCGACGCTGGTCAATACACGCAGCGTGTTCGCGGGCACGCTGAAGCTGCACTTCTGGAATGAACTGGCCGGGCCACCTGGAATGACGCTCAGCGCCGGCGCTACGGCTTCAGCCACGACGCTGTCGATCGCCGGCGGTACGGTAGCGGAAGGCGATCTGCTGCAGATCGAAGACGAGATCGTGGAGGTGTCGAGCGGCGGCGCGGTGGTCCGCGGGACGTTCGGGACGACGGCGGCGGCTCACGACACCGGCGGACTGGTGTTCAAGCTCGACCGCAAGTTGTTCGTGGCGCCATTCGCAAGGGACTTTTTCGGAAGCCCGGCGAGCGGACTCTACGGACATCCAATCTTCATTCCCGATGTCCGGATCGCAGCGGCGGAGTTGTTCGTCACCAACTCGCAGGGCAACAGCGAGACGAGGCGGCTGAACTTCACGGCAACGACCGATTCCGGAATCCGGACGCTCTCGGGCGGCCAGTTGACGTTGCAGGTGGATGGTCCGCTGGCGATTCAGACCGGCGCAACGCCGCCACTGGTGGTGGAAGCGGCGCACAGCGTGCGAGACATCTTTGCGGTGGTGCGGCAGGCACCCACCGGAGCTCCTGTGGATTTGCGTGTGCAGGTGGATTCGACGGAGTACTGCACGTTGCGAATTCCGGCGGGAGCGACGATTTCGAACGTAGTGGATGGATTCGGGAAGCCCGCGCTGACAGCGCTTTCCAAGCTGAGTTTGGATGTCACGTCAGTGCCGCTCGATGCGTTGTCGAGCCCGGGGCGTGACTTGACGGTAACACTGCGGCTGTAAGGCTGGATCGGAAGAACAAGGAGGGAATGTGCCGAGCGTATTGGAGAAGCTGCGTCCTGACACGGACCTTCAGGTGTACTTCGAGCGGCCGACGGCGATCGCCGCGATCAGCGAAGCGGCTGCGAACGGATTCAAGGTATCCGGCACGTGGCGCCAACAGTTCGATTGGTGCGTGGTGGAGTGGAGCCGGTACAACGTGTTCGAGCATCCGGCGTTCCGGTCACTGCCCGACGGGGACTTGAGCGGCCTGACGCTGACCTACGACGAGACACGAACGAACTGCATTCCGATGGACTCGTCGCTGTATGCGACGGTCGACTGGCCAAGTCTCCGCATCTGGACTCGCGATGGCGACACCGAAGACTTCTACAAGGTAGCGCTACGACCGCTGGCGACGGCGATCGAGGGGAGCTATGTCGCGGCAAGTGCCGCGATGACGCTGACGGGATCGGTGACGCCGGGCGACTACGTGGGCTTCTCGTTCTTCGAGGAACATCACACGTATCAGGCGCTCGGAGCCGATACGCTCGCAGATATCGTGACGGCGCTGGCTTCGAGCGTGAACACCTTCTCGACGCAGTTGACGGCGGTGGCCGATGGGGAAACGCTGCGTCTCACGCTCGCTGACGCGACCCTGGGCCTGGAAGGCAATATGCTCGGCGTGTACGGCTTTTCGTCCGATGCGAGGACGGAGGTGTGGTCTCCCTCGTCAGCACAGTTTTCTGGCGGACAGTCTCCAACGAAGTGGCGGGTGACGATCGACTTTTCCAACTTGACAGCAATCGACACCCGGCACGTTCCGGCACAGCACATTCGCAAGATGCGCTGGACCTACGCGGCCGCGCTGCAGCCGGGGCAGTACGAGCGAAGCGAGTTCCAGGTGGCGATTTCGAACTGGACCGTGACGGGGTCGAATCGGCGGTACCAGGTAGCTGGCAAGGGAAGTGTGCGCGTGGAGGACGACGACTCCACAGTGCAGTACACGGGCACTTGGCCGAAGGGAATCGGGAACTTCTCCGGCAGCACCATCCACTCGACGACTTCCTATGGAGCGAAGGTAACGGCGCCCTACTTCTGCGGCCTCGCGCACACGTTGTACCTGGGAACTCGCTACGCCGAGAACGCCGCGGCGGTGGAAGTACGGGTTGACGGCGCACTAGTGCACTCGGAAGATCTCGCGATTTCGCAGGAAGACATCCTGTGCCGGATTCCGCTCGGTACGTTCGCGGCGGGATCCCACACGGTGGAACTGAAGCATGCCGACCCGGGCGGCGGGTACGTCTATTTCGATTTTGTGGAAGCGGCGGTTCCGACCGAGACGCTGCCGACCTTTCCTGTGGACAACAAGGTAACGCTCGCGACGGACTGGGACACGGACCATTCGATCGCAATCGCGGCCGAGCGCACCGCGTGGATGCTTCATTCGCTTGGATTTCACGGGCGTGCGAATCATTACGTCGGCGCGCTATGGTTCTACGAACTCACGCCTGCCGGCTACCTCTACGCAAGCGCGACAGTGGACTTCGTGACGTCACCCTTCAGCGCGACCAGTTCGATCACGATCGGCCGGGTGGGCGATACCCTGACGACCACGATCTCACACGTGAACCGGGCCGGAGAGACGCCGGAAACGCTCGCGCGTGCGTATGCGATGGAGCTCAATCGCGGATTCACCGCGGTGTGGGCGGAGGCTTCTGGCAGCCGGCTGACGATTCACGCACGAGCGATTGGGCTCGAAGGGAATGACGTGACTGTAGCGGTGTCTCCGAGCTCCGGGTCGTTTCGTTTGGAAGCGAGCGGAACGAGACTCGCTGGCGGACTCAACGGAGATTGGCGCACGGACCTCACTGCCGTGCCGCGGCTGAATCGCGCTTGCCGCGACTGGAGCCGTGAGTTCTACCGGGCGTTGCACGGCTATGGGATCGACGTGACGGCCGCGTACAGCACGGAGTTGCAGCACGGGGATCCGTCGCTCTCCGCGGGAATCGCACAGCGCTATCCGAACGGCGATCCAGTGTTGCTCAATACGCCGGCGCTGCAAACCAATTTTTCGCCGGCGAGTCTCGCGTATTGGCGTGAGGTGCATAAGGAGACCGCTGGTTTGATGGCCGATGTCGGCTTGCAACCTTACCTGCAGTTCGGCGAAGTGCAGTGGTGGTACTTTCCGAATGGATCCGGCATGACTTTCTACGATGACTACACGAAGGCGCAGTTCGAGGCCGCCTATGGGCACCCGATGGCGGTGATCGCGTCAGAGTATGCGGATCCGGCGTCGTATCCAGATGAAGTGGCGTTTCTGCCCACTCTGATTGGCAGCTTCACGAACGCGATCATGAGTTACGTGCGGACCTCGTATTCGACCACGCGGTTCGAGGTGCTGTATCCGACCGATGTGAACAACACCGCACTGAACCGGTTGATCAACTACCCGGCAGCGGCGTGGACACCGGCGATCCTCGACAATCTAAAGAACGAGAGCTTCACGTTCACGTACGGACGCAACCTCGATCTGTCGCGGATAACGGTGACGTATGGCGACGAGCGCGGGTTCCCGCGATCGAAGCGGAGCTTCCTGGTTGGCGTCGGAGACGCATCGGCGCCTTGGATCAAAGAGGTGGCGATGGCCAAGGCGGAGGGGCTCGAATCGATCGTGCTGTTCGCGCTCGATCAATACTGCCTGGTTGGCTACGCAACGCCGATCTCGACCGGCTCGTCGCGAAGCGCCATGATGGGCTGATCTCTTATCATTGATAAAGATGCACAGGCACGGCGTGCCGGCCTTCTCCGAAGTGGAGGAGATCGCCGAGATCATCCGAACCCAAATCAACCCCAGGCGAGACGAGATTGCGCGATTCAACTCCACGCGCGAGTTCGCTGCGTCTTCGCTTCACCACGAACTGAGGGAGCCGCTCGGGCGCGTGCTCGAGTCGGTTTATACCGACAGTCACATTCACGCAGAAGCTCCGCCACGGAAACAATATCGCATTGTTGCGTGGAACATCGAACGTGGTAAGCAACTGGCGGGGCAGCTCGAGGTCTTTCGGGAGCATCCGTACTTGAAGGACAGCGACGTACTTTTGCTCACCGAGACCGACGTCGGCATGGCGCGCAGCGGAAACGTGGACGTAGCGCGCACGCTGGCGCAGGAGCTCCGAATGCACTACGCGTTCGTGCCCTGTTACTACAGCCTGGTGAAGGGATCGGGAACCGAGCGCGACGTGCATGGCGAGAATGATCTCGGATTGCACGGCAACGCGATCTTGAGCCGATATCCGCTGACCGATCTGCGCCACGTCTCGCTCCGGAACGGCATCGACAAGCTCGCCGGCAATGAAAAGAGACTCGGGTCGCAGTCGGCTCTGACGGCGACGGTGGAGTTTCCGAACGGGCGGGTTCCAGTGGCATGCGTGCATCTGGATGCGAACTCGACGCAGCGGCATCGCGCCGATCAAATGCGCGACGTGCTGGATGCGATGCCATCTTCGGGTCCGGCGCTGGTTGGCGGCGATTGGAACACCACCACATTCGATTCTTCGTCCGCATTCCGGGCCATCATGGGCTACTGGCGGCGCGTGTTCATGGGGCCGGGGAACGTGATCCGCAACCACTACCTGCATCCGTATCGCTGGTTCGAGCGCGGGCTGTTTCAATTGCTCGAGAGCCGGGGTTACGACTATCGCAACTGCAACCACATCGGCGAGCACACGATCTTCTACGACGTGGAAGACATCCGCGCGCACAAAGGCTTGGCGGAGTGGGTTCCGGGCTGGTGCTTCCCGTTCATCCGTTGGGCGTTGCGCGAGCACGGCGGCGGATGTCCGTTGAAGATCGACTGGTTCGCATCACGAGAAATCGAGTGCAGCGAGCCGACTGTGATTCACGATGTGGGCGAAAGCCGCCGGCCGCCACTTTCCGACCATGACGCCATTGGCGTCGAAATCAAGCTGCCCTAAGATAGAGAGATCCCATCGAGACGAACATGACTGAAACCGCCGTGTCTCCAGTCCAGACTGCCGCCCAAACGATCATGGAGCGGGAAAAGCAATATGTGCTGCAGAACTACGCCCGCTATCCGTTGGCGTTGGCTCGCGGCAAGGGATCGTACCTGTTTGACTTCGACGGCAAGCGCTACCTCGATCTGCTCAGCGGGATCGGTGTAAATGCGCTGGGCCATGCGCATCCACGTGTCCTGAAGGTGATTCGCGAGCAGGCGGCGAAGCTCATCCACTGCTCGAACCTCTACTATCACGAGTATCAAGGACTGCTGGCCGAGCAAATCTGCAAGACCAGCGGACTCGAGCGCGTCTTCTTCTGCAACTCCGGCGCCGAGTCAATGGAGTGCGCGGTGAAGATGATCCGCGCGCACGGCCACAAACAGGACGCGGCGAAGTACGAGATCGTGGCGCTCGAGAATTCGTTCCACGGGCGCACAGTCGGCGCGATCTCGATCACGGGCCAGCCGAAATACCGGAAAGACTTCGAGCCGCTGCTGCCCGGCGTGCGCTTCGTTCCTGCGAACGATGTGCGAGCTCTCGAATCGGCAGTGAGCGACCGCACGGCGGGCATCGTAATCGAAGTGATTCAAGGCGAGGGCGGCGTCTATCGCATCGCCGAGGATGTGCTCCGCAAGGCGCGTGAGTTGGCCGATCGCGTGGACGCGCTGCTCGTGTTCGACGAGATTCAGTGCGGAGTGGGCCGCACCGGCCGCTATTTCGCGTATCAGCACTTGGATCCCGTGGTGATGCCGGATGTGATGGTCACGGCCAAGCCCGTGTCGGTGGGCCTGCCGCTCGGCTTGGTGGCCGCGAACGAGAAGGCGGCGGCGAGTATCGGCGCGGGAATGCACGGATCTACTTTCGGCGGCAACGCGCTCGCTACGCGCGTGGGCTACGAGTTCTTCCGGATCATGGAAGAAGGGTTGCTCGCGGAGATTCCGGTGAAGGCCGCGTTGTTCCGCGAACGACTCGAAGCGCTTGCGCGCAAGCACAAGTTCGTGAAGGAAGTGCGTGTGTTCGGGTTGATGATCGGCGTGGAGTTGCACATGCCGGGCAAGCAACTCGTGCTCGATGCGATGGAGCATGGGCTGCTGATCAACTGCACGCATGACGTGGTGCTGCGATTCCTGCCGCCGTTCACGATCAGCGACAAGGAAATCGAGTCCGCCGCGCGGATCCTGGGCAAGGTCTTCCGGAAGGCAGATGCCTACTGGAAGGAGCATCGAGCCAAGCAAGCCGCTGCCTGAGGCACGCGTTCAACCGGCTGTAGCTTCGGCGGGGATCCTCTCGGCCAAGGGCTCCGCGCTTGCGACAGAGGGCGCGGACCGGCCTCGATCTGTCGCGGACCTGGCACAAGTGCGCCGTGCAGTCGATCGTGCCGCATGCCGGATAGAAGATCGAACCACGTACTCGTTGCCGTTCCGGTTGAGCTGAAGAGAGTGGCGAACCGCAACGTTACTTCGTAAACAGATAGATGGCCACTTCGGCACGGAGATTCGGATACGACTCGATGCGATGCTGGCCCGAAAGAAAGATCCGCTTCTCGATGCGCCAGTGCTGCTGCTCGAGCAGTGATTCGAAATCGTCGACGGTGAGGAAGTGGATGTTCGGCGAATCGTACCAGTCGTAGGGAAACAACGGCGTCTTTGGCGATCGCCCGCTGGTCAAGTGGATCCAGCGCACCCGCCAGTGACTGAAGTTCGGAAAACCCACGATCGCCTTGCGGCCGACGCGCAACATTTCCTTCAGCACCACCAACGGCCGCTGTGTCTGCTGCAGCGTCTGGCTCAGGATCACGTAGTCGAAGGCGTCGTCGGGATAGTCAGTGAGGCTGGCCTCGAGGTCGCCTTGATACACGGGAACGCCGCGCGCAATCGCCTTCTGCACGTCGGCGCCATTGCGCTCGATGCCGCGAGCCTGCACCTGTTTGTTCTCCACCAGCCACTCGAGCAGTTCCGCATCTCCGCATCCCAAGTCGAGCACGCGAGAGCCGGGCTCGATCAGTTCCGAGATGATCTGGTTGTCGCTGCGGCCGAGCACATGCCGCACCAGAGCTTTGGGAGGATTGGCCGCAGTCATCGGCGCGAGACCTCCTTGTAGACGCGGCTTAGGAACCCGCGCACGATCTCGCTTTGCTCGCCCACTTCCACCAGGAACGCATCGTGTCCGTAGTTCGAAGGTAACTCGCAGTAGGCCACGTCCCGGTTGCGGCTGCGCAGCGCGTTGACGATCTCGAGCGATTGATACGACGGATAGAGCCAGTCAGACGTGAAGCTGATCACCAGGAAGCTCGCCGAAGCGCGCTCGAGCGAAGCCGCCAGCGACGGATAGCCGGCCGAGAGGTCGAAGAAGTCCATCGCCTTGGTGATGTAGAGGTACGAATTGGCGTCGAAGCGGTCGACGAACTGGCTGCCTCGATAGTTGAGGTAGCTCTCCACCTCGAAGTCGATCGACATGTCGAGCCCGGGTTGGTCCTTGCCGCGGAGTCTGCGTCCGAACTTCTGGCGCATGGACTCGTCGCTCATGTACGTGATGTGGCCCACCATGCGGGCCACCGAGAGTCCGCGCCCAGGGAGCTTGCCGCCGTAGTAGTTGCCGTCGTTCCAGTTGGGGTCGGCCATGATGGCGCGGCGCCCCACTTCGTTGAAGGCGATCTGCATGGCCGTATGGCGCGCGGTACTCGCGATCGGCAAGGCCGCGGCGACGCTCGAAGGAAAGCTCACGGCCCATTCGAGCACTTGCATCCCGCCCATCGAACCTCCGGCCACGGCCAGCAGTTTTTCGATGCCGAGGTGATCCACGAGCTTCTTCTGCAACCGGACCATGTCCGCAACCGTGACGCCGGGGAAGGTCATCGCAAAGGGCTGCCCAGTGGCGGGATTGGTGGAGCCGGGTCCGGTGGTGCCCTTGCACCCGGAAAGGACATTAGAACAAATCACGAAGTATTTGTTTGTATCGAACGCCTTACCGGGTCCGATCATGTTGTCCCACCAGCCGGGCTTTCCGGTTTCCTTGTCGATGCCGGCGGCGTGGGCGTCTCCGGAGAAGGCGTGTTCGATCAGGATCGCATTGGCGCGTTTGGCGTCGAGTTCGCCGTAGGTCTGATAGGCGACGTCCACCGGCGTGATGGTGCCGCCGTTGTCCAGAGAGATCGAGTCAAACCGAACGGACTGGGTCTCGACGATCACGGGGAATTCCCAATGGTAGCATCCGGGCTCCGAACGCCGATTTCGATCGATTCCCGGCCCAGAAGGCGGGCTCCCGCTCGCACTTCGAGCCACGCCGGACCGGGAGGCACAACGGCGGGCACCTGGAAATTCAACTCCCACCGCGGCAGGCGCGGATCGGTGCGGAACGATTCGATGTCCACAACGGGTACTCCCGAGATCGACGCTTGCACTGTGGCCGGGTCAATCACTTCCTCTACTGTCATCTTCACCACACCGTTGACGATGCTCGTTCCGGACATGAGATCCACACCGTCAGTGACCGAGAGCAGCTTTGGAACGCGCGGCCCGGCGGGCATGAGGCGGATCCAGGATTCGGCGCGATCACCGCCGAGTATGACGCGCACGGGCGCGGCGCCGGTGGAGAGGCCCTCGGGCAGGAGCACGTTGAGCTGCTGGAGCGAGTCGTGTTCGGGGTGCCCCAGGTACGTGGCAAACGCGGGCTTGCCGCCTACTTCGACGGAGATCTCATTCAGACCCGTGTCGGCGGGCAACCCTTCCACCCAGAGCGATAGCGCGGCGAAACGTCCGCTGACGGGTGCGATCGGTTCGGACGAATAGGCATTGGTGACACGCCGGATCCGCAGCTTCGCGGCTGGGAATGAGAACGGCGAAGGAGGCTTCCGCATCGTCGTCCACATGTACTGGGTTTCGATGCCTTCCATCGCCAACACGAGCAAGCCGCGCTCGCGCGCGAAGGCGAGCACATCACCCGCAGGTATGCGCACGCCAGACCAGGTGTCATAGTGCTTGGCCGTCTGCGGTAGTCCATTGAGTTGACAACGCAGGATGCCGCCGGGCTTCAAAATCCGCTGCGCTTCGTCGAGATAGCCGAGCACGACTTCTCGCGAAGGAATGTGCTGGAAGACCGCGTAAGAGTAGACGAAATCGAAGGAGTTGCTCGCAAAGGCTTCGAGGTTCGAGTTCGGCGCGTGATGCGGGTGCGCGTGCGGAACACCGGCAAGATTTTCGCGGGCACGGGCCACCATGCGATCGGAAATGTCCACGCCGTGGATTTCGCCGAAGTGCCGCGACATGGGTCGCATGAGGCGGCCGGGTCCGCAGCCGATCTCGAGCGCGCGGCGCGAACGCGGATCGGCTGGCGGCAGCCGCTTCAGTTCGAGTTCGAGCCCGAGCACCTGCTCGCGCGCGGTGTCGAAGAACTCTTCCCCATCCTGGTTGCGGCGGCCGAAAGCGACATAGTAGTGAGCGTCTTCGGTGGCGCGGCGATTCCAATCGTCGCGCATGCGCTCGGCGACGGACTCAGGCATGGTGGCTTACTGATCGGAACATTTGTTGCCGGTTATGGTGTTGGAAGCCAGCGACACCTTCGGATTGCTCAAGATGCAGCGCGTACTCATCCGGTAGCCGGAAATCACGTTGCCTTCGATGACGTTCTTGCGGGCGGGCGCCACGCGGTCAGCACGATCGGCCAGGTAGATGCCTGCCTGCATGAGGTCCGGATCGTCCGGTTGTTGCGGGCACGCGGCCTGCGTAGGCGTATTGTCGCAATGCCATTTGTTGAGATTCAGTAGCTTGTTGCCGGTGACCCTGTGCCCTTCCCCGATGATGAAAATGCCGCCGAACTTGGTTCCGTCGAAGACGTTGTCTCGAATCACGATCAACTGCGAATTCATGTCGCGATTGGAATTGTTCATCACCAATGCGTAGTGCCCGTTGGGATAATCGGCGGCGGCGCCGCGGTTGACGCAGGTATTCTCGGAGACCTCGCCATCGTGGAAGCCGTCAAGGTCGATGCACTTGCCGTTGACTTCTTCGAACTGATTCTTGGCGTAGGCGGACTCGTCCACTTTACCCGCCGTATCGATCGCCACGGGCGTGCCTTGGTTTTCGACATCCACCACTTCGATCGGGAAACCGATGCGCTTTCCGGTGTTGCCTTCCACGCGCACGCGATTGGCGTGACCTACTTGAATGGCGTCACGGCCGATGGTGTCGAACTTGTTGTTCGCGATGATTCCGCGGTAATTCCGCTGGGACAGGTACGTGGAATGGCTCCAGATGCCATTGCCGAGCACGTTTGCAAGAACGCAGTCGCGCACGGTGAAATCATCGGTGCTCTCTTCGAGCAGAATCCCGCCAGAAGTGTTGTTGCGGTTGCGATTGTTCTTGCCGCCGGTGTTCTGAATGGTGACCTTCTCGATGTTGATCTTCTTGGTGCGGCTGGCGAGCACGGCGAACCCGTAGACCTCGGTGATCCGCATGTTGGAGATGGTTACGTCTTTGCTTTCGTCGACGATGATGGCGCTGCCTTGGAACTGGGTGAGGAACGTAGTGGCGGCGCTCGGCATGTCGATGGGGCGGGAGAGTTGCCGGCGGTTACCGTCGATGGTGAATCCGTGGATATTGATCTTGGTGGCATTCGGCACCACGATCAAAGCGCGCCCTTGAAAATCAGGAGCGGCCTTGAGAACGCTATCGGGAGCGCCCGTAATTTCGAGATCGAATGCATTCGGAGGCACACGCAGTTCGCGGCTGATTTCCGTAACTCCGGGCGGCAGCGTGACCACGCCGTTGCTTCTGTCGAGGGCGCTTTGCAGCCTGCCCGCGTTGCCTCCGCAGCCTGCCAGAAGGCACACTGAGGCCAACCATCCCACTCTGGGGGAAATCGAAAGCATGAACTCGTTATTCTAGCGTTGATGGCGATCCGATTTCGAGAGGTGGTCTGGGATGGCTTCGGGCCCCTCAGCGTGGAAGCCCCGGGCGGGGCGATTGTCGGGGTGATCGGCGGGGATTCGCCAGCACTCGAAGGCGTGCTGCGGTTGGCATGCGGACTCGAGCATCCGGTCTCGGGCGGCGCGGAGGCAGATGCGCCGCGACGGCTGCTCCGGTGGGATGATCCGCTCGATCTGTCCCCTGCCGGGACGCTTGCGTTAGCGCACACGTTGGCTCCGCACGACGCGGTGGTGAGAGCGCGCACAAAAGCCGCCCTCGAACGGCTGCGACGGGCGGGCACATCGATCCTGCTGCTTTCGCACGAGCATGATCTATTGCGTGAGATCTGCGATGAGGTGTGGTGGATCGAAGGCGGCCGCCTGGCATTTCGCGGAACTCCGTCCGAGACGCTGGCCATGTACGATCGCGCGTGTGCCAAGCGTTTGGCCGAATGGGCTGCCGAAGCAAGTCAGCAGCTACTCCCATCGATGCGGCGCGGCGATGGACGTGCGGAACTCGTATCGGTGCAGACGCTCGACGCGAGCGGCGCACCGTCGGTGGTGCTGCGGAATGGGGAGACCGCGTCGGTTCGTGTATCGGTGCGGTTCGCTCACGCAGTGGCCGATCCGGTGTTGGGAATCATGATTCGGACGCGGATCGGATCGGAGGTCTTCGGGACCAACACGGAACTCGAGGGTTTGAAGCTCGGTCCGGTGGAGGCAGGCACAACGCGAACGGTGCTGTTCTCGTTCACGTGCAATCTGTGCCCGCAGGAATACACGCTGACAGCGGCATCGCACGATCCGGACGGGGTGTGGCATGACTGGATGGAGGATGCGATTCTGTTCACGGTGGCGGCGTCGCGGTATACGGCGGGGGTTGCGGATTTGAAGGCGAAGGTCAGAATGGCGCCGTAGGGGCCACGACCAAAGGGAGCGGTTGTCCGGTCTTCTTCACACGCCCGAATCCAAAGCCAACCGTTCTATCGGTCCGGCCGAGCTTACGGAAACTACCTGTTGACGCTCTACATATAATGTGATTCTATATATGTAGATTGACAAGGCCATGCCGGACAACAAATCCGAACTCCTCCAGGGCACACTCGACCTGCTGATCCTGAAAACCCTCCTCGCCGGCCCACTCCACGGCTACGGCATCGCGCAGCGCATCCTCGTGACGTCGCGCGAAATCCTCGACGTGCGGCAAGGCTCGCTTTACCCCGCGCTGCACAGGCTCGAGCGCAAGGGACTCGTGACCGCCAAGTGGAAGGAGCCGGAGAACGCACGCATGGCGAAGTTCTATTCGCTGACCGCCTCCGGGCGAAAGCATCTCGAAGGCGAACTCGAACAGTGGGCGCGCTACGCCCGCGCGATCAACTGGGTCCTGGAGGCATGAACCATGCAATGGCCGTGGCGAAACACAGGGAACGACCTCGACCTCGAGGTCCAACATCACCTCCAATCTCTCGCTGACGAATTCGAACGGCAAGGCGTACGGCGCCACGAAGCTCTGCAACGCGCTCGCCGGGAATTCGGCGGAGTGGACAAGTTCACCGAGGAAACCCGCGACGAACACCGCTTCGGCTGGCTCGCGGACCTCGCCGGCGACGTCACCTTTGGCTGGCGCATGATGAAGAAAGCGCCGTCGTAACGTCAGCCGCGATCCTGTCGCTCGCCCTCGGCATCGGCGCCACCACGGCCATCGTCTCCCTGACTTCGGCGGTGATGTGGCGCTCGTTGGGCGTACCTGATCCGGAACAGCTGTCCGAGGTCATCTGGGTGACTCACGACTCCCCGGATATTTACCGCAACACGAACGGAAGCAATTACCGCGAAGGACCCGTTCACTTCTTCGACTTCTTCAGCCAGTTCGCATTTGACGCCATGCGGGCGCGGGTGGCCGGGGGGGCGCAACTCGCCGCGCACCTGAACAGCGGGCCCGTGAGCGTGACCTTTCACGGAGCCAGCAGAGTGGCACACCTGCGCCCCGTCTCGGGCAATTTCTTCGATCTGCTGAAGCCCAAGGTCTATCTCGGGCGTTTGCTGGCCGAATCAGACGCCGATCCCTCCGCCGAGCCTGCCGTTGTGGTGACGCACGGCTTCTTCTCGAACCATTTGGAAGCCAGCGCCGATGCAATCGGCAAGAGCATCAAGATCAACAACGGCCACTATTCGATCGCAGGCGTGCTGGCGCCGGAGTTTACCGGAATCATCACCGGCGAAAACACGGAGCTTTACACCGCCATTCCACACAGTCCGCAGTGGCTGGTAGCCGATAGCTGGTACCGGCGCAACGCTCATGATCCGCGCTCGGCCTCGCTGCAAGTCATCGCCCGCCGATCGCCGGGCATACCGGAGGAAATCCTGCGCGCCGAACTCGACGCAGCCTTTGCGGCCACGTGGCCGGCGCAACCCCGCAGTGTGCAAGCGACTCCGCAAATTCGCGTGCAGAACGCCAGCGGAGGACTGGGCGAGGTCCGGAGGAACCTCGGCAATCCACTTTACATGCTGCTCGGACTGGTGACACTCGTGCTGCTGATCGCCTGCGCGAACGTCGCGAACCTGTTGCTCACCCGATCCAGCGCACGCGCGCGGGAGGCGGCGTTGCGGATTTCACTCGGTTGCGATCGCGGCCGCCTTCTGCGCCAGTTCCTCACGGAAAGCGCGATGATCGCGATCGCGGGAGGAGCGCTCAGCTTCGCGGTGGCACAGATCCTGTTGCGCATCATGCCCCGTCTCGCGCCCGGCGGCTCAGATGGATTGAGCCTGTCCTTCGGGCTCGATCCGCACGCCCCCCTGGCAACCGCCGCGGTCACACTGCTCACGCTCGTGCTCTTCGGACTCTATCCGGCGTGGAGATCGGCGCGCCTCGACGCCTACCCGGCGCTGAAGGACGGAACGGGCAGTCTGGGCCCCTCCGCTCGATCGTGGTGGAGCCCCGGCAAGGCGTTGGTGCTTGTTCAAGTCGCATTAGGCGTCCTTCTCCTCACCTCTGCAGCCACCTTCACGTGGCAGCTATGGACCATTGTCACCCGCGACACCGGCTTCGAGCGCGGCCACCTCCTCCTGTTCGACATGAGGCCCGGGGAGTCCGGACACACCGGCGGACGCCTGCGCGAGTTTTACACCGGCCTCGCGGAGCGCCTGTCCTCGGTCCCCGGCGTGGACTTCGCCGGACTGTCCCAAAGACGGCCACTCTCCGGCGGCTCATCGAACACAGATGTTACGGGTCCGGGGATCGAACGGCCCATTCGCGTCTCCTACAACAAGGTGAGCGCGCCGTACCTGAGTGCTCTCGGAGTACCGATCCTCGCGGGACGAGGAATGACCGAGGCGGAGGTGAGGTCCGGTGCAAAAGTTGCGATCGTGAGCGAAGACTTGGCCAAGGACCTGGGAGGCTCTCCAGTTGGCGGTTCGATCCGGCTCGATGACGTACTCCTCGACGTAGTAGGAGTCGCCGCCAACGCCCGCTACTCGGACATGAACCGCTTGCAGAAAGTAGTGTACGTGCCAGTGGACTACACGCGCGAGGCGCTGACCGTCGTCGTCAGGACCAGTATCCCGCCTCACCATGTGCTGAAATCCGTTCGCGCCGCGCTCCACGAAATCGACGCCGCGCTGCCGATGGTTGACGTCTACACGATGGAGCAGCAGATCGGCCGCACCCTTCGCCGCGAGCGAATGTTCGCCTGGCTCTGCGGCAGCTTCGGCATACTCGCGCTCGCGCTTTGTGTCGTGGGGCTCTACGGCGTCATGTCCTACGCGGCCGCCCGCCGCGTTCCCGAGATCGGAATGCGGATGGCGCTCGGGGCTACGCGTGGCGACGTGCTTGCCCGAGTCCTTCGCGAGGGAATGGGCTTGGTGCTGGGCGGCCTACTGCTCGGCCTGCCCCTGGCGATCTACGGCGGCCAACTCGCGCAGGCGAACCGGCTCCTGCCCGAAGGGACTCTCCCCATTGCTCCGATGGCCATCGCACTGGGCGCGATCACCGCCGCGGCGGTCCTCGCTGTATTGGCCCCCGCAGCGCGAGCCGCGTCCATCGATCCGGTCAAAGCCCTCCGGCAGGGATAGACTTGGAAAATGATCCGTCAGATCGCGCCCGTGTTTTTCACGTTGGACATCCCCGCGACGCTGTCCTACTACAAGGAGAAGCTCGGCTTCGAATGTCTCGGCACGTGGCATGATCCGCCGGTCTACGCGATCGTCGCTCGCGACCGGCAGGCGATCCACTTTCGGTGCGCCGCGCCGCCCACCTCTAATCCCGGCAAATATGGCGACGAACTGCTCGACGCTTACCTCTTCGTGGAAGACGCCGATGCGCTCCATACCGAATACGCCGCCCGCGGCGTTGAATGCACTCGCGGATTGGCCGACATGCCTTGGCGGTCACGCGAGTTCGTCGTCAAGGATTGCGATGGCCGGCTGCTCGCGTTCGGCGCGAGCCTGTAGCCGCCCATCGAGACCATCGCGACTTCGAGAGATTCATCCTCAGAACGACAGTTAGCTGCTGACGGCGAGGCGGGCCGTAGCCACAGCAGGGCCCGTTCGTCAGTCGAGGGCTTCAAGATACTGCACGGTGATGAGGCGGCGCTCGACGTGTTCCTCGACTAGGTGCACGAGTTGGCGGCGCAGACCGGCGGCGGTAGGGCGGCTCCACTCGCGGGAGGACAGCTTCGAGATCGGTGTGCGCAAGATTTCCTCGGCGAGCGCGTGGTCTTCTTCGGTGAGTTCGACGGGAGCGAGGATTCCGGCGAGACGTACCGCCCAGAGAGCGAAGTAGTTGACTGCTGGCCAGAGCCCGGCGCGACCAGTCTGGGCGAGATAGTCGGTCACGGCGATGAGGAGCCGGAAGAACTTCTCGTTGGCTTCGCCGGGCGGCAGCAGAAGCTCGCTCAATTCGGCGACGAAATCGAGCGCGACGGCGAGGTCGTAGTCAGAGAGCTCGAAGCGGGAGCGGATGAGTTCGCAGCCATCGAGCGTGTCGAGGTCTCGATTCTCTCGATGGAAGTGATGCATGCGGACAAGGGAGAGGCGCTCGAGTCCGCTGCCGAACTGGCTGCCTGGTTTGCGCGCACGGCGGGCGACGCCGCGGAGCTTGCCGAGGTCGCGGGTGAAGAAGCTGACGATGAGGTCGGCTTCGCGGAGGGGATAGGTGCGGAGAACGAACGCTTCGCTGACTCGGGAGGTAGCCATGCTGCTAATTTGCCCGCGCGGGATTCGACGGAGACTCGCGGCCCGGCGCGGCCCGGCAGCGGGACTGAAGTCCCGCGCAGGCTGAAGCCTGCCCCACATCAGGGCTGAGCCGGGATCCCAGAGGCTCATCGCCGATGCAGAGTGTCCTACGAGCGCTGGTGCTCCGCGTCGGCAGCGGGACTGAAGTCCCGCGCTGGCTAAAGCCCGCCCTACACGGCAAGGCCAGTGCCAATGTCGGCATCGGCATGTCTTCTTGGGCTCTGACGCTGCAGGGGCGGATCATGCTAGCGGAGCCAACGATCAGAGACCCATTGCCGCGTGCGCTGCCAGAGCGAGAGCTCTTCGCCATCTTCGATCATCATGGGGAGGTGATCGTCGGGGTCGGCGACGGGCTTGGTGTAGGGGCGGCGCTCGATCTCTCGCAGGCGACGATTGCGGAACTCGAAGGTTCGCGCGAAAAGTTCGTCGCGGCCGGCGACGAGACGAATGCGCGGCGAGGCATCGCCGGGTTTCTGCTCGACCGTGACGGGATAGTAGCCGCGCAGTCCGCGCTCTACGTAAGTGGTCTCATAGCGATTCTTGCGCACGTTCCAGACGAAGACGCGGAAGCTGTCGAATTGATAGTCTTCCGGAGGCTTCGAAGAAGTAGTCCAGAGCCAACTCTGGCGGGGTTGGCCGTTCTTGTCGTTGACGATGTCGAGCGGAAAGCAAGAAGTGATGCGGTGCCCCTCGGCCATCTGCGTCACCTCGTCAGGCAGGTTCATCATGAGCATGCGCGCCAGCACCCAGCCGGAGCGGCCGTCAGGCAGACGGACCATGCTCCAGTCGTCCTTGATGGAGTCGACGGGCACGGACTCGGCATTCGGCTGATCCGGATTGTACGGACCGCGTGGGGTTACGGCGCGCCCCACGAGGTCGATCATGACGCCCTCTGGAAGAAGGTAAAAGCTCGGCGAGGATCGATTCGGCGCGATGTGGACATTGAGGTCATCGAAAGGCGAGGCCTTCCCTTGCGAAGGAAGGGCCTTGGCGCGCTCGTTCACGCGGCGCAGATGCTGCATGCCCTTGGGCGAGAGAAGTTGGCGGCCATCGGTCCAACCCTCTGCGCCCTCGGCTGTGCGGACCTTGGCGAAGCGGCGTTTGCGCTCGAGGATCTCGAGCCGGTCACCGTGTTTGACGAGCGCGGTGACTGGTGCGCGAGGGGCGAGTTCCTGGCGCAGGTTGAGGGAAGCAGGGGCGACAAAGGCTTCGCCGATGGAGGGTTGGCGGTGGCGGGGCCGGCAAGAGGCGAGAGTAAGGAGGATTGCCAGGAGCAAGACGGAGCAGGACTGAAGTCCCGCGCAGGCTGAAGCCTGCCTCGCAACGCGGCTCCGATTAGCGCCGCGGGACATAAGTGCGGAGCAGGGCGAGGCCAGAGTTCGGTTCGATGGTTGCGCCTGCATCGACACTCCAGACTTCGCCGAGGCGGAAGCGGTGTTGCGAGGTTCCGTCACGAAGGGTGCCTTCGCCTTCCAGCACAATCATAACGCCGCCCGGCCAAATCCAACTGTCGCGAGGTTCGTGGCGCTCAGTAACGAAGTAGGGGCACTGCGCAAGAAGCTGGCCGCCATCGGGCAACGGCTGCGGAGTCGACTTTCCAGAATGCGGCACGGGATCGAGCACGTCCATGCTCTTGTCAAGATGGAGTTCGCGTCCACGGTCATAGTCATAGAGCCGATACGTGACCTTCGAGTTTTGTTGGATCTCGCAGAGCGCCAGGTCCGGCCCCAGTGCATGCACGGTTCCGGCTGGAGTGAAGTACGTATCGCCGGCGGACGGGCGATAGAACGAGAGCATCTCCTCGATCGATTTGTCGAGCGCGGCCGTGCGGACTTGCTCGGGCTCGACATTGGTCTTGAAACCGAGTGCGAGTTCGGCGCGCGGACCAGCGCGCAGGATGTGCCACATCTCGGTCTTACCCACGGAGCCCTCGTGCTTGGCGGCGTAGGTGTCGTCCGGGTGGACCTGCACCGAGAGCTTCCCCGAGGTGAACAGGAATTTGATGAGAATCGCGCCAGCGGGAAACCACACCTCGCCCGTCAATTCCGTCTGGGGCGGGAACCAAGGCGAGAGGTCATGCACGCCCCAGATCTGTTTGACGAATTCGGGTTCGATGCGCGTTGCCGCCATCGTTCGCCCGTGGACTACGCCTTGCCTTGCGCGAAGTTGTCGAGGCGGTCAAGGCCGCGTTCGAGTTCCTTCATCGAAGTGGCGTAGGAGATGCGGACATGGTCGGCGGTTCCGAACGCTTCGCCGGGCACGAGTGCAACGTGTGCCTTCCCCAAAACCTTCTCGGCAAATTCCATGGTGGTCTTGATGCCGAGGTTGTTCATGGCGCCGCGAACGTTCGGATAGACGTAGAAGGCGCCCATGGGATCGAGCACCGAGATGCCCGGAATCTTGCGGATGCGATTCACGACGAACTCGCGGCGGCGGCGATACTCGCCGAGCATCGTCTGCACGGAGTCTTGCGGTCCGCGAAGGGCTTCGATGGCGGCTTTCTGGGCGATCGACGTGGGGTTCGACGTCATGTGGCTGTGGAGCTTGATCACAGCGTCAATGACGGGCTTGGGGCCGAGACCGAACCCGATGCGCCAGCCGGTCATCGCGTAGGTCTTCGACAGAGATCCAGCGACGATGACGGACTCCTTGGCGCCCTTGGTGGCCGCGATCGAGAAGGGCTTCTCGTCGCCGTAAAGGAAGTGGCAATAGCATTCGTCTGTGATCAGCCAGATGCCGTGCTTCGAGGTGACTTCGTAGATCTTCTCGAACTCGGCCTTGCTGAGCACGGCGCCGCTGGGGTTCGATGGCGAGTTGACGATCACGGCTTTGGTCTTGGGCGTGATGTTGCGTTCGAGAAGTTCGGCGGTGAGGTTGAATCCGTTGGCTTCGCCCGGATCGACGAAGACGCACTTGCCATAGGCGAAGTTGACGACGTCTTGATAGGTGACCCAGAACGGAACCGGGATGATGACTTCGTCGCCCGGGTTGACCAGCACCTGCATCAGACTGAAGATGATGTGCTTGCCACCCACCGTGCCGACGCATTCGTTGGTCGCGTAGTTCGTGCCAAAGTCGGCGGCGTGCCGATCGACGATGGCTTTCTTGAAATCGACCGTGCCGTCGACGGGAGTGTACTTGGTGAAGTTCTCCTCGAGAGCGCGGACCGCGGCTTGCTTGATGTTGTCTGGAGTGGGGAAATCGGGCTCGCCCGCGCCGAAGTCGACGACATCGACGCCTTCGCGTTTGAGGCGGCCGGCCTCGGTGGACACTTTCACGGTGGACGATACGCTGATCGTATTGACTCGGTCGGCGAGTCCTAGCATCGTAGAGGTCACTTTCCTTCTCCTTGAACCTTGTGTCGCAGGCGCTCTTCCACGAAAGGCGGGATGAGTCCGGCGACATTTCCGCCGAGGCGGAAAACTTCTTTCACCAGGCGGGAACTGACGAACGAGTAGTTCTCGCTGGCCATCAAAAACACGGTCTCGATCGAGGGCTGCAGGCGGCGGTTCATGCTGGTCATCTGCAACTCGTACTCGTAGTCGGAAACGGCGCGGATCCCGCGGACGATGGCGGTGGCTCCTTTTTGCGCGGCATAGTCGGCGAGTAATCCCTCGAAACTGTCCACCCCCACGTTGGCAAGTCCGGCGGTGGCCTGGCACAACATGTCCACGCGTTCGGCGGTGGAAAACAAGGGCTGCTTGCTTTCGTTACGAAGCACCGCGACGATCAACCGGTCAAACAACCGGGCCGAGCGCCGAATCAGATCGATGTGCCCGTTGGTGGGCGGATCGAACGAACCGGGGTAGATCGCGATGACCTCGGGGGGCAACTATTTATTGTACTATCGGCTGAACCTGCACTAGGTACCGGCACTCGATTGCTGGAAACGAGATTCGTAAAGAAGGCGCGTCGAGGGCATACTGGCGTCTCCAAGCACTTCGTCCACCAACCCCAGCCAAAAAGCGTCGGCAGGAGTCAACCGATTCTCGCCGGCTTGGAGGACACTGCAAAGCGCGACGAATAGGCTCCACGGGCCGAGCAACCGGGGAGTCACCAACTCTGCCTTCCTTTGGGATGCTGCGGCAGGATCGAGCATTGCGAGGTGCTCCCGCTCCCCGACCTCCAAGGCCAAGTCGCCCAGAGCCTCGCAAATATGCTGGAAACGTTCTCCCAGAAAATGCGAGAGGAACTCCATGAGGTGGGAGGCATGTTCGTTCAACGCGGCCAACGTGGGCCAAGCCCTTCCGGTTGACTCGGCGGAGCCCTGGAGATCCAGGATCCCCTTCAGGATGTCTGTCTCGAGCTCCGCGAGAGGTTTCGCCTGATTTCCAGAGAGCCTCTCGAAAACCAAGTTGGCTAAATCTCGGTACTTGGTGCACCGCTCCCTTGCGAGAGCCACTAGGGCCGCAGCAGGTTCTGACAATCGCTCGATCAGAAGATCGCAGCACCGATCAACGTTGGTCGCCTCCTTCTGATCGGACTCCTTTCGGAGATCATTGATGTCAGGTCTGAGGAAGACGAGGTACCTCAGGAAAAATCGCATATCGGCACGCATGGCGAGTTCCGCAGCATACTCATTGTTCGTCGTCCTGAGGTGCTCCGCCAACATAGATGCGCGCTCCACCGTAAGGGACGCTTCGGCTTGCCTTACACCGTGATAGTGGATCGTCGCATTTGGATATGCGATTACATAATCCCCTGCGAACAAGAGGTCCGCAGCAGCGCTCGCGGCGTAGCGTGTGGCTACGGTGATCAAGTCGCACGGTGGGGCTAGTTCTTGATTCGAAGCCCGCAGCAAGCCGATGAGACTGGCTGCCTCCCACGTGAAACCTCCCGGGCTGTCAATGTATACGGTTATTGGGGACCGGCTAGCCGCCTGGAGCCTCAGGATCTCTGGCGTCAGTCGTTGGACCAGTGCTTCGTCTATAACCCCATGCACAAAAACGGCGCGATGCGGGTTGGCTCGGAATCTAGGATCCGCTACCAGTTCTACCATCAGTGCCGGGACGATCCTGGTTCATTTGACTCTGTCGTGTCAACTCTCGTTGAAGACCCATGAGGTATCGGCCGAGACCAAGCCCATGCGTCTGATAGAGCGAACTGAGCTTTCGGGCTACTTCGATCTCCTCGGCGGTAAGCGGCGAATTTACGTAACGAGAGCCAGAGTTCCAATCAGTCGGACGAACGCTTTCTGCGGTTCCTGTCTTCATTCTCGAGTCCTTGCACTCAGAGTATACATCGGCACACTCTCGAGGATGGGGCGGAGGAGGAAGCTGGCCTTGGCCACGTGCTCCGAGACTCAGCCGGCGCGTTCGAGATAGCTGCCATCAGTAGTGGATACGCGGATTCGTTCGCCTTCGCTAATGAACGGCGGCACCTGCACGATCAAGCCGGTTTCGAGCTTGGCGGGCTTGGTGACGTTGGATACGGTTGCGCCCTTGATCCCGGGCTCGGTTTCCACAATGAGCAGTTCGACGCTCGGGGGTAGGTCCACACCGAGGGGCTTGCCTTCGTAGAACACGACGATGCACTTGAAGCCGGGCTTGATGTAGTTGACGGCGTCACCGAGCAGGTCGCGATTGAGATGCATCTGCTCGTAGTTTTCGGTGTTCATGAAGTGGTAGGCTTCGCCGTCGTCGTACAGGTACTCCATCTCGTGTTCGTCGAGCACGGCGCGTTCGACGCGGTCTTCCGAACTGAAGCGGTGCTCGATCATGGCGCCGCTCGACAGCTTGCGCATCTTGGCCTGGACGAACCCGCGCAGGTTGCCGGGCGTGCGGTGCTCGGTCTTGAAGATCGAGTACAAGTCATTGTTGAACTTGATCACCATGCCCGGGCGGAGTTGTGTTGCAGAAAGCATATTCGTGTGGAATTGTTCGTGGGGAACCGTCATTATAGCAAGCTGCTCGAACAGGCTGCTACGCTAACCTAATCGCAATGGCTGCTGAATTCGACGTAGTTGGCATCGGCCTCAACGCCACGGACACGGTTTTGTTGGTTCCCCGGTTTCCGGCATACGCGGGCAAGGAACCGTTCGATGAAGAGTTCTTGAGTCCGGGCGGGCAGGTGGCGAGCGCGATGGTGGCTTGCGCCAAGCTCGGGCTGCGGGTGAAGTACATCGGGACGGTGGGCGATGACGACCGGGGGCGGATCCAGATGGAGAGCCTGACGGGGTCAGGCATCAATCTCGACCACGTGCAGGTGCGCAAGGACACGGCGAACCAGTCGGCGTACATCGTGATTGATCGATCGACGGGCGAGCGGACGGTGTTCTGGAGACGGCCCGAAGGATTGCGGCTGGAACCTTCCGAAGTGGTGCCCGAGATGATCACGTGCGCGCGGTTGCTGCACATTGACGGACACGATACGGCAGCCGTGAGCAAGGCAGCGCGCATCGCGCGGCAGCATCAGATCCCGGTGACGGTGGACGTGGACACCGTCTATCACGGGTTCGACAAAGTGCTGCCGTTCGTGGACTACCTGATCACGAGTTCGGAATTTCCGCCGCAGTGGACCAACGAACGCGATCCGTTCCGGGCGCTCGAGATGATTCAGGAAGAGTTCGGCATGCGTGTGGCGGCGATGACCCTCGGCGCGCAGGGAAGCGTGGCGCGGTTCCAGGGCAAGTTCCACTACTCGCCGGCGTTCGTGGTGAACTGCGTGGATACCACCGGTGCGGGCGACATCTTCCACGGCGCCTTTTGCTACGCTGTGCTGAAAGGAATGCCCATCGGCGAGACGCTCGATTTCTGCAATGCTCTAGCGGCGTTGAACTGCACGGCGCTGGGAGCGCGCGGCGGCATCTCGACCGAAGCCGAGGCACTGGCGCTGATGAAGAAGGCCGAGCGGCGTTCGAACCGCGACTTCGTCATGCGCGCGCAACGTTCCTGATTCCTCTTCATGATCCCCCTTCGCGATTCGCAACCGAGCAACGCAGTACCGCTGGTCACGATTCTGCTGATCGTGGTGAATGTGGCGATCTTCCTGTTCGAATTCACGCTCGATGGGTTTTCGCGCAACGAATTCGTGATGGAGTACGCGATGGTGCCGGGGCGGTTGCATTGGGGCTCGATGATCACGTCGATGTTCCTGCATGGCGGATTCATGCACTTGATCGGGAACATGTGGTTTCTGTGGATCTTCGGCGACAACATCGAGGATCTGCTGGGGCGGTACCGATTCCTCGTGTTTTATCTGGCGTGCGGCGTGGCGGCGGGGGTGACGCATCTGATGTTCAATGCGGGGTCTCTGGTGCCGACGGTAGGTGCCAGCGGGGCGATCGCGGGCGTGATGGGCGCCTACATGGTCCGTTTTCCGCATTCGCGCATCGTGACGCTGATTCCGCTGATCATCTTCATGACCACCGCGGAATTGCCGGCGTGGGTGATGCTGGTCTACTGGTTCGTGATCCAGATTTTCAGCGGCGTGGGCGAGTTGGCCGCCACACACAATCAGGCAGGCGGAGTGGCGTGGTTCGCGCACGTGGGCGGCTTTCTGGCCGGGATCGTGCTGGTGCAGTTGATGGCGAAGAACGAGCGTTACCGCCTGAGACCGGAGATGCGCTGGTAGATGCGAAATCCTTACACTGACGAAGGCGACGTAACACCTGTGGACGCGCTGGCGATCGCCGCGCACCCGGATGACGTGGAGCAGACCTGCGGCGGAACGCTGATCCGGCTGGCGGAGATGGGATACAAGACCGGCGTGCTCGATTTGACCGCCGGCAACATGGGAACGCGCGGGACACCCGAGATCCGGCTGGCGGAAGCGGATCGCGCCGCCGCGGTCATGCGGTGCTCGTATCGCGCGAACCTGCACATGCCCGACGCGCGGCTCGAGGTGGCGCTGGCGGGCAAGGTGAGCATCGCGAGCGAGATTCGGCGCGCGAGACCGCGACTGGTGATTCTGCCTTACTGGGACGGCCGGCATCCGGATCACTATCGCGCGAGCGAGATGGCGTACGAGGCGTGCTTCATGGCTGGCTTGGCGAAGCTCGACGCGTACACGCCGCCGCATCGTCCGCGCAAGGTGATCTACTCGTCGCTCTATGCGAGCGTGGAGCCGTCGTTCGTAGTGGACATTTCGGCGCAATTCGAGCGAAGGATGGAAGCGCTGTTCTGTTACGAGTCGCAATATGGCGATCACGAGCAGGGCAGCGAACTGTTCCCTTCCCGCAAGGAAATCCGGGAACGGCTGGAGACAGTGGCTCGGTTCTACGGACAAAAGATCGGCGTGAAGTACGGCGAGCCGTTCGTGGTGAAAGAGACGATGGCCGTGGATGATCCCGTAGCGCTGGGTGTGAAGAGTTTCTGATGCTTCCGCTGGCGTTGCTGTTGGCCGCGTGCGTGGCACCGAAAGACGCGTGCCTCGAGCGAGTGACTTTCGGAGGCCGCCATATCTTGGTTTACCGAAACTTGCCACTTCACGGCGATCCGCAGCCGCATGTGCAACGGGCATTCGTTCTGGTGCATGGCAACGCCCGCGATGCCGACCGCTACTATCGAGCGGCGCTGGCTGCTGCCGCAGCGGCGGGTCGCATGGGCGATACGTTGCTGCTGGCGCCGTGGTTCAAGGGGAACACGGGTACGGGGTCGTGCCGCGATGCGGCCGAGGCGAACGAAGCTGTCTGGGATTGCAGTGGGTGGAAAGCTGGTGAAGCTGCTGCGTCGACCAGCGCTGCCGGCAACCCCGTGTACTCATTCGATTTCATGGACACGCTGCTCTCGTGGCTCGATGACCGCACGCGCTTTCCGAATCTGAAAGAGATTGTGGTGGGCGGGCACTCGGCGGGCGGGCAGTTCGTGCAGCGCTACGCGGCGGCGAATGTGGCGGAGCCGAAGCTGCGAGTCCCCGTGCGGTACGTGGTGGCGAACCCTTCGTCATACGTGTATCCGAACGCGATGCGGCTTTCCCCACAGGGTTCGTGCGACGTATCGGGCTCCTGCAGTGGCGAGTTCCGCGGATATTGGGACGCCGAGTATTGCACGGCCTTCAACCAATACCGCTACGGGCTCGACAAGTTGGATGGCTACATCGCCAAACTCAGCGCCGATCAAGTGCGGTCGCAATTCGCCAAGCGCAAGGTGACGTATCTGGTGGGCGAATTGGACACGCTCGCCGATTCCCAACTGGACCAGAGTTGCGCCTCGATGGCGCAAGGGCGCAATCGACGCGATCGCGGGATTACGTTTTGGAACTACATGCGGCAGCAGTTCCACGCCGAACACGAGTTGAAGGTGGTGGGCGGGTGCGGGCATTCGGCGGTGTGCATGTTCGCGAGCCAGCCAGGGTTGGAAGCGGTGTTCGGATCCGCGATTGAATAGAGCCGCAATAGAATAGTGCCTATGATCTGGGCATTCTTTCTACTGGCACTGCCGCACACCGAACAAGTCGCGCCGGGCGTGTGGGCATCGGGACTGGCCGACAAACTAGGGTCGGCGAACATCGCGTGGGTGGCGAAGGGCGGCGAGGTGGCGCTGGTGCATCCGGCGCCGGCAGGCATCTCCGATTCGGACTTGCGCACAGAGGTGGCTCGCATCTCGGGCAAGAAGGTGCGCGCGGGGTCGCTCGTGGAAGCAGGCGAGCCGCACTTCCTGCGCGAGAGTGGGGTGTTGTTTGCGGGGCGCTGGGTGGTGAACGGTCCGCGAGCGAACCTGGCGGGCCGCGATACGGCGCAGTGGATCGCGAAGCTGCGCGAGTTCGAGAAGCTGGGCGCGAAGAGGGTGGTCCCGGGGCAAGGGTCGTGGGGCGGTGCGCCAATGCTCACGCGCCAGCGCGTGTTCCTGGAAGAAGTGCGGCGGCAGGTGGGCTATGCGATCTCGATGGGAAGACCGCTCGCGGCGATCCAACAGGAAGTGCTGCTGCCGGCGACCTACTACACGTGGATGCCGTACGACCTGCCTTCGAAGGAAGACATCGCGCATGTGTACGGCGAGATGACCGCGCCGCAAGCTCCGTTTCGTGGCGCCGCGATTCGGCATCCGGCAGCATTGGTGCTGATCGCGGACCGGTTCCACGAACCTGAGCATCTGGAAGCGGGCCTGCGTCCGGCAATCGAGGCGGTGGGCGTAACGCCTTACTTCACGGTGGACGTGACGGCGCTCAACGCGGAGAATCTCGCCAAGGTGGATCTGCTGGTGGTGCTGCGCGATGGGATGCTGTGGCCCGAGGGCGGCGACAAGCCTTACAAGATCTGGATGACGCCGGAGCAAGAGAAAGCCGTGGTGGACTTCGTGGAAGGCGGCAAGGCCTTTCTCAATTTGCATAACTCGATGGGGCTCTATCCGGAAAATGGTCCGTATCTGAATTTGGTGGGCGGGAAGTATATCGGGCATGGTCCGCTCGAGCGGTTCCGGGTGGAGGTGGTGGACAAGGCTCATCCGATCACGCAGGGCGTGTCGGACTGGTCCGCAGCCGATGAGCAACACACGCCGCCGCATCAGGACAAGGTGAAATTGTTGTTGCGGAACCGGTCCGATGAAGGGCAGACGGCTGCGGCGGGGTGGTGGTACGAGCCGGGTCGGGGGCGGCTGTGTCACCTGGCGAGTGGGCACACGCGGGATGCGTTGGAGCATCCGATGTATCAGCGGTTGTTGCGGAATGCGGTGGAGTGGTGTTTGCGGAAGAGGTGATGGCGGATTCGGCGAAGCGCGGGGCCGAGGAAGATACGAGGCCCCCGCAAATCAACGTCTCCAAAATCGCAGTCGACGGAGGAATCGCCGGAGCGATCTTCGCCATCGGCAGCATGGTGCTTTTTCTGGTCGGGATCCCTGTGCTTCGATGGGCCTTCCCGGTGGCGGTTGTGGTTGGTTGTGTGGTGGCTCTTGTTCTTCGCGCGGCGCGCCGCGAGAAGCCGGGGACGGACAGACTTTTGCCTGTGATGGAAGAGCAGCCGCCTGACGAGAGGCGCTGACGGAGTCACTGGTCAAATGCCGACAACCGACAGCTTGCCACCGCAAGCCTGGGCAAGGCGGAGGATGTCCTGAGTATCACCGGTCAGAATGACGGCTCGATAGCGCATGGCAACAGCGACGACAACGGCGTCTACCACATCGGTCGTTCTCGTGATTCCGAGGAGTCGGCCAGCTTCGTGGGCGTCGCGGGCATCGAGCGGCACGATCGTGCAGCCGGCTAGGAACCGGCGGAGTTGAGCCTGTTTGGAGGACCGGCTGACCTGAGCCACTACCGGAGCGGGGACCAGCGCCCTTCCTGTGTCAAGGCGGGCTTTGTGGTCGGTCCAGGTTTCCCGTTGGTTTCGTTCGGCCGAGATGAGCACAGCTGCATCGTAGACGAAGTTGCTCATGCGGAACGCTGCGCCGACCGCAGGGCTCGGATCTCAGATCGAACCCTCCGGCGAGCTTCCTGCATCTCCTCCTCGGTGAAATGTCCATGCTCTTCTTCCCACTCACGGATCGCTGCCAGCCCGTCGCGCCGCTTCAGGGCCATGCGCGCAGCAGTGGTCATCCAGGCGGAAACACTCACACCATCGCCAGCGGCCGCCTCAAGGACCTTGAGGTGTACACGGGGGTCGATTGTGATAGCAGGTTTCGAGGATTGGCTTCTGCGCGGCATGCATCTATTTTATCGAAGTAGGATTTCAACAGGCGGTCATTCATACGCGACACGAACGGCGGAGATACTGATGTGGATGAACACGCCAAGGTCGAGTCCACGAGCTTGAAATCGCTTCAGTCCTCCGGAGTTCGTGGTCGAGAGATTGAGCGCGCCATCGTAGATCCCGAAGATCTGGCCACTGACGGGAAGCAAGCTCACGATGCGCGAGGGGACCACAAAGCGGCCGGCATCGGCGGGCACCACGCAGGTGAACGATACAAGGTCGCGACCACACGCACCGCGCGACGAACCGAACAGCGTGAGTCGGTTACCTGCGGAACCCGCATAGTCCCACGTAACCGTGAGGTCGCGGTCACGGGCGACGCGGTCATAGTTGCCGGTGAGCTTGAGCGCGAGCGTGTCCGTCTCGAAGGCGAACGGACCCACGTCACGGCCGCCAGCGCCGTTGTCGACGCGATAGCGGCCGGGTGGAATCAGTACACGCCGCGAGTCCTCGTAGTTGCCAAGCGCGGCCGGATTCTGGTCGAGCGTGAACGTGCCGCCGGGTCCCGTGACGCGAACGGCGGAGCCGGCATCGAGCGGGCCTTGCTGGGGAGCAGGCTGCGGCGGAAATGCGGTGCCCACGCGGACCATGCACGAGCCCGAGGGCATCTCGGCTTCCGGTTCGAAAGCCCAGAGCGCGGGCTCCACGTTGCCCTCGATGCGGCCGCGCTTGAAGAAGGCGAGCCGCACGTAATCTTCGAGCGCAGTGGGCAGCAGCACCGATCCATAGCCATCGAGAAATACGATGGAGCCCATGGCGAAGTTCGGATCGTTCGAAGGCACGGGCGCAGGCCGGCGGGTTTGATTGCAAGCCTCACCTTGCGATATCGCAACCGTAGCGAAGTTGCTCAGCACACCATCCACTTCGACAGTGAGCGGAACCTGGCACCCTTCTACGCCGGCGGGAGTTTCGAACACGATCTGATCGAGCCCAGCGCAACAACCGGAGCGCCCGCGATAGATCACACGCCCTTGCCGGTCTCCGGCGAAGACCTTCACGTCGACCGGGAGATCGCCGGGGAGCGGTCCGGCGGATTCGTCTCCAGTCACGCGACCGAGTCCGGTACCCCAGATAACCGCGAGTTGTCCGGGACGCAAGGGACGCGTGGGCGCGTTGACCGCGGTTGCACCGGATGAAGACACGTTCTCGACGACCGCGGGTCCGCCTCCGCGCTGATCGGCGGTGAAGATTCCGAATGCGGCGCGACGCACGCGCATGGATGCCGGCGCGCTTGACCGGCCTTGATAGATCACGTGCACGGTTGCGTCTCCCGGCGGAACCGCGCTCGGCAGGATCGCGCCCACTTGCCGCGCCGAGGCGTAGAGCGGCAACGCGTCATAACCCGTACCGCCTGCGGTCACGCGCACAGAGACCGAAGCGAGCGTCGTGGAGAGTGGATAGGCTCCGGCGGTGACGAGCGTCGATGGACCAAGCCCCGCGCCGAACACCGCGAACAGCGAGCCTTGTGCGATGCCCGCGTTCGACATGCACTGCGGCAGGTAGCTCGCGTTGTTGACGATGCCGCCCGGATCAATGGAGGGGGCGGTCTGCGCCGATGCGATCAGCGCCGCCGCAGCCGCGATCAGTGCTCGTGCGTGCACGAGGGGAACTCCGCCAGCACCGTGTTTCCCTTGTATCCAAGCGCATCGACCAAGCCGGCTTTCGAGGTGAAGAATCCGTCGGCGGTGAGGCTCTTGACGGTGCGGAAAAAGGCGGGTCCGAGTTTTGGCTTCGGCTGCTTCTTCAGGCCGGAACCGGGTGGGGGCTCGCGCATCTTGTCGGCTTCCGCGCAAAGCGGGGTAAGAATCGCCACTTGCTGATCCGCGGCGAGATCCACGAATCGCTTGCCGTGCTTCTTCTGACATTGCGAATCGAGCCAAGCGATTCCGGCGCGACACTGCTGCTGGGCGTGTTTGTTGTTGCTCACCACCATGTCGATGTAGGCTGGGACCCCGGCATCGAGCGCACCCGGCGTGTCCGTAGCTGGGATGATGAGGTCGGCCATGCGCGAGATGGTGGCGAACTCGGCTTCGTTGAAGAAGACGGGCTTCGCGGGAAGAGCAGCGGACTGGTTCGACGCAGAGTGTTCGTGCTGCGCGTAGAGCTCGTCGGCAGCGAACGGGAAGGCGCAGGTGGAGCCGATGGCTCCAATGATTTTGAGGGCTTCGCGGCGGGGTTCAGGCATGTTAGCGTCCTTTTTCGGAAGCGGGACTGAAGTCCCGCGCAGGCTGAAGCCTGCCCCACAATTCGGTCGTCGGACGGAAGGCTGATTCCAGTAGGAGCGAGCCACCGAAGCTATCGGACGCTGTGCCGGTCCGGCGGGACTCAAGTCCCGCGCTGGCTAAAGCCCGCCCTACAAAGTGCTGTGCGGCCATGCTAGAGCTCCTTCTTCTCGAGACGCTCGGCGATGTACTCGGCGCTGCGAGCAGCCAGAGCCATCATCGTGTGAGTCGGGTTCTTCTCAGATGCCGAGGGAAACGCCGCGCCATCCACGACGAAGAGGTTCTTCACATCGTGCGACTGGCACCACTGATTGAGCACAGAAGTCTTGGGATCGGTGCCCATGCGTGCGCCACCGAGTTCGTGATTGGTGCGTGGCTCTTCGCCTACGGCGAGAATCTCCGCGCCTGCGGTCTCCACGATCTTCATGGCCCACTGCGTCATGTCGCGGAAGATCTTCCAGTCGTTGTCGCTCCAAGTGACGTGGCGGCGCGCTTCGGGAAGTCCGAAGCGGTCCTTCTTTTCCGGATCGAGATCCACGAACGTCTTCGCGTGCGGAATCATCTCGCCATAGGGCGACATGGTCACGAATGCAGGGTAGCGGTCGGCCACCGCTTCCTTGTAGTCTTTGCCGAAGCCGTTCACCAACCGCGCCCAACCAACCGATCTCCGGTTCTGATAGTTGAACTGCATGCCGAAGCTACGAGCGTAGTCGCGCTTGCGCGAGTGCATGAACGACGGGATGTAGGCGTGATCGAGAAAGCCTTCGTCGTTGGCGGCGGGTTTCCCGATGAAGTCCTTCAGGAAGCACTGCACGCCGTTGGTGAAATGCGGGATGAAGTCCTTGCCGAGATGGCCGCTCGAATTGCCGAGTCCTGTGGGATAGAGGCGCGACTTCGACATCATCAGCAGGGCCACGCTTTGCACACAGGCGCAACTGACCACCACTGCCCTGCCCTGCACTTCGCCCTCTTTGAGCGTGTCGTGGTCAACGTAACGAACTCCAGTGACTTTGTTTTCGTTGTTGACCACCACCTCTCTGACCACGCACCCGGGAAAGATCTCGAGCTTGCCCGTTTTCATCGCAGGAAGCAGGTGCACGTCGGTCGAGTTGTACTTGGCCACCACGTCACAGCCCGCCATGCAGTTGCCGCAGAAGTGGCACGAGGGGCGCCCGGACATGGGGCGGCTCAGCGTGGACTTGCGCACGTGGATGACCTTTACTCCGAGCTTTGCCGCAGCGCGCTTGATCGCCTCGTCAGTGCATTTCATCGGCACGGGCGGCAAGAACTCGCCGTCGGGAAGGTCTTCGAGCCCGTCACGATTGCCGCAGACGCCCACTTCGCGCTCGATCATGCTGTAGTAGGGCGCAAGGTCTTTGTACTCGAAGGGCCAGTCCTCGCCCGCGCCGTCGTGCGTCTTGCCTTTGAAGTCGCGCGGCCCGAAGCGCCACGCTACGGCGTTCCAGGTAAGCGACTTTCCGCCCACGCCGCGAGAGCGCTCGGAGTCAAAGCCGGGCTTGCCGGGCTTCATGGTGGGGATGTGGCGATTAGCGAAGTGGAACGGCAGTGCGTGGGTGTTGAAGTCAGTGCGCGTGTTGATGCGCGGTCCGCCTTCGACGACTGCGACATCCACGCCGTGGTGCGCCAAATGCGCGGCCATGGTTCCACCCGAAGGGCCTGATCCGACTACGACGACGTCATAAACTTTCACTCGAGAACCTCGTGGTCGCGCGAAGGCGCGGACTAGAAGCGCAAGAGCCGCTCTGCTTCGCGGACGATGTCGCCCGTCTGAGGCAGGATCTCGTCTTCCAGGTCTGGATTATATCCGACCCACGTGTCCAGAGCGGCGACGCGGCCCACCGGAGCGTCGAGGCGAGTGAAGAGTTCATCGGCGATGCGAGCCACAATCTCGGCGCCGAAGCCCCAACTCCGCGTATCCTCGTGGACCACCATCACGCGGTTCGTCTTGCTCACCGACTCGGCGATCGACGGCCAGTCGTACGGATTCAGCGTGCGCAGATCCAGGATCTCGATCGAGTGCGTGGGATCGCGCCGTTCGATTTCGAGCGCAGCTTGCAGCGACTTCTGCACCGTAGCGCCGTAGGTGACGATGGAAAGGCTCGTGCCCGACTTGACCACTCGCGCCTTCCCGAACGGGATGCAGAAATCCGCGCCCGGATGCGGTGACCGATTGTACGCCTCGCGATAGAGCTTCTTGTGCTCGAGGAACAGCACCGGATCGTCACAGCGAATTGCGGTGCGCAACAGACCGCAGGCATCGAGCGCGTTCGAAGGCATCACCACGCGCAGCCCCGGGATGTGGGTGAACTCGACCTCGCCGCATTGGCTGTGATAAATGGCGCCGCCGGTGAGGTATCCGCCGATCGGCACGCGCAGAACCAGCGGACAGGAGAAGCCGTTGTTGCTGCGCCAGCGCAGCGTGGCCATCTCATCCCGAATCTGCATCATGGCGGGCCATATGTAATCGAAAAATTGAACCTCGGCCACAGGCTTGAGCCCTCGTGTGGCCATGCCGATGGCGCGACCGGCGATGGCCGCTTCAGCGATGGGAGTGTTGAACACGCGACTGCTCGAAAATGTTCTTTGCAGCCCCTGCGTGGCCTTGAAGACGCCACCCTTGCCTTTCACGCGCCCGAGCGCATCTTCGCGGCTGCAGTCAGCCACGTCTTCGCCGAAAATCACGATCCGTGGATCGCGAGCCATCTCCTCAGACAGCGTGAGGTTGATCGCGTCCACCATGGTGCGCGCTTCCCCCGCGAGTTCGGGGCGAGTGTCGAAGTCGGCACCGGTGGGATCGACGCGATCGGAGTAGAGGAAGCGGAGAGCCGAACCTTTCTCGGGAAGTGGCGCGCGCAGCGCGCGGTCGGCCGCGAGCTCGAGTTCCTCGCCCACTTCATGGCTGATGAGCTGGATCGCGTGACGATCGAGATACCCTTCTTCGAGCAACCATCGCGGGAAACGTTCGAATGGATCGCGCGCGGCTTCGGCGGCACGCTCTTCGTCCGTCTTGTAGAGCCGCTCGTCGTCAGAGAGCGAGTGCGAATAGGGGCGCGTGGTAGTGGCGCGAACGAGCGCCGGACCGAGCCCGGAGCGGCAGTACTCGACGGCGTGCCACATCGTGTTGAACGAAGCCGCAAGATCGCAGCCGTCCGTATCGAGGCGGAGCAAGCCAGGGAAGCCTTCGGTCAGACGCGTGATGCTGCCACCGGCGGTCTGTTTCTCGATCGGAACGGAGATGGCGTAGCCGTTGTCTTGAATGAGAAAAACTACCGGGAGCTTTTCGAGGCAGGCGATGTTGAGCGCCTCCCAGAACTCGCCCTCGCTAGTGGCGCCATCGCCCGAGGTGACGAGCACCACTTCGTTGGCGATGGGCGTGATGGCGCGAGAGGCTTCGGCGCATCCGCACGCTTGCAGATATTGAGTGCCAGTCGGCGACGACGCGGATACGATGCGGAGCGCGGGCGAACTCCAGTGCGACGGCATCTGGCGGCCGCCGGACGAAGGATCGGTCCCGGCGCCCACGGCTTGGAGCAGCATGTCTTCGGCGGTCATGCCGAGCGTGAGGCAGAGGGCGCGATCGCGATAGTAAGGATAGACCCAGTCGTGCCCCGCGCGGAGGGCGAGTCCGGCAGCGATTTGGATGGCTTCGTGCCCCGCGCCACTCACCTGGAAAAAGATCTTATTCTGGCGCTTGAGTAGGATCTCGCGATCATCGAGCCGCCGCGAGAGCAGCATCATGCGGAGAGCCTTGGCGAGCATGTCGCGAGTGAGCGAGGGACGGCGTCCAAAGTCGAGTTCGTGGGTCTCGCTGAGCTCCATGCGCATGCTCTCCTAGCCTCCAGTGTAGACTCCAGCAGTGGCTTTGACGAGGGATTTCACCGCGTCGATCGCCGCTGGGTGTTTCGACAATCGCATCATGTCGCGGCAGGCCGGGTTGGTCACGTCCATCGAATGGGCGGGGGGATCTAGTTCGCCGCCATTGCGGGGAGCAATCTGTAGCACAATGAGCCATGGGTGTTTTCGATCGGCTCTTTCGGAGAGAGCCTGTGCGTTTGAAGCTAGGCGACCCTGACTTGGCACCGGCCGCCGCCCTAAGGCAGCAAGTCGGCCTTCGAGGTGGAGCAGAAATCCGCGTCGAGGCGTTGGATCGGAAGTCGGCTTGGGCCGAGTGGCAACGCCGCCGCGTTGAAGTCGCGAAGACAGGCCGCTGGCCAATCATCCTCGGCCATGGACTTCCAGAGATGGAAGTAGACGACAGGACTCCGGAGTCTGTCTCGAGTGCGTCTCAGTTCCTCGACGTCGAGAAATCGCTCAAAACCCGCTTCGGCGAAATCGGATTGAACACCGCCGATATCTACGCTGAACTGGAGTACGACTTCGATCTACGGCGGCTGGAATTGCGCGGACATCGCCAGCCGCGCTTTGATCTGATCGAAGAGATCGTCTTGGGCGCCTCCGTCAACCTGGTCGAAGTCCCCTGTGCCGAAGGATGGCAGGTTCCAGCGCACCTTCCCTTCGGCGATTGGAATGCGTGTCCGCCCGATGAATTCCATTGCGCGATTCTTCGCCGGTGGAGCGAGCGCTACGGCGCCGAACTGGTAGGAATGTCGCACGACGTCATCGAGCTCTATGTGCCCAAGCCGATCGACGACAAGGCGGCCGCCAAGCTGGTCGCGCAGGAAATGACCGCCTACTGCGAAGACATCGTCACGCAGGGATGCGGAACAGTTCGTGCGCTAGCGCAGGAGATCCTCGGCGCGAAACACTGGCTCTTCTGGTGGGACTAGTCGAGCTCACGAGGAGGCCGAACAAACTCTGGCCTGCGGTCCTACCGTTCTTTCCGGCTTCCTTTCCGCGTAAAGCGGCCGCATTCAATCTCCTGAAACGATCCCGAAGTAGCGGTGGATACTGCCATCGCGATAGCTTCGACGTGATACCTGATGATCGGCCAGTTCGTTGCCGAAAGCACTACGATGGCCATTTGGCGTTCACGGAGATTCTGCTGATACTGAAGCTCCTGGTCGCCTGTTACGAACACATCGATGCCATACTGCTCCGCAACTCTTAGAAGCTCGCCGTTCTTGAGGCCGGACCAGCCCAGGTACTGGACGGTGAAGACTTCATGAGGATCGAGCCGCCGGCGCAGGCGGTGGTCCAGGTCTTCATCAATTAGGACCTTCACTGCGACGGCTGCGTGCCGCGAGACTGATTGGCGAATTCAATCAGTCGCTGAATTTGCGACCGCGACAGAGAAGGAAAGCCTTCTTGAATGTCGTCGATTGTCTCGCCAAGGTCGTAGTCTTGCACGATGGTATCGGCAACAATGCGCGTGCCGCGCACTAGCGGCTTGCCCGACACCTTGCCGGGTACCCGCTCCACGAGTTCGCAACCGGCCCAGTCGACATAGCTATCTTTGTCCATCATGGCGCCTCTCCTCATCGTACCTTGCTCAAACAGGGGCTGTCGCAATCAGCGAGAGGCCACGACCCTGACGAGCGCCCTCACCGCGTCGATACACAGCGCAGCAGCGTGTTTCGACTCCGCCGCGAGCCCCCCGAGAGCCTGCTCCACGTCGGCGCCCCGAAGCTGGCCGAGGCCGGCAGTCGTGCGGCCCAGCATCAACTCCGTGAGTGCGCTCCCAGCGGCAATCGAAGCTGTGCATCCGCGCGTCTTGTACCGGACCTCGGCCACCTTCCCGTTTTCGAATCGCGCCGACAAACGCATCATGTCGCCGCAGGCTGGGTTGGTCACGTCCACCCGATGGGCGGGGGGATCTAGTTCGCCCACGTTGCGGGGATTCTGAAAGTGGTCGAGCAGGATGTCGGAGTGCACGGGTTCCAGTGTAGCGGGATCCTGCGCGACAGCCGGCAGGCTGGCTGCTACGCCTTCAGATGGAAGTAGCAGTGGATGTGCGGCACGCCGCGGAAGTACCACACCATGCCGGGACCCTCGATTTGCCACGTGTCCCACACCTGGTCTGACCCAATGTCGTACTCACCGCCGAACCACGAAATCCGAAGCTGATCCACCATCTTCTTCTTCCGGATGGTCTCGATGGTGGCCTTGACGTCGTCTTCGCGGAACATCGCCATCATGCCGCGCATCGTCTCGAGGAGCAGCTTCTTTTGATCGCCGCTAAGTTCCGAGCAAGGCAAACCCCGTTTCTCGGTCGCTATCTGGATGACCGTGTTCGGCTCCTCCCCACGTGGAGCGACCGACACCAAACCCATTGCCCGCTGGCGGCCATCGAGGGCATCCACAAATCGATTGAAGATCTTGCCTTGATACCAGTAGGGATTGCCGGGGTGGTCTTTGGTCTCGTTGAAATTCTCGCGGCCGACCTTCACCGGATGCGGGTAGTGTCCATAGAAGATCGGAGCGCCACCGAATCCGTGCCCCTCGTCGAAGTGCGCGTTGCAGCGCCGCGTGACGTGGTGGCCCGTGAAGATGAACTCGAAGTTCTCGTCTTCGGGTGTGCCGAAGAAGCCAGCCGAGGGAGCGTTCTTCGGCTCGCCGTACTGGTCAATCAAAACCTGATTGTTGATCCCGGCGCGATGCTCGGGATTGTGCATCGTGTCGAAGATCTTGCCGATCAGTTCCTGCTGCTCCGGAGTAAAGGTGGACGGGATGCGATGCTCCGGATGGATGTACCACCAGTTGCTGATGAACTGGCGTTTCGGATGATCCACGGCGAGGCAGATCTTTTCCCTTTGCGCATCGGAGAGGCTCTTGTAGAGCTGCGTCGGCAAAGAGTCGACTCTGCCTCTGCCCGCAGCGAGAAGGTTGTCCCCCGATGTGATTGCGCCGAGGCCCGCGGATGCGGCGGCCTGGATCCAAACGCGCCGGCTCAGTTGATTCATGGCTCCCCCCTCTACGGTGGAACTCGAACGGGGCAAGTATACACCAGCCCCGCGTCCGAAGTTGGATCCGTATCGGTCCGATCAGACGGGTATCAGCGTTGCCGTCGAATCCAGACGGCGTAGGTCGTGCGGATCGCTTGTGACAATGGGATCCCGCCGCTGCCGGGCCAGGATGACCACCGACGCGTCGATCACGTCCGAAGTCCCGGTAGCCCCGCAGAGTTCCCCACAAGATCGCGCCAGTTCCACATCGAGAGGAACAACCTCCACCTCATCGCTTCGCAAAAACCGCGCCAGTGTCGCCTGAACGCGGCCGTCTCGCCAAGCTTGTCCCACCACGCCGGACGGCACTCGAAAGACGCAGCCGTTGTCCAACGCCAGACGAAGCAAGGCAATCAAACGCTTGTCGCCGCGGTCAAGAGCGATCAGCGCCCCGGTATCCAACGTTATCCGCGCCGATGCGCTGCCATGACGCTTTTTGCCCACTTGATGTCTCCCGCCTTCGGCTCTCCATGCTGCTGGATCAAGTCGTGGACCAATACCCGGAGCGACTCACGTCTTTCCTGCTCCTCGAGCACTCGCGTGATGTATCCAGACACCGAATCCGCCCGTCCTGCACGAACTTCCCGGTGGACTCTCGCCAGTTGGGCGTGGGGCAAGGTGATCGCAATCTTGGGCCTAGTCATACCTATATCATACCTCTCGTGCGCCGGATACGAAGGGCAGCCGTGATGGTGCTTGGGAAGTTCGCCAGCGAACCCGGCGATAGTTCGTGCTTAGCGTGCCTGGAGGACCGGCGTCGCGATCTCGATTCCTGCGCTCCTGTTCGCGCTTCCGCAGCAGAAATGATTCGCTCGAGGCGGGGTGTGCTGGATCGACTCGACGGAATCCTACGGATATCATAACGATCGCAGCCGTCGCGTTAGACTGGTGTGCTGATGAAGCGCATTGCACTGTTCTCACTGCTCGCAGGCACGCTGGCCGCCGCCGACCCGAACAAAAAAGAATGGGTCCAGCTATTCAACGGCAAGAACCTCGACGGCTGGATCCCGAAGATCACGGGCTACGAGGTCGGCGAGAATTTCGGCAACACGTTCCGCGTGCGGAACAAGTCGCTCGTCGTCTCTTATGACCAGTACGACAAGTTCAACAGCCGCTTCGGCCACATCTTCTACAAGGACAAGTTCTCCTACTACACGATCGCGGTCGAGTATCGCTTCATCGGCGAGCAATGTCCCGGCGGACCCGGCTGGGCGCTCCGCAACAGCGGCATCATGGTCCACGGGCAGCCGGCACAGACCATGAAGAAGGATCAGGATTTTCCGATCTCGATCGAGGTCCAGTTGCTCGGCGGCGACGGCGCCAAGGAGCGCACCACATGCAACCTGTGCACGCCGGGCACGAACGTCGAGATCGACGGCAAGCTCTTCACGCGGCACTGCGTTAATTCGAAGTCGAAGACCTATCACGGCGAACAATGGGTGCGGGCCGAGGCCACCGTGCTCGGGAGCGAATCCATCAAGCACGTGGTGAACGGCGAAGTGGTGCTCGAGTATCAGAAGCCGCAGATCGGGGGCGGTGCGGTGTCGAACTTCGATCCCGCGGTGAAGCGCGATGGCGAACTGCTGACCGAAGGTTCGATCTCGCTGCAGAGCGAGAGCCATCCGATCGAGTTTCGAAAGGTAGAGCTGTTGAACTTGGTGGGCTGCATGGACCCGAAGGCGAAGAACTTCAAGAGCTACTACGTCAAGGCCGACAACTCGAAATGCAAGCACTGACACACGAGGGCCGGTGGTGAGCTACTTCAACCTCCTGGCGGACCGTGTGCGTCCGCGAGCATTCAACTCGCTGTTCCTGTTCGTCACGTCGCGCTGCAACTCCGTTTGCCGCACTTGCTTCTACTTCGACAAGCTGAACTCGCGAGACGACCTGACCTTCGAGCAGATCCAGCGGATTTCGGAGACCGCGCCGCGGTTCCGCAAGCTGTGGCTCTCGGGAGGAGAGCCCACATTGCGGGCGGAGCTCGGCGAGATCTGCGCGATGTTCGCGCGCAACAACGGAGTGGAGAACGTCAATCTGCCGACCAATGGGCTGGTTGCCGAAAAGGTGTTCGCCGCGGTGGACCGGATCGCGCGCGACGCCCCTGAAACCGCCGTCGACCTGAATTTCTCCTTCGATGGGCTCGCGAACACGCATGACGCCATCCGCGGCGTGCCCAACAATTTCGAGCGATCACTCCAGACGTTGCGCGAAGCAACGCGGCGCTACGCGGGCAACCGGCGGATCCGCTGCAACGTGGTGAGCGTGATCACGCGCGAGAACTATGACGAGATGGTGCGGCTGGGGCTCTACATGCTCGAAAACGCCGATGCCGACGGACAGTATTTTGAAACGATGCGCGGGCAGGCACCGGACCCTTCGCTGAAAGACCTCGATCGCGAGCAACTGGCCCGGCTGCACGCGCGGCTGATGCCGTTCCATCGCCGTTACGCGAAGAAGCTGTTCGCGCACCTGCCGGCTGGCGTGCGGCACGCCGCCGAGATCTACTATCTGGGAAATCTGCGCTTCCATTTCGACCTGCACGAGCAATGCTTCGAGCAGCCGCAGCGGTGGCCGATGCCGTGCACCGCCGGCCAGACAAGCCTGGTGATCGACCACAACGGAAAGTTCCGAGCCTGCGAGATGCGGGAACCGGTGGGCGACATCGCGCACTGGGGTTATGACGTTCGCGCGGCGCTCGAATCCGGCGTGCTCACGCGCGAAGTGGCCGCGATCGGGAAAGCCGGCTGCTGGTGCACGCACAGTTGTTTCATCCAAGACAGCTCGAAGTTCTCGCCGCGCGTGCAACTGTTCGAAATCCCGTGGGCGTGGTGGCGTCAACGCAAGAATCGGCTGGGTGAAGCATCGCTCGACGAGGTGGCGCGTTACAAGGCGCTGGAGCTCGCCTGATGCTGACTGTCGTAGCCGCAGTCATCGAACGCGATGGCAAGATTCTGATTTGCCAGCGGCGCAAGGGCGCTTCGCACGAGCTCAAGTGGGAGTTCCCTGGCGGCAAGGTGGAGCCGCACGAGCATCCGCGCGCGGCGCTGCGCCGGGAGCTCGAAGAAGAGTTGGACATCGACGCCTCGATCGGAGAAGAGATCACGCGCTACGAGCACACCTATCCCGGCAAGCCGCCGTTGCAGTTGATCTTCCTACGAGTGGATCGCTTCCGGGGCGAGCCACGCAACAAGATCTTCGAAGACATCCGATGGGAGCGCGCGGCACGATTCCCCGACTACGATTTTCTCGATGGCGACCTGGACTTCGTGCGGCGCATGGCTCGCGAAGCCGGCAGTTGACGCCGCCGGCCCGGGGCGAGTATAACTCAGGATGCCATGAAGCAAACCACTCTCATCGCGGGCCTGCTCGCATTCGCGGGCGTTGCCCTCTATACCAGCGTCAACACGGTTTCCGCGCAGAACGGCGACTACAAGCCGAAGCGGATCAACAAGGCGATCGAACTCCTGGAACAGGGCCAGCCGATCTACTACACAGGCGGCAGCGGCGGCTACGAAGAAGGCAAGAAACTAGCCGGAACCTGGGCCGACTACATCAACTATGAAATGGAGCACGGAGCGCTCGACTTCACCGCGCTGCGCAATTTCATGCGCGGGCTGGTGGATGGCGGTCCCACCAAGAGCGGCCACCGGACTCCTGCAGTAATCGTGACCTTGCCGGTTCTCGGCGTCGATGAAATGCACATGAAGGCGAACTTCTGGGTGGTGCAGCAGACTCAGGCTTGCGGCGTTCACGGGATACTGCTCTGCCACGCGCGCGATCCAGAGGCGGTGAAGATCTTCGTGCGGTCGATGCGTTATCCGAATGCCAAGCCGGTGGTGCCCGAGTTGGGCGAAGGGCTGCTCGGCAACGGCAGCCAAGGATTCGCATCGCGGATCTGGGGTATTTCGGCGGCCGAGTATTCGAAGAAGGCTGATCCGTGGCCGCTCAACCCGCAGGGCGAGTTCCTGCTGGGGCTGAAGATCGAAGACAAGTATGCGCTTGCGAATGCGCAGAAGGTGGCTTCGGTGCCAGGCATTGGGTTCGCGGAGTGGGGTCCTGGCGACATGGGCATTTCGCTTGACCTGCCAGACGGTCACGGCGCCAACGAGACGCTGCATCCGAAAATGCGCGACGCGCGAGCGACGGTGTTGGCTGCGTGCAAGAAGGCGAAGATCGCGTTCCTGAACACGGTCAGGCCCACCGATGTCGAGAAGATGATCGACGAGGGCGTCCGAGTGGGTTCGGGCGGGCAGGAAGCAGCGGAGAAGGGCCGGCGATACACGAAGCGGCAGATGCCCTGGTAGCTCGTGGGTGGAATCGGCGGTTGGGTTGCCGCGGCATTGTCGCGGCAACCCGCCGGCAGCCGAGCGGGGAAAGGGGTCCTACCCAGCCCAGGGCGCGTTGACGTCGATGTTGTACTGAGCGAATTTCGCGGTCACCAGTTGGAAGAACGTAAGCCGATTGGGAGAACCATGGCGCGGCTGAGCAAGGGGCACGTCGTGAGTGCCGTTGTTGGTTGCGTGGCCGGTTACGGCCTCGATCATGGCCCAAGCGATCAAGTTGGTCCGCACCATCCCAAAACTGGTGCCGACATTCCACTGCGCGCCGGACACTTCTGGGCCAATGGAGACTCCCCACGAGATCCGTTCCGTCATGGGCGGGATGTCGTTTCGAAAGAGATCGCCGAACCCCGAGATTCGCCGAGCCAAGTGCGCGGCGATTTGTTTACCGCCTTCCGGATTGATGTAGATCACGATGATGTCGGGCCGTCCGTTGAAAGCCTCGTTGGCGAAGGCAATCTTCATCGCCGCGACGACATCGCCGTAGATCCCCCGGTTGGCCAGCGCCATGTACGCAGTGGCTAGGGGCCTCGCCAAGACGTTGGGCGCGGGGTGAACGGGCTGGGGCGGCCTGACAGCGAGCCCCATGATTCGCTGGAACAAGGCGGCGGCGGTCGGTAATTTGGCGTTGAGGTAGATCCGGTAGGCGGCGTTCGAAGAGGCGGCGGAGTTGTTGTCCCAGACGTAGGCCCAGTCTCGGCGATTCACGACCCAACCGCTGTTCGGCGGAGCAACGATGCCGTTGACCAACACGTTGTAGGCCGGTTTGGTGATGCCGGTGTTGCCAGCTCCGTGCATGGGGGCGTACATCGCGTAGACGCGATCCTCGACGGTGTCTCCCGTGGGATCCGCGGCTCCGTACATGAGCACGTCCCGGTTCTCCCACACGCCGGCGAGAAACGAACTCATTTCGGTGTGCATGGTGTCCCGAATGCTAGCACATGGAAGCGCTGAAATCTCGGGATCTATGGCCGATCTATAACTCTGATTCCAGGGACGATGCAGAGCCCAAGCCGATCCGCCGTTCCTAAGTGCACAACGGAGTTGGGGCGGCGCGTACTTCCACTGCCTCGAGGGCGCCCCGCCCTGTGCCGGCTAGTTACTCGGCGCTTCGAACGTCTCCGAAGCCGCAGCGGCGGTGGCAGCCATTTGCCGCTGCCGTTTTCTTTCGAGCACCAATAGTTCGCGGCGCCGGCGCAACTTGATCCGGTCATCCACCTTGCGCCAAAACTTGGCAAAGTAGAACACGGCCGAGAGCACACTGAAGAAAACGACGATCCACATCCACATCATGGCCGTGCTTTTGAGACTCGGGTAGCGCGGCGACAACAGCAGCAGAGAAACGGCCACCACTTGCGAGAGCATTTTCGTCTTGCCGAGGTCGCTGGCTTTGATGGTGTAGCCGGCGGAAGCGGCGATGCTGCGCAGCCCACTGACGGCGAACTCACGGCCGATGATAAAAATCGCCATCCAGCCGGGCAGCAGTTGCACCTGCACCAGCGAGATCAGCGCCGCCGAGATCAGTAGCTTGTCGGCGATCGGGTCAAGCAGGGTTCCCACCGTGGTGATCTGCTGCCACCGCCGGGCGAGATATCCGTCTAACAGGTCAGTAGCGGCCGCGGCGAGAAAGATCGCCAAGGCCAGCAGTTCGTTGGTGAGGATCAGGCCGTGGAACTCGAATGAGACGCTCTCCTGCACCAGCGCCGCTACCAGAAGCGGCACGAAAAAGATGCGAAGTAGCGTCAGCGAATTGGGAATGTTCATCCCGGCTTTCACAACTATACCAGCAAGCGGGACGCGGAGTCAGATCCCGGCGATCCGCTTCAACAGGCGGCTAGCTCTTCCACCTTGGCGTGACCGCGCCCCATGCCCCGATAACGGAACCCGAGTTGCGCCATCCGGCCCGGTTCATAGAGATTGCGCCCGTCGACGAAGTTGGCTTGCCGCATGATTTGCCTCACGCGCGCCATGTCCAACTGCTTGAACTCGTTCCACTCCGTGCAAAGCACCAGCGCGTCGGCGCCCTCGGCCGTTCGATACGCATCGGCGCAGGTCTCGAGTTGCGGCATCATCCGCGCAGCCACTGGCATCGCCACTGGATCGTACCCACGCGCCACGCCGCCAGCGGTGTGCACGGCTCGCGCGATCTCGAGCGCCGGCGCATCCCGCATGTCGTCAGTGTTCGGCTTGAACGCGAGCCCCAGCAACCCCACCACCTTGCCGTGAAACGATCCGCCGAGCATCTCACGCAGCTTGATCACCACCTGGTGCCGCTGGTGCTTGTTGATGTCCATCACCGTTTGCAACAGTTGCGGATGCCGCCCCTGTACGCTTGCCATGTAGGCAAGCGCCTTCACGTCCTTGGGAAAGCATGACCCGCCATAGCCGAGCCCCGCGTCGAGAAACGCACGGCCGATCCGCGTATCGTAGCCCATGCCCGCGGCCACTTCTTTCACGTCGGCGCCGAGCGCCTCGCAGATGTTCGCGATTTCGTTGATGAACGATATCTTGGTGGCCAGAAACGCGTTCGACGCGTACTTGATCATCTCCGCCGTGCGCAAGTCCGTGACTACGATCGGAGCCCGCAGCGAGAGATGCAGGTCAGCCACCTTGTGCGCCGCGTCACGATCCAGCGAGCCGAGCACGATCCGCGTGGGATTCAAGAAATCTTGAATCGCCGAGCCCTCGCGCAGGAACTCCGGGCACGAGACCACGCTGAACGGCACCGCGCGCGTCTGCTTGCCGCGGATGATGTCGGCCACCCAGTCACCGGTACCGACTGGAACCGTCGACTTGTTGACGATCACCAGCGGACCAGTCATGTGCTCGGCGATCGCCTCGGCGGCCAATCGCACATAGCGCAGATCCGCTTCGCCGTCCACACCCTCTGGCGTGCCCACTGCGATGAAAGCGAAGTCCGCGCCCGCGAGCGCTTTCTCGTACGAGGTAGTGAAGCCGAGCCGGCTGGCGGCGACATTGCGCCGCACCACCTCCTCGAGCCCCGGTTCGTAGATGGGAAGCACTCCCCTCTCGAGCCCTTCGATACGATCTTCGTTGATGTCTAGGACGGTTACCTTGTTCCCGAGGTCGGCGAAGCAAGTACCGGTCACCAGGCCCACATAGCCCGCGCCGATGACACAAATGCTCTTCAATGCACCCTCAGCCCCCACTACGATATCACGCCTCCGCCCCACGCCTTTTCCGGCCGCATGATAGTCTAGTCCGAAGTGTCTGAACCGAAACAAAAAGACCTCTATTCGTTCGATCCGGCCGAGGTGCAGGAACCGCCTAGCGGCCTGTGGCCCACGCTGCGCCGGATCGGCCCCGGCCTGATCCTGTCGGCCTCGATCGTCGGCTCGGGCGAACTGGTGGCCACCACCACGCTCGGCGCCGAGGTCGGCTACGTCTGTTTGTGGATCATCGTGCTGAGTTGCTTCGTCAAGCCGGCCATTCAGGCCGAGATCGGCCGCTACAGCGTCTCCACTGGAGAAACCGGACTGGCCGGATTCAATCGCACACCGGGGCCGCGCTTGGGCGTCAACTGGATCGTCTGGGGCTGGGTGGCGATGATCTGCATGACGCGTTTTCAGATCGGCGCCATGTTCGGCGGCGTGGCCCAGGTGCTCAACCAGATGGTTCCGGCCGTACCCGTGAATCTGTGGGTGGTGGTGCTGCTCGGGTTCACCCTGGCGCTGCTGCTGGGCGGCGGCTACGAGCGGATCGAGGGCTTGGCCACCATCAAGGTGGCTCTCTTCACCATGCTCACCTTCCTGAGCGCCCTGCTGCTGATGGGCCATCCGCAAGACTTTTCCTGGAACAAGGTGGCCGAGGGGTTCCAGTTTCACCTTCCACCCGACGGATTGTTCACCGCCGTGGCCGTATTTGGGATCACTGGCGTCGGCGCGGCGGAACTTTTCATGTATCCGTACTGGTGCGTGGAGAAGGGCTATGCCCGCTATGCCGGCAAGCGCGACGGATCGCAGGGTTGGCTGCGGAGGGTCACCGGCTGGATCCAGGTAATGCACGTGGACATTCTGGCCTCCATGGTGATCTACACCATAGCCACCGTGGCTTTCTACCTTCTCGGAGCCGGAATTCTCCACACCCGCGGCCTGCGGCCAGACGAGAAGAACAACATGATCCCGGTGCTTTCCCACATGTATACCGATACTTTGGGAAGCTGGGCCCTGTACCTGTTCTACGCGGGAGCCATAGCTACCCTGTATGGCACCATTTTCGCGGCGACGGCGGCCGAATCCCGAGTGGCTGCGGACCTGTGCCGCCTGCTCGGCCGGTTCCAGACCACCGACTACGAGGCCAGGCTCCGGTACAGGAAACTTTTCGTTTGGGTACTGCTATGCGTTCCAGCAACCCTCTACTTGATCGTGGAATCGCCCGTCAGCATGGTCAAGGCCGGGGGCGTGGCGCAGGCCACGATGCTGCCGGTTATCTGTATTGGAACCTTATATTTAAGGTACAAGGAGCTCCCCCCGGAAGTGCGGCCCAAGGCCTGGATCACAGCGGCCATGTGGGTGGCCGCTCTGCTCACCATCGCTCTGATGGCCTACTACACTTTTTTGCTCATTTATAAAAAATAAGCTTTGACTGTAGACGCACTCATTGGTAATGTAATGCTATACACGTCTCAACAGACGTACTGGTTAAGTGGGCGATCCCTCCGAGTCGCTCACTCGACGGTTCACCATCCCGCGCCCGGGAGGGTGAACGAGCCGGTGGGTATCTTCCTCCGAGTGCCTACCGGCTTTCCCCTTTTTGGGGGTGTCTAGGAGCCGTTCCAGCGCCCCCGCTACCCTCCTGTAGCCAGATTGAAACATCCAGTTCCTTACCAGGGCTTAGGACCGAAGACCCGCCCGTAGTTGCCTCATCCGCCGGAAGATGCGGCGAGGCGATCCGCTCCGCCCCCTAGAACTCGCCGCGCCTGAGTCCTAATGGCTGCCCCTCCGAAACACGGCGGCATCCGCGCGAGGAAATCCGCCACGCTACGCCAAGCCCCTCGCGGGAGCAGTTCCGCCCGGCTCCCGATACGATGACCTCACCAAGGCCCGTACCGGACCCAGAATTCAGCCCCTCGGCGGCTGGTAGGCTCCACGGGATAGAAGGAATTCCTCGCGGAATTGAAGCCCGCTGTGCTCGTGGGGAAAGAAATAAAGTCCGATGTGCCGAGCCTGGATTACTGGCCGGCCTGCACGGCGCGGCCGGACTGTTCCCCTGCGGCCCGCACCCCTGCCTTCGCCCCAGCGCTTTCCGGATACTGCTCGAGTGCGGCACGAAAGGCGCGTTCGGCCACCTGCGGGCGGTTGTTGCGCAACGCGAACTGTCCCAGCACTTCGAGCACCGGCCGCGGATAGCTGGTGGGCTCAGTGTAGCGGAGCGCGCGCTCACGATCCGCCGCTTGTTGGAACGTGCGGATGCGCTGATCGACATTCGTGCCGAGATGGCCCTGGAGTTCCAGCCACGCGACATCGAGCGGAGGCGAGGTCTGCTTCACCTGCGCCTTGAAGTCCACCAAGGCTCGCTTCATCTTGCGCGCTTCCTCATTCGCCTGGGCGCTATTTCCCTTCCCCAGTTGCGCCAGCGCCGACGCCCAGTGCCGCCAGGCGCGCTCGCGCGGCTTCTCCACCACCGGCAGCGTCTTGCCGTCGAGAATGAGGTCCCACTTCTCGTGCTGCACCAGCACCCGCAGCAGCGCGAACCAGCCCTGGCGATACGCTGTGCGGAAGTTGTCGATCTGCTTGGCCTCACGCGGCGTCTCCTTGTAGGCGAGCAGGCTCTTGGCCGCTTCGAAGGCCTTGTCGAAATCGCCCCGGAAGCTATATGACGAGGCTAGGAAATGCACGTTGTGGCCGTGATGGCCGTTGCCGCCGAGCGAATCCTGCTTCATCCAATACACCTCGTTCGAGGCTGCGTCGCCGAACGACTTCACGGCCTCGTCCCACTTGCCGGTCTGCGCGTAGATGTGGCCGGGCATGTGGAGCCCGTGCGGAATGTTCGAGGCCAGTTCGCCGTAGCGCTTGCAACTGGGCCATGCGTCTTTGGCGAACGTGGAGCCTTCCCAGCCGTGAATTACGTAGTGATGAGCTCCGGGGTGCTCGGGCGATTCCACAACCAGCTTCTTCAAGATCTCGACCGCCTCCATCGTGCCCAACCTCGGCTTGTGCGAGGGAAGCTCGAAACCGCTCATGATCTGGAGCGCCAGGTATGACCGCGCTTCCACTTCACCGGGGTGCTTGGCGAGCAGCGCGCGAAGCGCCTTCACGTAGGCGGCATTGGGATTGCGTAGCGAGAGATCGCGGCGGGCAGCGGCCGATGCGATGTAGAGCTTCTCGAGATCCGTGGCCTTGCCCCCCGACTTCGCGAGTTCTTGCGCCTTCAGCGCGGCTGCGATGGCGCGAGCCTCCCCGCCTGCGGGTTTACCCGTCCGTTTGCGCAGCTTCGGCGGAGCTCCATTCACGAAGTCGAGTTGAAACCCGGGGCGATAGTCTCCCGCGGCCACCATCGCGATTCCCCAATGCGGCATGGGGGCGGTGGGGTCGAGTTGGGCGGCCTGGAGGAAGCTCCGTTCCGCCTCGCGCGCCCAGAAGGAATGCATCTGCGCTACGCCCTGGTTGAAAAAGGCCTGGGCTTCCGCGCTTGACGTGGTGATCTTGAAGTCGATCTTTCCCTGCCCTTCGAGGAGCTTTGCCGGTAGCGGCGGAGGCACGCTGCCCGGAGGCGGCGCACAGGCATCGGCGGCCTTGTTCGGCTGCTGCGCTGCCAGGGCGCAAATGCTGCTGAGGGCCAGAAGGAATCGCTTCATAGTTCACACTCCTGTTCGGGGACGGTCTCCCCTCTTGGGCAAGTGTATCAACCTCGAGGCGGTGGCTCCGGCGCCATTGCAGGCAGTGGCGGCGGGGTTCGGCGAAGCTTGTGATACTTCCAGCATGCCCTGACGGAGGAGATGAACGCCGCCGTGGCCAAGACGCCGACCACGTTCACGTTCTTCATGGCGATTCGTTCCCCAGCGTACAGGATCAACAACAACACGGCGCAGACTCGCGACATGCGCGAAATCCCGTAGCCGAGGCCGATGACCAGCAAACCCTCGATAACGATTCCGGCTTGCTCGGCGAGGAGTTTCGTCATCGCGAATGACAACACCATGGTGAGAACGCCGATAGCATAGGCGAACTTCGAGCCTGCGTTGGCGGCCGCAATGCAGTCTTCCTTGTTCGCGAGTTCCGGCCAGAGGAGCCTCCGCCACCAGGGTTCGGACTGGATTTCTCTTCCGGAGAGGTTCAGGGTTTCCATGGTGAGATTCTACTCGGTCAGCGGAGCGAGTGGCGCACCAGATCCGCGAGTTGCTCGAACCGGAACGAAGAACCGTCCACCACCGCTCGGAGCCGCCCGTCCGCGTCGATGACCGCAGTCCGCGACGTATGCACGATCACGCCTTCCTCGGGCCAGTGAATCAGTCCGAACTTGCGCGCCACCTGAGCCGTGTCCCCGGTCAGCATCCGCCATCCGGGATAGCGCGCGCCCGATTGCCTCGCATACCGTTGCAGCACTTCGGGTGAATCGTACGTTGGGTCGAGCGAGATGGAAAGCAGCGTGAGCCGGTCTGGGATGCCGGCCGCGAACCGCCGCTGGAGGCTCGCGAATGACGCCGCCAGCCGCGGGCACACCTCCGGCAGCGGACACCGCGTGTAGAGAAAATTGACCAGCACCACGCGCCCGCGGAACTGGCTGAGGCGCACGGGCTGCGACTGTTGATCGGTCAAGGCAAAGTCCGGAACCGGGTCGCCGATGGCCGTCCGCTCCGATGGCAGCGGCAGACGCATATCGTCGATCTGAGCGGCGGCAGCATCGGCAACGCGGAACTTCGACACGCGGCTGTGCCCACGGGCGATACGCAGATCGAACGACACGGCAGCTCCCGGCGCGGGCATCGGAGCTCCCGATGGAACCGCGAACGGCATCGCCATCGCCGGCATCACGCCGGGGATCGCCCGGTGCGACACCACCATCTCGCGCTTCTCCGGCCGTGCCTCGAGCACCAGCCCCTCAATGCGATAGCGGCGGCCGCAACCGCACACGGCTACCGCTGCGAACACCAACCAGAGGCGCATCAGTAGAAGTACAAGATGTCGGGTCGCATACCAAACCGAATCTCGGCACAAGGACCGCAGATCATCCGGTAATCGGCCACGGCTTCGCGCACCGCCTTGGGAACTTCCACCGGGTGATCCGCCTGATGGTAAGACGAGAGCGCCATGCGCGGGCGGAACTTGGCGATGGTCGCCCGGCCCCCCTGCAGCGCGCGCACCTCGGCGCCTTCGATATCCATCTTGACGAAATCCACGCGCGCGAGCCCGAGTTCGGCCACCAGCTTGTCGATCGTCGTGAGCGGTAGCTTCTGCTCGCCGTGCGAACCCTCGCGGTCGATGACAAACGAATCGGCCGCCGAGTTGTGCGGATCGACGTGCAGCGTGAGCGTGTCGTCTTTGTCCCAGACTCCCTTCGGGTAGACGATCACGCGGCCGGCGGCGATCTCAGCAGCGAAATTGCGGCGCAGGCACTCGATGTTTTCTGGCGCCGGTTCGATCGCGATCACCTTGGCGGCTCCTTGATCGAGCGCGACGCGCGTGTAAACTCCGATATTGGCGCCACAGTCGAGCACCACGTCGCCTGGCTTGATCTTCACGTGGTCATGATCGGTGTAGATCTCCATCTCCTGCTCGGCGAGATTGAACGGCAGCACGAAGTGGCTGCCTTTCGGGATCCAGTAGCGGCCCTTGGGAGTCTGCCAGGATTCGTATCCGGCCGGATCTGTTTCGAGGCGCTTGCTCGAGCCGAGGATCCGGTCTTTGATGGCGATGCGGCGTTCGATATCCGCCGGAGCCTCGAGCGCGCGGTCAAGCGTACAGCCCAAGGCATGGCCGCTCCAGACTTTGGCTCGAATGCGCGCCGGGGCCCAAAACCAAGTCACGCCGGCCACCAGTGCCAGCAACAAGAGGATTCTCTTCATCGGGCCTCGAAAGACATCGCCGCGAAGCTCACCACGCTTTGCGGGTCGATTTGCCAGTGTTGATAGCGCAGCATTCTGCCGCGCGCCTCGGGTACCGCCTTCAGGAAGGAATACAGCGGCGCCGAGCCACACCACTTCAGGTCGTCTTCGCCGCTGCCGCGGACCATGTCCCAATAGGCCGCGCTCTCGCCAGCTTCAATCTTGCCGATCCGCTCCTTGTCGCGCGCGGAAACCTCGAGCATCTGCCCCTGGTGCGCTTGCGCTGGCATCCGATCTCCGTAGCGGCGTCCGATGTGCGCCATGTCGACGCCGAGCACCCACAACAGATCCTTGGCGTGGCGCGCGTGCAGTTCGCCGAGCGCGCCGAGGAATCGCTTCACGCCTTCGTCCTGCTCGGGCGTGCGGCTCGGCTCGTCTTCGGCATAGAAAGGTCCAACGAGGACTGGCACCACGCGGATAGAAGGCCCGTAGAGGTGCTGCAAGAAGGCGACCTGGAACTCGATGGAGTGTTCGGTGGCGTGGCAGTAGTCCTCCATCTCCACCGAGCCGGGCGCCTGAGCCGCGAGGAAGTCCACCAGCGCGGTTTCGGTGCGAGTCTCACCGTAGGGCGTCGCGAAACGCTTGCGCGTCAGCCCGAACCGGTTCGGCATGCCGTAGTGCGAGGTGCCCAGGATGACGAAGATCTTTTCGGCGTGACCAGCGGAAAGCGATGCATAGGCGTCCCGGTAGCTTTCCCAACCGCCACCCGGCGATGCGTGCGGAGCGGCGATCGCGATGAGCTTCTCCGGCTGCGAAACTTCCGCGCCCTGCATCATCTCGCTGAACATCTGCCGCATCTCATCGGGCGTGGCGGGATACGCCATTCCGGCGTGCGCGGGCTCACGCACCTCAGCGGCGGCGAACTCGCGATGCCGCTCGTCACGCATGCGCTCATAGGTGGCATTGTGCAGGAAGCCGGCTTGATCGAGCGTATCGAGCAGGTGCTGTTGGAGTTCGCCGACATCGAAAGTACCGGTAGCTTGTACCAGCCGCTCGCGCATGTCGAGCGTGGTGGACCGGCCGTCGAGCAACTCGAGGGAGGACACGAGTTCAGGCGGGATGATGAGCGTGGCGTCGGAATAGTCGTAGGGGTCGCGGATCAGTAGCCCCGGCTGTTCGGGCACGGGGCTCGCCATGAAATCCAGGTTCATCCGCAGCCTGGGCAGGGTTTCAGACATCAATCTATGATCGCACTTGGCCATCGTCGCACCATCGCACTGGTACACTGACGATTAGGGGATTAAGTTCAGTCCCGCGGTGCGGGCGCAAAACTATGCCGCAGAAACTGAGCGAGACCGAAATCCGAGCGGCGCTCGCAGGCATGCCGGAGTGGTCGATGGTGGAGGGGAAGCTCCACAGGGAGTATCTCTTTGCCGACTTCGTGCACGCCTTCGGTTTCATGGCCACTTGCGCTACCGCCATCGAGGCTATGAATCATCACCCGGAGTGGAGCAACGTGTGGAATCGTGTGACGGTCAACCTCACCACGCACGATGCCGGCGGAATCACAGACCTGGACCTCCGCCTCGCTGAGTTGCTCGAAAAGGTCGCCAAGAAACTGCAATCATGAAGCTGATTTTTCTCGCCGGCTGGGCGCTGGCAGCGGTTGCTCAGATCTACCCCGGCGCAGCCGCGATCGACGAAACGATCGAAACGGCGGTAGTCCGCCACCAGATGCCCGGAGCGGTGGTCCAAGTGGGAAAGCCGGGCGAAGTGCTGTTCCGGAAGGCCTACGGGTTCCGTGCGCTCACGCCAGCCCGTACGCCCATGACCGAAGACACCATTTTTGACGCGGCGTCGCTCACCAAAGTAGTAGCCACCACCTCTGTGGTGATGCGGCTCTACGAGCAGGGCAAGATTCGGATCGAGGGGCTGGTGACGGACTACCTGCCCGAGTTCCAAGGCGGCCAGAGCCCCATCACGGTGCAGCAGTTGATGACGCACTTCTCGGGACTCCGGCCTGATGTGGACCTCGAGCCGGCGTGGTCCGGCTACGATACGGGCATCCATCTCGCGCTGATCGACAAGCCGCAAAACCCAGCAGGCCAAAGATTCACCTACAGCGACATCAACTTCATCCTGATCGGCGAGATGGTGCGCCGCATCACCGGCAAGCCCGTTTCCGAAGTGGCTCGCGAAGAGATCTTCCGGCCTCTCGGAATGAACGACACCTCGTTCCTGCCGCCCGATGACTGGCGCCCGCGCATCGCTCCCACGGAGCAGGAAAAAGGAATGACGGCGCCTCTGCTCGGAGTGGTGCACGACCCCACAACACGATACATGGGAGGCGTAGCCGGGCACGCAGGCATGTTCACCACCGCCGCCGACTTGGGCAAGTTCGCCGAGATGATGCTCAATGAAGGCACTTATCCCGGTGGCCGGCTCTTCCAGGCTGAGACGATCCGCCGCTTCACCAGTTCCAACAGCCCGCCTTCGAGCAAGGTGCTGCGCGGGCTCGGGTGGGACATCGATGCTCCCTATTCGGCGTTGCGCGGCGAGTTCACCGGGGTCGACATGGGCACAGGTTTCACCGGTACGTCTCTTGGATCGATCCTGCTTCGAAGACCTGGGCGTGGTGCTGCTCGCCAACAGCGTTCACCCAATGCGCCGTCCGCCGATCAACCTGGTTCGCGCGCGTTTCGACGATCGTCGCGATGACCACCGAAACCACCCCGGACAGTACAGCACGGCCGTAACCTCGACTGCGTAGCCGCCACCAAGATCGGCATCGACGTGCTTGCCGATTCGGGCTTTGCTTCGCTCAAGGGCAAGCGCGTGGGCCTCATCACCAACTGGCCACTGGCCTCAGCCGCGATGGCAAGCGCAACGTGGACCTGATGGTATTGCGGCAAACGCAGGCCTCACGCCTTCGTTCGATATCGGCTTCGCTTAAGAAGAAGATACCGGAATTCGTAGGCAATTCGAAGGATCCGGAAGACCGGCATTGCCGTCTACAGCGCCTACCAGGCAAGATGAAGCCTTCGCCCGAACTGCTCAAGAGGCGGGCTGACGTGATCGTGTTCGACATTCAAGGACATCGGCGCGCGCTTCTACACCTACATGTGCACCATGCTCGGAACTACGCGGAGGAACTGGCCAAGCTCCAGACCCCACGATGGTGCTCGACTACCGAACCCCATCACCGGCCTCTATGTGGAAGGTCCTATGCCCAGGAGATATTTCAGCTTCGTCGGCTGCTATCCGCTTCCGCTACGCCACGGGATGACGCTCGATGAGATCGCTATGATGGCGAACGGCGGAACGGTGGACGGGGAGCGAAGCCTACGGTGAAGATGCGGATTGGCGGGCGCTCGATTGCAGGACTCCACCGGGCTGATGGATCAACCCTTCACCGAGCATGAACGCTGCACGCGGCGATCCTGGTCGGCGTGGCGATGCTCGAGTACTGGAAGAACTATTCGGTGGAAGGAGAACGAAGCGCCGTTCGAACAGGTGGGAGCCCCGATCAACTACCGCCAGTTGGCCGAGTACCTCAACAATCAAGGGACCGGCGCGGGTCTATCCGGCTACGTGCTCCAGCCTGCCGCACTTCCCTGCGCGGGGAAACCGAGGGGGTCCGGCTGCTGGTGCATCGAACGACGCTTTTCCTCGGCCCGCCTCGGCCTGGAGATCGCGGCGGCGCTGGATCAAGCTATACCTGGAAAACGAGTACCGAGGTGAGCGCCAAACTGATCGCGAACCGCCGGGTTCTCGAGGCCTTGAACAGTGGCTACCACCGCCTGGACATCCTCCGATCTCAAGAACCCGGCGCAACCGCCGAGACATCCGCCAGTACCTGCTCTACCGAGGCCTACGCCCTGGTAGCCGACCAGGACGGGAACCAGCCGCACCCGCCGGGACTCCCGTCCCGTCGACTACCAGCTTTCGCCGTCTAGCCGCGGCTACTAGTCAGCGTTATCGGCGTCCAGCGCCTAGTTTGTTCTTTGACCCCGGTGGACGGCCAGGCCCGCGTTTCCGCGCGTCTGCCAGCTGCTGGAGCGGCCCGCCACGGCGCTTGCCGGATGCCGTATGAGTCTGAGGGTCATGATTGCTTCCTCGATATTTTGTCGTTCCTGACGCAATTCGCTTCCGTGATCGGCTGACGTCCGCCATTTGCATATCTTCCCGATCGCTCGTCAGCCTGCTCCCATGCTCCTGTTCCAGATTCAGAACAAGCTGCAGTCAGCCTGCTGTCCCTGTGACAATTTATACCGCACTCTGGGCCAGATTTCAAGTCCTTGTTCTGAAATCAGAACAAAACTGGATTCCTGCAACGATTCCGGTCAACCGCGCCCCTTCCACCGGAAATAGAAGGGGACGCCTAGCAATATCAACCCCAATCCGGCGATGGAACGGACCGGAGACTCCAGCAAAAGTATTGGAAAAGTAGGCACAGCCACCATCACGAACACCACAACCACCGGCAATCGATGGTTCTGTAGCCGGTCCAGGGTCAGGGCGCTTCCGCCGCAGCACGATCACGGAAGCCGTCGCCATCGCATAGAGAATCCAACTTCCGAAGATCACGAAGTTGAACAGATCGTTGTAGCGCCCGCTCAGCACCGGCACGCAAGCCCAGGCCGCTCTTCAGCAGGACGATGGAAGCCGCCGGGGTGTGGTAGCGGCGGTGTACGTAGTCGCAATCGACGGTGCGGCATCAGCCCGTCTCGCGCCAGCGGGCGAAACGGCACACGCGACCCGGGTAGACGGAGCCATTGATGGCGGCGAAGATCGAGATCATCGCCGTGATCGACATCAGCCGACGAGCCAGCCCGGCGAACACGCGCCCCATGGCCGGGCCGCCACGCGCGGACTGCCTGCCACCTCGCCCGCCGAAAGCAGCGAGAAGTAGGCAATGTTCGTACCGAGGAAGGCAAGATCACCGCCACTGTCCAACACCAAGGCTAGCGGCAGGTTCCGCTGCGGATTCTGGATCTCGCTTGCCACCACATCATGCGCGTTGTTCCAGCCGTCATAGGCCCACAGCGTCAACATTGCCTCCGAAGAATCCATGAAGCCTGATCGTTGCCGAAGTGCCGAGGCGTCGGCCGAGGCCGCCGCCGGAGAGATGTTGAAGACGATGATCGCCACGATGCAGGCCACCTTGATCACCGTGGTCACCACCTGCACCGCGCCTCCGAAATCACCGAAAGCAGTTGAGCGCTCCCAGCAGCACGATCACGCGGCGATCGCCGCCAGTTGCCCGGATCTGACCCCGATCTTCCAGTTCCCTTCCCAGCGACCACATCGCTCAGCGCCGGACGAAGAAGTGGTCGAACATGTTCAACCAGCGGCGGAGGAGAGCAGCGATCGAGATCCGCCTACGACCAGCAGTTGGGCCCAGCCAGAGGAATCCCCAGAACGACCGTAGGCTTCCGCGCAGGTAGACGTACTCGCCGCCCGCTTCGGCAGCATCGCGGAAAGCCGGCCAGGTGAGGTTCTGCAAGCGGACAGCAGACCTACCGCCACCCAAACGGCGAACAGCGTCTGCACGGACCAGACCTCTTCGAATCATGTCCTGCGGCACGAGAAAGATCCGCTCCTGATGACGGTTCTACCACGATCGCCGCGGCGCTCCACACGCCGAGGTCTTCTGCGAAGCTCAGACATTGTGTTGGGGTCACCTTTGCTTCGTCGAGTCAATGCCTCCGGTTTGTCGGCCATGCTTCTCAGCTGCTGCGGGACTCAGGTCCTGCCAGTAAGCGGAACACGTTCACCTTCGCCATGTTTGTTCTCTCTGCGGTGAAAACCATGACGCCATCACAGCCCTACACAAAGGTCACCATCGCATGATCAGCACATACCACGTAAAAGCGATCGAGGTCTCAGTCTTCACGCTGATCATCGTCATCAATCCTACCGCCATGCCCACGATGGCCAGCGATCGCCCACACGCTTGGTCATGGGCACACCTGCAGGAATACGTCGAGCAAGCCGCCAAAACCACCGAGGCGATCGTGAGGCCGGGCTTTGTTGCACTGATTTCACGCCCTAGCTGAGCGTGATGCCGAAACAGGATCGCGCCCCACACGAGCGCCGCCACGCGAGCCCGCACCAGCCACTGCGCATCAGCGTTGCGCTGCTTCGGAAAGCGGCTTCAGGAAAATCCATCACCGTCGTCAGAGGCAAGCGAGTTGAGCGCGCGCTGAGGTCGACATCGCCGCGCGATCGCCGCCATCACCAGCTCAAGACGCCCACTGGCAGGTTGTCCCAGATTAGCCCAGGATAGTGGTCGCGCGCGGTAGTAAGCGCGATTCCAGCGTCGCGATAGCAGACCCACAAGATCACGCTGATCAAAAAGGAAACAACGAGAACTGGAAGAAGATGACGAACCACCGCCACATCGAGGGCGCCATGGTGCTCTCGGTTTCGGACCGTGCCGAAAGCAGCCGCTGCACCATCAACTGCTCCGTTCCCGTGGCTCGCCGTGGTGAGGAAGCATCCGCCGACTGTGCCAGCCCAGAAGCTTGTTGCGGATCGAGCGGAAGAACTCGCCGGGCGAGAATCGAAAATCGAAGACTTGAGTTTACCTTGCGCGGCAGCGCTGGTCCTCAGTATGGTTTGCCCCCGGAATCTTTGCCCAAGATGACGAACAGCTCACCACCGCGTCATAATGTAGAGATCATCTGACCACGCCGTCCAGATCACCGCCGTCATGCCACCCTCGAACGTAGAACAGCGTGAGGCAAACAATGAGCAAGATCGACCATGCTCGCCGTGCCAGCGAGCACACCAGATCACGATGGACAGACGCAACACGCGCACGCCTTTCCGCCATTGCCCGCAAGCGAGAAACGCGCGCTATCAGCGCGAACGCGGTCCGAAGCGGCGCTGCATCAAGCTCATAAGCGGTATCCGCCGCCCCGGAAGCAGCGAGGCAACAGCAAGGTGATGATCACGATCCGGGCCAGCAGGCATCCCAGTACATCAACTGCAGAATCCGAGATCTCCGTTGAATAGAGGCTACGTGCCGATCATGGTGGAAGCGTACTAGTCTCCGCCGAGACGATCGAACGCGATGGCCCACCAGGTGGAATGCCTCCAGAGGAAGTAGTTTTGAGCGAATGCTGCGCCCGGAAGCGTGCACCGGAACAGCGTGATGCTGATCAGGTAGGCTGCCGATCACTCCCAGGTCGAGGTAACGCATTCGGTTTCGGGATTTTGGCTACGGGACCACGGGCACGGAAATTACCGGAGAGAATGCATCGGCGCCCAGATGAGGGCTGTGGTTCCATTCCGGCTGTTGCGGTTTCCGTGCTGTCGGATATTCTCATAAGACGCGCTCGGTCGCGCGCCAGAATCCGCTGCGCTGTGCCCGGCGCGCGAAGCGTCGCGGTGACCGCTTTGACACCAGTAGCGAACAGAAAGATCAGGAAGGTGGCGGAGGCCGGTGTCACCAAGAATACTGACGGCGTCTCCGGCCGTTGCTCTAGTTGAGCATGGGCGCTTCTCGGGCAGAAAAGAAGGTCAGCATTCGTTGAAAGTACGATTCTCACGGCTGCCACCAAGGAGACCGACGCCAATGCAAGAAGGTGGAATGAGTTGCTGCAGTGGAAGGAAAAGTATCCGACTCCTGACTTCAAGGAAGATCGCCAGCAGCTCATCGCCACCACGTACTACCAACTCGGCAACGCCGAGAAGGCTTAAAATCGTGCGAACTGTTGGGGATGAACTTGAAGAGCTTCATCGGCCTCTACTTCCTGACGGTACTGGTAGAGCATGAACACCACCGCGCCGGATCGCCTCGAGACGGGCGATGATGAAGGTCCTTTCGAACCCTCGACGAGGTCAAGGGCCGCCAAGAAACCGGCCCAACACCGAATGATCAATGGAAGGGCGAGCGAGAACAACGAGGTGCCCGCCACGCGTACGCTCGGCTGGATCGAGATGACGCGGAAGAATTTCGCGAAGTCCGAAGAGATCTTCACCAACTTCCTGAAGTTGCAGCCGGGCAGCGGACAGGTTTCCTACTGGTTGGCTACGTCGATGCTGCAGCAGAAGATCAAGGAGAAGCAGATCCCGGCCATCTATCACTTGGCGCGCGCCGCGCATTACACGGGTCCTGACGCGCTGCCGGATGCTGCGAAGAAGCAGTTGCAGGCGTTCCTCGAAAAGACCTACATCAACTTCCACGGCAGCAAGGAAGGCCTCGATGGTCTGGTGGCAACTGCGCTGAAAGACCCCTTCCCGACAACCGAATTCAAGATCAAGAGCGCAGCGCAGATCCTCCAGGAAGAAGAGGAAGAGATGCGGCAAAAGGATCCGCAGAAGTACCTGTGGATCGGCCTGAAGAAGGGTCTCACTGACCCCGCTGCTGGAGCCGACTATTGGGCCAACACGCTCAAAGGTTCGGCCCTGCCCAAGCTCAAAGGCACGGTCATCTCCACCAATCCTCCGGCGCGGCCGAAGGAAGTGGTGCTCGGCATCCTCACGAAGGACACGCCGGAGATCAAGCTCCGCCTCGATCCCGCACACGGTGGCAAAATTGAACCCGGTACCGAGATCGAGTTCGAAGGCGGCGTCGCGGCCGAGTTCGGCAACGATCCCTTCCTGCTGACACTCGATCAGGAGAAGGAAAAGGTCACCGGACTTCCCGCTGCTCCCGCTGTTCCGCGCACTGGCCCCAAGGCCGGCGGCGCCGTGAAGAAGGCGGTCGGCAAGAAGAAGTAGTCCGCGAATCGCGATAGTCCAGGCGGGTCCCTCACGGGATCCGCCTTTTGCTTTTCTGCTCAGCCCTGCGCCGGACTCAGACAGGCGGCAAGGTCCGCCGCGAATCGCCGGAGCTCGGCCACTTGATCTTCGGTCGCCGGCTGCTCGGAGCCCTTCAGCACGAAGAACGCCTGCTCCCCACGCCAGACCAACATCGCGAGGCCTCGCTCGGTGACGAGCCCCGTGGACCCGATCCCGCCAAACCCAGTCTCACGCTTCTCCACCAGTGCAGCGAACTCATCGCGCACCAACACGACGTGCCGCTCCATGCCGGAGGGCAGCGCCTCGAATCCGGCCGCGGCCAGCCGCTCGATGATCTCGATCACATCTTGTAGCGGCCGAGATCCTCGTCATTGAGGTTCTCGAGCCAGCGCCTCAGCTCATCGCTGTTTACGCGCTCTGAGATCGCGCTCGCCATCTTCGAATTGTTCAGCACCGAATCATCCACGTAGATGGGACAATCCAGCCGCAGTGCAATCGCCAGGGCGTCGCTCGGGCGCGAATCGATGCTGATCAGGCGGCCGTCTTTCTCGAGCCAGATCACGGCATAGAAGACGTCGTCGCGAAGCTCATTCACCACCACTTTGCGCACACCCGCCTCGAGCCCCGTCAACAGGATCTTGATCAGGTCATGCGTCATCGGCCGCTGCGTGCTCACCTTCTCGATCTCGAGAGCGATCGCGTTGGCTTCATAGACGCCCACCCAGATCGGGAGAATGCCGTTGCCCGTCGCATCTTTGAGAATGACGATGGGCATGCTCGATACCGGGTCCATCATCAAACCTCGGATTTTCATCTCGACTTCCATCTCATTCCCCCTTTAAGCCATCCATTCGCCGACCAACGAGTTCGGGCCCGATCGCGTGACCATGACATCATGATACTGCCCCGGCTGCAACGGCTTGTCCTCAGGCGCGCTGAAGTTCAACGTCCGGTTCTGCGAAGTGCGGCCGATCCACTGACCCGTAGCTTTGTTGAAGCCCTCTACCATCACTTCCTCGCGCGTGCCGATCAGCGCCGCGTTGCGCCGCAATTGGATACCGCGCTGCATCTCCTGCAGGATCGTCAGCCGGCGGCCTTTCTCGGTCTCGTCGAGCGCATCTGACATGCCTACCGCCGCGGTGTTGGGCCGAGGCGAGTACTTGAAACTGAACATCGAGTCATACTGCACGTCGGCAGCGAGGGCGAGAGTCTGCTCGAAATCGGACTCGGTTTCGCCTGGGAAGCCCACGATGATGTCGGTGGTGATGGCGATGTCGCGCGGCGAACGGCGCATCCATTCAATGCGGCGCATGTAATCGTCGCGCGTGTAGAGGCGCTTCATTCCGGCCAGCACGCGGTCAGAACCGGCTTGCACGGGCAGATGCACGTGGTTGCACAACACCGGATTGTCGCTGATGGCGTCAATGATCTCTTTGGTGAAATCGCGCGGATGCGACGTGGTGAATCGTACGCGGCGCAGCCCCGGGATCTCGGCCACGCGCCGCAGCAGCATCGCGAAATCGAGGCCGGCGGGCGAGGGATCGCGATAGCTGTTCACGTTCTGGCCGAGCAACTGGATCTCGGTGTAGCCCATGCGCGCCAGTTCGCGGGCTTCATTCAGCACGCTCTCGCTGGTGCGGCTCCGCTCGGGACCGCGCGTGAACGGCACCACGCAATACGCGCATGACTTGTCGCAACCTTCGATGATGGTGATGTAGGCGCGATGCGGATTGTCGCGGCGGGCGAACGAGGTTTCGAACGTCTCGTCCGTATCGAGGCTCAAACCGGCCACGCGCCGGTCGCCCTGTTCGATCTGCACCAGCAACTGTGGGAGCTTGGTGTAGCTGGCCGACCCGCAAACCAGGCTGACGTGCGGAGCGCGCTCGAAGATGCGCTCGCCTTCCTGCTGCGCCACGCATCCCAGCACGCCGAAGACTTTGCCCTTGCCCGAGTCTTTCTTGAAGTGCTGCAAGCGGCTGAACACTTTTTGCTCCGCCTTGTCTCGGATGCTGCAGGTGTTGTAGAAGACCAACTCGGCCTGGTCAGGCGTTTCCACCTGGCTGTAGCCCTGCTCCACCAGCGTTCCGATGACTTTTTCCGAGTCATGCACGTTCATCTGGCAGCCGAACGTTTCGATATAGAAAGTCTTCATGGCGGAAGAGAGGCGCTACCTCTCATTATAGGAGTCCGCGCTCAAAGTAGTGGATAAAGGCCCGCGAGCGCGGGATACAACTTTGTAAACACTCGATAGCGCGTCTCATACTCGGCAGACGCAGCCGAATCCGGGGCGCGCGACTCGGTCTCGCGGATCACCGCATCGCATGCCTGCTCCACGGACGCGAAATGTCCGGTACCGACCATCGCCAGCAGAGCCACACCGTACGCCGAACCTTCCTGCGTCGCGAGCGTCGCCACTGGCGTCGCGAACACGTCCGCGAACATCTGCCGCCAAAACTCGCTACGTGCGCCGCCGCCCGAAAGCCTGACCTTCGTCAGCGAGGTCCCCATGCCGCGAATGATCTCGAGGCAATCGCGTTGGCTGTAGCTCACGCCTTCGAGAACCGACCGGATGAGGTCCGCGCGCGAGTGCTTCGCCGTCAGCCCCACCCATCCGCCGCGAGCCAGCGCGTCCAGGTGGGGCGTGCGCTCACCCATGAGGTACGGCATCCAGAACAGCCCCTGCGATCCCGCCGGAGCCGTGGCAGCCTCGGCAGTCAGTGCGTCATAGCTCGTACCAGGAGCGAGTTGATTGCGGAACCATTGCAGGCTCAGTCCGGCGCCTTGCGTCACGCCCATCACGTGCCACTTGCCGGGCACGGCATGACAGAACGTGTGGACGCGGCCGGCCGGATCGTAGGCAGGCTGGTCCTGGTGCGCGAACACGACACCCGAAGTGCCGACGGTGCACGAAGCGATTCCGCTCTTGACGATGCCGTTGCCCACGGCGCTCGCGGCTTGATCGCCCGCTCCGCCCACCACGGGCGTCCCTTCGGCCAGCCCCGTGAGCGCCGCGGCACGCGCGGTCACGCGACCGGTCACTTCGAACGATTCGTAGGCTTTGGGCAGGATCGCGGCATCGAGCCCGACCTTCTCTACCAGCGGCAGCGCCCACTTGCGATTCACCACGTCGAACATCGCCATGCCCGACGCATCACTGACTTCGGTGGCGTACTCGCCAGTGAGTTGGAACCGGATGTAGTCTTTAGGAAGCAGCACGCGGCGTAGGCGCTCGAACTGGCGCGGTTCGTTGTCGCGGACCCACAGGAGCTTTGGCAAAGTGAATCCGGTGAGCACGGGATTGGCGATCCAGCGCAGAACATTTTCCTTGCCCGCTGTTCGATTGATCCAGTCGACTTGCGCCTGGCTGCGCTGATCGCACCAGATGAGCGCCGGGCGGATCACCTGATCCGATGCGTCGAGCATGGTGAGCCCGTGCATCTGGCCCGATAGTCCCACGCCCGTCACCGCCGCTCCCGTAACGCCCGCTTGGGCCAGCACGCCGCGGATCGCCGCCTGAGCCGCATCCCACCAGTTCTCCGGGCGCTGCTCGGCCCACAGGGGGCGCTCCATTCGCATGTCTTCATGAAGAGCAGTGAAGCCCTGCGTCACCTCGCCTTGCGCGTTCACCAAAAGGGCGCGAGATCCGCCGGTTCCGATGTCCAAACCCAACCAGTACATTCGATTGTTTCCTTGAAATGATTGAGAAAGCGCTACTTCAAGAAGGGCAAGTAGGCCGCGCCGTAAAGTCCGGCTTCGTTGCCGAGGGTGGCTTGCTCCACTCGTGTGGCGGCATGGCGGAACGTGAACGAGCGCTCGCGGATCTCCTCGAACATCGCCGGCGAGAAAAATTCCCAAGCAGGCAATGCTCCGCCGCTCAACAGATACAGCGGATAGTTGAAGATGTTGATCAAACTAGCCAAGGCGATCCCGAGCGCGCGGCCCATGCTTTCGAAGATGCGCTTGGCGAGCGGATTGCCCGCCACCGCCAGATCGTAGACCTCTTTGGAAGTCAGGTTGTCGCCGAGCGCCACCAACTTGGCCATGGTCTCCACCGCTGTTGCCGACGCGTGCTTCTCGAGACACCCCCGATTGCCGCAGCCACAGGGATTCCCATAGGGCATGACCGTGATGTGGCCGAGCTCGCCTGCCATGCCGACATAGCCGTGCAACACACGCCCACCCGAGATGATGCCGCCGCCGATCCCCGTGCCGAGCGTGAGCAGCACCAAGTCATCCACGTCGCGGCCCGCACCCATCCACTTCTCGCCGAGCGCGGCTGCGTTGGCATCGTTCTCGAGCATCACTGGGGATCCGAGACGCCGGGAGATCTCATCGCGAACCGGGAAGTCGTCAAAGCCAGGCATGTTGTGGGAGCCCACGATCATGCCCTCCTTCAAACGAATAAAACCCGGGACGCCGATGCCGACTCCGGTCAGCCCGCCGGGTCCAAGGCGATCCCGCAGGGTGACGATGTTGCGCACGATGTCATCGATCACGCGGTCGCGCCCGGCCTGCAGGTCCGTATCCAGGGAAACCTTGTCGAGCACCGCGCCGGATTCGTCCACGGCGGCAGCGCGAAGATTGGTGCCGCCTAAGTCGACACCGATCGAGTATTGAGCCATTCACGAGCTACTATAGCGCGGCCCACGATAAATCCATTCCCTGCCCCGGTGCGTATCGAAAAGCATGACCGATCCGACCAGCGTGGTACGCACCTTCGTGGACGAGTTTCAAACAAAAGGCGATGAATCCGTGGCCGAGCGCCTGCTTGCGCCGGACTTCGTGGACCACACGCCGTTCCCCGGCTTCGGGTCCACGCGGGGTGACGTAATCCAGCTTTTTCGCGTGCTGCGCGGCGCGTTTCCTGACCTGCGTGCCGAGGTGACGGAGCAGTTCGACAACGGGACCACGGTGGCTACTCGCAAGACGTTCCACGGCACGCATCGCAGCGAGTTCATGGGGATCCCGCCCACGGGAAATCCGGTGGCGATCCGCGTGGTGGACTTCGTGCGCGTGGAAGACGGGTTGATGAAGGAGCACTGGAACGTGGTGGACGTTCCGGGCTTGATGGCGCAGCTCAGCGAGTAGATGTAGGGTTTAAGTAGTGTGGGGCAGGCTTTCAGCCTGCGCGGGACTTCAGTCCCGCTTCAGATCTGGGCACACTCGCTCGTAGAACGCTCCGATCTTTGATTTTCTCGCCGACAAACTTGTGGCGCACGCTTCAGCGTGCGGGCGGGCACTTTGCAGTGCCGCTTAGCGGGACTGAGAGTCCCGCTGCAGGCTGGAAGCCTGAAGCGGATGGCGGCTGAGCCGCAATCCAGAAACGGAGCGTTCTTTGAGTCAATGCGTCTGTGTCAGAGCCGGGACTGGAAGTCCCGCTGCGGGCTGAAAGCCCGCCCCACCAAACCGGGTCCAAAATCTTCGCGGCCGGCGAAGAAACTGAAGGATAGTAGTACAAGGCGTTCGTGCCATACTCTTCAAGAACCCGATGCCCTCGCGCTATCTCCTCTGGATCCTCGCCTCCACCGCACTCGCCCAATTCCCGCCCGGCTACGTCGACCCGCAACCCGTCCTCGACGCCGCGACGCGAACCATCGGCGCCGACAAGCTCCGCTGCGTCACCATCTCCGGGACGGCATATTCCGGCGCTGTCGGCCAACAGCGCGAGTCCGGCTGGAATGTCGACTGGCCCCGCGGCGAGATGCGCGACTACACGCGCACGATGAACTGGGAAGCCCGCACCATGCGCGAGCAGTTCACCCGCAAGCCCGGCCTCGTTCCTGCCTCGTGGAAATGGGGACTCGGCTGGAAAGGCGGCACGCCGCTTCAGCGCAATGCGATCCAGATCTTCACCGTCAACGGATCCAACGCGTGGCATCAAGATGGATCCGAGGGACCGCCCATCGCCGCCCCGCCCGACGACGCCGAGCGCTGGCAACTCGACCTCTGGCTCAACCCGCACGGTTTCCTCAAAGCCGCTCGCATGCCCGGCGCGAACCCGAAGGCCGTCTGGCGCTGGGAACTCGGCGAATCCGGCCGCGATGGCAACACTACTGTCCCTGAGAAGGTCACGGTCGTCTCCATCACCATGATGGGCAAGTATCGCGTCGACGCCACCGTCAACAAGAACCACTACCTGCAACGCATCCATACCTGGGTGCCCGATCCCATGCTCGGCGACACCAACTACGAACATGAGTTCACCGACGAAGCCTACGTCGACCTCGGCAATGGCATCCGCTTCCCCGGCGTCTGGCATCATCACGAAGGCTGGGATGACAACTTCGGCTCGCTCAACGTCACCGCTGGACACAACGCCTTCGGCGGACCTTTGCGCAAGATCGCAGCCAACGTCTGTCCCAGCGCGATTCCCGTGCCCGATTCCGTTCGCAACGCGTCATTCGCAATTCGCGTGGAGCCACGCAAGCTCGCCGATGGCGTTTGGCTGATGGGCGGCGGAACCCACAACAGCGTCGCCGTCGAGTTCAAAGATTGGATCGCCGTTGTCGAAGCTCCGCTTGACGAAGCGCGCAACCTCGCCGTCATCGAAGAGATCGTGAAGCTCATCCCGAACAAGCCGATCCGCTTCCTGGTCAACACCCACCAGCACTTCGATCACGCGGGCGGCCTGCGCACCTACATGCACATCGGCGCCACCATCATCACGCACTTCAAGAACTTCGCCTTCTACAACCACGACGTGCTCAACTACACGCCGCGCACGCTCCAGCCCGATATGCTTTCGCTGTGGCCGCCTACTGAACAAGCCGAAGGCTACCAGTGGGAGCAGGTCCGCGAGAACTACGTGCTCGCCGATGATACGCGCCGCATGCACATCACCTACGTACAACCGCTCGACCACGCGGAAGGAATGTTGATGGCGTACCTGCCGAAAGAGAAGATCGCGATCGAAGCCGACCTCTTCGATCCCGGCACCTCGCTCGTTCCCACGCAAGCCAGCCGCAGTTTCCGCGACCACGTCCGCCGCCTCGGCCTCGACGTGCAAACCATCGCTCCCATTCACGGACCAGCCGTTCCCTGGAGCGAATTCGAGCGCTTCCTCCAATCCGATCCGCAACAAAGGAGACAATAGCCACCATGCGATCCGCCACTATCCTCATTGCCCTTGCTTCCATAGCTCTCGCCAACGACTGGCCGCAATGGCGCGGACCCGGCCGTGACGGCCTCTCCCGCGAAACCGGTCTGATCTCCGCGTGGCCCAAAGAAGGGCCGAAGATGCTCTGGCGCATCGAGGGCCTCGGTGATGGATACGGCGCTCCCGCAGTCGCCGGTGGCCGGCTCTACGTCGTCGGCAACAAGGGCATGCAAGACGAGTCGGTGCATGCGGTGTCGGTGGAAGACGGCAAGACGATCTGGTCCACGCGGCTCGGCAACGTCGGCAATCCCGATCAGGCGCCGTCGTACCCGTCCGCGCGATCGACGCCGATCGTCGATGGCAACCTTCTCTATGCATTCAGCTCAGATGGCGACCTCGTCTGCATGGAGTCCGCGTCGGGCAAGGTCCGGTGGCGAAAGAACGTCCGCAAGGAACTCGGTGGCGAGCCCGGCAAGTGGGCTTATGCCGAGTCGCCACTGATCGACGGCAACAACGTGGTGGTCAGCCCCGGCGGCGCGCAGGCCACAATGGCGGCGTTCAACAAGAAGAACGGCGAGGTGGTCTGGAAGTCCTCGATTCCCGGTGGCGAAGCGGCCGGCTATGCGTCCATCGTTCCCGCCACCGCGGGCGGCAAGAAACAATACGTGCAGTTCTTGTCGAAAGGCACGGTCGGCGTCGACGCCAAGACAGGCCAGTTCCTCTGGCGCTATGACGAGACCAGCAAAGGCCCCGCGAACATCCCCACGCCCATCTCGCGCGACGGCTACATCTATTCCACAGCGCGCAGCATCGGCGCTGCGGCGCTCCTGCGCATCGAGCCCTCGGGCGAGACTGCCGCCGCCAAGCAGGTCTACCTCGAGCGCGGCTTGCCCAGCACCATCGGCGGCGCGGTCGCGGTAGGCGACTATCTCTACGGCACCACCAATGACGGACTCGTTGCCGCTGAGTTCCTCACAGGCAAGCTCCGCTGGAAGGAGGACTCCCTCGGCGCCGGATCCGTCCTGTTCGCCGACGGCAACCTTTACGTTCACGCCGAAGACGGCGACATCGCGCTGGCCGAAGCAACGCCCGAAGCCTTCCGCCAGAAGGGCCGATTCACGCCGCCCGGGAAGCCCGAGCATCCGCGCGGCGCCCGCGAGAAGGCGTGGGCTTATCCAGTGGTCGCGAATGGCCGCCTCTATGTGCGCGACCTCGGCGTGATGTGGTGCTATGACGTCCGAGCTTCGCGCTGAGGCTCAGATGCACTAGTGCTACGATGCAGGTAGCATGGCAGTCAACGGAGATCACAAAACGTCGACTGGAAACGGAGCTTCCCAGCCTGACACGCGCTGGGCGGCCATCTCCGGGTTGTGGCACTTCAGTGGAAACTCGGCCCAGTATCAGCCGCCTCAGTCTAGCGAGTCGGTCCAATCCTACGGAATCGCCGTCACCAATCGGCATGTCACGGACGGTACCGTGCGGACTCGAGTTCGGTTCTCCGATCAACCCAAGAGTCAGAACTCGGCTGGCGTGCTTCTCGGATATCAGTCCGAGCGTGCCCGGTATCTGATGCTCCAACTCGGAGCTTACGACCGGGCGTACTCAATCGGAGAGTGGGTTCCGGGTACCGGTTGGCAATCTGTCGAAAGTGCCGGTTCGGCCCGTAATCTCGAGGCGAATCGTGAATACGACCTTCTCGTGCGCCAGACCGGCCAGGAGATTCGAGTAACGGTCGATGGCGTAGCTGTGTTGGAGCGCGTGGTTGGAAATCCATTGGCCGGCAGTCAGGTAGGCCTTTTCGCTTGGGGGAATTCACCAACTTCGTTCGCCGATTTCTCAGTGGAAGCGGCCAAGCCGCAGATGTTCGTGGCCATGCAGTTCGGCCAGCCCTTCGACACCTTGTACCAGGAAGTGATCTTCCCCCGGTCCGCTCAACTCGGCCTCAACGTCGTGCGGATCGACGAGATCGCCGGCCCGGGGATCATCTTCGAGGACATCAAGAAGCGGATAGCCGAAGCCAAGATCGTCGTCGCCGAGATCACGGCTCCGAATCAGAACGTATTCTACGAGCTCGGCTACGCGCACGCATTGAATAAGCCGACGATCCTGTTGGCTCAGCGGGGCAAGGAACTACCGTTCGATATTCGAAGCTACCGCGTGATCTTCTACGACGACTCGATAGGTGGCAAGCCTGCACTCGAGCGCGACCTCGAGAGACACCTCCAAGCCATCCTCGGCGAAACGTAACGCGAGCCACGGCACCGAGCGCTTGCTCCGCAGCTGGGCGCTTGCTCAGGGGTGCGCTCGCAGAGTGCGCCGTTCATAGTTGTGAAATCCGTGCCCGACCCCTTGCCAACGGCGCAGGTCTGGATGAAAGTAGATCTGACTGCCTTCACTTCAAGGGGATCACTACAAGTGCGATTTAGACTTTCCGCGTCCGCCGCGCTGCTCGCTATAGCAGTTGCGCAAAGCCAGACTCTTCCCGCTCCCACGGTTGACCGTGTGGGCTTTCCCACCGGCTACGAGAAGTGGCCGCTCCTCTACGTGTTCGACCGCCCAGACAACAAGCAGATCCGCGCGGTCTACTCGAACGAAGTCGCTTCATCCGTGCGATTCGGCAACCAAGGCGCGTACCCGTACGGCTCGGTGGTGGTGATGGAGACATGGCCCACGCTGCAAGACGCGCAAGGCAATCCGATTCTCGATGCGAACGGCCGCTTCCAGAAGCAGCCCGGCGCGGTTCCGACTCTCAACGTGATGCGCAAGGAGAAGGGCTTCGGCGAGGCGTACAAAGAGAACCGCAACGGTGAGTGGGAATATGTCGGTTACCGCATGGATGGCAGCTTCAACACCACGCCCGCCAACAGTGGAGCCTGCGCTGCGTGCCACCTGCAGGGCGGCCAGGGAAAAGACTTCGTGATGCGCGGCTCGCTCGGTTTCAACGCCGGCAGCGGCGCCGTTCCATTCGGCATCATCAAGGCGTACAGCTTCGTGCCCGGCGTGATCCGCGCGAAGGCGGGCAGCACCATCACCATCTATAACGACGACGTAGTAGAACACACGATCGCCGATGACGACGCAAAGGGATGGACGTCGCAACGGATGAAAGGCGGGTCGAGCATCGCCATCAAGTTGGGTGACAAGCCGGGCGAGTTCAATTTCCATTGCTCGCTGCATCCGGCGATGAAGGGCAAGGTCATCGTCGAATAACGCGGCAGCGCCGTCCGTTCGGGTGAAGAGGGGGAACTCGTGCCGTTTCGTATTTTGCTCTCCGCTTTTGCGCTAGCGGGCGTGCTGTGCGCTGAACGCCGCATCAGCGCCGCCGATTGCAAGTTCGCGTCTGACCCGGAGCGATTCCTGGGTCAGGCGCGCCTGATTCGGCAGCATTTGAATGAACGGATGGCCAGGCTCGCGCCGAGCCTGGCGCGCTCGCGATCCGCGGCTTCGGCCGAAGCTGTTCGGCGAAACTTCATCGACGAAGAGATTCTGGGGCGGCTAGCGCGGCAAGGAGTCGCGCCAGCCGGTCTGTCGTCAGACGAGGAGTTCTTCCGCCGCATCTCGCTCGACCTCACCGGCCGAATTCCGAGTTCGGCCGATGTCGCTAAGTTCGTATCCGACACGAGCGCCGAAAAGCGCGACGCTGCCATTGACCGCTTCCTCGCCTCACCCGAGTTCGTGGACCGTTGGACGATGTGGATGGGCGACCTGCTCCAGAACACGTCGAACCTGGTGAATGCCGCCGTCAACCGCGGCGCGCTCGGCCGCAATGCCTTTCACGCCTACATCAAAGACGCGGTGGCGCAGGATAAATCGTTCCGCACCATCGCCACCGAAGTGATCGCCGGCAAGGGCAACACCTTGGAATCGGGCGCGGCCAACTTCCCCCTGGGCGCAAGCACGTCAATGGGTCCGATCCAGGACACCTATGACACGATGCTCGTCAAGACCGCCACCACCTTCCTTGGGCTTGGCAACTATGACTGTCTGCTCTGCCACACTGGCCGCGGGCATCTGAACCTGGTCAATCTTTGGGGAACCGGACAGACGAGGCTCCAAGCACAAGAGATGGCGGCGTTCTTCTCGCGTCTGGCGTTCAATCCTGGACCACAGCGGAGCTTTGACGTATCCGATGCAGGCGAGGGTGGCTACGACTTGAACACTGACTCGGGAAATCGTCCCAATCGCGTTCCTGTCGGGTCCATTCAGCGCGTGATGCCGGCCTACCGCGAGACCAGCGCCAAGCCAACCGGCGACTGGCGCGCGGCATTCGCCGGGAGCATGACGCGTGACCCGATGTTCGCCCGCAATCTCGCTAACCGCGTTTGGAAGCAGATGTTCGGGTTGGCTTTGGTCGATCCAGTGGACTCGCTCGATCCGGCGCGGCTCGACCCGGCGAATCCTCCTGCCACGCCGTGGGAGTTGCAGGCGAGCCATCCGGAGTTGCTCGAAAAGCTCGCCGCCGAACTCGCCAAGGGCGACTTCAAGCTACGCGCATTCTTGCGAACGCTCACGCAGTCGACCGTGTACCAGTTGAGCGCTCGATACGATGACGGCTGGAAAGACGAGTGGCTCGGACTGTTCGCACGGCACATCGCGCGCCGCCTCGAAGGCGAAGAAGTGCATGACGCGATCGCCAAGGCCACGGGCATCGGTGGCGACTACTCGATCCAGGGTTGGAGCGAACGAGTGGCGTGGGCAGTACAGTTGCCAGAGCCTGTGGAGCCAGCGAGCAACGCCTCTGTGAACGCGTTCCTCAACGCATTTCTGCGCGGCGACCGCGACACGCAAGATCGGAGCCAAGCAGGATCGATCCAGCAGCAGCTCTACCTGATGAATGACTCCTTCGTGCTCGACCGCGTGAAGATGACGCGCTCGCCCAAACTCCGGGCGCTCACCGAGATGCAGGGCAACGGCGAACTTGCCGACGAGTTGTACCTGACGTTCCTTTCGCGCAAGCCCACGGCTGCGGAACGTACGGCGGCAATGGCGGTGCTCGCGAAAGCGGCCGACCGCGGCGCGGCGGTGGAAGACTTGGCTTGGATGTGCATCAACCGGGTCGAGTTCCTGTTCAGCTATTGAGGAGAGCGCACAAAATGAAGGACCGATTCGGATTCGACTGGAACGGCATCCAAGGCGCTCCCTACTGGAGCAAGCCGCAGATCGGGCGCCGGTTGTTCTTCCGCCACGTGGCTTCGGCGGTGGGCGGCTATATGCTGCTGCCAGGCCGCCCAATGGAGACGGTAGCAAAGGCCGCGGTGACCACAAAGGCCACCGCGAAGAATGTCATCTTCTTCATGCTGCAGGGCGCGCCGAGCCACACCGATACATTCGATCTCAAGGAAGGCAACCCATTCCCGGCGGCGCAATTCAACCCGACCCGCTACAACGGACTCCTGTTTCCCCAAGGCCTGCTGCCCAGGATCGCCGAACAGATCGACTCGGTGTGCCTGTTGCGTAGCGTGCGTGCGTGGGCGAACGTGCACGGTCTGATGCAGACGTGGGTGCAGATGGGCCGCAATCCGGCCACGCCGCTGGCCAAGATCAGTCCGCATATCGGCTCGGTAGTGTCACTCGAGTTGTCGCGCAAAGACGCGGTGCTGCCGGCGTTCATGGCGCTCAACGGAACTCCACGCGTGGCGTCTGGATTCCTTCCTGTGGCGCATTCCCCATTCGTGTTGGCCGCGGGCGCGGGGCTGCCGAACACCTCCCACGGCGATGGTGCGGATCGGTTCGCGGCGCGCAAGGAACTTCTGGTGCAGGCCGAGACGATGTCCGATGATCTCGGCGCCGGACCCGAAGAGATCGAAGACTGGAAGTCGCGCTCGCAGTTGCTCATGTACAACAGCCGCGTGGACCGCATCTTCAACCTCGAAGACGCCGATCGCGCCGCATACGGATCGAGCGCCGTGGGCAATGCTTGCGTGGTCGCGCGCAACCTGCTGCGCGCCAACCTCGGCACACGATTCATCCAGATCACGTTCGGGAGCTGGGATCACCACGCAAACCTCTATCCGAGCCTGACCACGATGGCCACGCAGTTCGACGCCGGTCTCGGTCGACTCCTGGTGGACCTGAAGGCTGACGGCTTGCTCGATGAAACGCTGATCGTGGCGCAGGGCGAGTTCGGACGCACGGTGGGTCCGCTCAACGGCGGCCGCGGACGCGATCACTACCAGCAGCAGACGGTGCTATTCGCGGGAGCGAAGGTCAAGGGCGGACGTGCCGTTGGCGTTACCGACAGTTTGGGTGCGTTCACCGAGAATCCGGGCTGGTCGCGCGATCGCGATGTGCGTGCTGAAGACATCGAAGCGACGATCTACTCCGCGCTGGGCATCGATTGGACCACGCTCAAGAAGGACAACCGCTTCGGACGCGGCTTCGAGTACGTACCTTTCGCTGGGGACGATTTGTATGGTCCCGTGCATGAACTCTGGGGTTGAGGCACGGTAGGGAGCCGACGTCGCGCCCGAATCCACCGTTGCGCTTGCTAGCGCGAAGGCAGGAGACCGGCGTAGACTACCTCTCCGGGCCGGATGCGCGTGAGTACTGCAAGGCACTCGGGGATGATCGGAAGGAGGTCCTGGATCCGATTCGAACGGGCCCGAACAACTAGCACGGCAATTCGCTTGGCATCCAGATTCTGTTGGAAAGGCAAGTTCTTGTCGAGCGTCACCAGCACATCGAACCGCCGTTCGGCCAAACCCAGCAACTCACCATTCTTCTTGCCTGCCCAACCACACTCAAAGAGGGTGCGGCACGAGTGTCCTACCAAGTGTCCCGCCAGCTTGCGAGGCAAATTCTCGTCCGGCAGGATCCTCATCCCAGACCGGTCAGAAGCACCTTGGCTTCCTCCAGGGCGGCGACAGCTGCCTCTCGGGTGACGGAAGGAAAGTTGTCAAGGAACTCATCCAGGCTGTCACCAGCCTCGAGGTAGTCAATCAATGAATCCACTGGCACGCGAGTTCCCCGGAAGCACGGCGTGCCGCCGAGGATTGCGGGATCGCTTACGATAACGGATTGGCGCGGCATTGGGGACCTCTCGACCTACAGTCTACCAGCGCTGCCGTAACTTTCCGGCGGGAACCGTCCGAAGAAGTCCATCGATGGGCGCCATGTTCTGGCGCCTCCTGCGCTACTCAGCCCTCAGACCGCCACAAGCAGCCGTTTGACATCGACCTCCAAACTTGATAATCCAGAATGCCGGGACATCAATAGGAGGTCCGTGCCACGATGCCGAACCAAGCTCGAGTCGACCGCCGGCAACTGCTCCAGATCATGGGGGCAGCCGGCGCCACCAGCGTAGTCTTCACCAGTTGCGGAAGCGCCTCCGCGGGTGTGACTGGCGCCCGCTATGACAAATCGATCCCGGTGGCCACATCCGGACCAGGCGGCAATCGCGACTGGCAGCCCGGCGACGCGGTGAAGTTTCTGCCACCGGAAAAGATCCCGGCGTCGGGCAAAGCATCAGACGCCCTCGCCGCGCTGCCGAAACAAAAACTGCTGCTCGTGTACGAGCGCATGAACGCCAGCCGCAAGTGGGAAAACGCGATGAAGGAGCTCTTCGTAGGCGGCAAAGACGGGCTCTACGGCTCGTTCCACACCTACATCGGCGAAGAGGCGATCGCCTGCGGCGTGATGGCTGCGCTCAACGACGACGACTACATCGCCAGCACCCATCGCGGCCACGGCCACCTTATCGCCAAAGGCGGCGACCTCAACAAAATGTCCGCCGAGATCTTCTTCAAAGAGACCGGCTACAACAAAGGCTACGGCGGATCGATGCACATCACCGATATGCCGAAGGGCATCATGGGCATGAACGGCATCGTCGGCGCGAGCTACTACCTCGCGGCAGGCGCAGCGATTCGCGCACAGGTCCGCGGCACCAAGCAAGTGGCGGTGGCGTTCTTCGGCGACGGCGCGGCCAACTCGCCCTACTACTTCAGCGCCATCCGCAGTTGCACCAATCACAAAGTCCCGGTGATTTTCGTCAACGAGAACAACTTCCAGTACATGGGCATCCCGATGGCGTCGGTGGTGCCCACCAAGTACATTTCCGAATACACCAAGGGGCTCGACATTCCGCACCATCTCGTGGATGGCAACGACGTCACCGCGGTCTACTCGGCCATGAAAGACGCGGTGGAGTGGGCGCGCGCCGGCAAAGGACCTTCGATGATCGAAGGCATCACCTACCGCTGGTACGATCACTCCGGTTTCGCGGGAGCCAAGGCCGGAGCGGACGGCGCCATGGGACTGCCCTACCGGTCAGACGAAGAAGTGCGGCAATGGATGACACGCGACCCGCTTCCGCGCTTCAAGAAATGGATTCTCGACAAGGGGCTCGCAACGGAAGCCGAGCTCACGAAGATCGAAGCAAGCGCGCAGGCGGCGGTGGATGCGTCCATCACCTTCGCCCGCAACAGCAAAGATCCGGATCCCTCGGCTGGCGTACACAACACGCATGCGGCGGGTCCGGTGGCCGCAACCCAGTTCTACAACCGGTCCGGAATCGTGGTGAGCTAGCGGAGAAACATCATGGCAAAGAAACCTTACGCTTACGCTCAACTGGAAGGCGTCGCGCAGGAAATGCGGCGAGTGCCCGACATGGTGTTCTTCTACGAATATGAGAAGCCCGTGGCCACTTCGCCCACCGGTGAAGTGCTCGACCTGACGAAGGAATTCGGCGGGATGCGCACGTCCGGTCGCGGCTGGGCCATCGATGAGACGTGGCTCGTAGGTGCGGCTGTGGGCGTCGCCGCGGCGGGATCGCCCGCACTCGTGCGGCTCCCCTCGATGACCACCATCTACGGCATCGAGTACATCTACAACCAAGCCGGCAAGCTCCGCTCGATGACCGGCGGCCAAGCGAGCATGCCGTTCGTCTTGTGGCAGGGCGGCGGTAGTCGCACGAAAGGGTCGGCGGGCCAGCACACGGAAGTGGGCCAAGAAGCTCTCTACGCGAACCTGCCCGGCGTCAAAGTGGTGGTCCCGAGCAATGCCTATGACGCCAAGGGGCTCCTCATCTCCGCTCTGCGCGACCCCGATCCGGTTGTGTACTTCGACTATTCGGAAGTGAAGTCTGGCGAGCAACCGGATGTCCCCGACGAAGCCTACGAAGTTCCGCTGGGCAAGGGCGTGGTGCGGCAGCCGGGAACGCAGTTGACGCTCGTGGCATGGGCTCCGGCAACAGTCGACGTGAAGCGCGCTTTGCCTGATTTGGCCAAGATGGGCATCAGCGTCGAGTACATCGATCCGCGCACGCTCAAGCCGCTCGACGTGGACCTCATTGCGAACTCCGTCCGCAAGACGCGACGGCTCCTCGTGGTGGAGCATGGCCACTACACCAACGGCTACGGATCGCACGTGATCGCCGAAGCAGTGCAAGCGGTGCCGGGAATCAGGGCGCGCAAGATCGCGTTTCCTGACGTGCCGGGTCCGGGTGCGGCGGGGATGATGAGTTGGCTGCGTCCTGACGCGCCCAAGATCATTGACGCCGCTCGGCAGATGATGCGCGGATGACGGAGACAGTTCCCTGCCCTCGCTGCGAGAATCCGATGGAGCCAGCGACGGTCAAAACGGCGATCTGGCGCGGCGACCGGCTGTTCGTGGTGGAAGGCATCCCTGCACAAATTTGCGGAAATTGTTTGGAACAATTCTACGATGAGCCGACAACGGAGGCGTTGCGCAAGCTGACCGAGGAAGGGTTCTCGACGGATGATCCGGTGAGGGAACTGATCGTTCCCGTATACTCACTCGATGGGCGAATCATGCGGCCACCGGAAGCAGGCGAGGACGAAGTCTATGCGGACTATTAGCGCGCTCGCAGCGCTGGCGTTGATGACGGCGTGCGGATCCGCGCCCGCACCGGCTCCCACGGAGAGCAAGGCACCCGCAGCGAAAACGGCTGTCGCGCTATACAACCTCGGCTCCATCTTCCCGGCAGGCGAAGGCCGCGACCTCGTACTCGCCACCTGCGGTACGTGCCACCCCGTGGTCTGCAGCGCCCGCGGACAGCGCAACGCCGAGCGCTGGGAGGCAATCCGCAAGAGCCATCAGGACAAGCTGACCGCGCAATCGGCCGCGAACGTTACGGCGATGTTCGCCTACCTGAAGGCGAACTTCAATGAGACCAAGCCCGAACCCAAGATCCCGCCCGAGTTGGCCGAACAGGGATGCACACCGTTTTGATGCGGACCTCGATCGCAGTCCTCCTGCTCATGTGGCTGGGGTGCGGCTCGCCACCACCCGCTCCAAAGAAGACGGAAGCGCCCAAGCAGGAAAGCCCGCACGCCAAGGAAGCAGCTTCGAAGGTGAACCTCGACGAGATCTTCCCGCCCGGGCGCGGCCGCGAGTTGGTGCTCAACAACTGCACCACCTGCCACACCTTCGTACCGATCGTGATCTTGCGGATGAGCAAGGAAGCCTGGCAGCGCAACAGCCGCGACCATCGCGGCCGCGTCACCGCGTTGAGCAATGCCGACTTCCAAGTGCTCTACGAATACCTCGCGGCGAACTTCAACCCGGACAAACCCGTGCCGAAGCTGCCGAACGAGTTGATGGAAACCTGGACCTCGTACTGAAGGGCAAGCCTACTTGCCTTGGAGCGACTCCACGTAGTCAATCAGGTTCTTCATCCGGAGCTCGACCACACCTGGGTCGCCGCGGCCTATCGTGCGGAACAGCGAACCCCAAATGGGCATTTCACGCGTTCCGTGTGCGGTAACGCCCTCTTTGCCGTCGAGCATGGCGCGTACTTTGAGCCGCGGGAACTTGCCGTCGTTGCGAGCAGTGAGCCGGGTAAGATCGCCGGGCGAGGCTTTGAGCGCCGCGGCAGCGGGACCATCGCCTTTGGCGGTGGCTCCATGGCACGCCGCGCAGTATTCCTGGAACATCTTGGAACCTGACGTGACCGGTGTGTCCTTGATCGGCACTTCCTTCATCTTCACCTTGTCCGCGGCGACCAGACACGTCGCGATGGCCGCCGGGAGAATCCAACGAACCAATTTGAAGTTCATCACGCACCTCCGCAGTTCAAGTTGCACGCGCGCCGCCACTCTGGCAGGCACTATCATGGTTCGACGATGCGTTCGCCTCTGCTTCTGTTCCTGCTGGCTGAGTGTCTGCTAGCTGACGATCTGGCCACGCGCCCCGCTGTCACAGAAGCTCTCGACTATCTGCGGCAGCATGACTCGGAGCACCTCGCCAAGCAAGTACAAATCGCCGAAATCCCCGCCCCCACCTTCCACGAAACCGAGCGCGCCAAGTTCATGCTCGGCGAGTTCCGGCGCGTGGGCCTCGAAGGAGTGGAGATCGACAAGCAAGGCAACGTTCTCGGATGGCGCCGGGGCCGAAGCGAGAAGACACTGCTGGTGGCCGCCCATCTCGACATCTCGTTCGCCCCAGGCGTCGACACACGCGTGCGCAAGGAAGGCAACCGCTGGCATGGCCCAGGGCTCGGCGACGACAGCCGCGGCCTGGCGGCCCTGCTCGCGATCGTGGAAGCGATGAATCATGCGGGCTTGCGTACCGAGCGCTCGATCCTGTTCGCCGCCAACGTGGGCGAAGAGGGCATGGGCGACCTCAACGGCGTCCGCTACCTGTTCGGGCAGAGCCCGTATCGCCAGCGCATCGATTCCTTCATCTCCATCGACGGGACGAACCCGGGGCGGATCACCAACGGAGGCTTGGCGGTGAAGCGATACCGGGTGACGTATCGCGGCCCGGGTGGGCACAGCTACGGCAACTTCGGACGCCCGAGCGCGACGCAAGCGATGGGCCGCGCGATGGCGAAGCTCGCGGTGCTGCCGGTCCCCGCGAAGCCGAAGACCACCTACAACATCGGTCGCGTCGGCGGCGGAACGGCGGTCAACGCGATCGCCGAAGAGTCGTGGATGGAAGTGGACCTGCGATCGGAGAGCCCGGCCGAACTCGACAAGCTCGAGCTGAAAATGTTTGAAACAATTCGCCAGGGCGCTGAAGAAGAGAACGAGATGCGCAAGGCCTCGGGCACCCAGGTGAAGTTCGAGTGGAAGCTGGTAAGCAATCGTCCCGGCGGGCAGACTCCCGCCGGTGCGGCACTGGTGAAAGCCGCCGAATGGGCCGCCAGGGCCACCAGACACTCCCCGGCACTCGGCTATTCGAGCACTGATTCGAATATCCCCATGAGCCTCGGGATTCCAGCCGTGACGCTCGGCGGAGGCGGCCGAGGGGACAACGCACACTCGCTCGACGAATGGTTCGAACCGGCCGAGGCGTGGAAGGGTCCGCAGACAGTGCTGTTGACGATCCTCGCCTTCGACGAGCGAAAGTGATGGGGTGGGCCCTGTAGGATTCTAGCGAGCTTAGCTACTTTCCGGCGCAAAATTCCATGGTTCCGATTGTGGGGCAGGCTTTCAGCCTGCGCGGGACTTCAGTCCCGCTTCCGATGCCCGGTGCCCAGGCCCCGCCAGCGAACTTTAACCCCTCCCGAAGGGTGCTTGGGCGGCATCCACTTCGGTTTCCGCTATTGGCGGGGGATGACGGGCGAGTACCTCTTGAATTTCGCGCCGGAAAGTAGCGAGCTAGCCACCATCGGCAGCCGTCCGGCCGCACTTATGAGACCCACGGAAAATTTACAAGTCTGCGGCACATTAGCCGCTCTAACGGCTTGGGGCCAACCGGCAAACATGCTACGCTCACCCGAGGAGGTGGGAATGGAACCACGACCCAAGTTGCCGCCCGAGGCGATCCAGTTGTACAACCTGTTTATTCACGGCGAAATCGGCCGGCGCGATTTCCTGGCAGGTCTCCAACGGTTCGCGGTCGGGGGACTGACTGTGGCTGCGCTGACGCAGGCGTTGATGCCGAATTATGCGCAGGGGCAACAGATTTCCAAGGAAGATGAGCGCGTCAAGTCTTCCTATGAAAACGTGCCATCCCCTCAGGGCAACGGAACGATCCGGGGCTATCTCGTGCGTCCCGTGAGCGCGGATACGAGAAGCGCGACACCGGCCAAGTTGCCAGGGGTTCTCGTGATCCATGAGAACCGGGGTCTGAACCCGCACATCGAGGATATTGCCCGGCGGCTCGCTCTAGCCAACTTCATGGCGTTTGCACCCGATGCCCTCACCACGGTTGGTGGTTTTCCGGGCGACGACTTCCGGGGCGGCCAGATGTTCAACACCATCAACGGCCAGAAATTGACCGAAGACTGGGTAGCCGCCGCACTCTGGCTAAAAGCGCATCCGCTCTGTACGGGCAAGATCGGCGTCACCGGATTTTGCTACGGCGGCAATATGTGCAATACGCTCGCGGTCCGGCTGGGAACGGATCTTGCGGCGGCAGTACCGTTCTATGGCGCCGCCCCTGCGACGGACGACATCGCCAAGATTCGCGCAGCTATCCTGGCCCATCACGGGGAACTGGATACCCGGCTCGCGTCAGCTTGGCCCGCATACGATGCCGCGTTGACGGCGAGCAACGTTACCCACGAGGGTTACATCTACCCCAACTCGGTTCACGGGTTCAATTGCGATGCAACACCCGAGCGCTACAACAAGGCCGCCGCGGATTTGGCATGGCAACGCACCACGGAGTGGTTCACCAAGTACTTGGGTGCGTGACGACTTGTGGATCGGTGGCAATTCTCTGGCCCGTCTGATTCCGGGCGTTATGAAATCGCGTTCCTGCGATAGTGGCTGTGCCTGAACCGCGGCGAGACTGGGGTTAGGCATCTGGCGTTGGGTCCTCCGCTTTCGCGCCGGAACGGCTCGAGAATCCCCAGAACCTCCGAAGTTCAAGCCCAAAGACAAGCACGGTCTGCGCAAAGCCCGAAGATCTTTTCTACAGGGTTCCTGGGCGCGAAGATCGCACGGGTATCTCCGGGGGGCCGCAGCAAGACACACTCCGCGAGTACGGCGACAGACACCAGGTCCTTCTGAAGCGTGGCTCCACCGCTTCCATGCACTCTGGCACACCTCCGCCACGCTGCTCGCGGTACAGGGCGTTCAGGCGCAATCCCGGGGCTTTGGGATGGGAAAACATCGCCATGCTAGGCTAAACCGCTACGGCCACTTCGTCGCAGGGTAGCCTCGGCGGTGGACCCGATTCTAAGTCCGGTCGACATTACCGTGACTGTCAATCCAGACACGCCGAAGCCGATCTGAGTTGCAAGTGATGGATTGGATTGGTGGGCCCTGTAGGATTCGAACCTACGACCAACGGATTATGAGTCCGCTGCACTAACCGCTGTGCTAAGGGCCCAGGCGTGGCGCTTGCTTCATCGAATTTAGCACGAAGCCTGCGGCCACTACGCTGCGGTAATCTGGCACTCGTGGCTGAAGACCAAGTTCGCATCGGATCAATCGTCATCCTCTGCTACCAGTTCGACACCTTGCAGCAGTTCTGGCAGGCGGCACTCGGCTACGTCGTCGAACACCTTCGGCGACGATATCCTCGGAGCTCGATGCCGGCGGACGCGCCTCGCTCGTGCGCCCTGCCAAGCGCAGCGGCCATGGTACGGACCTCGATCTGCAATCAGAGCAGCGAGGTGGGCCGCCCCAAATCCGGCCTCGGGGCCACCCATATCCGGCGTCGCTGTACCCCTCATGCGGACTACATCGTATCCAAGACCCCGGCGGGAACCTGGTCTGCGTAGTTCAGGTTTGAGCACAGCGACACAAACGTTTTCGCGATCCTTGCATTTGCTCTTGACGTGACTCTTTAGTCACGTTACCATAGAGACACATATGAGCAACCTCAAGATTGACGACTTCACTCGACTCCACCCAGAGCCTCGACATCAAAGCCGACATCGAAACCGTCTTCCGCCATGCTGCTACTTCAGCCCAGGCAGCACCAACACGCAAAAAGGCGAGTCCATGCAACTGAACCTCGAACAATGGCCCGGCGGACGCTGGTACCGTGATCGCGGCAACGGCATCGGCCACCTATGGGGAGCACGTCCACCAGTGATCAGCGCCAGCCTGTTCGAGCTGAGCGGATATGTTCATGTCGTATCCGGCACTCGCATCATCGAGTTGAAGCTCGAGGAGCAACGGCGGGCGGCACTGTTGACTTCCGCCATCGAGCCATCGGGATGATCCGAACACCACCTTGCGGAGTGGTCACCGGCTGGAAGCACATCCTTGACGGTGCCGCCGCGGACGCCAGCCGCCAAGCGGAGCTGACGCTGATGAACGAACTCGACAGCGTGTGGAAGGCGCTTTCTGACGGCACGCGGCGCGCGATTCTCGATTACCTGCGAAGGGTCCGCGCACCACCGCTGGAAATCGTCGAGGCCTTCCCCACCTCACTCGCTTCGGCATCATGAAGCACATTGACGTGCTGCGCGAAGTGGCCTCATCACACGAGACGAAAGCCGCCAGCAGATCAACTCGCTGAACCCGGTTCCGATCCGTCAGATTTACGAGCGATGGATAAGGGCACTTTGAAGAGCTGTGGTCCAGCCATCTGCTGCGCATCAAAGAAGACGCCGAAGCCATGGCCACGGGAACCGATGGTCAGGTGGCGAAACCGAAAAAGTCCCCCAAACAGGCATGAAGAAAAAGGAAGAACCAATGAACACGACACACCCAGTAGTCTCCAAACAAGAATGGCTCGAGGCGCGGCGCGGGCTCTTGGCAGCCGAGAAGGAACTGACGCGGAAACGCGATGAAGTGAGCCGGCGCCGCCGCGAACTCCCGTGGGAGCGGGTCGAGAAGGAGTACGTCTTCGAAGGCCCGAAAGGCCGCGAGACCTTCGCCGATCTGTTCCGCGGCCGCCACCAACTCATCGTCTACCACTTCATGCTCGGGCCACAGATGAGCCAGGGATGCAAGTCGTGCTCGTTCGTCTCTGACCATTTCGACGGCACGTTGGTCCACCTGGCCCAACGCGATGTGAGTCTGGTCGCGATCTCTCGCGCGCCGTGGGCGCAGATTGCCGAGTTCCGAAAGCGTATGGGATGGCGGTTCCACTGGGTGTCGGCGTCGGACACTACGTTCCCGCGCGACTACGGCGTCCACTTCACCAAAGAGGAAACCGCCGGCGAGGTCGACTACAACTACGGCAAGAACCACTTCCCCTCGGAAGACGCGCCCGGTTTCAGCGTCTTCTACAAAGACGACTCGGGCGAGATCTTCCACACCTACTCGGTCTACTCGCGCGGCATCGACATGATGATGGGCACCTATCATTTGCTCGACCTCGTTCCGAAAGGCCGCGACGAAGCGGGGCTGCCGCACACGATGGCATGGGTGCGGCACCACGACAGGTACGATCCGATTCCCGAGATGGAAGGTGCGTAGTGGATGCATGCTGCGGATGCGGGCCGGCAGGGAGGCTTCTCTCGCGCCGGCCGTCTACCATCTCGCTGGCCGCGATGCCTTGGGCGCTGCTGGTGCTCTTGCCGAAGTGTCCGATGTGCTTGGCCGCTTGGATGACGCTCATGACTGGCGTCAGTGTCTCCGCGGCCGCGGCCGGCTGGCTGCGCGGAGTCTCGCTCCTGATCGCGATCGCAGCCATAGCGCACACGCTGTGGCGGATCCGGCGCACAACGTAGCTCCGGGTTCAGTCAGGCTCTTGAAGGCGCAGGAACTGATCCGCCTTAACGTTGGCCAGCTTCCGGACCTTGCCGCTCGGCCACGTCACTTCCACCGAGTCCACGACCGCCGCACCGCCTAGCCCAAAGTGCACGCGAGCGTCGTTCGAGGAAAGGTAGCTCCCGCCGGCGGTCACCATCGCGTGCTGTTCCAGACGGCCCCCAGCGGAAACCACCCGGACTCGCGCGCCGATGCGCCCTGCGTCGATCATGAGGAAGTGACGCCCGGTCCGCGGGGAGCGGTTCTCGAGAATCACCGGAGGCTGGTTATTGCAGTTGATCACCACATCCGGCCAGCCATCGTTGTTCAGGTCGCCGAAAGCGGCTCCCCGCGCCGCGATCGGCTTCGCGAACGAAGCTACAGCAGCGAACCTGCCAGCCACATTGCGTAGCGCGAGCGGAGCTTCCAGATACCGCAACTGCGGTAGCGACATCTCGATGTTGTCCATCACGTGGCCCTGCGCCACGAAGAGATCTTTCCAGCCATCGTTGTCGAAGTCGGCGAACTTGGCCCCCCACCCGGAGTGCTGCACGCTCGCCGCAGCCACTCCGCTCGGACCGGATGAATATTCGTACGTGCCTTTGCGATTCCGGAAGAGCGCGTAGCGCTGCAGTGCGAGCGCGTCCGCGAAGAGGTCGGGCCAGCCGTCATTATCGTAGTCGGCGAAGTCGGCGCCCATGCCGGAAAAGCTGCGTCCGTCGGCATCGTACGCCACGTTCGCCGCCAGCGCCACCTCCTCGAACGTACCGTCATGCCGGTTGCGGAACAGTTGCTGCGGCACGGCGTCGTTCGCGATGAACACATCGGGCCAACCGTCGAGATCGAAGTCCGCCATCGCGATCCCGAGCCCCTTACCCGGATGCTTGCCGATGCCGCTTTCCAACGAGGCATCGCGGAACCGGCCTCCGCCTTCGTTGTGATAAACGAGGTGCGCGATTGGCTGGAACTGGTCCGGATGGCAGTAGTCTCGCCGCAGCACTGGCGCACGGATTCCACAGAAAATGTTCTTGTTGAAGCTCCAGTCGAGATAGCGCGTGACAATCAGGTCGAGCCGGCCATCCAGGTCATAGTCGATCCAAAGCGCTCCAGCGGACCAGCCGCCTCCGGCCACGCCTGCCTGCTCGGTCACATCGCGAAACGTGCCATCGCCCATGTTGCGGTAGAGCCTGTTGCGCGGATAGCCGGTGACGAAAAGATCCGCGTGGCCGTCGTTGTCGAAGTCGGCCGCTGCCGCGCCCATGTCGAATCCCCTGCCCTGCACTCGCGCCGATTCCGTCACGTCGGCGAAGGTGCCGTCGTGCCGGTTGCGGTAGAGCCGGTTCCAAAACGCCGGCGCAGACTTGTCGGGGAGCTTCCCTGGCGGCATCGGGTCCGTGATTTGCGCGCCGTTGACGAAGAAGATGTCGAGCCAGCCGTCTCCGTCATAGTCGATCAGCGCCACGCCGCCCGACATCGTTTCAATCAGGTACTTCTGACTCGTCGCGCTCGAGCGATGCACGAAGCCGATGCCCGAGCGAGCCGTCACGTCTTCCAACACGATCGGAGGCGGAACCGCGGCGGCAAGCGCAGCCAGCAAGATCCACTTCACCGCGGACGCGCCTTCCAATTCGCGAGTTCGGCTTCGAGCCACTGCGGCGCTCGGTCTTTGTGGCAAATCAGACAGGCGTTGGGACTCTCGGCTTGGCCGAAGCGGCGGGTGAAATCCGTACGCGGAACATCATCGATCTGGTGCGAACCCGCTTGGAAACCGACGCTACCCATGATCGGCGGCATGTGGCACGCCCCGCATCGCGACCCCGCCGAGCCCTTCGCATGATGCGTATGCGCACTCGCTTGCGCGCCCTGCGCGATGTGGCACTGCACGCACATCTGGTCCGGATCATTGCGGAATTTCAACGACACCGGGTTCGCTGGACCCGCGTCCTCCGGATGCGGATTGTGACAGCTCCCGCAGTGCGCCGACCCGCGTCGAAAACATGCCGAACGCTGGAACGCTTCGCCGATGAACGTGGTCTCGCGGAAGCGGCCGTCTTTGTAGAACGCCCGCGTGCCGAACTCGCTATAGGGTTGGTTGAGCAGGCGCTCGAAGTAGGGCGCATCGGAGGTATAGTTCATCTCGCCGTTCGGACCCACGTTGCGCAGAGCCGATTGCCGGTGGCACTGTCCACAAACCAGCGTCGACTCCATCGCATCGAGCTTGACGAATCGCACCGGCGGCTGCTTCTCAGGTGCGGCTGCGTGGGCGGCCGAGGGTCCGTGGCACATCTCGCAATTGATCCCGGCTTCGAAGAACGTAGCGCGCTCGAAGGTCGAGTCATCCAGCCGAGTGAGACGCAGTTGACTGGTGTGGCAGGCGGCGCAATTGCGTTGGTAGCTGGTTGCGCTCGAGTGCTTCCAGAAGGCCGAGGTGTCGGCGCGCTCGCTCCCCGGCGGGTCCACCGTGGCCCAGTAGTTGGTCCATTGCTTCGACTGCCGGTTGTACTGGATCGGGAAAACGAACATGCGTCCGTCTTCGAGCTTGGTGGCGTAGGCTTGCTGCCATTTGGAGCCGATGACGAAGTCGACGCGATAGCGTTTCCAATCGCCGTTGCGCTGCGGCAGTTCGAAGTACGGGCGCGCACCACCTCCCGCACGAACGTGAGTTCGCGTGCCGTCTCCCGAGTATTCGATGGCGCGCGAGAAGTCGGGCATCAGCGTGGCACTCGCCAGCGGACGCAGCATGGAAGCCATGCCCGTCTTCTGCCAACGCTCGTAGATGGGCGCGTGGCATTTCTTGCAAGAATCCGATCCGGCGAACTTCAAGCTTTGGCCGTGCTCTTTCGCGGCGACGCTCGCGATTTCGCGAACCTTGCCTCCCGCTTGCTCGATCACTTTGCGCGCGGAGTCTTCGATCGGTTGCGTGGCCTTCTTCCAATCCGCGTCTTTCGTTCCGGCAGGTGGCGCGAACAGCTTCAGCCACAGCAGGGCATCGCGCGCGTCATTCGCGGCTTGCGCACGGCGGCCCATGGCGAACTCGATTTGCGCCAGCACGGCCAGGAGCGGCGCGTTCTCCGGTGCGAGTCGCAATGACAGGCGGCCTTCGTCGATCGCGCGAGCGTGTTCGTTCAGTTCGATGCTTGCCGATGCGGCGGCTTGATAGACGCCTGCGAGCAGCCACGATTGCGGATGCTTCGCGAGAAACTCCTCGGCGAGCGCACGGCGCTGCGCGGGCTGCTGCGATTTCTGGATCGCCTGAAACTCGCGGAGCTCCGCTTCGCTTTCCGCCCGAGTCGCCACCGCCGAGCGGTTGCGAGGTCCGCCGAAGTGTGTGGTGTCGATCTCTTGCGCGCCCAGCAACGCAACACACAAAGTCAGGGAGTATCGCAAGACCGCGAACATTTTCCAGCGCGCGACTTCAGTCCCGCTTCCGATGCAGACACAAGCACTGATAGTGCGCCCCGATCCGCGATGACTGCTTAGCCGCCATGTGGGGCAGGCTTCAGCCGGCGCGGGACTTGAGTCCCGCTGCCCGCGCCCGTGCCACGCCGTGCGTCTCAGACGCCGTGCTCGCGTCAGGTCCAGTGAAATCACGCCGCTCCCCGCATTGGCACTTGCCTTGCCGTGTAGGGCGGGCTTTAGCCAGCGCGGGACTTCAGTCCCGCCCGCAACCCTCCCTTTCGCATCACTCATCGCGGCACCTGCAATAACAGCTTCCGCATGAATTCGTCTTCCGGAAAATCCGCCGTGTACCGCTCCATCGCCGCCTTGGCCTTCACGTACTCCTTCCGTTGGATATAGCTCAACACCAACCGCTTTCGCAAAGGCGGCGACCACGGGAACAGCGCCGCGCCGCGCTCGAGAGCCGCTCCGGATTCTTCCTGTTTCCCCGAGAGAGCCAGCGCTTCGCCGAGATCGAGGTAGAAGGTGGGTCCCGTCGCGCCCTTGGCTTCGGCCTTGCTCAACAACGCAGCCGCTTCACCCGGGTTCGACGCGCTCATCGCTCGCCGGCCCTGCGCTTCGAGCACGATCGCGTCTTCAGGAGCTTCCCGTTCGGCCTGTTCGAGCAGTTCCGCGTACTTCGGCTGCAACTGGGGAAACTTGGAGGCAAGGCTCGCGTACGCCGTCAGTCGCGTGATCAATGGCAGGGTGCCTTCGTCTCCGTTCACCACATCCAGCCCCCCTTTCGCGCGCGCCGCCGGCGGAGGATCTGCCGCTCGCGCCGGGATCCGGTGATTCGTCAGCGCCGAGTGTGCAATGTGGCCAATCTCCCGCCGCGGCATGTGGCACCCGATGCAATTGGCCGCCGATGCTTGAGCAGGCTTGATCGCCTTGCACGCGGACTCGGTATGACAGCTTCGGCACTTCGCGCGAAAGAACGTCACCGGATCGGCCGGTTCCTGGTGCGGATCATGGCAAGTAATGCAGCCAAGCTTCCCACTCGACCCACGAAAGCACGCACTCAGTCTCATCGACGAGTCATGCTCGAGCAGATCCGAGTCGCTCGAGGCAGGCGCATTGAAAATGGCCAGCGTTTCCACGAGCTTTGAGCCTGGACGAAAGTCGGAATACTTGCGACCCGGGAGCAGCACCCGCACAGCACCGCCTTGATGGCACTGCATGCAAATGTCGTCGGCCCGCCGAGGCTCGAGATGGCGCGGATTCACGATGGCCGTATCGGGCTTTCGCACCGCGCCGCCGCGAGCGCGCTCGCTCACATGCAGCGCTCCAGGGCCATGACAGTTCTCGCATCCGATGACCGCTTCTGCGAATGGCGGATCTTCGAACAGCCCGTCGCGCCGAGCCACCGCGCGTGGCCTTCCCGCGTGGCACACGATGCAGTCCTCGTAGATCGGGCGGTTGAAGCCTTCGCCGGTTTCCTCGTATCCGGGCGAGAGCTCCCATTGCTTGGTCCGCGCGTAGTAAGAGAGCGGTGCCTGGAAAAGGTGATTGCCGCGACGCACAGCGAAGCTGATGCCGTTGGCGCCTGAACCGATCGCGTATTCGAGCCTGAATCGAAGTTCTGGTACGCCGGACTGAGTAATGGTCTGCCACAGATCACTGCCTTGGCGCGACACCCCATACGTCCGCTGAAACTTCGGATTCTCGATGCGGACCTCGCTTGCCACGAGCGCCGGGTCCGGCCGAGCCATCGATGCACCCATGGCGGTCTTGCCGAACTTGGCGAAGATCGCCGGATGGCACGGCTGGCAGCGCTTCGACCCCACGTAGGCTGCATCGCGGTTGCGGTACCCCGGCGGTGCTGCTGCACTCGTAGGGCGGACCTGTGGTCCGCCGAGGGGGCTGTGGCCCCTCGCCTCGCGGGACCCGATGGGCGGGACTGAAGTCCCGCGCTGGCTAAAGCCCGCCGTACAAGTCAGGACGAGGCTCATCAGGCAAATCAGCGCGCGCGGCTGCACGTGAGTCAGCTCTTGACCACTTGCCATGGCTCCGGCGTGATGCGGAACGCCGCAGCGAACTCCGGATTGACTGCGGCCGGAACCGAAACCGCCAGATCGCGGCCGCGCTGCTGCCACTGGCTGTCGGCGGCGCTTCCGAGCATCCGCACCTTCGAACCCTCCGCAGCGATTACACCGGGAATCGTCACGGTGCCCGTGCCAAGCTTTTCGACGAACGCATACACCGCACTGCCCCTGCGCGTGAACCGGACCTCTCCCGCGGCCGAGCGCACCCAAGGCCTGCTGTCGAAGATTCCTTCGCCATTCACCGCGAGCCATGCCCCGAGCTTCTCCAGCCGGTCCGTCTGGATCGCAGAGATCGTCCCATCCGGATGCGGACCCACGTTCAACAGCAGGTTGCCGTTCTTGCTCACGATATCCACCAGCAGCCAAATCAGCTTGCCCGCTTCGATCACCTGCTCCGGACCCTCAGCGCGGTTGTACCCGAAGCTGAAGCCGAGGCCGCGGCAAGACTCCCATTTCTTCTCCACGATCTTGTCGTACTTCGAATACTCAGGCGTGGTGAAGTCGGCGAACTCGATGCCGAACCGATTGTTGACCACGCCTTCAGGCACCGTGTTGTAGTAGTGCGCGAATAGCGATGGGAGGTCGCCCTTCTTCGGATAGTTGATGTCGTTCCACATCAGCGAAGGCTTGTAGCGGTCCGTCAGTTCGGTCCAGTGGGCGTCGGCGTACCGTGCGTAGTCCTCGCCTTGCGGAACCTGCTTGCGCAGATCGCCCATAACGCGGATGGGTTGGTCAGCGAAAGTCCAGTCAAGCCCACCCGAGTAGTAGAGCCCCATCTTCATTCCGGCGCCGCGCACGGCTGCGCTGAGTTCGCCCACCAAGTCTCGCGACGAAGAAATCTCTTCGCTCTTCCGTCTCGGATTCGCCACACGGCTCGGCCACAAGCGGAAGCCGTCATGGTGCTTCGATGTCAACACTACGTACCGCGCGCTCGTCTTGCGAAACAGCGCGGCCCAACGCGACGGGTCCCACTTTGCCGTTTCGCGATTGAAGGTCTCGGCGAAACGATAGTAGTCGAAATTCGCGCCGTACGTCTTGACGTGGTACGCGTAGGTGGGCGAATCCTTCAAGCGGAGCGTATTCAAATACCACTCGGCGTAGGGATTCTTCAGAAACCACGTGTTCCAATCGACCTTGCCCAACTCGCCCGTGGTAGGGGCCCATCCTGGGACCGAATAGAGTCCCCAGTGAATAAAGATGCCGAGCTTGGCATTCTCATACCAATCCGGGACCTTGTGTTGGCGGATCGATTCCCAGTCGGCCTCGAAGCGCGCCCGGCCTGAGGTCCTGGCTTGGCCGGAGGCCTTTTGTAAGAATGATGACGAAGCAAAAATGCGGGCAAAAGCGCGGCGATTCATGGCTGCGGCTCCCAAAACCAGGACTCGACTATACCATGATCGGCAGCGCGCCGAGCCTTTGGCAAGGTTTAACAGGGATTGTATTGACAGGCCATTACAGCCACGTTTATACTCGCTGAGTCCTCGTGTGTCGCTCGAGGGCCAGGGAGGCTTGTTTTGTCGTTTGGTTTCAAACACCGGGTTGTGTTGGCTGCCGCAGTTCTAGCGCTGTGTTCGGCTCCGCTGTTTTCGCAGCTCTCTACCGCATCGTTGACGGGCGTGGTTCGCGATCCCAGCGGCAGCGTCGTCGCCGGCGCCAAGCTGACGCTGACCAACGCCGCCACAGCCGTCAAACACCAATCCGAGACCAACTCGGCGGGCAACTACCTGTTCCTCAATATTCCGCCGGGGAACTACTCGCTCGATGTGACCGCCGCCAGCTTCACCACCTCTCGCGTACCTCAGGTCTCGCTGGCGGTGAACCAGACGTCAACGATCGACGTTGCGCTCCAGGTCGGCTCGCTCTCGCAGACGGTGAACGTGGAAGCCACCGGTGAACTGCTGCAAGCCGCCACCGCCGAAGTTGGAGCCGTGGTAGCCGCGAAGCAGGTAGTGGACCTTCCGCTCAACGGGCGAAACTTCACCCAGTTGCTGACGCTCTCGCCCGGCGTGGCGCCCATCAGCGTTTCGCAGAACTCAGGCGGATTCGGCAACGCGGCCACGGGCACGCAGTTCGTCTTCCCCGCCATCAACGGCCAGACCAATCGCAGCAACTTCTTCATGACCGACGGCCTGAACAACCAAGGCGCGTTCTCGAGCACGTACGCCGTTCCGCCGATCGTAGACTCCATCGGCGAGTTCAAGGTGAACGGCCACAACGATCTCGCCGAGTTCGGGGGCGTGTTGGGCGGCATCATCAACGTCTCCACCAAGTCCGGCACGAACGGACTCCACGGTACGGCGTGGGAATACCTGCGCAACGACTTTTTCAACGCCCGCAACACGTTCCAGCCCGCAGTGACGGTGTTCCGCCAGAATCAGTTCGGCGCGTCAGCGGGCGGTCCCGTGATGCTGCCCAAGCTCTACAACGGCAAGAACAAGACCTTCTTCTTCGGCGCCTACGAAGGCTATCGCTACTCGCGCGCCGCGAATTCGTTCCTCCACTTGCCGACCGACGCCGAGTTCGCGGGCGACCTCACCGGCCAAGCTCAGGCCTTCAACCCGTTTTCCACGCGCGCCAATCCGGCCGCTGCAGGCAGCTTCGTTCGCGATCCCTTTCCCAATAACCAGATTCCGGCAAGCCTGATCGACGCGCGCCTGGTGGGCTTCGCCAAGTCGATTCGCCCCGGGTTGGTGAACACAGGCGTCGGCAACAACAACGTCATCGACAACACTCCGCGCCGCGAACATCAGGACCAATACACGGCCCGCATCGATCAAACGCTCGGCTCGAAGGACTTCATGTGGTTCCGCTACAGCGCGATCTACTATGACACCAAGGCCTCGGGCGGCCTGCCGGGCACGGTGACTTCGTTGACCGACAACCCGGGTCAGAACTTCGGCGCCAGTTGGGTACACACGTTCAGCCCCAGCCTCGTGCTGCAGGCGCAGTATGGCCGCTCACACCAGGAGACCAACAGCTTCAATCAGTACAAGTCGGCAGTCAGCGCCGGTTCACTTGGCTATGACCCGAACTTCTCGGGCAATTTCATCGGCGCCTTCGACGTGTTCCCGAGCGTGGGCATTTCCGGTTACAGTACGGTGATTCCGGCCGTGAGCCGATCACTCAATCCGAACGAGACCAATGTCCACCAATGGAAGGCGAACGTGTCGAAGATCATCGGCAGCCACACGCTGCGGTGGGGTGGCGAGATCAACTCGAGCACCTTCGAGTCCCTCTACAACAGCGCGAGCATCGGCTATGCGTTCCAGCAGACCTCGAATCCGGCGCAGCCGAACGTGTTCCCGGGCAACGCCATGGCGGCATTCCTGCTCAACGTGCCCGACAGCGCCAACCGCCGCAACGTGCATGAAACTACTCGTTGGGGCGGCGTGATGGGCTTTTACGTTCAAGACTCCTGGAAGGCCACACAGCGTCTGACGGTGAACATCGGCCTGCGTTATGACCGCACGTTCATTCCGCCTTACGGACGCGAAGACACGGTGGGCATCAACGGCGGCATCGAAGCCGGATCGATCAATTTCAACGACGGCACGTACGTGGTGCAGAAAGTGCCGCCCGCCTGCTCACAGCGTGGGTTCGCCCCTTGCATCCCCGGCAACGGCCAGCTTCCCGATCACGTGGTGGTCTCGCCGACGGGTAAGATCTATCACGACACCAAGACCAACTTCGGTCCGCGCCTCGGCTTGGCCTATCGCGCTACCGACACCATCGCCCTTCGAGCCGGCTTCGGCGTCTACTACGACAACTGGGCCGCCGTGACGCAGACCTCGCAGAACTACGAAGGCACTTGGCCCGATATCGGCCAGCAGATCGCCAACAACCTGAACGTGCCGGTACCGACGCAACTGGCTCCGAACATCAAAGGCCAGAGCCCGTTCGCCGGTGGCGGTGGAGCTTTCCCTGCCCCAACGCCGTTCGAGCAGGTGCAGTGGTACATGGATCCGTACGCGAAGAACCCGTACTCGATGCAATGGAACTTCGGCATCGCCAAGCAGCTCAACAACTCCACCACGGTGAGCGTCGACTATGTGGGGTCGGGCAGCCGGCGTCTCGATGTGGGCGGATACTACAACGTGGCGCTCACCCCGGGTCCAGGCGATCCGCGTCTGCGGCAGCCGTATCCGTATATCCACGCCACGTATTATGACCGCAGCATCGGCCGCGGCAACTACAACTCGCTGCAGTTCCACTTCAGCAAGCGCTACTCGGGCGGCCTTGCGTTCCAGACTTCGTACACGTACTCGAAGTCGATCGACATCGGCTCGTCGGGATGGTACGGAGTGGAAGGCCAGTCCGTGCAGGATCCGTATCACTACAACAATGACCGCAGCGTTTCCGGTTTCGACCTGACGCAGGTCTTCAGCTCGAACATCGTGTATGAGCTCCCGTTCGGCAAGGGGAAGCGCTTCTCCACTGGCAGCAAGGGGGCCGATTACCTGGTGGGCGGCTGGCAGTTCAACACGATCGTTGTGGCGCGTTCCGGCGTGCCGTACAACATCACGGTTCCCGGCGACTCGGCGAACACCGGCAACACCGGATACCTGCGCGCCAACCTGGTGGGCGATCCGAATCTTTCGAATCCCACTCCGGCTGCGTGGTTCAACAAGGCGGCCTTCGCGGCTCCGCCAATCTACACGTTCGGAACCCTGGGGCGCTTCCGCATGCGGAACTCAGCCTTCTGGAACATGGACGTCTCGATCTTCCGCGCCTTCCCGATCCTGGAGAAGCGCCAGCTCGAGTTCCGCGCCGAGACCTTTAATCTGCCGAATACGTCCATCATGGGCACTCCGAACGGGAACGTGCTCGATGCGAACTTCGGCCGCGTCACCGGCATTCAGAACCAACCGCGCTCGATGCAGTTGGGCCTGAAGCTGATCTTCTAGGTAATTGGCGATCCGTGCGATCATGCGAGCTGTGGTTCGCTCGTTGTTGACCGTACGAACTTGCTCCCGGGCAGTGGCCGCCCTGGTTGTGGCCTCTGCCCTCTCGCACGCGCAGCAGGCGTGTCCCGTACCTCGGCAGCTCGAACCGCAGAGGCGTGGCTCCTCGCCCGCGCAGTTCGGCAATCTCGTTGGCACGTGGTTCGCTCGCGAGGGCAATTTCCGCTGTGCCATCGCGGCCTATGAAACGGCACTGGTGGCCGATCCACTTTTCCCCGAAGCACGCTACAATCTCGGTCTCGCGCTGCTCGAAGACCGGCAGCACGCACGATCTCGCAAGGAGTTCGAGACGCTGGTCAAGCAGGTTCCTGCCAAAGCTGCGCCTCGGGTCGGCTTGGGCATGGCTCTCGAAGAGTCCGGCGACGCCGCCGGAGCCGAGAAGCAGTTCCGCGAAGCCGTGCGGCTCGAGCCCAAGTCCGCACAGGCGCAGTCGCGGCTGGGGATGCTGCTGAAGCGCCAGCGCCGCTACACCGCGGCCATCGGATTCCTGCGCGAGGCGGCCGCGCTCGAGCCAGCCAATCCGGCGCACGAGGTGGAACTGGCCGAAGCGATGTACGACAACGGCGAGAAGGGTTCGGCGATCGCGCTTCTCGAGAAAAGCGTGGTGGCGAGGCCGAAATCGTCCGTAGCGCAGGCGAGCCTGGGGACGCTGCTCGGGCGCGAGAAACGATACGAAGAAGCGGTAACGCACTTCAACGCCGCGATCCAGCTCGACCCGGCCGACAACGTCTCGCGACTCTCTCTCGCGAAGTCGCTCATCGGGCTGGATCGTCAAGCTGAGGCCGTGCCCGTGCTCGATACCGCCCTCGCACGCAATCCGCGCGATGGCGAGGCGCGATATCTTCGAGGATTCGCGTATCGCGGGATCGGCGAGTACGAGAAGGCAGCCGAGGACCTCCGCTTGGCCGTGGCAGCGAGCCCGGAAGACTATGCGGCTCGCTATCACTATGGCTTCGTGCTGGCGCGGCTGAACAAGCCGGAACTCGCCCGTGTGCAGCTCGAGAAGGCGCGCGCCTTGCAGCCCGACTCGCAGGAAGCGCAGTTCCAAATGGCGAACGTGCTCAAGAAGCTGAACGAAGGCGCCAGTGCGCAGGCGCAACTGGCCGAGTTCGAGCAGCGCAAGAAGCGCGAGCAACAGGAGAACATCGCCGGCACCACGGCCAGTCGCGCGAATCAGTCACTCGCCGAAGGCGATCCGAAGGCGGCTATCGAAGGCTACCGCGAAGCGCTGCGTCTCGATCCATCGAACGCCAAGACCTACTACAATCTCGCGCTCGCGCAGCAGAAGCAGGGAGACGCTGTGGGGGCTATGGGCTCGCTCGAAAAGGCCGTGGCTCTCGATGGGCGGTTTTCAGGGGCGCGCAATCAACTGGGGCTGCTGTATCTGGCGGCCAATCGGGATCGCGACGCCGAGCAGCAGTTCCGGGCAGCGCTCACGGGGGATCCGCAATGCGCGGAGTGCCAGAACAATCTGGGTGTGGTGACGGGCAATCGCGGCGATGCCGCTGGAGCCGAAGCGCTGTTTCGGCAGGCGGTGGAGAACAGTCCTGAGTACGCGTCGGCGCGAGTGAATCTGGGGCTGATGCTCGCCGCGCGAGGAGCGTTCGCGGACGCGCGGGGCGAGCTCGAGAAAGCGCTCGCATCCGAGCCCGGCAACGCGAAGGCGCTCACGGCGCTGGGGATGGTGCAGGGCCGCTCGAAAGATCCGCAGGCTGTGGAGACGCTCCGCAAGGTGGTGGCGCTTTCGCCCGATGCGCCGGATGCGCACGTAAATCTCGGGATCGCACTGGCTGACGCGCAGCGGTTGGAAGATGCGCTGGGAGAGTTCTCGAAGGCCGCGCTCCTTGGACCGGGCGATGCTTCGGCGCGCTACAACAAGGGGCGCGTGTTGAACGAGCTTCGCCGATATGACGAAGCATTGCCGGAGTTGCGGCAGGCTTGCAAGCTCGATCCCGCAAACGCCGACGCATGGTTCCGTCTCGGGATCGCCGAGCGCGAGTCGCAACACTATCGCGAGGCCGCCGATGCGTTTCGATCTTCGCTTCGGCTCGATCCAAAGCAGGCAATGCCCTCGTACTTATTGGGGCAAACGCTGCAGAGCGCGGGCGATGGTGCGGGCGCGATCGCCGCCTGGAAGCGGGCGATCGCAGTGGACCCGGCGCATGCACAGGCGCTCTACAGCCTATCGCGCGCGTTGAGCAAGACGGCTCCCGCCGAGGCGAAAGCCTACCGCGAGCGCTTCACTTCGCTGCGCGAACAAAGCGGGGCCACCGAGCGGGCTCGAGCGCTCAGCAACGCAGCGATCGGCGCCGCCGGAGCGGGCAAGTTCGCCGAGGCGATCGCGCAGTTGAACGAAGCAATCCAGGTCTGCGGAAGTTGCTCGTCGGGTCCGGTGCTGCACAAGAACCTGGGACTGATCCAGTGCCGCGGCGGGCGGTTCGGAGACTGTGAGCGGGAACTTCGGGGTGCGCTCGAAGATCTGCCCGGAGATCCGGAGATCTTGAAGGCGCTCGAGGTGCTGGGTTCCATCGGAAATCGCGGCCGGTAATGATACATCTTGCCGCTGGGTGGCGCGATGCGCGTCAACGTTCGGAGCACGTACCGCGTATATGGATACATGAGCCTGCGTTTCTTGGCGCTGCTGCCGATCTTGACCTCCGGCTTCGCGGTTCACGCGCAGCAGAGCAAGGGTTTTCGAACATTCGTGGAGCCTCTTCCGGACGAGGAGATTTTGCAACCCTGCGAGTACCGAATGGCCCCCCTCGAGACGACAGGTGCGGTTCGAGCCGCTTGGGTTATTTATGATCGCGGCCAAGACTACTTGCAGTGGTTCCTCGATCGGCGGATTCGCGCGTTTGCGAACGATCATCGGCTTGCTTTGATTCTGGCGATGCACTGCCGGTCGAAAGAACGGGAGGACATGATCGTGGAACCCAAGAGAGGAGCCGGGAGAGCTCTGTTCACGGCCCTGCGCCAGTTCGCTTCCTCCGCGGCGCGGCCTGAGTTGAATGACACTGGAATCATTCCAATGGGATGGTCCGGCGCGGGCTCGCTCGCAGGCCGGCTGGATTCGCGCCGGCGCGCTACGTTGCCGGTATCGCCTACGCGCCAGGGCAGTATGAGCCTCTGGGCATGGACACGATCGAGTTGCCGCCGGAAGGAATCCGGAGTCCGCAACTGATCATCTCCAACGGGGGCGACAACATCAACGGCACGGAGCGGCCATACGGCTATTTCCGCAAGTACTTCGATCAAGGCGCGCCATGGACGTTCGCGGTGCAAAATCGAGCACCTCATTGCTGCCTGCAGAACGCACAGAACCTGATCCTCGAATGGCTTCATGCGGTTTTGGCCAGCGAGCCTCCCGGCAACGCACACGAGCAAGGGTACCTGGTAATCCAACAGTCCGGAGTTCTGGACGAATGGAAGCGCCCAGTATTCAACGCCACTTCCTGCCGGGTGGCGCCAAAGGGAAAAGGGAGACGCGGCGAGATGCCGTCTGGCTGGATGCCGTCGCGGGTTTTCTCGCAGGAGTGGCTGACGTTCGTTGGGAGATCGAAGCCGGCCGCCGTTTGGAAGCCGTAGCGCTCCGTCGCGCGCTATATCCGGTACAGCATCCAATAGATCACCACGCCGGTGACGCTGACGTAGAGCAAGATCGGGAGCGTACATCGCGCGATGCGGCGGTGCTGGTCGAATTTCGTTTCAAGGCCCGCGACACGGTGATCACCGCGAGCGGCAGCACAGCCATGGCAGGCGCCGTGCGGGTGAACCAGATCGTGAAGTAGACTGTCCCGATGGCGCCCGGCTTTTGGAATCGCACGACTCCGATGCTCGACTGCCGCGCCAAGTAGGGATAGAGCAAGTAGCAAATCGGAAACGCCGTTGACGGGCACAATGCCGCCGTTATCGCCCAGCGATGCTGCTGCCCGAGAGCAGCGCTCTACAGCTTGTCACGCGCCTCGAGCAAGAAGGCGCCAGCCGAGGCGAAGGCTTACCGCGAGCGCTTCACTTCGCTACGCGAACCAAGCGGCGCCACCGAGCGGGCTCGAGCGCTCAGCAACGCGGCGATCGGCGCTGCCTGAGCAGGCAAGTTCGCCGAGGCGATCGCGCAGTTGAACGAAGCAATCCAGGTCTGCGGAAGTTGCTCATCGGGTCCGGTGCTGCACAAAAACCTCGGGCTGATCCAAGGCCGGGGGGGGCGGACAATTCGGGGACTGCGAGCGGGAGTTGCGGGGTGCGCTCGAAGATCTGCCTGGAGACCCAGAGATCTTGAAGGCACTCGAGGTGCTGGCGACCGTCGGGGCCAAACGGTAGTTGCCGCTCAGCTCGAGTACACGCCTACGAAGAAGAGCATCCAGCGATAGGCGAACAGGAGGGCATAGGCGCCGGCGGTGAGCGCGACGCACCTCAGTGCCGCTGGGGCCGGCCCATCGCCATAGAAGCGGCGCAGCGCGCCGAAGAGGTAGATCAGCAGTCCACCGAATTCGAGTGCGGTCAGGATGTTGTCCGTGGTGGCGGTGAGGCTCCGCAGGTGCAGCACACGTGCCGCGGTCAGCGCGATCACCAGCATGAGCGAAAGCCAGAACATCCAGAATGAGTAGGCGTGCATGGAGAAGACGAGGTGCTCGATCCAGTAGCGCCCTCGAGCCGCGTACACCACCCACAAAGCGAGCGAGAACGCCACCGCCATCACGATCACCAGCGACTTGGAAGCAACCGCCGAGGCGTGATCGAACTTCTCAGTAAACTCTTCGTGGGCAATGTGCTTGGCCTCGATCCGGCGCTCGACCATCGACTGCTGCCACGGGCTCGAATACACACGCAGGGGCGGACTGAACAGCACCAGTCCAGTCGCGCTCTGCACGAGATAGAAGACCAGGCTCGCCCAGAAGAACACGAGGAACGGCGAGACGAACGGCTTCCGCTCACCGCGAAAGTAGCTGGCTGTGAGCGAACCGGGCCGGCCGGCAAGCATGCCGAGCGTGCGCGGGATTTTCGAGTCGAGATGGAACCACGTCTCGAAGGCGTGCTCGAAAACATGATGGAACGAATACGTGTGATCGGGCTTGGCCTCGCCGCAGTGCGAACAGTAGTGGTCCTTCGCCTGACTGCCGCAGGTGACGCAGGTCCAGGCGGTTTCGGCGGATGCCATTGCGAGATTCGGCTAGGCCGCGGCCACGGGGTTGCGGAGCAAACCGATGCCCTCGATCTCGACTTCGACCACATCGCCCGCCTTCAGCTTCTGCGTGGTTCCGGGGGTTCCGGTGAAGACGAGGTCACCCGGCTGCAGCGTTACGTTCTGGCTGATGTAGCTGACGATCTCGGCGGGGCCAAACAACAAATCAGATGTATATTGTTTTTGGACCACTTCGCCATTGACGCGAGTCTGGAGCAGCGCTTTTCCATAGTCGATGCCGGTGACCACGGCGGGTCCGCAGGGGCCGAACGTGTCGGAACCCTTGGCGCGCCACCACTGGAGGTCTTTCTCGGGTCCGTTCTGCCAGTCGCGTTCGCTGACGTCGTTGCCACAGGTGACGCCGAAAATATACTGGGGCGCGTCTTCCACGGAGACCTTCGACGCGGTCTTGCCGATCACGAGCACGAGTTCGCCTTCGTAGTGAACATTGTTCGAGTTGGCCGGCAGCACGATGGGATCGCCCGGATTCTGCACGCAGGTGACTGGCTTGTAGAAGACTTCTGGCTGCTTGGGAGCTGACCGGGTTCCGAGATGGCTCTTGTAGTTGAGCCCGATGGCGAAAATCTTCGGCGGAGCCGCGGGCGCCAGCAGCTTCACGCTCGAAAGCTTGACGGGCGAGCCTTCGGCGGCGTGCTTGCCGAAGAGGTTTCCTTTGATCCTGCGGACCTTGTCTCCGCTCAGCAGTCCCCACGCGGGACCACCGGCTTTCCCTTTGAAGCGGACATAACGTTTTTCAGTAGGCATTCCATCCAGACTACACCGACATGGGCAAGGCGCGCAGCAAGGGAGCGGGGCTAAAGTCCCGCGCTGGCCGTAGCCTGGCGAAAGCCCGCTCTACGCGGCACCGCTGGGCGCTATGTCCACATGCCCGAAGCGCGCAACAGAGCCTCTTGGACATCGAGATCCTGATCGAGCGTGACCGAGAGCGACTCGCCGGAACGCACGCATCCGGCGAGTTCGGCGAAGTCTCCCGTGTAGCGCTCGAACTTTGCCAGCGGCACTTCGTGCCGGCCGGACGGATAAGGTCCAGCGGCCTTGACGAGATCGAACTCGAGACGCGGCGGGCCCTCGATCGGGCGCAGCACGGCAGTTCCGTTCGAGCCTTCGACTTCGAACATGCGATGCGCGCCGCCGTTGTTCTGGAGCAAGGTCGAGGTGATCACGCCCATGGCGCCGGGCCAATCGAAGATGGCGGCGGTATTGTCGGCAAGATTGTCGTTGTAGCGGCCGTGATGGCGCAGGTGGGAACTGACACGATGTGGGCGGCCCATGAGGCGCACCATCGGATCGATGAGGTGACAGCCTTGTTCGAACATCTGGCCGCCGGAAAAGAGCGCCCATTCCCAGCGGCGATCGGTGATCAGGGTGTTCATCATGCCGCGGACAAGGAAGATGTCTCCAAGCCATCCCTTGCGTCCGGCTTCGATGATCGCGTTCATGCCGGGATGATGCCGCCACATGTAGCCGATCTGCACCATCAGCTTCTTGTCGCGAGCCGCGCGCACGATTTTGCGCAGACCTTCGGGATTGTCCGACGGGGGCTTTTCGAGGTGGAGGTGCTTGCCGGCTTCGAGCGCCATGAGCGCGAGTTCTTCGTGCGGCTTCACTTCGCTTTCGATGGCTACCACCGGGATCGAGCGATCCTCGAGAATCTTGTCGCGCTCGAGCAGAGTGACGCCCTTGGCCTTGTACTCGGCGGCGGCCTTGGGGTCGCGCTCCCACACGCCCGCCAATTCCCAGTCAGGCGAATCCTTGCAAATCCGGACCTTGTCGGGCCCGTGGGAATGGCTGGCGCCGAGGAAAGCGATGCGGATGCGATTTTGCGCGGTCACGGTGGCGGCGGCAGCCGCGGCCACCAGAGCGCGCCGTGTGAGCGAGGGTTCAGACATGCGGGTTTATCATACAAGAAATGCGAATTCTGTTTTTGATGGGCGCGCTGGCGCTCGGGTGCGCGGCCGAGCCTGTGCGGTTGATCTTCGACACCGACATGGGCAATGACATCGACGACGCGTTGGCGCTCGGTGTGATTCACGCGCTCGAAAGCCGCGGCGAGGCGAAGCTTCTGGCGGTGACGCTGACAAAGGACAATCCGTATGCCGGTCCGTTCTGCGACCTGGTGAATCATTTCTACGGGCGTGGCCATGTGCCGGTGGGCGTGGTGAGGAATGGGCCCACACCGAAGGACAGCGACATGATCAAAGTCCCGGTGGAGCGCAAGACTGCGGATGGACGCTATGTGTATCCGCGTTCGCTGTGGAACTACAAAGATGCGCCGGACGCGACGGCATTGATCCGGCAGGTGCTCGAAGGGCAGCCCGATGGATCTGTGGTGATCGTACAGGTGGGCTTCAGCACGAATCTGGCGCGGCTGCTCGATGCACCGGGCGGGCGCGAGTTCGCGGCGCGCAAGGTGCGGTTGCTGAGTGCGATGGCGGGCGACTTCGCGACGGATCGGCCAGAGTACAACGTGAAGACCGACATACCGTCGGCCACGAAGGTTTTTCACGAGTGGCCGGGCGCGGTGGTAGCGAGCGGATTCGAGATCGGAAAGGCGATTTTGTATCCGGCCAAGAGCATCGAGAACGACTTCGGTTGGGTTGCGAATCATCCGATAGCGGAGGCGTATCGGCACTACCAGAAGTTTCCCTATGACCGGCCGTCTTGGGATTTGACGGCGGTGTTGTATGCGGTGCGGCCGGGTCGCGGGTATTTCGGGCTTTCGCCAGCAGGAGCGATCCGGGTGGACGCGCAGGGGAGGACGACGTTCGAATCCAAGCCCGGGGGCCAGCACCGGTATTTGATCGTGGATGAAGCGCAGAAGGCGAAGACGCTCGAAGCGTTGATTCAGTTGGCGAGCCAGCCGCGCTGAAAACGCAAATCCGACACTGTTCGTGGAGTTCGAATCGGGTCGAGGGTCAGTTGTCAGAGCGCGTGTGTATCGGGTCCAGGCCCCCAGACCAGACCGGCGCTTCATGCATGGGTTTCACAAGGGCGCGGGAGCAGCAAAGCCGCGCCAGGCCACCGTGTTTCGACGTGACGGCACCGCTTTTGCTTGCGCGCAACCGGTCATCACTCGCCGAATTCCACGCTTGTCGCGACTGGAGCGGATCGGAGTCTAGCTTAGCTAAGCTAAGCTAGGGTCGGCATTCGTAACGAATCACAGTCGCAGATGCGCCGCGATCATCCGCGGAGTCAGTTTCCGGAAGGGCTCGGGCGAGTCAAAGAACAGCTTCGTGAACGCGTGAAAGAAACACCCCGCCAACAGGCCGCGCGCGGCCATTTCACAATCGACGGCGGCATCGACGCGGCCCAGCTCTTGCTCCGCGCGCAGGTATCGCTGCAGGCGGGCGATGCCGCGAGCCGGCCCCTTCTTGCTCTCGAGGAATTTGTTCCGGTAGGCAGCAAGCAACTCGGGTTCCGCGAACAAAGCGGCCATCACCGGCAGAACCTGCTCCTGGTATTGGAACAGCGCATCGAGGGCCCGCTTCAGGTTGCGCTCGGGCGTGGAGCGGCCAACCTGCTGGTCGAGTTCGCTCAGTGCGCCCACCATCCCCGGTAGCCGCTCTTCGAGCACGGCCAGTAGCAATTCCGCGCGGCCCGGGAAGTGGACGTAGATCGCGCCCTCGGAGCAACCCACGGCTTCGGCGATGGCGCGGGTTGTGACGTGACTCAAGCCCTTGCTTCGAGCCAGATCCCCGGTAGCGGCGATGATAGCGTCCCTACGGTTCGCCCTTTTCATGGTCAGCACCCAGTGTGGCACGCTGTGGTAAGTTCAATATATGAGTGAGCGTTTACTCAGCTCTCGAAACTCGATCGCGCGCGGATGGATCACGTTGCTGCTTGCGGGCTCCACGGTGGCATCGTTCCTTCTCGACTGGAGCCCCAATCACCTTCTCAATCCGGCCTGGCATCCCCATGCCCGTTTTCATGGCGGCCTGCTGCTGTTCTTTCTGGCCGGGACATCCGCCTCGCTGTTGTGGCTGATCTGGCGCCGGCCGGGCGAGTCCTCTGCCGCCATCCGCGCCGCTGCAGGCGTGATGATGGCCTATTGGTCTCCGCTGCTTTTCGTCCCGTTGGTGTTGCCGGGCTCGAGTTGGTGGGCCGGAACGCCAGGAGAGGAACCACGCTGGGGCGGACAAGTCGTCTACCCGAACCTCGTGGTAGCGGGCCTCATGATCGTGGCCTCGCTGGCTGCGTGGTGGCTATGCGATTCCGAATAGCCACCCCCTCCTCCTGGCCGTGCTGACTGCGAATATCGTCTCGCCGGCGTAAAGCCAACGGCCGCTGAGGCGGCCCCATCCGCGAACCATGCGGCTCAGCCCGCCGCAACATGAACCCGCCGCGCCATCTCGGGGGCCAGTTCCTGAATCAGCTTCCAACCACTGTCACCGTTGGTGAGGATCACGTAAGCGGACTTCCTGACCGGCGACATTTCCGCAAGCGAGTGAAAACCGCTCTGGTCGCCGCCATGACTGACGAGAACGCCGAACTTCTCCGTCTTCGCCACTTTCCATCCCAGCGCCCAGGAGATCGAATACCCGGGTCCATCTTCCACTTTGATTTGGGGCGCAAGCATCTCGGCGATGGTCGCCGGGCGAAGATGGAAGGCGTCCCCGGGCCGGGGAGTCAAGATTGCGATGAGGAACTTCGCGTAGTCCACGGCGGTGGTCAGGAGCCCTCCCATCGAGCCGTATCGTGCAACGCCAGCCGCATCGTAGCGGCGGACGCTCAACGCTTCTCCTCGCTCGTCATGAGGCCGCGCAACGTACCCTGCGAAGCGGTCGGAGGAGACGTAACCCGACATCGACATCCCCAGCGGACCGAGCACATGCGCCTTCATATAGGAATCGAAATCAGTGGCGCACACTCTGAGGTCCATTTCGTAGCTTCCGCATGGGGACGCGAATTCGTGCCCCGTCAATCTGGTCATTACCGCTTGCAGGTACGCGTATCCTTCGCCCGAGTATTGCCACTTGTCGCCGGGCTTGAAATGGATCGCGAGGGGATGCTCCCGCGAGCGAATGTCCTGGAATCCGCTCGTATGCGACAAGACGTGGCGCGCGGTGATCAAGTCGAGCCTCGGATCTCCGTCGAGAAACCGTTCCGGCGAGTACGAGGTGAGTGTCGTATCCAGGTTCAGAATTCCACGCTCGTGAAGCTTCATCACGGCGTAGGCGAACACAGGCTTGCTCATTGACGCCGCCTCGAAGATCGTGCTGGTGCTCACTGGGATGTTGGAGGAACGGTCCTGAAGGCCGAGGCCTCTCGCCCACGCCAGTTGCCCGTTTCGTACGACGGCCAAAGAAACCCCAGGCACGGAGTGCCTGGCGCAGGAGTCGAGCACGCGCTTTTCCACTTCGGGTGCCCATTGCGGCCGGACCTTGTCGAACGCCACCGGCGGCGGCCGGCGCGCACAGGCGCCCAGCGCGAGTAGCGGCCCCGCCAAGCACCGCCGCAGGAGATCCCTGCGAGCATTCGAAATCATTCATCCACGATAACGTTCTCACATGGGCTGCAACCCATGGCGGTGCTCCCGCGGGAACCAACCTGATTGTTAGACTGGCCGTGATGGATCGGCGAGCTTGGCTCGCGGCTTCGGCAGCCGCGATATTGGAGGCGCAGCATCATGCGCGGGAAGCGGTGCGCGCGGGCAAGGCGCCCGTGTTCTTCACCAAGGCGGAGGCCGCTGACGTCGAGTCGTTGACGGCGGAAATCATTCCCACAACGGAGACTCCCGGTGCTCGGAAAGCGGGCGTCGTCCATTTCATCGACCGGGCCCTGACCACGTTTGACCGCGACAACCAGCCGGCTTACCGCGATGGCTTGCAGGCTTGGAACGCGCGCCGCCTCGAGATGTTCGCGGGCTCGGCGAGCTTCGCCGCCCTGACCTCCGCGCAACGCGTAGCGTTCTTGCACTCCGTGGAAACGACGCCGTTCTTCTCTCTCCTGCGAAAGCACACGATGATGGGCTTTTTGGCGGATCCTGCCTATGGCGGCAATCCAGCCGGTGGCTACGCGACCCTGCGCTTCACGCCTGCTCACGCCTACCAGCCTCCCTTCGGCTGGTATGACGCGAAGGCTAATGGCGGAGAGAACTGATTCGTGCCCGCGCCCTACCGCACTCGGGACTCGGTCGACTTCCTCGTGATCGGCTCCGGCGCCGCTGGCGGCGTGGTGGCGAAGGAGTTGGCCACAGCCGGATTCGACGTGGTGGTTCTCGAGCAAGGCCCCTACCTGAAAGAGAAAGACTTCACTCACGACGAGATCAAGTTCGGCTTCCAGGGCTTTCTGGTGAATGACCCAAAGACGCAGCCGCAAACGTTTCGCGAGACTGCGGCTGCAGTGGCCAAGCCGGAGCTGAGACTGGGCTATGGCAGGCAGGTGGGCGGCGGAACAGTCCACTACAACGCCAACTACTGGCGATTCATGCCGTTCGACTTTCGCGAGCGGTCGCTCTGGGGCGAGATATCAGGCACGGGATTCGCGGACTGGCCGATCCGCTACGACGAACTGGAACTTTACTACACCAAGGCCGAGTATGAGATCGGTGTGTCGGGTTTGGCGGGCGCACATCCGTTCGAAGCCCCACGGTCAAAGCCGTATCCGCTGCCGCCGATGCCGGTGAAGTCGTCGGGCGTGCTGTTCGAGCGCGGAGCGCGGAAGCTGGGGTTGCATCCCTTCCCTGCTCCGGTGGCAATCATTTCGCGGAACTACAAGGGTCGCCTTGCATGCCAGCACTGCGGATACTGCCCGCGGTTCGGGTGCGAGTTCGGTTCGAAGTCGAGTTCGCTCGCGACGGTGATCCGGATGGCCGAGCGGACTCGCCGCTGCGAAGTGCGATCTGGGTGCTACGTGAGCCGGATCGAGACAAACGCCGCTGGTCGAGTGACTGGAGCGGCCTACTTCGACCCAGCGCGGAAGGAGCAGTTTCAGCGCGCGAAAGCAGTGGTGGTTTGCGCGAATGGAGCGGAGACGCCGCGGCTGTTGCTGCTATCGGCGTCGGGCCGGTTTCCGCACGGCCTGGCGAACTCGTCAGGGTTGGTGGGCAAGTTCCTGATGTATGACTTGGGCACCGAAGCGCGAGCGTTGTTCGAGCATCCGCTGAACGAGTACAAGAGCATCGATGTGACGCGGGTCCTGTTCGATTACTACGCGGCGGACGCCAAGCGCGGGTTCTACGGCGGCGGCGGGATCGATGCGCGGTTCGCCACGAATCCGATCGCGCACGCGCTCTATGGACTGCCGCCGGACTTGCCGCAATGGGGCGCGGAGTGGAAGAAGGCCGCCGGCGAGTACTTCACACATTCGATGTGTTCGTTGGCACATACGACGAGCCTGCCCGTGGAGTCGAATTGCGTGGACCTGGATCCGAAGTTGAAAGACGCCTGGGGACTCCCGGCGTTGCGAGTGACGTACAAGCGGCATCCGGATGATGTGGCGACAATGCGGTTCATGCTCGCGCGGCAACGCGAGATCCTGGAAGCGGCTGGGGCGCGGCGTGTGTGGGACAGCGGGTCCGATGATTTGAGCTACTCGGTCCACCACATGGGGACGTGCCGGATGGGCGATGATCCAGCCCGGTCTGTTGTGGACAAGTTCCATCGCACACACGATGTGAAGAATTTGTTTTTGGTGGATGGGTCGAGCTTTGTCACTTCCGGCCGGCAGCAGCCGACTGCGACGATTCAGGCTCTGGCATATCGAGCATCGGAGTACATGGTGGGGGCGGCTCGACGGGGGGAGATGTAGTGTCGAACCGAGTCAGTCCACGTGCACTGGCGCTCGCGCGGCGGGCCTGAAGTACCGCGCAGGGTAAGGCCCGCCCTACCGGAGACTGATCTTCGCGGCTGGAGAAGAAACGGAAGTAGTACAAGTCATGGAAACTCGAGCGAGACAATCTTACCTTCCGTCTTGCGGGCGCGATCAGGCGCCGCATCGTATCCCGCGATGATCCGCCGCGGGCGCTGCGCGCCGCAGGAAAAATCGAACGTGATCCCCGAGGCCGTGCGCAGCAGAATCTCGCCGGGCTTCTCCACCCACAGCGCCACCGAGCGACCATTGGCGCGGATGTAGAAGCGCGCATTCGCGCCGAAGCAATCGATGTGTTCGAGTATCCCCTCAATGCGCGTGTCGCCGGTCTTGGGTTGCCAGGAATCGGGCACCGTCACTGGCGGCACCTTGGTCGCCGGCCTTGCCGCCTCGGGTTCAGAGACCAGGCGCAGCGCACTCGTAGCCATCTCGCGTTCCTGCGTGGTAGCCGCGGTTTCCGCCGCTCGCCTCGCCGCCGCGCGAGCCTGTTCGCCATTGCCCATGTGGTGCTGGGAGATCGCCAACGCATGCCAGAAATACGACTGCCGTGGCAGCACGGCCGTTGCCTGTTCAAAGAGCGGAATTGCATCGCGGTGGCGGCCATCGCGCTGCGCTTCGAGCCCCAGCAGGAATTGCGCTTCGGCGAGCTTCGGGTTCCGGGTGGCAGCCTCTCTGAGGAACGGAAGCCATTCCGCTTTGGCGGCGCCAGTATCTCGCAGCAGCATCGCGTACTCGACGTACACCGCCGCGGGCGCCGACCCGCCGTCGATCGCCTGACGGAAGCGCCGCAGGGCCTCGCGATCCTGCTTGCGGGCGAGCGCGAGGTAGCCGTGCGCCGCTGTGAGTTCCACCGATCCGGGGTCGTGTTTTTCCGCTTCCTCGATCAGCTTCTGCGCTTCTTCACTGCGGCCGATCTGCTGCAGCACTTCCACTCGCGAGAGGCTCGCCGCGGTGTCCGTCATCGGCTCCACGGCCACATCCACCGAGGGCCGCTGGCCTGTCATCACTTCGAGCAGCGGAAGGTCCACTTGGCGCAGATAAGCCTGGAGTTGCGGCATGGCGCGTTCCATCGGAACCGAAAATGCCTGCTCGAAGGCGAGCTCTGGCGGTACCGATCGGTCCAGGAGTTCGGCGAAACGCGGCAGGTTCCGCCGCCAAGCCGGGGCCAGGTTCAGCATGTGGACCAGCGCCCAACTCTGCGCGTAGAATCGCGCTGCTTGTATGTGATCGTCGGCGGCTTCCCCTCGGCCTACCGACGACAACTGCCCCCCGCTCATCAGTCCCTCGCGGAGCAGCAGATAGCGATGCGCCGGAATGGATCCGCCCAGCAGCAACCGCCCAGTCTTCGAAACGGTCAAGGTCGAGTAGAACTCGGCGGTGCCCTCTTCGAGCCAACGCGGAAGCGAGGCGGCGGAATGATGCAGCACCAGATGGACGTACTCGTGGAACGCCGCGCGTAGTGTTTCCTCGCCCATGTCACTGAGCACGATGTAGTCGCGTTCGGGACCGCTTTGGAAAAACGCCGCGGCGGTCTTGGACGGCCGAAATGCCCGATACTCGCGCTCGGAGCCAAGCAGCAGTACGCGCACCGGCAGAGGAGCGGGCTTGGCGCCGATCGCCGTGGCAAACACGTGGCGGATCAGTTCCAGCCGGTCCATCAATTGCCGGGCTTGCCGTTCCCGCGCGGGGGTAACGATCTCGAAGTGCGGCGAAGTGACGCGGATCCACGCTCCTTCGAGCGCATGCGCGGCCAGCAACGCGAAGAACACCACCCGCATCGACGCTATCATAGCGATTGTGAAGGCGCGGTTTTTCCTTCTGGGCGCTGTTTGCTCATCAATGGTGGTTTTTGCCGCCGAAGCCGATGCGTTGGCGATCGACGAGCGGATCCAAGCTCGGCACATGCCGCACGGCGCCATCGCCGACCCGGCTTATCCAGACCCAGATAGCACCGAGATCCTCAACTACACGCGCTGCGGGGACTCGGCCATCTGGACGGGGCACTATCTCGCGGCCGAATCCTATCGCTACGCGGTGACGCGCAGTCCCCAGGCGCTCGACAACGTGCGGCGGGCGATTGACGCGATCCGGCGCATGCTCGACGTGACGCGCAACAACCTTCTGCCGCGATGCGCCTTTCCCGCGAACTCGCCTTGGGCCGCGGCGTGGATCAGCGAGGAAGGCTCGCACGGCACGTGGGCGGGCATCGTGGATGGCGAGCAGTGGCAGTGGATCGGCAATACATCGCGCGACCAGTACCTCGGCGTCTTCTTCGGACTCACGGCAACATGGAACGTGGTGGATCTACCCGATGTGCGCGGCGCCGTTCGGAGCTTGACCGTGCGCATGCTCGATCATCTGGAGTCGCGTGCGTGGACGGTCGTCATGCCCGATGGAGGCATCTCGACGACGTTCGCCGGGCGAGCCGATCAACGGCTGATGATGCTGAAGCTCGGGCGGCGCGTGGACGGCAAGTATGACTCCACGTATCGCTGGCAAAGCACGCTGCTCTCGGCCGGAACCAATGCGAATGTGGGGATCGAGGTGCTGGATCCGTATGGCACATATTTCAAGTTCAATCTGGATCACATCACCTTCTACGGCCTGTTGAGCGACGGAGATTCCGGTTGGACCCGCTCGAACTACGAACGCGCGTTCACCGTGCTGCGCAACACCACCGACGATCATGCGAACGCGTTCTTCGATGTGATCGAACGGGCGGTGAAAGGGCCGAATGCGGCGCGCGACACACGGATCCGGGAACTGCTCGATCGTTGGCTGAGCCGGCCCACGCGTGACTTTTTCGTGGACCTGCGCGGCAAGGTGCGCGAGTGCGGCGATCGCGCGTGCGATCCGGTTCCGGTGGAAGACCGGGTGCTGAGCGACTTCGTGTGGCAGCGGAGTCCGTTTCAGTTGACCGGCGGTGGCAGCGGACGAGTGGAGAACGCGGGGATCGATTACATCCTGCCGTATTGGATGGCGCGCTACTACGGAGTCAGTGCGGACTGAGCAGCACTCTACCTGCGCATGCTGCTTCGTTATCTGGCCCAGCGCCTTTTGCACCGCGAACCTGGCGCGGCGCGCTACTTGCGCATGGGGCTCGGGATCGAGCGGCGGGCGCGGGAGTTGGCGGCGTTCTGGGGTCCGCATCAGGAGCGGACGCGGTCTGCGCAGACGCGCTGGGCAGGGTCTGCGCATGGGGGAACGCTCACGGTGCTCGGCGCGGGGCGGCTGCTCGACTTCGCCGCGGACTCGCTGGCGCCGCGCTTTGAGCAGTTGCGGCTGGTGGATGCCGATCGATCCTGCGAGTCGTCCTGGCGCGGGCTCGGCAAGCCCGTGGAGCCCGTCTTTACCGACATCTCCGGATGCATTGACCGGTGGGCCGCGAGCCTTGGGATGTTGCGGGGCTCGTGGCAAGAGACGCTCGACGCCATTCGCAAATACGGCGTCGAGCCAGAGCCCGCGTACAGCGCTTCGTCAGATGCGGTGCTGTCGTTGAATCTAATCAGCCAACTACCGATCGGGTGGCAAGACGGGGTGGAGGCGTTCCTGTGGAAGCGCTTCGGTCGCGGGTTCGTGGAGCGGCGGGAGCAGGAGTGGCTGGATGCGGTGCGGCCAGGTGCACGGATGCTGGTGGAGCAGCATCTGGCTGCGCTCGCGCGATCGGGGGCACGGTCTGTGCTGCTGATCGGCGATCTCGAGTATGTGGAGTATTCGGGTCGCAAGTATTCGCGGCGGAGGTGGGAGCCGGAGCCGGTCCGCTACGAGGGTGCGGAGTGGCTGGCGGACGCGGGGGTCAAGTGCGAGGTTTCGCCGGCGCTCGATCCGGTGAATCTCGAAGGGGCGGCGTTTGCGGAGTGGATGCCGTCGTATCGAGTGGCGTGGCAGGAATCGTGGTTGTGGCACATTGCGCCGATGGGGGCGGAGTGTCCGCATTGCGGGACGATCCATCGGGTGGGGGCGTTTGCGCTGCAGCGCTAGAAAACGATGCGGTCGCGCTTGGCGTCGATCTTTTCGATGTCGATGCCCGGCACCTTCTTCAGATCTTCGATCGTTTTGAACTTGCCGTTCTTCGTGCGATAGGCGACGATGGCCGCTGCCTGCGACCGCTTCAGACCGAGCCGGCTTTCGAACTCGATCGCGGGCGACTCGTTCGCGTTCACGGGAGGTACGTCTTCAGCCGGATAGTGCTTGGCCAGATAGTCGATGACGGCCATGAACTCTTCGTCGGTCCCCTTGGTCCCGAAGGCGATCATCTTCTTGATCGTCGCCTGCCAGCCTTCCTTGTCCTGCCTTCGCGAAATCGAGCGCTGCAGCTCATGACAGTTCTTGCACAGCTTCTCGGTCTCGGCCCGCCCTGGGCCTTCAGGAAGTTGGGCCAACAGGCCCGCGGCCGAAATTGCCGCCAACGCCACTACCCGCATCTCAGTGCTCCATGTAGAAACCGAACGCGTATTGCGTTCCGTCATGTCCGCCCACATACACGCGACCTCCGCCAGCCGACATTCCGCCCGTCGTTACGAAAGACGTAATGGTGGCTCCGCTGTTCCATAATTCTTTTCCGCTCGACGGGTCAAGCGCGTACAGCACAGCCTTGGAAGAGCGCTGCGCCCGCGCCGCGGCGGACATGGAGGCGTCTTTGGTGCGGTACTCGCCGCTCGCCACCGCGAAAACAACGCCGTTTACCACGATGGGGGCCAGCGGCGACATCATGTCGCGGGACACCCAGCCGGGTTCGAGCGCCGCGCCGCCGTCTTTGTCCACTACTTTCCAGGCGACAATCGCGCCGCTCTTGACATCGCCATTGCCGCTGAAGCCGGCTCCACCGGCGGAAGCTCCGCCAGCCGGCGCCAGAATCCAGCGCGCGTTGGACGCGTCTTGCCACGAGGCGAGGGCTCCACCCGAGAAATCTCCCGAGGAGAATGGCGCCGTCTTGGCCACTTCCTTGAGGCTAGTCCCGTCGAGCAAACGCAGGGCGCCATCGGCCGCCGTCACAGCTACGAGATCCTTACCCTTGTTGTCGAAAACCACGGGCGACGACGTCAGCGCGCTGCCGGCGTTGTAGGTTCCCGTGACGCGCAGCGTCCCCGGCTCGAGCGCGGTGACTTCATTGCCAGCCGCAACGTACAACATGCCTTCGGGTCCAGCGGCGAAGCCATACTGGCCCACCGGGCTGCCGTTCGACTTCCAACTCGACACCGCCTTAGTCTTCAGATCGAGCGCCCACAATCCGTTGGTCACGCCGCCGCAGCCATTGACCGTGGCGACATAGGCCACGTTGTCGAACACGAGCAGGCCCACCGCGTTCGCGTTGGCCGGCACGAACTGCACGGCCGCTTCGGGCTCTTCGCCATTCGAAACATACATGGCGTGGAACTTTCCGTCGACCGTGACGGTGTCGACCATCAGCGGCGTCCGGGCGAATGGATTCGCCGCTGGAGCCGTGCGTCGCGCACCCTTTTGCTGCGGAGGCGGGAATGGGAACTGCTGGGGCGCCTGCTTCAGGGTGACCGCGCCTTCATGCGGTTCGCCCACACCGGACTTGGCTGGACCTCCGCGGCCGCGGCCAAAACCAGCCATATTGCTCGCGTATCCGGCGAAGGTGGGTCGCGTGACACCGGTGGTCATGCCGCCCGGGCACTGGACGGTTCCGGCTCCGCCACCTGCCGGTGACAGCTTCTTTTCCCACTCGAGGCGCCCGAGATCGGTATCAATACCGGTGACCGTTCCCGCTGCGCCGCCGAAAAATCCTAGCGTTCGAAAGCCGCGGTAGCTGATATAGAAATCGAGCAGCGGGCCCGGAGTCACCGACTGCATCTGGCGAGGCGCGCTGTTGAGCTTGAGCTTCCACAGGAACTGGAAGCCCGCCTTCGACATGGTGTCGAGAGAGATCTTGCCGTCGCCGCGAACCCAGTTGGAGCGTTGCGCGTCATATCCGAGGGTCATCCAGTCGCCGCCTCCGCGCTGGGCCCACACGTGGATGGCGCCCGCAAGAAGGAAACCGGCTATTGCGGCATGGCGGTACTTGGCCTGCATTCGAACTCCTGACTTTGTACAAAAGTGGGAAAACTTCTCGTTTCTGATGATAACCCCTGGCCCCGAGTGTTGTATAGTGAGGCTTAAGTCAACCATGCGCAAATTCCTCCGCCCCGTCGCGACAGCAGTGATTCTGGCAACTGTCTCCCCCGCCGCCGATTGGCTCACCGATGGCGGCGATGTGCCGCGTACCAACTGGCAGCACGATGAGAACATCATCAACGCCGGTAACGCCAAAGACATCAAGCTGCTCTGGAAGATCAAACTCGACAACGAGCCGCGCCAGATGCACTCGCTGCTGCCGCCCTTGGTGATCGGGAGTGTGAACACGCCCTCGGGTCCCAAGCAGATCGTGGTACAGGCCGGCGTTTCCGATAATGTCTACGCTGTCGATGTCGCCACGGGCGAACTGCTGTGGAAGAAGCACTTCGATAGCACGTTCAAGGAAGCCGCTGGCGGTCGCGGTCCGAGCGTGCTGTGCCCCGGCGGCATGACCGCCAACGTCACCATCGGACCCGGCGGCGGGCCGGGCAAGTACACCATCTATGCAGCATCCTGGGACGGCCGGCTGCGCCAGATCGATGCGGGCACGGGACAGGACGTCGCCGCTCCCGAGAAATTCATGCCCCCAAATGGCAAACCCTATGCACTCAGTCTGCGGGAGAACGTCGTGTACGCGCATACGGCCCAAGGGTGCGGCGGCAATCCGAACATGGTGTACACCTATGACCTCGCCACCAATAAGGTGGGAAGCTGGGGTCCGGCGGGTGGCGGCATGTGGGGCCGTTCGGGACCGGCAATCGACAGCAAAGGTGTGATGTACACGGGCACGGGCGACGGCCGTTGGGACCCTGAGAACGGCGTCTACGGCAACGGCATCATCGCGGTGAAGCAGAATCCCCAAACCAAGTCAGTGGACTTGGTGGACTACTACGGCCCCTCGAATGCCGAATGGCTGGTGAAGCGCGATCTCGACATGCAGGTAACGCCTACCATCTTCCACTACAACGGGAAAGAGTACGTGGTAGATGCAAGCAAGGAGTGCCGGCTGTATTTCATGGACTCCGAGTCGATCGGTGGCGACGATCATCGCACGCCGGTTTATCGCACGCCGCTCATCTGCAACGAAATCGTCGACTTCGCCGAAGCGGGTATCTGGGGTTCACTGGCCAACTGGAAGGATTCGAAAGGAACGCAGTGGGTGCTGACGCCGTTTTGGGGTCCGAAGCATCCGAAGTTCAAAGCGCCGATCGAGAACGGTTTGGTGAAGAAGGGCGCTATCGCGGCTTTCAAAGTAGTGACCACACCGGCCGGAAAGGTGGAACTGGCTCCGGCATGGATCTCGCGTGACATGAATCAGGCCGAACCGCCGGTGATCGCCAACGGGCTTGTCTTCGCCTATGGAAGCGGCGAGAATACGGCCCAGGCGTTCCCCGAGACGGGTCTCGATTTCCGCATGGAGCGCCGGTTGCCCAAGTGCACCTACGCGGTGCTGTATGTGCTCGACGCGCAGACCGGCAAGGAACTGTGGAATAGCGGCACGCAGATCGCCTCGTGGAACCACTGGAGCGGGATCGCCGTAGCGAACGGGCACGTCTACATCAACACCTACGACGGCATGCTGTACAGCTTCGGCATCCGGAAATGAAGCTCGCCGCCGGCCTGGCTGCTGTATGGGCGGCGCTGGCGCAAACGCCGGCCGATCAGGCCAAGCTCATCGACGAACTCGAAGAGGAAAACCGGGCCTATATCCGCCGCTTGCTCGATTGGGGCGGATTGATCCGCTATGGCAGCGAGAATGCCGAGATTGCGCTGAAGAAGGATGAGAATCGAGTCGTCTTTTTCGGCGACGAGATTACCGAACAGTGGGGCGAGGGCAAGGCGAAGTTCTTCCCGGGCAAGCCTTACCTGAATCGCGGCATCGCCAAGCAGGCCACGCCGCAAATGCTGGTGTGGTTCCGGCAAGACGTGATCGATTTGAAGCCCAAGGTGGTGGTGATTCAAGGTGGGTTGAACGATTTCGCGGGGTACGCGGGTCCGGCTACGCAAGGTACGATCGCCGACAACATCATGACGATGACCGAGCTGGCGAAACTTCATGGGATCCGCGTAGTGCTGGCATCGCTGACGCCGGTGTGCGATTGTGTGTCGAATGTGACGGCCACGCGGCCGCCTGGCAAGATCATCGGGACGAACGGGTGGCTGAAGGAGTTCGCCGAAAAGCAGGGCTTCGTTTATCTCGACTACTACGGTGCGCTGGCGCAGGGTCGCGCGATGAAGCGAGAGTTTACCGTGGACGGCGTGGTCCCGAACGACGCCGGATACGCAGTGATGGCCCCGCTCGCCGAGAAGGCGATTGCTGCGGCTGCCATGGCCCGATAGGCGGCAATCACGTTTGCGCCGGGATCGCTTCCGGCTCACGCCCGGCTGGCGGAAGGTATCCAGTCAACGCCAGGAACAGCAGCGTCATCATCACGGCGGGCATGAACGCCAAGCTCAGCGAAAATCCGCCTGCTGCCCACGGCAACGGAAGCAGGGCCGCGATCGCGATCCAGCGAGCGGTAGAGCTCGGAGCGTTCCATACGAGCATCAGGATCGCGGGCAACAGCAGCGAGACGTCATAGAAGTAGGTGTGCGGCGTCACGAGGATGGAACCTGCCGCTGCCGCCCAGAACCAGCCTTGGTCCAGGCTCGAAGTTCCGCGGGCGAAGCGCAAGCACCGCGATCAGCGCCGCGCAGGCGAGCTTCAAGAGCACGTGATCGGCGCCGAGATTCTCGAGGATCGCGTAAACGTTGGGCATTGAAAATGTTCCGGGCGAAAGGCGGTCGAGATCCTTGCGCGTGAGCAGTTCGATATAGGAGCGCGGGCTCGCCATCACTGCCGAGATCAACACTTCGATGGCCGCGACCGCGGTGTATCCACCGAGCATTCGCCAGCGCTGGCCCAGCAGCATCGCGACCGGAAGCAGTAGCAAGAGGTGACTCTTGAAGAGCGTCATCGCCACCAAAGCTCCCGCCGAGGCGTGTCGCCCGCGCTCGAGTTGCACGAACGCCGCGAGCATCAGCGCCAGAACGAACCCATTGTCCTGACCACCCAGGATTCCCTGCCCCAGCGGCAGGAACAACGCTACCGCCGAGGCCGCGCCCCATCCAAGTCTTCGCCGCGCCCAAATCCAAGCGGCGATGGCTCCGATACTTTGCGCCAGGACCCAGACCCAGTAGCCTGTGGGTACGCTCATCAGCCCGAGCGGTGACATGAGCAGGGCGTAGAAGGCGGGACGTGTGCATGGGATCAGGTAGCGGGCTTTGGATCCGAGGCGAAGCTGCACTTCCCGTTCGGCCTGCAAGTCATAGAGCTGGCTAGCCTTGCCCTCTAGAACCAGCGCACCTTCCGTGTAGCGGCCGAGATAGTCGTGATACATCGATCCGGTGGACATGGCCGCGCTGAGCCCGATGTAGAACACGAATGCCAGACCGAGCGCAGCGAGGCCCTCGATCCGGCCGAAACGTCCGGTCATAGGCTTTCATCGGCCTATGACCGGAGGGGCATTAGTGAGACGAATCCATCAGAACAACAGGCGCAGCCCGAACTGAATGTTGCGCGGCGATGAACCGAAGACGATCTTTCCGAAGTCCTGGTTGGTGACGTCGGTGGAGGACCCGCGTGCTTCGAAGAACGGGCTGTTGGTCAGATTGAAGAACTCGGCGCGGAACTGGACTTTGTAGCGCTCGCCGATGGAGGTGTTCTTGAACAGTGACATGTCGAGGCTCTTGCGGCCGGGACCGCGGAGGTCGGGTTGCGAGAGCGAATCCGTCGGAATCGCGTACACATCGGCGCGCCGGAAGGCCGAGGTGTCGAACCAGGTGTCGAGCGTCTGCCCGCTCGACAGCACGCCGCTCTTCAGACGGTCGGCGCGGCCATTGGTGTATTGGAAGTTGAACAGGTTCGTTCGATCCGGACCGGTGATCAGGATCGGGCGGCCCGATTGGAAGATGGTGATGCCGTTCCACTGCCAGCCGCCGGCCACCTTGCTGGCAAGACCCGAGGTCGCCCACCGCCGGCCTTTGCCGAAGGGAAGGTCGTACACGTGGCTGATGACGATCCGGTGCGGCAGGTCATTGGCCTCGAGTCCGCGGTTGTACTTGGGATTGTAGAGTGCGCTCGACGGGCCGACTACCCACGTGTTCGAGTCGCCGCCGATGGTCGAGATGGTCTTCGAAAGGGTGTATCCCACCGACATGGTGAGTCCCTGCGAGTAGCGCTTTTCGAAGCGTGCCGTCATCGACTGGTAGTTCGAGTCGCCGTAGTTGGCACGGATGTGGAGCACATCCTGATACTGCGGGAAGGGCCGCAGCAGTTGGCGTTGTTCGACGTTCTGGAAGCTGAGGGCACCGGTCTTTACCTTGCCGAAGTACGGATTGGGCACGGTCTGGAGCAAGCGTGGGCCAAGCGCCGCCAGGAGCGGATCGTTCTGGTTATCCTGCCGGTTCCAGAACAGATGCGTAATCTTGTTGCCGACGTAGGCGACCTCGGCCACCATCGTGCGGCCGATCTCGCGCTGAATGCCGAAGTTCCAATTGGCAAGGTATGCCAACGGGTGATTCTTCACGTCGACGCGAATGTTCTGACCGGCGAAAGTCGAGACGCCCTTTTCCGGATAGGTGAATCCGCCGGCGAACGGATCGGACCAGGAACCGCCCACCGGAGGCGTGAACGGAAGCTTGTTCGGCTCGCCGAGCGTAATGAAGTTGGTGACGAAGGTGCCCGAGCCAAAGTCAGTGGCGGCGGCGTTCAGTCCGTTGTTGGCAGCATGGAAGATTGCGCCGGCGGTGCGGATGACTGTCTTGTTGTCGATCTTGTACGCCAGCCCGACGCGCGGGCCGAAGGTCTTGTAGTTGGGGTCAGTGTGATAGCCGCCTGGCGCCACCCACTTGAACACTCCCTTGCCGCCCGTGATCGGTTCGGTAGCGTAGGGATCGATGTATCCGATGTTGCCCCACTTCTCGCCATACGGTGAGGTGTATTCGTAGCGGAGGCCGAGGTTGACAGTGAGCCGGTTGTTGATGCGCCAGTCGTCTTGGAAATACGCCGACTTGTAGCGCTGGAACAGGAACATCCGAGGCGTGAACGTGAGCGTACCGGCCTGCGGAACGCCGAGCAGCATGCTGGCAAAGCCGTGGCCGCTGTTCGAGGCCGAAGAAGAAGGATCAGGGCCCTGGACGTAGGTGCGATCGAAGAAATACTGGCCAGCCGAGAACTGCGAGTTGTACGCGTTCATGCGCATCAACTGATGATCCGTGCCGAACTTGAATTTGTGGCTGTTCTTGACCCACGTCATGTGATACTGCCCGTGCCAGTTGTCCTGCGGCGCGAGCGTCTTGGTGGCGCCGCCGAGCTGGCCCACTTCATCCGCGCCGAAGGTGGAGACCACCAGGCCCGAGCCGGAGTTGTACTGCTGCACCGTGATCTGGGGGAACTGCTTGTAGAGCACGTTCGAGGTGACTTTCTGCGAGAACCCGAGCGAGCCCATGTCGAAGCCTTCGCTCACCGGATACGAATTGAATTGCAGCCTCGTGTAGGAGAACCGGAATTCGCCCAGGATGTTCTGAGACCACGTGGAGGTCAAGCTGACCAGTCCCGTACGGGTCGGGTTCGAGGAGATGGTCCGCGCCGGGAACGCCTTTTCGGCGAGTGTCGAGTAGCTGTCGTTCTGCGACCCGCCGGTACGCCCGAAGAGGCGATGCTTGGTCGAGATCTGGTGATCGATGCGGGCGAACCAGATGTCGGCGAGGTTCACGTTCTTGCCGCTCAAGAGATAGTTGCGGAGGCCCACCGGACCTTCGCCGGGCCGATTCGCAGCCGGCCAGAAGTTGACCACGTTCTTCGAGATCGGATGGATGCGGTCAGTTGGGAGGCGGTTGGCCGGGAAGGGGTCGCGAATGTACTTGTTCGGGTTCGAGGGATCCACGCGGGTGGTGAGGTAGTCGTAGATGTTCGTGACTCGGCCCTGCGGATCAAGCGTCGTGGAGAAGTTGCCCGCCTTCTGGTCGGCTGTAGGCACGGTGGAGAGGAATTGGTCCGGGCTACCGACCCTCACTCCTTCGTAGTTGACCCAGAAGAACGTGCGGTCGCGGACGATGCGTCCACCCATGGCAGCGCCGAAGGTGTTGCTCTGGAACAACGCACGCGGCAGCTTGCTGCGGTTGTTTGACCAGCCGTTGGCGTTGAGGTGGTCATTGCGCAGGAACTCGTACAGCACGCCGTGATACTGGTTGGTGCCGGACTTCGAAGCCACGTTGATCACGCCGCCGCCGGAGTGTCCGTACTCGGCGGAGTAGGTGGCGGTTTCGATCTTGAACTCTTCCACTGACTCGATGGGGAACGAATACGCTTGGCCGCCGCTGGTGAAGCCGCGCGACTCGCCGCCATCCATCAGCACGGCGTTCTGCATCGCCAGGCCGCCCGAAATGCGGGAGTTGGTCGCGGAGCCAATGGCGCCGGTGCCATTGCCGCCCTGCGCGGAGGTGGGAATCACACCCGGCGCGACGGAAGCGAGGTTCAGCGGATTGCGCCCGAGCAGTGGGAGCTCGACGACCTTGCGCGACTCGACGACTTTGCTCAAGCCCGAAGTCTGCAATTCGAGTTGCACGGCGGATGCTTCCACCTGCACGGATTCGCTGATCTGGCCGATCTCGAGCTGCGCGTCCATGGTGACGGTGAGGCCCGTTTGGAGCGGGATGTTCGAAACTTTGCGCGTCTTGAAGCCGGCCTTCTCGACAGTGACATCGTAGGTGCCGGGATTGAGCGCGGGAAAGACGTAAATGCCTGCGGCGTTGGCTTCGGTACGAGCGCTGATATTGGTAGCAACGTTCCTCAAAGTGACGCCCGCGCCGGAGATGACAGCACCCGAGGTATCAGTCACGGTACCGGTGATGGTGCCGCGTTCACCTTGGGCGAACAGTGTCGTGGCGGCGGTCAAGGACGTCAAGACGAGGAAGACCCTTCTGTTGGACATGTCGGATACTCTATCAAATCCGCGCGGGCAGAGGAAGGGGGCCGCTTTGGATCAAGACGAGTGGACATCGGCTTGGGCGGGAGGAAAACCTCCGTCTCAGCACGGCTCGAATTTCGCTGCCGCGATGGCGCCCACAATCAGTTCGGCTTTGCTGATGGCATGCCAGCCGATCCAATGGGGGCTCGTGTCACCCCGTAGCTATGCAGGGTCCCCTGAATCTACCGACGCACCACTCACACGGCCCGGCAGACTCTCGACAGCGGGCATTGGGATCAGGCAAGCCATTCCGCGCCGACTCGTTTGGCCGCCCGGACCCGATCAGGTCCGCCGGAACGGCCGGCGCAGGTACTCTTCCGACTCCTTCGCGCGATAGGACCCCGGAGCGAACGCGATCGCCTTGCGGTATGCGGAGATCGCCTTCGGGCGCTGCCCTTTGAGATCCTGCACTTGTCCCACTCGCATCAGCGCGGTGACGCCCGTGTTCGGATCGAGGTCGCGTGCGCGGACCGCCACTCGCTCGAATCCATCGAGGGCTTCGTCGAGATCGCCGTACCAGAACTGAATGGTGGCGCGATAGTAGATGATTTTTTCGATCGCGAGGCGATCGTAACCGGGAGTTCCGGCCGCCTTGAGCCGCTCCACGGCAGCCACTGCGGCCAGCGCTTTGTCTTTGTTGCCGAGGTCAGAGTGCATCTGTGCGAGTTCGAAGTGGAACAGGTAGTTGCGCGGATACCGTGCGATGAGCCATTCGAGCACCGGCACAGCGTCGGCGGCGCGGCGCTCGCGGCGGTAGACGGTCGCCAGCAGGATGCCCGCGTCGGCGCGGTTGCGGTCGCCATGGCGGAAGACTTCCTCCACGGTGCGGATGCCCTGCGCTTTGTCGCCGCGAAATCCCACCAGGAAACCGAGGAACCGGTATGACCACGAGAGACTCCCCACGACGTAGTCATGCACGCCTTGCGTCATCCGCGCGTCGATCATCTTCGGGTCGAGTTCGGTGACGCGATTGTGGAGCTTGCGGCAAGCGGTCGCATCGCGTAGCGAGTCGAGCCAGGCCTTGCGCACGAGAAAGTTGTAGTTCGCGCGCAGACCGTAGGCCACTCCTTGCGCGTACAGCGCTTCTTTGTCGTCGGGCGTGGTGGCGAGGGTTCGGGCGGTGATGCGGAGGGCAGCGGCGATCGCGTCATCGAAGGCTCGCTGCTCCTCGGCGGTGGGGTTCATCTTCTCGCCGCGCAGAAAGGCGTTGCCTCCTGTTACCAGTTCGGTCTCGAGCGCACCCGCGCGCAGTAGTTCTCGATAGAGGAATGCTTGCGCCAGGTGATTGTGAAGATCGGCCGATTCGGGCGAAGCCTTCACGAGCCGCGAAAACAGCGTCACCGACTGGTCAAACTCGAGATTGTAGAAGTGGTCGAAGCCCCGTTCGATTTCCGCGTTGGTGGCGGCCGTGAGAAAGGATGCCGCGCACAACGCGAGTAGAGTTCGCACTCAGACTATTCTAGGTTCTATGGCAAGCAAGCAAGACTCGTCTCGTGGATCCTCTTCTCGAAGATCAATGATGCAGGCAGTGGCGCTCGGACTGGGAGGCACGGCCGCCGCCTCGGCCGCCACCGGCGACTGGACCCCGAAGAAGGCCTCGGCCAACGGTCCCGTTCGGTCCGGCCATCTGCTCTTCATGAGCGGCATCGGTGGATGGTATCCGGAGCGGCGCAAAGAAGCGGGCGACATGAAGGTCCAGATGCGGAGCGTGCTCGAGTCGATGAAGGCGTCGCTCGAAAAGGCCGGCTCGTCGCTCGACAACGTGCTCAAAGTATCCGTGGCTCTGGTGGACCCGGAAAACAACTGGGAGCCGATGAACCAGGTTTACGACGAGTTCTTCACGGGCAAGGTGAAGCCGGCGCGGTCGTATTGGGGCGCTACTGGATTCCGGCGCAAAGGGCAACTGGTGCAAGTGGACTGCATCGCCTACGTGGATTGAACGTCACCGGCCGGCGAGAAGGCTCGCGTAGTCGGCGAGTTCGAGAGCTCGCGCCCGCACCACGGACATCGCCCGATGTGCGCGCATCGGCTGGTACATGGTGCCTTCCATCTTTCCGTAGATGCGGCCGATGGCCTTGTATTCCTGGTCCCGATAGGTGAGCCACGCCTTCTGCGCGGCCAGCAGTGTCGCCTTTTCGTCGGGGTTGAGCCTTTGCGTCAAGTCGCGATAGGCGCGATTGAGCTCGGTGTCCCACTCCTTGGCGGCTTGGTCGATGCAGGTGACTTGGCCGTGAGTGGAGGGGTCCTTGTCCATGCAGGTGTCCATGCGCTGATCAATGGAGTGTTTGTCAGCAGCCGGCGCGGCTACCGAGAACGACAGCGCAGCTCCAAGCAACAGGCGGCGGAGGTTGTGGGTCATCGGACAACTGTCAGTTTACGCTGAACGGCTGGACGGTGGGTCATACGGCGCACCGAGCCGGGCTGGCCCTTTCTCGCGAGAAGCGTCGTAAGCTCCCTCTAAAGAACGGACACGGGTGCACGATCCTACTCCGTCGCCGTGGCCGCAGGGTTGCTCACGTAAGGGCATGAGATTTCTTGTGGTTTTGCTCGCTTCTGCAGCAACGCTGTGGCCGTCACTGATCGCCTATGACTGCCGCTTGTATGACTGCGTCACGCCTTTTCAGCATGCGTCAGTTCCGCTTCCGCCTGGGTCCTCGATCCCCCAGCCGGGGCCGCCCGGACCGACTTCGCTTACGTTCCTCCCCACGCGCGCGACGGTCACCGGCTATGTGTACGGCCGCACGGCCGACGGAGGTTTGTTTCTCTCGGACGGGACCAAGACGGCCTACGTCTCCACTTGGCCCGATTTCCATTTCATCGACTTGAGTGACACCGGGATGATCTTCTTCTGCGAAATCTGCAACGCTCCTCGCATCACGGACTTCGGCCTGAACTCGGGCGGACCCAGCCAGCCGCTTGGAAACGCCTTCAGCGGAGGATTCGAATTCCGCCTCACCGCGTTCGGAGATGCTTTGGCGATGAACTCCGCCGGCACCGCATTCCTGCTCAGCGGGGTGGGCCGTTACGTCCCAGCCGGACCATTGCTCGAGAGCGGATTGACCATGATCTTCGCCGACCCGAGCTTCACGCCGACGCAGATACCGGAACCCGCGACGATCGCATTGGCCGCCGCTGGAATCTTGGCGCTCGCCCGGAGGCGGATCGCTTAGCCGAATGCCTTGCGCAACACCTCGAGACTCTTCGGAACAGCCGTAGCCGGATCCTCTTTGCCCTCCATCTCGAGCGACACCCAGCCGCGGTAGCCGTGCTTGCGCAGGATGGCCGCCATGCGCGGATAGTCGAGATCGAGCGTGTACCACTCGCCGCCGCCATAGTAGGTCTTCGCCTGCACGATGGTCGCGTAGGGCGCGAGCATCTCGAATTGCGGATAGGGATCGCCTGCGTAGTTGCCGGTATCGACATTCACGCCGAGCCACGGCGACGAGATCGCCTTGCGAATGCGGATCACGCCTTCGGGCCTGGTGGTGAGTCCCCAATGATTTTCGAGGGCCAGCACCACGCCTGCCTTTTCAGCATGCGGCAAGCACTTCTCGATCGACTCGATCACCCACTCGAACGCATTGTCATTGGTGTATCCGGCGATGGGCGGCTCGTCGCCTTTCACTTTCATCAAATCGTCGAACGAAGCGACGGTGTTCCATCGGCCGGAGTTCAGGCGAATCGCGGGAATCCCCAACTGCGAGGCAAGGTCAATGCAACGCTTGGTGTGATCAATGTCTTTTTGCCGCTTGGCTGGATCGGGCGAAACGAAGTTCTGGTGGATCGACAGCATGTAGAGATCGAGCCCCAGCGTGAAGGCGAGCCGCTTCAACTTGTTGCAGTACGCCGTGCCCTCTTCGGCCATCTGGCGGTGGAGAATCTCCACGCCTTCGAAGCCGAGTCGCCCGGCGTCCTCGATCACCTTGTCGATCGGATACTTCGCCGTGCGGAAGTGCCAGTAAGAGTATGTGGAGACTCCGAGACGGATCTTCGGCGTCCCGGCAGGTGCGGCTGGAGCCGCCGCGGGAGCCAGCGCGGCTGCGGGAAGCGCCAATGCGGATCTTCGTGTCATGTGCTTTATTTCCCCTTCTGCCTCATTTACCGTTCTTCGGGGCCTGATTCGGTGGCGGTCCGAGCGTACAAAGCGGATCGCCCAACAGAATGTTCATCCAGCTTAGCGCGGGAATGGAAAGATAGAAGCTCTCACCGAGCGTTCGGCCGGAGTAGTAGGCGGGCAGAAGGATGTCTGGACGCGGCGTGAAGGCGAGGTAAGGCTCATCGGTGTGCCCCGTGGCTGCCGACGCGCCCTCGTCGAGAAAGTCGGCCGCCAGGCTTTGCGGCGAGCCCGCGAAGTGCGATTTGTTGTCTTCCCAGGTGCCGAGATTCCAGGCCGCCGGCGGCCGTTCGAGCGTTCGTCCGTCAGTGGAAACGAACTCGGTTGCGACCGAACCCGGCAGCCAGCGGAAATGGCCGAGGCGCTGTTTCCGGTTCGAATCGTTCGACCCCCAACTGGCGTATCCGATCACGTTGGTTTGACCCTCGAGCACGGATTCTGTGTTGTCAAAGATGACGCGTGCAGCAGGCAATCGCAGAGAGGCTCCGGCCAGCCAGCTCTCGCCAGCACGAGTGGAGTCATCGCTCTTCTTGTCGAGAATGAAACGGCCCTGGTTCGAAGCGCGTTGGCAATCATCAATCATCCGCTTCACCGTAGCCACGTCATAGGCGCCCAGCCTCGCCACCATGTAGATGGGGAACTGGCGCTGGTCAAAGCGCCGATCCAGCTTGGCGAAGAATGGGTTGGGAACGCGCCCTTCGAGTGGAAGTTGACGGCCGAGGCGTAGGGTTGCCAGCGTGGCGAGTTCGGAATCGACGGCGGCCGTGGTCGCTTCGGTTCCGTAGGTACCCTTCACTCGAAGTGGAACGCCCTTGGTGGTGACAATGTAGGCAACCGGACCGGCAGAGTCGAGACACTTGCGCACAGGCGCCTCAATGTCGCGCCCGTACACGTCCCGGCCCACTGACTCGTCCACCGGCGTGCGAATGCCACACACACGCGACGGTGGGATCGACCTGCGCCGCGCATAGTACTCGCCGATCTCGGCCGAAACCGGCGAGTTGCGGTTGACCACCAGCAACAGCGGCTGGGCCGCGGCCACGCCACACAGCGCCAAACCGAGCCATTCCGCCAGCCGGACCATCTCAGAGATTACTTCAGGGTCTCGAGGTAGTCGACGATGGCTTCGGCGTCCTCTTGCTTCATCGTGTAGGTTGGCATCGGCGGGCCAGCCTTGGTCCCTTTGGGAGTCAGCCCGGTGGTGAGGTACTTGACGAGCGCCGGCCGGCCGCCCCAACGCGACCACAACCTTCCTCCCGGTGTAATATCGGGCGAGGTCTTGTGCCAGTCTTTGATCGTGGTAAGAGGCCCGTATTCGAGCACGGCGCCCTTCAGCCACTTGGTTTTGTCGAGTTCGCCAGCCTCGGTTTTGGGAGTGTGGCATTCCTGGCAACGGCCAACTTCTTCGGCCAGGTACTTGCCACGTTCGACATTCTTGGAATCGGCAGCCAGGGCGACCAGCCCGATGACTACTGCAATCGAAACAGCGAGCAGTTTGCGCATCTATCCATCATGCTATAGTTCGCCGCTACGTGCTATACTTCTGCGCCCGGATGCTATAATTCGGGCACCGGCGGCAGCGGTGAATCCGCGCACCTTCCGTCACCCAGGGCAATTCCGCGCATGGACCTCGATCAACTCCACACCTTTCTGGAGATCGTCCGGCTGAAGAGCTTCTCCAAGGCCGCGCAGACTTGTTTCCGAACGCAACCCGCCATCAGCGCCCAGGTACGCCAGCTCGAGCAGGAACTGAACACTACGTTGTTCGAACGGTTGGGAACGCGCATCGCCCTGACGCCGGCGGGTAAGATCTTCACGGGTTACGCCGAGCAGATTCTCGAGGCTCGCAAACAAGCGCAAAATGCCATCAACGAGCTCGAACGCGCGCCACGCGGCGAGTTGGTGATCGCCGCCAACGAGGCTACTTGCATCTACGTATTGCCGCAGGTGTTCAGCGAGTACAAGGACCTGTTTCCGAACGTCCAGTTGCAGGTGGAACGCACCTACGGTAACCGGATCGTGGAAGCGGTGGTGGAGAATCAGGCCGACTTCGGCATCACGCAACTGCCGGTAGCCGATAAGCGGATTCAGGTGGTGAAGATCTTCTCAGATCAGATCAAGCTCCTGGTTCCGCACGGGCACGCGTTGGCCGGCTTGCCCGAGATCGCGCCGCGCGATTTGGTGGGTTACCCCATTTTGATGCCTAAGTCTGGCACCACCCGGTCACGCATCAACGAGTGGCTGGAATTGGTGGAGGCCGATCTGCAAGTCTCGATGGAACTCGACGCCACCGAGATGATCAAGCGCTTCGTGATGGCTGGGCTCGGGGTATCGTTCATGGCCTCGGCGCATTGCGAGGAAGAAGTGAAGGCCGGAAAGCTGGTTGCGGTTCCCCTTGGGCCGGAACCGATGGTGCGCAGTGTTGGCCTGGTATACAGGAAGGATAAGTCGTTTTCGAAGGCGGGACTGGGGTTCATCCAGGTGATTCTCGATCACGCCGAGGACGAAAGCTTGACTGCGCCGCCGCTGGCGGTTGCACGGAGATGATGCATCGTAGAGGATAGGGGTAGGGCATGGAGACGGTAACGGCAAAGTGGTCGGCAGTGATCATCGCCACGGGCGAGAAAACGAGAATGTACTCGTCTGTTTCGGACGTGCCGCCCGAGTTGCGCCGTCAGCTCGAGACCGCGATGCAACGGGAAGACGCGGCAACGATCGTCATCGCCGACGAATCGGGCCGCCGCGAATTGATTCGCGCGTTCCGGGGTGAGTCGCCGAGTTTGCGGGCAAGTCTCCGCCGTTTCGCCGAGGCGGGTGGCCGCACGCGGTGGTTGTCGCGTTGGCCGCTCAACCGGATCGCAGCGGCCGCGTTGGTCGCCGCGGCTGTGGCGGCTTCCTGCTGGATCGCACTCAAATAAAATCCTCAAACTGCTGCCCGCGCGTCCGATGAGTCCATCGGATGGAGAGAAGGTCCGATGCGCGAAAACGGGTGGAGATCCCGGCGAAGCTGACCGTCCTTGGGGATCTGACGTACGCGATCGAGGCGGTGGTCGAGAATAGGTCGGGCAACGGCATGCGTTTGCGGCTTGGTCACGGGGTAGCCCGCGAGATCGCGGTAGACACAGCCGTGCGCGTCGATTTCGAAGACTCGCTTGCGCTCGGAGAAGTCTGCTATTGCCAAAGCACTGGCGATGGCTATGCCCTGGGCGTCCAGATCGAACAAACCTTGTCGCATCTGTCCGGCGTCGAAGCACTGATGCGCCGATTCGGCGCCGACGATTCCTTGCCCAGGGCTCCCGCGTGATTCCGGCTCCGGTTGGCGAACGGCTGCTATCTTAGGCTAAGCATGCCTCAGAAAGTCGCCATTTTCGGCGGCGCCGGACAACTCGGCGTAGAGCTCGTTCGCGTCTTTTCCGCAGCCGGCGATCAGGTCCGGCCGCTCACTCGTGCCGATCTCGACATTACCGATCCGGCCCAAGTCGAGACTCACCTGACATCCTTTGACCCGGACTTGGTCCTCAATGCCGCGGCTTACAATATGGTCGACGTCGCGGAAAAGGAGCCCCGCGCGGCGTTCGAAGTGAATGGGCTGGCTGTCCGCAGCCTTGCGATGGTCTGCCGCCAGATCGACGCGCGGCTGGTTCACTTCTCGACCGACTACGTGTTCGATGGGACTGCTGGCCGGCCCTACACAGAACAAGATCCGACCCACCCGCTGGGCGCCTACGCCGTTTCGAAGCTCGCGGGCGAGCTCTATGCGCAGGCCTACCTCGAAGCACCCCTGGTGATTCGCACCTCGGGCGTGTTCGGGCCCGGAGGGTTGCGTACGGCTCGCGGCAACTTCATCGAACTGATGCTGCGCCTGGCGGCGGGTGGCCAAACGATCCGGGTTGTGGAAGATCACGTCGCCTCGCCCACATACGCTCCCGCTTTGGCGGAACGAACATTCGAACTCGTTCGCCGGGGCCTGACGGGCGTTTACCATGTCGGCGGCGGGAGGCCCATTTCCTGGTACGCCTATGCCAAGCTGATCTTCGGGCTGGCCGGGCTCAGTCCGGAATTGCGCGCCACCAATGAGCGCGAGTATCGCACCGCGGCGCGCCGTCCGAAGTTCTCGGCCCTTTCGAACTCGAAGATGGAAGCCGCGGGCTTGGATCCAATGCCCACGCTCGAGCAGGCCGTCACCGCCTACCTCGAAGCACGCAAGAAGATCGTGGGGAATTGACGAGCGGCGACGATCGGTGACGTAGTACCCGACTATCGCATAGGATAGACTAGGGTTTATGCTCTATGGGCTTGTGAATTCGCAGCCGATAGATGTATGCTCGGGTTAAGGCGACTCGCCAAGGCCAGACGTGGAAAATGGCCACTCAAAAAGGACAGACTGATGCCGACGAACGAAGAAGGGGAATTTGAACTTGTACTGGGTAACAAACAGTTGCTCAGTGTGTTCTTCCTGGTAGTGCTGCTGCTCGCCGTATTTTTCTCGATGGGATATCTGGCTGGCCGCTACACGGCGCCGAATACCACAACTGTCGCCGCCACGCGGCCTCTGGTGGTGGACGCCGGGACACCGACAAGCCTCTCCGATCCGACGCGCCCGAGCCCGAGCAATCCTACGACAATCGATCCACCGAAGAAGAGCGACTCCTCCTCCTCGTCCTCGGCTGTCGACTTGATGATTCCCGACAAGCGCGTGGATCCTTTCGCTAAGAAGGGTACCGAGACTGCGAGTACGAAAGAAGAGAAGAGGAGCGTCGTAGCGGCCGAGGGTCCGAAGACGGGCAAGATCGAGCCTGCAATTCCCGCTCCCACCAAGGCGGACAAGCCGAAGGTCGAGACTGCCAAGGTGGAGCCTCCCAAGCCCACTCCCAAACCAGTTGAGCCGCCACCGGCGCCTGCCTCATCCGGCGGCGCTTATCCGTCCGCCCGCGGCGGTACGTTCCTGCAAGTGGCCGCGGCGAAGCAGCCCGAGGCCAACGTTTTGCTGAACAGCCTTTCGAAGAAAGGTTTCCCCGTTGCGACGCAAGAAGTTCCCGGCAAGGATCTGGTTCGCGTGATGGTGGGTCCGCTCAAGGATTCCGCCGCGACCGACAGCGCCTTGCAGCAATTGAAGTCGAACGGATTCAGCCCGATCGTCAAGAAGCTTTGACCGGACCCGGCCTCGTCCAAATCGAAAATGCTCTCCCGCCCGGAGGCCGTGCTGTGCGAGGCCGCCTTCCCGAGTGGCTGCGCAAACCGATCACACATTTCCCGGCGGTCACGGCGCTCCAGCGCCAGCTTCGCGAGCGGCATCTCCACACAGTCTGCGAGTCGGCTCGCTGCCCGAATATCCACGAGTGCTTCCATCGCGGCCAAGCCACGTTCATGATCCTGGGCAACCTGTGCACACGGGGCTGCGGATTCTGCTCGGTCCCCAAGGGATCGCGCGAGAAGCACGAGTTTTCGCTCGACGCATCCGAACCGGCCGAGGTGGGGCGAATGGCGGCGGCGATGAATCTGCGGTACGTGGTGATCACCAGCGTGAACCGCGACGACATGCCCGATGGCGGGTCGCAACATTTCGCCGAGACCGTCCGCTCGGTGCGAACCGCGCTGCCGCAAGCTCGCATCGAAGTGCTGACGCCGGATTTCCAAGGCAACCTCGACGCGGTGCGGCGCGTGCTCGATGCGGGGCCCGACGTGTTCAATCACAACATGGAGACCGTGCGGCGGCTCTACCGGCGTGTGCGTCCCCAAGCCGATTACGAGCAGTCGCTGCGTGTACTGCGCGCCGCCAAGGAGCATCGTCCAGACGTGTTGACGAAGTCGGGCCTGATGGTGGGGCTCGGTGAGTCGCACGACGAGGTTCACGAGTTGCTCGCAGACCTGCGTCAGCACGCGCTGGCTGACGTTGCCACCATCGGACAATACTTGCAGCCCACGCGCCGAAATCTTCCCGTAATTCGCTACGTGACGCCAGCGGAGTTCGACGCCTACCGCGACGAAGGCTTGGCCCGCGGCTTCAAGATGGTTTTCAGCGGACCATTCGTGCGCAGCTCCTACATGGCCGACAAGGTGAGCGAAGAAGCCGCCGCCGGGGGAGACCACCTGCTTTGAACTGGGCTTTAGCCGCGCTCTCGGCGGTGCTCTCGGTGCTCTTGTTCCCGGAGTGGAACATCCACCTCTTCGCACCAGTCGCGCTGGCTCCTCTGCTGGTGGCAGCAGCGCGTGAACCGAGTTGGAAGCGGCGTGCGCTGTTCGGCGAACTCGCAGGCTTCCTCTACTGGCTCGGAGTCTGCAATTGGACCGAATGGGTGCTCGAGCATCACGGCGCCATGGATCGCCCTCTCGCTCTTCTCGCCTTGGTCTTGATGTGCGTGGTGAAGGGGGCACTATGGTCGCTATTCACTGTGCTCGCCGGACCCATCATGCGCAAGCCCTGGGCTGTTCCCGCCATAGCCGCACTGTGGACCGGCATCGAGCGATTGAACTCGCCCCAAGGCTTCGCTTGGCTCACCTTGGGCAATGCTGGAATCGAGATGGGGATCCCGCTGCGTCTTGCTCCGTACACCGGCGTCTACGGACTGTCGTTCGTGTTCGCGATGCTCGGCGCGGCAGTGGCGGTGGTGGTGCTGCGGCGCCCGCGCTTCGAATTGGCGCCGGCCGCCGTCCTAGCCGGACTGTTCGCGCTGCCTGCGATCCCTGACGAATGGAAGGTAACCGAAGAGGCGGTGGCGCTGCAACCGAACGTTCCGCAGAGCGAGCACATCGACGCGCGCCGCATGGCGCTGATGCTCAACCAGATGGTGGCAAGCACGGCCGCTGTCGCGCTGGACCCCGAGCGTCCGCATCCGCCGCTGCTGCTGTGGCCCGAATCTCCAGCGCCGCTCTACTTCGAAGCCGACGCCGGGTTCCGCCAAGAGGTGCAACGGCTCGCCCGGCTCGCCAAGTCGTCGTTTCTATTCGGCACCGTACTCTTCACGCCCGGCGGTGCACCGCTCAATTCGGCGCAGATGGTGGGCCCCGAAGGCAACCCGGTTGCACGCTACGACAAGATGTACCTGGTGCCATTCGGCGAATTCATACCACCGATGTTCGGTTGGATCAACCGGATCACGCAAGAAGCGGGCGACTTCGAACCCGGCACGCGATTTCAAGTGATGTCCGCGGCAGGCCACGGCGTGGGTGCGTTCATCTGCTACGAGTCGGCGTTTCCGCATCTGGTGCGGCGATTCGCCGAAGGCGGCGGCGAAGTGCTGGTAAACATGACCAACGATGGATACTTCGGGCGCTCGGCCGCGCGTCAACAACACCTGTTGCTCGCCCGCATGCGTGCCGTGGAGAACCGGCGATGGCTGCTGCGGCCGACCAATGACGGCTACACCGCTGCGATTGACCCCGCGGGCCGCGTTCGCGCGCGCCTCGAACCGTTCCAGGCCACGGCCGGCCGATTGGGCTTTTCCTGGATCCGCGAAAACACGCTGTACTCGCGATACGGCGACTGGTTCGCGTGGGGCTGCCTGGCGCTCGGACTCGGACTGTACCTGGCCGCTCTTTTGCCTTCGAAGCCCCGTGTGCCACAATCGAGGCAATGACTGCCGACATGCTTCCGAGGGGCCGCACTCTCGCCCTGGCGTGCTTCATAGCTGTGCTGGTTGGATGCGGGGGCACCGGTCCGCGAAGCATTCTCGATGCGTCTCTCGCCGATCTGGTTCCGAACGACGCGATTCGACTGGTCGATCTCCGCGTCGACCGCCTCAAGACCTCACCCGTCTATGACCGCTTCAAGCCGCTGCTCGAGCAGCAGTCGCTCGAAGGCTTGGCCAAGGAGACAGGCTTCGACCCGCGCAAGGATCTCGACGAGGTGTTGCTGGTCTCCGATGGCAAGGGCATGTTCGGCCTTGCGCGCGGCCGCTTTGATCGCGCTTCGATCGAGAAGCGGCTCGCCGAGTCCGGAGCCAAGCGGGCAGACGTGGGCAGCGTCGTGGCGTTCGCGCTCGGCCAGCGGCTGGTCGCGCTGCCGGCCGCGACCGTGATCGCCGGAGGCGACGACGCGATCGTGCGGGCCGCCCTCGATCGCGCGGCGAAGAAGCAGCCATTCCCGGCTCACTTGGCGAAGTTGATGAACCCCGTGCCCGCGGGCGCCCACGCGTGGGCCGTGAGTTATGGTGCGCTCGAAGTGCCCGGCGATGCGGGCGGTCCGGCGGCTAATGTCGCGAAGATTCTCGGCTCGGTGGATACGGGAACGCTGTGGGCGGACCTGTCGCGCGGCGTGCGGCTCGGAGCAGTCGGCACGGCCTCCGACGAGGCGGGAGCGAAGAAACTGCATGGGGCGATGCGCGGCATCGTCGGGCTGGGGCGGCTCTCGATCCCGGATGGCAAAGAGGATCTCAAGAAGGTCTTTGACGCTGTCGACATTCGGCAGGAATCGAAGCAGGTGCGGCTATCCGCCGATGTGCCGCTCGAAGCAGTGAACGAGATTGCGGACATGCTCGCCAAGTTCGGCCGCGGGAACTGAGGCCTTCGGGCCGGCGTTGGCTTCAGCGTGACTCCGATATCGGCAGTTCGCCGCGCAGGGTGGGCTTTTGCCAGCGTGGGATTTCAGTCCCGCCACTCGGGCACGAGTTTCAAAGGCCCTTGGATCGGCACACTGCCGCACATCAGGCTTGCTCTTGGTCAGCCGCCGTCGACATTTCGCTTCGGATCGGAGCAAGTGCACCTCTGCACCGGGCGCGTCCCTCAGCACCGCGGCCGCGCCAACGGACTCGCGCGCTGCAACTCGAACATCTCTGGCGCCAGATCCGACTGCGGCCCCCGGGAATCTTCGTCTAAAGGTTCTACGGTGTTTCGCCGATAAGGTCCCTGGAGGGTGGCGTGAGATTCGAAGCCGAAACCGGAGCTGTTTTTCGCGAACTGGCGCGGACCTGGCTGGCCTCCATGCCTCCAGGCGAGTCTGGGGAGCCACGTGTGTTCCAGTCCGGGACCACGCAGGTGGTGCTCGCCGAAGACGTCAGTTGCTCTGACGGGATGGAACTTGACGAGGTACTGCTGGTCCGGGGACGGTTCGAATGTGGGGCGCAGTGCCAGTTTCGCGGTCCCATCTATGTTGCGGGCGACGCTGTCATCGGCAAGGGCAGCCAGGTAGACGCCATTTGCGCCGACGGAAATCTCGTAGTAGGTTTGGGAGTCCAGGTGCGCCGTGCCGAGTGCGCCGGTTGGATGGACTTGCGCGCCGGAGCATGGGTGGACGAGGGCGTAGCGGAAGCAGGTATTCGCCTTTCCGATGACGCGGGCGGCGCAGGCTTGATGGCGCCAGAAATCGTCACGCTCGGCCACTGGGGCGCAAACGGCGCTATTCCACCTGTCCGCAGTTACCTCGAAATCAATCCTCCCGGCCGCGGCGAGAGGCCGCAGCTTCTCAACGTACGCGGCTACCGGGACGACAAGCTCACTCCGCTTGGCGCCGAAACCTGGGTCTACGACGGCAGCCTCACCCTACCCCAGCCAGTGATGCTGCGCGGCAACCTGGTGGTCCGGGGATCGTTCAGTTGCCCGGCGGGAAGCTTGCTAGAAGGTGACATCAAGGCTGGCGGCGACATCCGCATCGGCCAGGGTTCGATCAGCCGCGGGAACCTGATTGCCCGCGGCCTGCTCGAACTCGGCGAGGACTGCCTGTTCGAAGGCGATCTCCGCTCCACCCAAACGCTCCGCCTCTCGTCCGGCGTCCGAGGCGCCCGCAAGGGCGGTCCGGTTCGCGTCGAGTCCGGCGAGGAACTGCTCATCGAGCCCAACGTGGTGATTCGCGGCCAACTCAGCGCTCCGAAAGGCGCGGTTTCCGCGCCTGTCGAAATCGAAGGCGGGCTCGAACTCCTGCTCGTCGAAAGCTGAGCCGGTTCGCTACCCGGCCTGCACAGGCCGCAACCCCAACCCCGGCTCGCTCGGCAGAATCAGCTTCCCTGACTCCACCGTCACGCCCACGTACGGATCGTTCGCGATCAACAGGTTTCCATCCAGATCCGCCCAGTCCACCATCGGCGACAGTTGCGCCGCGGCCGTCACCGCAACCGATGTCGAGATCATGCACCCGAGCATTGTCTTCATCCCCAGCGCTCGCGCCATCTCGATCATCCGGAACGCCTCGAGCATCCCGCCGCACTTGTCGAGCTTGATGTTCACTCCATCGAAATAGGGCGCGAGCTTCGGTACGTCACTGGGATGCAAGCACGCCTCGTCCGCGATCACCGGAATGTGCACCTTGCTCCGCACGTACTTCATGTCTTCGAGCATGTGTGCCGGCATGGGCTGCTCCACGAACTCGACACCGTGCTTCTCGAGCCAGTTGATCTTGGCCACCGCTTCTTCCTTGCTCTTCCAGCCCTCGTTGGCGTCCACGCGGAGCGGTTTCTTGGTCACGCTGCGAACGGCGTCGAGAGTCTGTTCGTCGGTCTTCAACCCGACCTTGATCTTCAAAACCGGATAGGCCTCGGCTTCCTTCACTTTCTGCCGCGTCATCTCGGGAGTGTCGATCCCGATCGAGAACGTCGTCGCCGGCGCGTCCAGCGGATCGAGCCCGAGCATCTTCCAGATCGGCACATCGAGGTGCTGTCCCACCCAGTCGTGCAGCGCGATGTCGATCGCCGACTTGAGAGCCCAATCGCCGGGGATCTTCGCATGGACCGCCCGGATGATCTTGCGGTACTGCATCAGATCGACCTTGTCGTTGAACCACTGTTCGAGATCCTTCGAGAACCGCATCGCCTGCTCGGCGGACTCGTGATAGCGCACGATCGGCGCTCCCTCGCCCACACCCGAGACATTGCCGCGCGTGAACAGGAAATAGATCACATCGCGGTAGTCGCTCGACGACATGGTGGTGGTCCAGGTGTGGCGCAGTCGGACCCGGTACGGCGACAAGCGGAATCGCGTTTGTTGGGCGGCGCGCAACGCGACCCCAGCGATCGGCACAGCAAGCAATCCCCGCCGCGTCATTCGGTGCACTCCAGGATGTAGTATTTCTTGCCGTCATCGCGCATGATCTGCCCGGCTACGATCCATTCGTGTCCGTCAGCGAGGTAGACACGGCGGTAGGAGTCGAACTCGACGCCTTGCTGCCGGTCAATCCGCCAGTCCTCCACTTCTCGCTGATCGCCCGGTTTCCACTGCGAGCGCAAAACCTGGAAAGGATTCATCACTAGCATTGTCAGTCACTGGGAAAGGACAGGCAAGTCTCCAGGCGTTTGCGGCGGGAAGGGGCGTCCCGACGGTGGCCAGGCATCAGGCCTTGCCCTGGAGGACGAGCACGGGTGGAATCACGGCCGTCAGGTTCAGAAGCGCTCCGATGACTGCGATCCAACTCGGACGTTCGCCACGGATCAGCGCAACGACGGCAGCAATTTCACCCAGTACGCACGCGATCGCGAAGACGAGGTAGGCAGCGATGCCGACACCGATCGCGGCTCCCACCGTGTCCGGTCTCCCCACCTTGTAGATGTAGACTGCCCAGCCGGCGCCAGCCAGGGGCAACACGACGGATAGAATGCTCGCGACCATTCTCCACCATTCTATTCACGATGCGTGGGAGCGGTTACCTACGTTCGCTCGCCCATGAATCTCCGGTGGCCGCGTTACTGGGAATCCGCATCGGCCGGAAACCGCGCGAGATGGGGGGGGCCGGTCCGCCTGGGAATCGCTTACGGATTTCAAGAGCGGTGCACCTAGCAGCCCGTGGCTAGAGTCCGGTGGGCCGCGCCGCGCGGGACCTGTGCCCGCAGGCGAGGCGCGAGGAGGAAGCAATGCCGGTCCATCTCGTGTGACGAGCAACGAACTACGCGGCACAAACCCCGGCCGTCCAAAGGGTTGCGGCGGCATGGGGCCATCTGCTTCTTTGTGGCTCCTGTAAGATGGCCCCCATCGAATGCGTCTCCGCGACGGGCATCTGGCAACATCCCTGAGGGAGGCGCGCTCGCAACGCGGCCCACGGGGCTTTGGGCTGCTAGCACTGGAAAGAGCCGGATTCTAGGGCGGTACCCCGGTGCCGGAGAGACTTTTCCCGGCTCCCTCTAGGGACTTCTGCCAATTTTTCGCGGATGGCTGCGACTGTATTCTTGTCATAGTTCACAGCTAATTACCCTTCGCAGGGAGAGGAGACAAAAGAGTCAATGAAGAAGCTCAACAATCTGGTTTGGAAGATGCGGCTGCTCAAGGACAACCGCGGTCAGGACCTCATCGAGTACGCCCTGATGGCCGGTTTCGTGGCCGTCGCGGCGGGCGCGATCATGCCTGGTGTCGCCAAGAGCATCAGCACGATCTTCTCGAAGATCTCGATCGCGATGTCCAACGCCGCCAACCAGGGCTAATCACTGGCGTCGCGACATACTCGCGCAACCCAGCGGCCGGAGGGGTACGCCCTTCCGGCCGTCGGCCTTTTTCAACACACTCTTCTCACGACATGAACATCCGAACCCTACAGACTGCAGCCGTCTGTCTGCTCGGCGTCACCATTCTCGGCTTCTGGGGCATCGGCTTTCGTCCGCGCGTCACCACTGGCGTCAATGATTTCGTGCAACTCTACGCCGGAGCCAAGCTCGTGGGCACGCCACAGCTTTACGATGTGGAAGCATCGCAGAAGATCCAGATGGAAGCCGTCGGCAGATTCATCGATGCCGTCTACTACACCCGGCTGCCGTTCTACGCGTTGGTGCTCAAGCCGCTCGGCGCGCTGCCTTACCTCACCGCCTACTACATCTATCAATGCGTCAGCCTCGTGGTGGTAGGGCTTTTCCTGTGGCGCTTCGCAAAGCTGGTTCCCGAGACGGCGATTCTCGCCTGCATGTCGCCGCCGCTGCTGGTCAACTTCGCCAACGGCCAGGATGTGGGCTTGACCGCAGCCGCCGCGGGCTTCGCTTATCTGCTCCGATTGCGGAACCGCCCGCTACTCGCAGGACTTGTGCTGAGTCTAGGTGCCATCAAGTTCCACCTCCTGATCCTGGTTCCGCTCGTTTTGCTGGTGAGGCGTGAGTGGAAAATGCTCCAAGGCGGGGCGGTAGGCGCTGTCGCGTTGTTCGGGCTCAGCGTCATAGCCGACGGCATCGGGTGGCCGGTTCGCTACCTGAGCGCCGTTTCCAACCCCGCGCTGCATCCGGCCGCCGGACACATGCCGACCCTGCGCAACCTGGTTTGGGCGATCTGCGGGGAGGACAACCTCAGCCTCGAAATCGCACTCAGTGCCGCGGTGGCGGCGGCATTGGCTTTCAGCTGCCTCCGCTCTCGCAGCTTGAGCGCATCGCTCGGGTTCGGCCTGATCGGGAGCCTGCTCGTCTGCCATCACGCCTACACGCACGACCTCACCATGCTGATTCCGGCCACTGCGTTGTTGATTCACGGCGAAGCACCCAAGCCTGCCCGCGCCCTGGCCTTTCTCTGCAGCTTGCCCCCGGTGGCATTCTTCATCATCACCGGACAGCCACTGAGTACGGTGCTGGTAGTGGCCATGTTCGCTACGGTGTTGAGCGGTATGGGGTTACGGGCACAGGAGCGGCCCGCCACCGGCGATACCGAGACTATTCCGGTAGGGGCCTAAGCAATTCTGCCAATTTTCTTCGAACCCGATCACCGGTATTCTTGACTCATAGCAAGACAAACCCTGCAAGCAGGGAGAGGAGAAACAGAGAAATGAAGAAACTGAACAACTTGGTCTGGAAGCTGCGCCTGATGAAGGACAACCGCGGTCAGGACCTCATCGAATACGCCCTGATGGCCGGCTTCGTCGCCGTGGCGGCTGGCGCCATCATGCCCGGCGTTGCCAAGAGCATCAGCACGATCTTCTCGAAGATCTCGATCGCGATGTCGAACGCCGCCAACCAGGGCTAATCCCTGTTGGGCCGCATCGGCTCGAAACCAACCCAGAGGCCGGAGGGACACCCCCTCCGGCCTTCGGCTTTTCTGCCTCGGCTCTGCTATCGTCCCCCTGGCCCGATCACCCCCGCCCGAGTCCTCTTCGCTTTCTGATAGTCCTCGAGCAGTTGCCGCATGATCTTCTCCGCCACGTCCGCGCTCGCCCCCCGGAACTTCGCTCCCAGGCTCTCTTGCGTGGTTGACCAGATCACGTCCCCGTCTTTGTTCACCAACCGGACCGCCGCTGCTGCTTCGTGCTTCCGCTCGGATATCTTGCGCGACTCGCGATCGGTGACGCTGACGCTCGCCCGCCGCGACCGCGCATCAGTGCTTCGATCGGTGCCCGTTCCCGCCGAGGCGCGCATGCCGACTCCATCGCTCGACTGAAACGTGTCGGTAAACACCAGGTCCTCGGCCGATCCCTTGAGCGTTGCATCCGCCTTGTCCGGATTCTCGGTGATCACGAACAAGCCGCACCGCTGCAGCCCGTTGATGATCATGTCGCGGACGTGGCCCGCGACTTCCCCGCCCCCAAGCCGGTCGACGAAGATGCGCTTCACTTCCACCAGTTGCGACGTCTGCTCCCCGGAATCGGCCGCGGCGAGCGGCAGCGCCATCAACAACCAAACGACCCGCTTCATTGCAGCCCCCTTCTTCGAGGGCAAGCTCGAGCCTGCGCGGGACTTGAGCCCCGCTGCCGGAACCTCGTGCCCTGTTCCTCGGCGACAAGTTTGGACTCCTAGGTCAGCCCACCTCATCCCTTACCCGCCTTTCTCGCCTCGTCATCCTGGAACTGAACCTTGAGCCCAGTGCGAGCCTCCATGCTCGCGAGCACCGCCCGCACATTCTTTTTGTCGAGCCGGAACACCATCGCCTGCTGCTGTCCCTCAGCGTCCTGATAGCCGACCGTCAGAAAATGCTTGCGCGCCTTGCTCAGCAGGAACATCGGCGAGATCACCACAGCCAACGCCAGCCGCCGATTCACGTTCTGCCCATACTCGAGCAGGTTGACTCGCGCGTAGGGGACCTCCACCTGGCTCCCTTTCATCGCCACCTGAAACTGGCCCGGGTCGGCCGTAGACATCGCCGCCTCCGAACCCACCCGAAACTGCGAAATGGTACCCCCGATGTATTCCACCCGGAGATCGAGGCGCCGCTCGCCCGTCAGCGCCCCCACCAAACACACGAATACGATTGCCGTACGCATAAGGGGAATCCCTCTGTTGAGGTAGTGCGCGCAAATCGCCTTTGTTCTCAGCGTGGCCGCTAAAATAAAAAGGAATAGAACTCTCGAGAGGCGGGATACGTCTGATATGAAAGTGGATCTCGACAAGACCCAACAGGAGCCGCTGCTTGTCCCGGAGGCCGTCGAACCCGGCGTGATCATCAGTCCGGACACCCGCCGAGCCAACCGAGTCCCGCCCGGCCAGTCGCGTACCCGCAAATGGCCTGTGCTGGACGCGGGCGGACCGCCTCCGATCGACCGAACCCGCTGGAAGCTCGTAGTCGGCGGCCTGGTCAACCAACCACGCGAGTGGGACTGGAGCGAGTGGCAGAAGCTACCGCGCGTGAAGGTTTTTGCCGATTTCCATTGTGTGACCCGTTGGTCGAGGCTCGGCAACGTGTGGGAAGGCGTGTCTGCCCGCCAGATCGTGGACCTCTGCGGCGGCCTGAAGCCCGAAGCCAAGTTCGTCTTGGCCTATGGGTACGATCAGGGCTGGACCACGAACATGCCCCTCGACGAATTCCTGGCCGAAGACGCACTGATCGCGGACCTGCACGACGGCGAACCGCTGGCGCTCGAGCATGGTGGTCCGGTGCGGCTGATCGTGCCGCAGCTCTACGCCTGGAAAAGCGCGAAGTGGCTGGGCGGTCTCGAGTTTCTTGACCGCGACCGGGCGGGGTTCTGGGAGCGCAACGGCTATCACATGCACGGCGACCCGTGGAAGGAGGAGCGGCACAGTTGGGATTGATGCAACGGAAACCAGGGGGATGGACGAGGAGAAAGCTCGTCTTGGGCGGAGCAGGTTTGGTGGCGGCTGGCGCGGCGGGCGCGGGAGCGACTGCGCCGCGAGGATTCTGGTCAGGAGTGTGGTCCGAGATGAGGCGCGAAGTGCCGCCTCCGCTCTACCAACCGAATCCCAAGGCGTGGCCCGATCGCGGCCTTCACGTGGCATGGCTCGGGCATAGCAGCACACTCATCAAGGTAGACGGATTCACCATCCTCACCGATCCCGTGCTGAACAACTACGCGGGCATTCACATCGGCGGGATCTCGCTCGGCATCAAGCGCGTGCGCAGGCCGGCGCTTTCCGTGGAAGACCTTCCCAAGATCGATCTGATCCTGCTCTCGCACGCGCACATGGATCATCTCGACACCAAGACGCTGCGCGCGCTCGAAAGCAAGTCGACGCAGGTGCTCACCGCATGGGAAACATCGGACCTGCTTCGCGCGGGCCGCTTCCAATCGGTGCGTGAGATGCGCTGGGGACAGACTGCTCGCGCGGGCGAGGCTTCGGTGAAGGCGCTGGAAGTGAACCATTGGGGAGCGCGCTACCGCAGCGACACCTATCGCGGATACAACGGCTATCTGATCGAGGCGGGCTCGCGCCGCGTGCTGTTCGCTGGCGACACCGCCGATACGGACGCGTTCCGTCAGGTGAGGTCGAGCAAGTCGATCGACGTCGGCATCATCCCGATCGGCGCCTATAATCCGTGGATCCGCTATCACTGCAATCCGGAGCAGGCTTGGCGCATCGGCAACGATGCGGGAGCGGAGGTCTTCGTCCCCGTGCATCACCAGACGTTCCGCCTCGGACGCGAGCCTTACACGGAACCGATCGAGCGCTTCGTGGCTGCGGCGAAGTCGAGCCAAGACCGCATCGCGATGCACGAGATCGGCCAAGAGCTCCACTTGTAGGCCGCGCCCGTAGCTGCTTCCATATTGAGTTGTGGGGCAGGCTTTAGCCTGCGCGGCATCTCCAGAAACTCACCCACTGGTGGAGCACTCGGCTGCCGATTGTGGGGCAGGCTTTAGCCTGCGCGGGACTTCAGTCCCGCTGCCGCCTCGCGAGCCATCGTCCGATAAGACGGCAAGGCCCCACAAGAGACTCCGCCGCTTGGACCAGCACGACACGTGCGCACTTCAGTCCGTGTGCACCCGCTACTGCGTCACCCGAATCGGATCGTGCCGAATCCGCCCCCTCGACACACCCTTTCGCTCCGCCACCTCCGCCGCCGCGTCCATCATCCGTGGCGGACCCGCCAACAACACATCCGCATCGAGCGAGTCCACGAAGTATCCATCGAACGCCTCGGTCACCGTCTTCTCGCTGGATGCTACAGGCACGTAGACGAAGTTCTTGTGCCGTCTCGCCCATCCTCGCAGCCGCGTATCGAGCACCAACTCGCTCTGCGAACGAGCGCCGTAGAACAAGTAGATCTTCCGTCGCGCCAGTTGCCCCGTGGCGAACCAGTGATCGAGCAACCCCATGAAAGGCGCCACGCCCGTTCCGCCCGCCACCATCACCAGCGCACTCGCGGCCGAATTATCGATCTCACCCAAGCCCCCCATCGCCGCACTGATCTCGATCGCGACGCCCTTCTTCAGCCAGCCATGAATGTACGACGACGCGATCCCTGGCGGCACATCACCACCCGCAGGCGGCCCGGCCAACTGCACCAGGAACTCGACCACGGGTAGCCGCCTCGGACTCAGCGCGAACGAATACGGCCGCACCACCTCAGTGTGCTGTGTCCCATACTTCGCGTTCCACGCATCCACGAACGCTTTGGGCAATCGCACCAGCGCGAACTGCCCCGCCTCGAAACGATACTCTTTTGGCATCGCCACCCGCACGCGCTTCACTCCCGGCGATAGCGACTCCACCGCCATCACCTTTCCCGTTAAGTACTGCCGCTGCGCCGCCAACTCGCACGCGAACGCCAACGCGAGCCACGCCACGCCCCTCACCGCGGCCGCGCCAGTTCCGTCATCACGTCACCCACCAATTCCTTGGCGCCCTCGATCTGCTTCAGGATGATCTGCACGTCCATCGCCGGCTTGCCCGGCTGCCGCGCGCTCTGGCAGTAGACGCCGTGCTGACCCACCAGCACCAGCGCGTCGGTCAACAGATCGAGCGTCATCGCCAACCTTCCGCGCGCCGTGCCCATCTGGAACTCGTAACGCTCGAGCGGCTCGGCGTTGTCTTTGTAGACGTTCAACGAATCCTCCCCGCTTATTCTCCCACCTTCCCGCGCCCTCCCCAACGCCGCCTCGCGTTGTGTTCTAATTCCTGAAGACATGAAAATCGACATCAAGCGATTGACCATCGGCTCGGCGTTCGCCGCACTGCTCGCCATCGGATCTTTCAGTGGATCGGGCTCCGCGCAAGGTCCCGCCGTCAGCGGCAATGGGAAGTACAAGTTCAAGGTCCTCTACACTTCGAGCCACCTTCCGCCGCAGGCGCAGGAGCAGAAGGTGCTCAAGGCCGCACACGGCGGCTTCGGCGTGGATCGCCGCCCCGGCAAAGGCGATGTCTACTTCGCCCTGCCCGGCGCGGGAATCATCAAGATCAGCGGCGACCTCAAGTCCACCACGATGGTCCCCACCGACCCTTCGATGCGCGACACCAACATGCACAATGCGACGCTTTGGCACGCTCCGGACGGTACGCCCTATCTCTCGTTCCCGGGCAACAACGCGCAGAAGGTGTTCGTCACCACGCTTGACGGAAAGCTGGTGGGAACGCTCGCTCCGCCGGATGGCTCCAAGGACTTGGGGCTCCCTATTGCCAACGATTACTTCCTCGGCCGCGGACCGTTCATTCCCACCGATACGGACTTCCAGCACAGCACGCTGTACATCTCTACTGGATACTCGAACCTCGACGTGGTGTTGACGGCACGCGTGACGAGTTGGGCGCCGTTCCAGATTCAGTGGCATGACCTCGCGTTTGGCGGTAAGGGCACTGGACCCGGACAATTCGGCACCGGCCACGGCATCACCATTCCGCCGGGCACCACGCGCGTCGACGTCGCCGATCGCCCCAACGCCGAGATCGATCGCTTCACGCGCTACGGCCAGTACCTCTCGACGCTCAAGACGCCGCTCGGATCGCTCCCCTGCGACATCTACTATCACGGCAACTACGCGGTGATCGGAGCGCTCGATGGTCCGGATCGCTCCAAGGGCGCGCCCATCTATCTTTACGAGAACGACAAGCTGGTCTCCACCATCATCGCCAGAGAGGACCTCGGGCTCGCCAACTTCGCCCACATCCACAACGCTGTGCTGCGCGAGATCGATGGCAAGCTCTACATCATCGCGCAGGCTTGGAACCCGGGCGACTTCGCGATTCTCGAGCAGGTGATGTAAGCGCCGCATGACGGCCGACGACTTCCGACGGATCGCGCTCAGCCTGCCCGGCGCAGAGGAAGGATCGCACATGGGCGCGGTGGACTTTCGGGTGGGCGGCCGCATCTTCGCCACGCTCGCTTCGGTGAAGCTCGGCTACGGGAACCTGATGCTTACGCCGGAGCAGCAGGCGGCGTTTGTCGAAGAGATGCCCGAGGTGTTCTTGCCGGTGCACGGCGGCTGGGGTCGCATGGGGGCGACCCATCTCCGGCTAGCCGAGGCTTCTGAGGATGTGATGACGGGCGCGTTGAAGACGGCTTGGAAACACCGTGTCGACCTCAACGCGAAGACCAAGGTCAAAAGCTCTCGCGCCACCGGTCGATCGCCCAAACCAAGGCAGCCTCGAGCCAAGGGCGGAACCTAGCCTCCGCCGCATCGCCGGCTTCCCGGTAGTTCAGGTAGAGAGTGTCCGGGAAGATCACCATCTTATGCGACCGAATCGTGTAGACCGACACAGCTCGCAAACCATGTTCGACACGGCCGATGCCGTGCACGTCCAGGCTGATTTTGATCGGCATCGGCTGTCGAATATTTAGCACACAGCCTCGATCGTACTGGGCGCGATTGACCTGGTACCCCAGTTCGCGATCCGCCAGCTTTTCGTCATCGGAAAAGAATGTTTCCGAAACGGAGAGGACGGGTTCGAAGCCAGCGTCCCGCAAGGTCCGCGCGAGCGATCGTGCCAATTCCTGAATCCTCTCCAGGGCAGCCAAGTAGATTTTCGTCGCGACCTCGTCAACAGCCCTCAAGTGCTTCGCCGACACGGCACTCGTCAGCCGAAGCACTTCAACTGCGCTGGTAACCGCTTCGGCGACACTGAGCGACAAGGCTCGGTCTCGCTGATTCAACAACTCCACCAGAATCAGCCTTTGCCTTCGGGCAAACAGGTTGACCAGTGCCCGGAGGTTTCCTTCGTCCGCTCTTTCCAGCGCATCGATATACACCGGCACCCCATCCCGCGAGATCTCCAGTGGAAACCAGCCTGCCTTCAAGAACACTGCGGACGCCAACAATCGCGCAACCCGCCCGTTGCCGTCGCTGAACGGATGAATCTGCGTAAAACGGTGATGCAGCCACGCAGCCTCCACCTCCGGCGGCACACCCGCCTCCACATGCCGCCGGTGCATCTCGATCAGCCGGTCCATCTCGGCTGCCACGTGAACCGGGGGACAGTACTCATGCACTGTCCCGTCCTCTCGCGCCGGATTGTTCGGCATCGTCTTGTACTCGCCGCGCTCCACCGGCAGTTCCACGATCTCCCCTTGCGGAGTTTTCGCCGTCCGCGTCCTCTGGTTGCGTAGCAGGAGGCTGTGCAGTTCCTTGATGTAGCTCGTCGTGAGCGTCCGCTCCCCCTTCACGAACGCGAAGATTCCCTCCACCGCTGCGAGAGCGTCGGCGATGATGGCTGCCACCCGCTCCGGATCATCGCTCGTTGCGGATCGCGGAATGAGAGCCTCGTTGATACCACGCTCGATCAGCGTTTCGGTCACTCCCCGGTCCAGCGTGTAGACACGCTCCACCACCCCTGCTTCCACCGCCCAACGCCGCCGAACTCGCTCGAGAAATGGCTCTACTACGCCACGCTCCTCGAGTCCACGCTTCTGCTCCGCCCAGACTTCGCCCAGCGAAACCAACTCATGATCAGTGAGCGAATCCGCGCCGGCGGGCAAGTCTTCGATCGGACGAAACGCGATACGGTCCATCAGAGTCTTACGGTACCAACCCTTGGCAGGCAGTTGGTGGAGCGGTTACCTTCCCCACGGGAGTGCTCGCGTATGATAGGCAAATGCAGCGGCGAACCTTCATCATCACCTCCGGCGCCACCACCCTGGCGACCCAACGTGCCGCGGGCGCAAATGATCGCGTCAACGTAGGCGTAGTCGGCTTGCGCGGTCGCGGCCGCGAGCACGTCAGCATCTTCGGGCAAGACCCACTGTCACGGGTCGCCGCGCTCTGCGATATCGACAATTCGCAATCGGAGCGCGCGGTTCCGCTCGCTGAGAAAATGCAGGGGACGAAGCCAAAGACCTACCAAGACCTCCGCAAGCTGCTCGACGACAAAGACGTGGATGCGGTTTCGCTCGCCACCTGCAATCACTGGCACGCGCTCGCAACCATCTGGGCTTGCCAGGCGGGCAAAGACGTCTACGTCGAAAAACCCGCCAGCCACAACATTTGGGAAGGCCGCAAGATGGTGGAAGCCGCCCGGAAATACGGCCGCATTGTACAGGTCGGCATGCAATCGCGCACGACGGAGCACAAGCAACGGGCGATCCAACTGCTGCGCGAGGGCGTGATCGGGAAGGTGTATCTCGCCAAAGGGCTTTGCTACAAGCGGCGCAAGTCGATCGGAAAGTCGCCCGACGGTCCGATCCCCGCCGGCGTCGACTACAACACCTGGCTCGGCCCCGCGCCAATGCGCGCGTTCAATCCGAATCGCTTCCACTACAACTGGCATTGGTTCTGGGACACCGGCAACGGGGACATCGGCAATCAAGGCGTCCACGAGATGGACATCTGCCGCTGGGGACTTGGCAAGACTTCCCTGCCCCCGAAGGTCTACTCGAGCGGCGGCAAGTTCGCCTATGACGACGATCAGGAGACTCCGAACACGCAACTGTCGACGTTCGACTATGGCGACTCGCAGATCGTCTTCGAGGTCCGCGGACTGCTCACCGGAAGCGAGAGCTCCATCCCCTCTGACGGCTCCAACTTCATCGGCAACCTCTTCCTCGGAAGCGAAGGTCACATGTCGGTGGACTCGACCGGCTTCCAGGTTTACCTCGGTGAGAAGCGAGAACTCGCACAGTCGATGAAGCCCACCGAGTCGCGCATTTGGGAAACGTCCCCGCACATGAACAATTTCCTCAAGGCAGTCAGGAGCCGGAAACACACGGACCTCACCGGCGACATCGCAGACGGACATCTCTCAGCCGCGCTGTGCCATATGGCGAACATCTCGTATCGCCTGGGACGTCAGCTTCGGTTCGACCCGGTCAACGAAAACTTCGGCGCCGACTACGAAGCGAACCAGATGCTCTCTCGCGACTATCGTGCGCCTTTCGTAGTTCCAGACGCCGTGTGATACGCTCATGCGTTCATGAAGATTACGAAAGTAGAGACGATCTACCTGCGCTTGCCGGATATCAAGGCGCAGGCCGATAGTGGACAGGACGCGCTTCTGGTGCGGGTCCACACCGACGCCGGAATCACTGGACTCGGCGAAGTGGACTCGAGTCCTCTTGCCGTGAAAGGCGCCATTGACGGACCGTACTCGCACGCGATCACCGCTGGACTCGGCCATATCGTGCTCGGCGAGGATCCATTCGAAACCGAAAAGCTCTGGTACAAGATGTGGAACCACAACATCTACGCGGGGCGCTCCGGCATCGGGGTTCATGCCATGAGCGGCATCGACATGGCGCTGTGGGACATCAAAGGCAAGGCGCTGCGCCAGCCGGTGTGGAAGCTGCTCGGTGGGGGATTCCATCAGAAGATCCGCTGCTATGCGAGTTCGCTCTTCGGCGCCACGCCGCGCAAGACCCGTGATCTGGCCCGGCGGTTTCGTGACAAGGGCTTCACGGCGGTAAAGTTCGGTTGGGCGCCCATGGGCGAGAACGAAGCCAACGATATCGCGTTGGTGCGCGAGGGCCGCAAGGGCCTGGGCGATGACGCGGATTTGTTGATCGACGCTGGCCTCGTGTGGGACGCGAAGACCGCGATCCAGCGTGCCCGCGCCTTCGCGGACTATCGCATCTTCTGGCTCGAAGAGCCGCTCCGCCCGGACGACTATGACGGGTATCGCAAGCTGAGCGAGTCGACTCACTTGCGCATCGCGGCGGGTGAGGAAGAGTCGAGCCGATCCACGTACGTGGATTTGATGGATCGCGGAAAAGTGGACGTCGTCCAAGTCGACCTGACGCGATGCGGTGGGTTCACCGAAGCGATGAAGATCGCGGCCCTCGCGTGGGATCGCGCATTGCCCGTGGCCAACCACGGCTTCACCACCTACGTGAACGTGATGGCCGCGTTGCATTGGCTCAATTCGATTCCCAATGCGCTCATTTGCGAGTTCGTCGCCGAGGAGGAAACGAACTTGCGCGAGATGATCACGAAGCAGAAGATCCGGGCGAAAGACGGCTACCTGGATGTTCCACAAGAGCCCGGCCTCGGCATCGAGCTCGACGAGAAGGCCGTCGAGAAATTGAGGGTCGCCTGATATGAATCGCCGACAGTTCACCACCGCTCTCGCATCCACGCTGACCGCGGCAGCCGCGAAGCTCCCGGCCAAGCGCAACATCAAATGGGCCGTCAGTCTCGGGTTGTGGGGGCATTTCAAGCATGGTCCATTGACCGACGTGTTCGACGTGATGCGGGACACCGGATTCATCGGTATCCGCTGGACCGGCTTTCCGGGCTTCTTGAAAACGTATGGCGTGACGCTGGCAGACATCGAACGAGAAATGTCGAAGCGCGGACTCGAGACGTTCACTATCTCTTTCGGCGGCCCGGCGCACATCGCCGCGCAACAGAAGAAAGTGATCGACAACGCGCGGGAAGCGATGAAGTTCTTGAAGCAGGTGGGCGCGAACCATCTGGTGGTGTTCCCGCCTGGCCGCCATTCGGCGGACGCCAAGGGCGAAGAAGCGTTCAAGACGATGTGCGATACGTTCAACAAGATCGGTGAGGCGGCGGGCGAGATGGGCTTCCGCGCAGGGTTGCATAATCACCTCGACGAGATGGTGGAAACGCCAGACGAGGTGCATCGTTGCATGGCGATGACCGATCCGAAGTTGTTCTGGTTTTCTCCGGACACCGCGCACTTGCACCTCGGCGGCAGCAACGTTCCCGAGATGATGGAGCGCTACAAGCCGCGCCTCATGTCGATGGACTACAAAGACGCCAAGTGGACGACGCCCACCGAGGACTGGAAGCAAGACAACGGGAAGGTGCTCGAGAAGACTTCGCGGAGCGCGAAGTTCCTGGCGAGCATCTATGACCTGGGCGATGGAGAGATCGACTTCAAGGCGTGCCATCGCACGCTGAAGTCAGTCAATTTCAAAGGATGGATCTGCGTGGATCTCGACACGGCGCGAAAGGGTCCGCGAACGAGTTATGAACGGTGCGGTGCTTATGTGGTCAACACTCTCGAAAAGATTTACCTCTAGAAGCGGAGCAGACTTCCGCCGTGACCCACTCAGTCGAGCTGTGGGGCAGGCTTCAGCCTGCGCGGGACTTCAGTCCCGCCTGTGGGGCGCGCTAGCGGCGCTGACGCTCTCCGCACTTGCCCTCGGCCAACAACTCGACCTCGTTATCCAGAACGGGAGGGTGATCGACCCCGAAACCAAGCTCGACGCGATCCGCAATGTCGGCATTCGTTCCGGGAAGATTGTCTCGGTCTCCGCGGCGCCGCTCACTGCGAAAGCGGCGCTCGACGCGAAGGGGATGGTGGTCGCCCCCGGCTTCATCGATCTCCACGCGCATGGCCAAGACGACGAGAACCACCGCCTACAAGCCGCCGATGGCGTCACGACGGCGCTCGATCTCGAACTGGGCGCAGCCGATGTCGATGCATGGTATCGCGAGCGACAGGGAAAACGATTGATCCATTCCGGTGTCACGGCCGGCCATGTTCCGGTTCGCATGAAGGTGTTCCAGGATCCGAGCAAGGCGATGGTTCCCTCCGGCGATGGAGCGCGCCGCGCGGCCACGGAAGAAGAGATCACCGTCATGAAGGCGCAACTCGAACGCGGCTTGCAACAAGGCGCGATCGGGATGGGCTTCGGAATTCAATACACGCCGGGAGCCTCGCGCTGGGAGATTCAAGAGATGTTCCGAGTGGCCGCGCGTTTCAAGGTACCAGTGTTCGTGCATATCCGGCACATGGGTCCGGCGGAGCCCGACGCGGTGAACGCGGTGGAGGAAGTGATCGCCAACGCTGCCGTCACCGGGGCTCCGCTCCATATCGTGCACATCACGTCGAGCGGATTGACGCAGACGCCGAAGCTGCTCCAGATGGTGCGAGAAGCTCGGTCGCGCGGTCTCGACGTGACCACCGAATGCTATCCATACAATGCGGCAATGACGGAACTGCAGTCGGCTCTGTTCGATCCCGGTTGGCAGAAGGTGCTCGGGATTGACGTCGACCGCGTGGAGTGGACGGCCACCGGTGAACGTCTGACCGCGCAGACGTTTCAGAAGTACCGGAAGATCGGCGGCCTGGTGATCATGCACATGATTCCGGACGCCGTGGTGGACGGAGCCGTGGCCGAACCCGGTGTGATGATCGCCAGCGACGGTTATTTGCACGAGGGCAAAGGCCATCCGCGAGGCGCAGGAACTTACTCTCGCGTACTCGGTTACTACGTGCGCGAGAAGAAGGTACTTTCGCTGTCTGACGCGCTGGCGAAGATGAGTCTTCTCCCGGCCAATCGCGCCGGATTGAAATCGAAGGGGCGGATCCAACCCGGCGCCGACGCTGATGTCATCATTTTCGATCCAGCCGCCGTGCGCGACCAAGCCACGTTCGCCAAGCCCAATGTAGTTTCGACCGGGATCCGCGACGTGTTGGTGTCGGGAGTTCCGGTAGTCTCGGGCGGCGCCCCGAGGACGGGAGTGTTCCCGGGTCAACCGGTTCGCCGCGCGAGGCAGTAACTCCAAGTACCGAGCACTCCGGTGACTGCGGCCGCCGCGAGGATTGTGTCTAACTTGACTCCGGTCCCCCGCCAGTGCTCCCCTGGAATCATGGCTACAGTAAGAGTCCACGTTACGCTCGACGACATTACGACGGCCGATCCGGAGGCAATGTTGAAAAAAGTCGCCCAAATCGAACGTCTGGCCGGCATTGAACAAACCGATCAGAAGCGCCTGATCAAATACGGCATCCTAACCGGCATGGTGGATGATTCCAAGCTGGATGCGATTCGCGCCGTGCGGGGAGTGCTCGCAGTGGAAACGGACCAATCAAGCCCGGGCACGGGCGGGTAACTCAGCGCAGAGTCACATCCCAAACCTTGGAACGCCGGGCCTTGCCCTTGGGCCCTTCGACTTCGAGCGTCACTACGTAGTGGCCGTCCTTTTGGTACGCGTGCAAAGGATGCCGTTCGGAGGATGAAGTTCCGTCCCCGAAATCCCACTTCCACCGAGCGATGTCGCCGCCGGACAAATCCTGAAAAGCAACCAAGCGCCGCGTTTCGTCGAGAACTCGGAAGGACCACTGCGCCTCCACTGCCTTGCGCAAGTTTGCTTCGAGCGGCATCAACTTGAATGCGACCAGGTCAGACGCGTCGCCATACATCGTGGTCTTGTGGGAGAGATTCCAGAAGCCTGTATAGGTGCTGGCATTGACATCGTCATAGTCGAGCACCGACCACGATAGACCGATGATCTTGTTCTCCCAAAGCTTCGACTCGATGGCACGTTCGGGTCCATCGCAACCGGCGTAGTCGAATGGCGTGATCCAGAACTCGAGCACGAGTTTTCCCGACTCGCCTGGCTTGAAGTTGTAGTCGTAGGCTGCGTTCGCCCAGGGCAATTCCTTGATCCAAGGTTGGCAGCCCCAGGCCATCGCCCAGTCTTTGTCGAGCGCCGGTGTGAAGATGTGATAGTTCTGCGCGTGGACGCCATGGTAGGAGAAGAAGGCGTCCCATTGGTTTAATTGCTTGTTGGGATGCATGGGACCAATGAGCGGCCCGCCGGAAAGATCCCCGTCGACGACGACTTCGAAAATGTCGTTGTGCAGGTCTCGGCGCGCAAAGTCCCAGTAGTTGTCTTCGGCCTCATAGAGGAAGTAGAGGCGGTTGAGACCTTTCACCCAGCCCACGCGAACGCGCACATCGAGATCTTTCGAATCATACTTGCGGCCCCGGCCTTTCACGGTCTCCGCGAGTTGGTCAGTACCGATGACGTAACTCGGCGGGACCATGGCCCAGTCGTCAGTCTTGCCATCGATTCTGGGGATCTTGTCGGCTGGAAACTGGAAAACCGGGAACACGGTGCCGGGCCGCTCGAGAGCGAGCGCAGGCAGAGCGAGGAGCAAGGCAAGCAAGAGCATGGAAGTAGAGTTCCAGTCTACTCCCGGCTCTTGTCCGTCGGCGGGCCGATCGGCTAATCTGAGAGATCGTATTTTGGAAAGGAACCGAACATGAAGAGTGGATTGAAGGTGCGTGCCAAGGGCGCGTTGGATTGTGTTTCGCTGGGGGCTCTGGTTCATCGGCTCGATCCGGGCCTGATTCCCTTCCGCAAGGCTACCTCGTGCGAGATACACGTGAGCGGCGGTGAGTTCAACGTCTCGGCCAATCTCGCCGACTGCTTCGGGATGAAGACCGGTGTGGCGAGCGCGATGGTGCGCTATCCCATCGGCGACCTGATCGCGGAACGAGTCAAGGCGATGGGCGTGCGCCAGTTCTACAAGTATTTCGACCACAACGGCGTCAATGGTCCGAACATGGCTACCGTGTACAGCGATCGCGGCCAGGGCGTGCGTGGCCCCGTGGTCTTCTACAATCGCTGCAATGAAGCCGCCGCACAACTCAAACCCGGGGATTTTGACTGGAAACAAATCTTTCAAGGCGGAGTGCGCTGGTTCCACAGCGGCGGCATTTTCGCGGCGCTCTCACCGACCACCTCTGACGTGATCATCGAAGGGATGAAGGCGGCCAAGTCCGCTGGCGCGGTAGTGTCGTTCGACCTCAACTTCCGCGAGAAACTCTGGAAGATCTCGGGCGGGCAGGATCGGGCCGTGAAAGTGATCGGTAAGATCATGGAGAACGTGGACGTGCTGGTGGGCAACGAAGAGGACTTGCAGAAGGGCTTGGGCATTCCGGGTCCTGAGGTGGAGGCGAAGTCGAAGCTTGATCCAACGGCGTTTTTCGGCATGATCGATCAAGTGACGAAAAAGCATCCGAACGTGAAGGTGGTGGCGACGACGTTGCGCGAAGTGCACACGACGAATCGACATAGCTGGGGCGCGGTTGCGTGGATCAACGGCAAGACCTACGTCTCGCCAACGTGCGAACTCGATGTGCTCGATCGCGTGGGTGGAGGCGACGGTTTTGCGGGCGGACTGTTTTATGGCCTGCTGAGCGGCGAGTCGCCGGACGAGTGCGTCAAACTCGGATGGGCGCACGGTGCGCTGCTGACGACGTTCCCCGGAGACACGACGATGGCGACGGTGGAGCAAGTACGCGCGTTCGCCAAGGGTGGATCGGCACGTATTCAGCGCTGACACGCTGACATCGCACACTTGCGTGCCCTCGCCACGGCTCATCCTGGATCATGGCGCGCGCAACACGTCTGCCTGGATGCGGCTCGTGAGTCCGGAACGCAAAGCGCGGACGCGACACGTCTCGAGAGAGGATGCCTGGTGCCCGGTGAGCCGCCCCCGTGGTCCGCAGCCGGCCGCAACGGGGCTCACCGGGCTCACGCGGATGCATTGGGCTGTGAGTCTTGGGGCGCGGCGCGCACACAACTCGCCCTTCGAGCCGGCACACGACGCCGGTCACACGGTTCTGTCAGTGAACTGCATTATGACGGCGCGCTCGGGTCCTCAATCAGATTCTTGGCGCGAACAAAGACAGCGCGCAGCATCGGCTCGGTGAGCCGGCCGGTGGATGTGTTTTGCTGGCTCGGGTGGTAGGAACACAGCAGCACGGGACCACCGCTTGGCCTGTGCTCGCGGGCGTGCCCGAAATCGAGTCCGCGAAGATTGCGGACGCTGCAATACGTCTGGAACGCGATCCGGCCCAGCACCACCACCACGCGCACCTGCCGGAGCAGCTTCAGCTCTTCAACCAGAAAGGGGCGGCAGTTGCTCAGCTCTTCCCGAGAAGGTTTGTTGTCTGGCGGAGCGCAGCGGCAAGAGGCGGTGATATAGGCGTCGAGCAGCGTGAGCCCGTCAGTAGCGGAAACGCTGTGAGGCTGGTTGGCGAAGCCGGTGGAGTGGAGCACCTTGTAGAGGAAATCGCCCGAAGAGTCGCCCGTGAACATGCGGCCCGTGCGGTTGGCTCCGTGCGCTCCGGGCGCCAATCCGACGATCAAAAGACGCGCTTCGGGGTCTCCGAAGGAGGGGACGGGTTTGCCCCAGTAGGTCCAATCGCGATAGGCCCGACGCTTGGTCTCTGCAACGCCGAGGCAGTGCTCGCGAAGGCGCGCGCAGACAGTGCAGGCGGTGATGCGCTTCTGGAGTTTTTCGATGGGATGCATTTGGCTTGGACTACAGGTAATATTGTCTCCATGAAACGGCGATCGTTTGTGGCGGCTGCGGCCGCGGCCCCTTTGGCGGCGAATTCCAGCGGGAAGCTGGCTATCCTCGGCGGCAATCCGGTGCGAAAGGGAGCATTTCCGTCATGGCCGCAGTTTGGCGACGCGGATGAAAAGGGACTTGTCGGCGTGCTGCGCAGCGGCAAGTGGAACCGGCTCAACGGACAGGCCGTGCATACGTTCGAGAAGAGTTATGCGGAACTGCTCGGCGCCAAGCACGTGCTCGCGACGGCCAACGGTACCAGCGCGCTGTTCACGGCGCTCAATGGACTGGGAGTAGGGCCGGGAGACGAAGTCCTGGTTCCGCCCTACACGTTCGTGGCGACGATCAACGTGGTGCTGCTGAATTATGCGCTGCCCGTGTTCGTCGACACCGACATGGAGACGTTCCAGATGGACGCTCGGAAAGTGGCGGGCCGGATCACGAATGCCACAGCGGCGGTGATCCCGGTTCACATGGCGGGAGGCGCGGCCAATCTCGATCTGATTTTGGAAGTAGCTGGCCAAAGGAAGATTCCGGTGATCGAGGATGCCTGCCAGGCGCACTTGGGCGAGTGGCGTGGACGCAAGTTGGGTTCGCTCGGGGCGGCCGGGTGTTTCAGTTTCCAGGCGTCGAAGAACTTGAATTCGGGCGAAGGAGGGGCGATGGCTACTTCCGACACCGCGCTTTTCGATCGCTGCAACGCGTTCCACAACAATGGCCGCGCCGCGCGTGCCTCGGGAGCGGGCTTCGAGTATTCCCAAGGCGGCGCCAATCTCCGCCTGACGGAGTTTCAGGGGTCGCTGCTTTCGACGCAGATGAACCGGATCGAGACAAACGCCAAGCTGCGCGATGCCAACGCGGCTTATCTGAGTGAGATGCTGGCGAAGATTCCTGGCATCTCTCCCGTGAAGAACTATCCGGGTTGCACGCGGAGCGCTTGGCACCTCTACATGCTGCGCTATGACAAAGAGGCTTTCGCTGGGGTGAGCCGCGACAAGTTTTTGAAGGCGCTGGCGGCCGAGGGCGTGCGAGGGTCAGGCGGATACACTCCGCTGAACAAGGAGCCTTTTCTCGAGAGCACGATTCTCGGCAAGAGCTACCGGCGGATCTACCCGGAGAAAGTGCTGAACGAGTGGAAAGAACGGAACCAGTGCCCCCGCAACGACAAGTTGTGCGAACAGGCCGTTTGGTTCACGCAAACGACGCTGCTCGGGTCGAGGACGGACATGGAACAGATCGTCGAGGCGATCGCCAAGATTCAGGCACGGGCGGGTGAGTTGCGCGGGGTCTGATGACTGCGGGTTGGAGAGCCCGCCAGGACTCAGGCGACTGGAGCGCTCGTTAGTTAGCGCCGAAGGCGATCGGCCTGCCCAGCCCGTGGGCTGAGTGGCATTGGCGCGTCGACGATGCGTCGACTGCTGCCATGTGGACGAGACCGCCTACATGCCCATCGGGCGATCTGGGTGCTGCCTCGCCGGGAGCCTGACGGGCAAATACTATGGCGGACGCGGTTGGCCTGGACCCTGCCGGTGGTACTCGAGCCGCTCGGTCATATCACCTCGACGTCAGCGTCTAGAGCTCCAGCGGCTTTGAGGCTCTGAAGGATGGCGATCACGTCTCGGGGTGTAGAGCCTAGCGCGAGCACGGCTTGGACGAGATCCTCGACGGTGGCGCCTTCCTTCAGGTTGACATTACGCGCCTTTTCCTCCTTGACCCCGACGCCGACACGTGGTGTGGCGGTGGTAACGCCATTGGAAAGCGGCGCGGGCTGGGAGACGTCCCAACTTGTTTCGATCTCGACGGTCAGATTGCCGTGCAGGATGGATATGGGCGCAATTCGGATCTGCTTACCCAACACGAGCGTGCCCGTGCGCTCGTTGATGACGATTCGCGTCGAGCGGTCCGGCTCCACGCGCAGGTCTTCGAGTTCGGCGACGAACTCGACGGTGCGTTCGCTATAGGCGGCCGGAACATCCACGATTACCAGACCGGAGCTCTCGGCGCGAGCGACTGCCGACATGGGCGCGCCGAACCGGCGATTGATCGCGGCTGCGACTCGGGCAGCGTTGGTGAAGTCGGCGCGGCGAAGTTGCAGCCGCAGGTGGTCACCCGAGATTCGAGAGGGCGGCGAGGCCTCTACGATGGCACCCTGGGGAACTCGCCCGGCCGTGGGATGATTCACGGTCTGGCTCGTACCGCCCCGGCCGGCGACGAAGCCCCCCGTTACCACCGAGCCTTGCGCGACAGCGAAAACTTGGCCGGTGGCGCTTCGGAGCGGAGTCATGACGAGAGTGCCCCCCTGGAGATTGCTCGCGTCACCCATCGCGGAGACTTGGACGTCAACGCGCGTCCCGGGCTGCGCGAACGCGGGCAGAGTCGCGGTCACCAGAACTGCTGCCGTGTTCTTCGCCTGTAGCGCCGTGGGCGCAACGGTAATTCCCATCTTCTGGAGAAGATTGGCGAGCGATTGCGCAGGAAACACCGTCTGTCGCTTGTCGCCCGTGCCGTTCAGCCCGACAACCAAGCCGTAGCCGATCAGTTGGTTGTCGCGGACGCCTTCGAGACTGACCAGGTCCTTGAGCCGAGCTCCGCCCGGCGGCTGTACCTCAATGGCTTGCGCCAACAGACCGGCCAACAGTAGGGATGAGAGGATTCGCGGCATCACGTTCGCTTTAGAAAGGAAGGATACCCATCAGGATGCGATAGAGAAGGTTCGGCCGGCGAATCGCGTCTCCGACGACGCCTTTTCCTTGCACCCGTACTTCGAGCTGCGCCAGCCGGTCCGAGGAGATCGTATTGTCGAGGCCCACATCATTCCATCGAGCGACTCCCCGAACCGTCACTAGTTGCCGCTCGGAGTTGACTTGAATGTCCTTCGCCCCCTCGAGCACCAGGTAGCCGTTGGGCAGCACATGCGTCACGCGCGCCGCCAGAGTGGTGGTCAAGACTGTCTGGCGGCTTGTTTCGCCTTGCCCCTGGATCTGCTGTTGGCCATCGAACTGCGCCAGGTTCGCAAGTGGATTGCTCACCGGGAGCTTTCCGAGCAGCGCCCCGGTAGTGGCCTTGGCAGAGGACTTCCGATTCGAAGTGGTCGTGCCCTTGGCCAACGCCGAAGCCCGATCGGAGACGAGTACGGTTACGAGGTCGTCCACCTGCATCGAGCGCAAATCCCGCCCGAGATCGCCCAGCCTCGCCGTGGCAGTATACAGCGAACCCGGACTGAAAACCGCTGCCGCGTCCGCGCTCCGTGCTTGCTCGATATAGCGGTCTATCGCCGACGGGCCTTTCTCGGCCGCCATCAGGCCGGCCGGCATAAGCGCCGCCGCCAGCATCCCAGTCAATACCCATGCCCTCACGCTAAGTCATCCTCCTTCATTCCACCGAGACTCTTCCTGGCCCTTGCACCCGCGCCGCCAACCTTTGGCCAGTGGTCGCGTTGCGTACGAGCACACGATCGCCTCGTTTCCCCGCCAACTCGGCAGTCCCCTGCATTTCGAGCCGTGCGTTGCCCCGCCTCGACTCCACCACCACGCGGTCGCCACGCCGCACCTCCGGTGGCCGCTCGACAGTCGACCGGGTGACGGTTTGCCCCTCCCCGATCAGGCGCCGCGCCACCCAGCCCACGATCTCCTCTTCCGGCGCCAGTACTCCGCATGGGTCAGGGCTTCCACGCGCATCGACCCGGACCCGCCCCGGCCGGATCGCTTCCCCCGCCCGTAACGCCGACACTGCGATCCATCGCTCGCAGGGAAACTCGAGCCGTACCCTCGCCCACACAGGCTGACTCCTGCCCTCGGCCACAACCGCGCCAGGAACATACCAAGTTCCTCCGCTCGATCGTCTCCACCGGCTCTGCCGCCCGATTTCTAGCTCGCCGTCCCGAACCGGATATCGGCTGACTTCGACCACCTCCAATTTCGCCGGCTTGCTCTCGAGTGGCTCCACCTCGACCGCTGTTTCGATCGCGCGCCGCACACGTTCAACGGTCAGGGAATCCGCCCTTCCGACAAAGCAGGCACGCGACGGCTGCTTTAAGTCCAAGCCCAGCCTTCGCGCAACGCGTTCTTGTTCGGCGGCCGAAAACTGCCGCTCTAACCCTGGACCTGGCGCCCATCCCGAGACAACGTCCTCGGGAGCGGCAGCCCACGCACCACCCAGTTGCCGCAGATGCGTGCCGAGGATCCGCGCGCCGTCCACCACCACACAGGGACTGGCCGCCGCAAGCCCGATCCAGCTAGCGAGTAAGCTGATTGACCTGCTGATACATTTCATCGGCTGCCTTGACCACCTTTGAATTCGCCTCATAAGCCCGCTGGCTCAAAATTAGGTTGATGAACTCCTCCACTACGCTGACGTTCGAGGACTCGACATAGCCCTGCTGCAGCGTTCCGATCCCTTCCTGTCCCCCCGGATTTCCGACGGCCGGCTCACCAGAAGCGTCGGTGGCCGCAAAGAGGTTGCGCCCGATGCTGTTCAACCCGGCCGGGTTGGTGAAGTTAGCGAGTTGAATCTGCCCCGCCAATTGCGCCGCCGTCTGGCCTGGTTGCACAAAACTCACTGTTCCATCGGTGGCGATCGAGATCGACTGCGCCGCCGGAGGAATCGTGATCTGCGGTTCGAGCGGCTCGCCATCGCCGGTAACCAGATTTCCATCGCGGTCCAGGTGGAAGTTGCCTGCCCGTGTGTAGGCGATCTCTCCGGTGGGCCGGCGAACCTGGAAGAACCCCTTGCCCTGGATCACCAAATCAAGCGGGTTGCCGGTCAATTGAAAACTCCCCTGCGTGAAGATCACCTCGTTCGAGCTCGGGCGTGTGCCGAGGCCCAACTGCAAACCGGTCGGTACGACCGTCTGCGCGCCAGCCGCCGCCCCGGGCTGAACCAGGTTCTGGTAGAGCAGGTCCTGGAATTGCGTGCGGCGCTGCTTGAATCCGACCGTGTTCGAGTTGGCCAGATTGTGGGCGATATTGTCGACGTTCATCTGTTGCGCGGTCATGCCGCTGGCCGCGCTGAAAAGGGCTCTTATCAATTTCGATCACGCTCCTATCCGCGCCACGTCATCGACGCGACGATTCATCTCCGAACCGATCTGGATGGCTCGCTGCAGGCTCTCGAACTGCCGCATCACCGAGATCAAGCGCACGGCCCCCTCGGCTGGCCCTTGGTTCGAAGTCTCGAGCTTGCCCTGGATGACCTTGGCTGCGGCGGTTTTCCGGACCGCCGCTGACTGTGCGTCCGCAAAGAACACTCCCGCTCGCCTCTCCAACGCCCCTGGCTCCCCGAAATCGGCCAACTGAAAACGTGCGACAGTCTGCCCCCGCTGTCGAATCTCGCCCGCTCCGGAAACCTCCACTTCCGCGCCAGGATCGAGTCGAATCGCTTTACTCTCCGAGTCGAGAACGGGATAGCCGTCGCCCGTGATCAACTCGTTGGTACGGGAGAGCCGAAAATTCCCGTTGCGAGTATAGAGCGTGCCCGTTGGCCCCTGCACTTCGAAGAACCCTCGCCCGTCCAAAGCAAAGTCGAGTTCGTTCGACGTGTGTGTCAGCGCGCCTTGAGCAAAATCCGTCCAGTGACGTTCGATCACGGGTAACACGGGCGGCTGCGGCCGTGTTCCGGGATCCGTCCCATCCTCGGCCTCCGAAGCAACATAGAGGCTGTAAAACTCCCGATCCGACTTGAACCCCGGGCTCGCCTGATTGGCGAGATTGTTAGCCAGCATCTCGAGCGATTCCATCCGCGCCCGGATTCCGCTTGCGGCTGAGGCGAGAAGCGCGTCCACGTGAAACGTGTATGCAGGTATGGGGCCGATTCGGCAGGAAGCCTCTTTCGTTCCGATATGAAACAAGGAAGCCCGAAACGGTGGCAGTACGTTGCCACGCCGTTTCATTCCGGCAAGAATTTGGCGCCATCATCGGGTTTTGAGGCCCTTTTCTCCGCAGAATCCTGGCAACCTTCTTGCACTGACGCCTGCGTGCCCTCCGCACTCGGCATCACCACCGCCCCGGGCGACTTCGCTGCCCTAATTCTCGGGGCTCCAACTCCACAGGCGTCTGAAGGCGGCTTCGACTTTGCTTCACTATGGGCTGACCTATTGGGGGGAGCAGCGGCGCTCGGCGAAGTGGATCACTCGGTGCCCGCTACCCCGGCCGGCCAGGAAGGACTCTTTGGCCAAACAGCGCAGAATACGGACAATCTCCAAGCCAACGGGAGGAGCAGCGGCAGCGCGTCCCAAAGGCGGATCCAGGGCCTCAAGAAACAAGCCACCGCCACGCCTGAAGACGCGGTGGGAAGCGCACCCACCTCATCCGGCACCGCAGTGCCGTTCCTAGCGCCGGCCGTCAATCCTTCGGTGGCTACGCCGGCGCACTCAGGGCTGGAAATGCGGACTGCTTTCGGCCAAACTCCACTCAACGGCTTTGTAGTTGGGGGAAGCGGCAGGGGCTCACCCCAGAACGAACCACCGCAGGGCCGCTCAGGGGCCATCGGCGCTCCTGCCGCTCCGCTCGCCGGCGAACAGTTGGTTGGCTACCCGATCGGACGACCAGCCCTGGGAATCGGCGCCACAGGATTCCCCGCGGAGCCCGAACAGCGAGGCAGCATGCGGCAGAGTGGATATGGCCGGGGAGAGGCAGGCAAGAGTGGGGCACCCGGGGTGTTGGCCCTGCCCGACTCCGCGCACGCAAGGGGCCCCGGCAGCGCCAATGGTGGCGAATCGAGTCCAGACCCGATGGGTTCGGCGCCGGGTTTGGTACCAGGAGCCTTGCCTAACGGCGCAACACCGGAGACCGGAAGAAGTGCCCTGAACGGCGAGCCGGGAGAAGATTCAAAGGACGCGAGCTCGACCAACGAGAACGCGAGGAATGAAACCAAGCGCTTCCGTAGGCCGGCCGATCCCGAGGCGTCCACCGGGCTCCGGCTCGAGTTCTTCTCTTGGCAAGAGGTACTCGGAGTACCGCGAACTACGGGCGCATTCGATGCTTCGATCTCGGGAAGCGCTGGAAACGCCGAAGGAACCGCCCAAGGCGCTCGATCGGACGTTTCCCCACGAAGTCGCCGGGCCGAGGATGGCGGAATCGAGTCAGGTGACTCCGATCTCGAATTGAGAGTGACCTCGTGCCAGAACGGGCCATTGACTGCGGAGACGCTTCCTCCTGCGCCCGAACAATCTCGACCCGGAGGCCAGGGCGCCTCGACAGGACCTTCCGAGGACCGAACCTCTGCCCAAGGCGATGTCTCGGCAAGCGGGCCACGCCGCGGCTTCGCACTGGAAACCCAGGAAGGGCTTCGCGGCCCGAACATCCCTTTGAAGACGATCGTCGAGTTCAGCGCGTCCGGGCGAACACCCGATACGGACGGGCCCGGCCTCGCGGGACCGCTGCAAACTGCCAGTGGCGCAGGACTTCGGAATGAAGCCAGCAGGACAAAGGCGCAATCAGTCGCGGTCCAGGCCCCTGCGGGCGACCGCCAGGACATAACTACTCCTTCTCGCGATTCTCGAGTGGACGGTCTTGGCGCCGAGAGCGTTCGGGCCGGTCGAGCCAAGTCTCAGGAGCAGACGGACGATTCGCCTCTCGGCGTTCGTCCAAAAGCAGGAGCGGCCGCCTCGCCTGCATCAGTGCATCAGGGGAAGGCCGCACGTGACCACCCAGCAGACCGCCAGTTTGCGGCCGCGAAAGCGGCTCCCGCTCCGGAGGGATCTCGACGCATCCCGGAAGAGCCTGGGGAGCAAGCCGGACTTCACGGCCGTGGTTCGAATGGTGATCCTCGCAAGACGGCGTCCAGCGCCGAGGACGGAGGATCCGTACATTCGGCCCACGGCGCCGTTCGCTCCGAATCTCCAGGCGAGCGGGCAGCCTCCCCCGAGCGGCCGCAATTGCACTGGCACGGGGCGGCCGGAGCGCAGCAAGCAGGAGAGCATGGCCAAATCCGGGACCGGTCCACTCGTGAGGCCACGGCAGAGGCCGCGGCCACGCTCAGCGCGTCCACGGTGGAAGTTCCGAGTGAACGGGCACAACCCGTCCGGCAGTTGCAACTCGATCTGGTGAGCGAAGCAGATGAACCGGTACAGTTGCGAATCGAGGCAAATGCCGAGCAGGTTCGGGTGGAAGTGAAGGCCTCCGAGTCCCCATTGGCGCAAGCGATACGGGAAGAACTTCCACGGTTGGTCGAGAACGTGGAGCGGCACGGATTCCACGTCGAAGCGGTCCCGCATGGCGCGGACCGTGATATCGGCTCCGTTCCGGTGCAGGGAGAAGCGAACTCGGGCGGAGAACCCGGCCGTGACGGTCAAAGCCGCGGAAGTGGCTCGGAGTGGCAGGGTGACGATCGTCGGCGGAAAAACCACCAGGCCGAGGAAACCTACGAGGAGATCCTGGATCAGCTCGAAGGTAGGTCGAAGTGAGGTGCGCTCGCGTGGGGAAAGGCCTGGCCGCAACAATCTGATCCGAAGCAAGGAGATCATCAATGACCATTGCACAAATACCAATTTCACAAGCCGATGCTTCCTCCGGGGCGAAGCAGCCGGCGCCCGCCACCGACGGCGGAGACTCGCTGACCAGCAAGGACACGTTCCTCAAGTTGCTGGTGGCGCAGATCCAGAACCAGAATCCGCTGAGTCCGTCGGATCCCATTCAGTTCGTGAGTCAGCTTGCCCAGTTCTCTTCCCTCGAGCAGACGCTCGCGATGCGCGAGAGCTTGGACGCCATTCGAGCGGCGCTGGCTCCTGCCTCCAGCGCCGCTACCGGCGCGGCGCAAGGCGCCAGGTGAGGATTGACCGAACAGAGAGTGAATTCACTAACTAACTAACTAACTAACTAACTAATGAATGAATGAATGAATGAATGAATGAATGAATGAATGAATGAATGAATGACTG
>JAXLQL010000006.1:0-413429 GCA_046331625.1 Bryobacteraceae bacterium
CAGCAAAGCCGGGCCAAGCCCTCCGAAACCATCGGGACGATTCTCCGTTGGCTCACCGGCGTCACCGCGGCTGAGCGGACCGCGGCGTTTGCTCCCCACCTCGACGCTGACCTCGCCGCCGGTCTGGAGCGTGGTTTGATCGCGAATATCTCCGGCTCGCAAGATGGCTGGCGAGAGGAGTGGGGCTCCGCCCTCAGCGAGTTTTACCGTTCGAGACAGATGGTTCAGGAATACATCGAGCTGGCTCAGAAGAACGGCGTGTCGTCCGGAGACTGCCGCGTCGCTGGCGAATTGTTGCTGGCGAAAGGGAATCCCGCCGAAGCGCTCGTGTGGGTGGATCGCGGATTGGCGATGAAACCGGATGGCACGGAGCGCCACGGCGAACTGGAATCGGTCAGGCGATCGATCCTTGCCAAACTGGGCCGCGTCGATGAGGCGCTCGATTCCGCATGGGAGAGCTTCTTGGAACAAATCACACCGGGCGGTTTCAAGGAGGTGCTCGCGTACGCTCCCGTGGGCGCTCTGGACAACTGGAGGGCTCACGCGCTCGCCGAGGCCCAGCGGCACGCGGCACAAGGCGGATTCGAACTCTTGTGCGCGGAACGGGCGTGCCCACAACTACGGGCGATGCTCGAGCAGCAGGATCCCGCTCTGCGGCGAGTCCGCATCGAGTTGCTGAGTGAAGCGGCCCGCGTGCTCCGGGCGAGCGACCCTTGGGCAGCGGCTGAGTACCACTTGCTGGCCGCAATCCTCCGGCTCGATGCTGCCAGAACCGGTATGCAGCAGCCGCTCGAAAGTCTCAGCGCCGCGAAGGCTTGTTACCGCGAGGCAGGGGCAACGGCGGCCTGGGAGGCGCGCGTGGAAGAAGTTCGAGCCCGGTATGGCTCCCGAGTGTCGTTCATGAAACGATTCGACAAGCTCGCGCAGGAGCGCTACTGAATGATCGTCGTCCACGCCTCGTGGCTCGATGGCTCCCTCTGGCTTTGGGCTGAAGGCCCGGAGCGCCGCGGCAATCTCCCCGCTTCTCCCTGGGACGCGGGACCCGAAGCGTTGCGCACGGTGATCCTCGGCGCCGGTGCGACATCCGAGGTCCGCTCGCGCGTGCGTGTCGAGCAACGCTTGGCCTGGCTGCCTTCCGCCGACGACGGGCCCATCCCTTCGAGCTTGCTGCTTGGTGGCGGATTCGAAGAGGGCGAGGTTTCGCTGCTCCCGTGGCTCACCAGCGCGGCTCCGCTTGACCGGTCCGCGCGCGAGTCACTGTTGATGACCTGCCTGCTGCGCCGCCTCGGCGCCGAGACCTTGTTCGAGCCCGGCGTCATGATCGGCGACAGCTTTGCCTTCTGGGCCGAAGCTTTCCAGTTGGCGTCGGCGTTGGTGGTTCGGCAACAGTATCTGCCGGACCTCGTGGAAGTCTCCGGCGCGTATCACGCCCGCTGGACGCCACTACTTGACGCCGCATCCCGCAAGCGCTTCAACGACCTCGCCTCCGCCATGCCAGGCTCGGCGCGGGCGCTCGCGACCAATCCCGACAAGCCACCCGCCAAAGCGCCCGAGGCCGTGCTGCGCGGGTTCCTCGATCGCGTGGTCGACGAGGCCGTTCGCTCGAGCGCTGGCTCCGATCAGCGCGAGGCCAGCAAGGCCAGCGTGCATGACCAGTGGCTGCGCGCACTCGCTGGTCCAAAGACTCACATCAAGGCCGACATAGGCAAGCTGAAGCTGCTCTCCCAGCAGATTCGCGATTGGCGGCGTCCGCTCGAACTCGAGTCGGCTACGCCGTATCGCCTCTGCTTCCGCCTGCACGAGCCGAAAGAGGAAGGACGGCCCGACTGGCGCGTCGAGTACGTCATGCAGGGCCGCGATGACGAGAGCGTCATCATCCCGTCTGAGGCTGTGTGGCCCGATGCGCGCGGTAAGCAACCCGGTGACGTCGCCATCGCTGCCCGAGAGCAGATGCTCGTCTCGCTCGGCCAGGCCGCGGCATTGTGGCCGCCGGTGGAGCGCAGCCTGCGCCAACGCGAACCGCGTGGCTTCTATCTCGATACTCCGTCTGCCTTCGAGTTCCTCAGCACCACCTCCGAAGCGCTCGAACAGAGTGGGTTCGGCGTCATTCTCCCTGCTTGGTGGAGCGGACAGCGCACCTCGCAGAGGCTCACCGCCAAGGCGAGCGTCAAGTCCGCGCCGATGACTGCGGCGAGCGGTATGACGATGAACTCACTGGTCGAGTTCAAGTGGAAAATCGCGCTCGGGGAAGACGAGCTCTCGTTGACGGAACTGCTCGAGTTGGCCAGGCTCAAGACACCGCTCGTGCGCATTCGCGGCCAGTGGATCGCGGTCTCGCCCGATGAGATCTCGGCCGCGGTCGCGCTGCTCGGCAAGAAGGGGAACAACTCCGCCACGGCTGGTGACCTGATCCGCATGGCCGTCGGCGCGGGCGGTACCGCAGAAGGCAAGCTCGAGATCTCCGGCGTCGAGGCCGAAGGCGAATTCGGAGACGTGCTGGCGCAGATCCAGGGCACGCGCCCGTTCAAGGAACTCGCGCCGCCGCCTGGACTCAACGCGCAACTGCGCCCCTACCAGAATCGCGGTTACTCGTGGCTCGACTTTCTTTCGCGGCTCGGCATGGGCGCTTGCCTCGCTGACGACATGGGTCTCGGCAAAACAATCCAAACGCTCTCCCTGCTCGAAAGCCGCCGCGAGCAACAACAGAGTCAAGCGCCCGTGCTTCTGGTCTGCCCCACCTCGGTGGTGGGCAACTGGCAACGCGAAGCAGCGCGCTTCACGCCGAAGCTCACCGTGATGACGCACCACGGCAGCGATCGCAGCCGCGGAGACGCGTTCCTGGTGGAAGCCGCACGGAGCGACATGGTGCTCTCCACCTACACGTTGCTCCAGCGCGACTTCGAATTGCTGAATCGCGTGAAGTGGGAAGGCGTGATTCTCGACGAAGCGCAGAACATCAAGAACGCGAGCACCAAGCAGGCTCGCGCGGCGCGAGCGCTCAGCGCCGGATACCGCGCCGCGCTCACCGGAACGCCGGTGGAGAACAACGTGGGCGACCTGTGGTCGATCTTCGAGTTTCTCAATCCCGGCATGCTCGGCAGCGCGGCCGAGTTCAAGAAGCGGTTCTTCTCCCCGATCCAAATGGGTCGCGACGAATCGGCCGCGGCGCTGCTCAAGCGCATTACCGGACCCTTCATCCTGCGCCGGCTCAAGACCGACAAGAACGTCATCGCCGATCTGCCCGAGAAGCTCGAGATGAACGTCTACTGCAACCTCACCAAGGAACAGGCTTCGCTCTACGCGGCCGTGGTGAACGATCTCGAGAACGGACTCGAAGGCGCCGAGGGAATCGAACGCAAGGGGCTCGTGCTCGCCACGCTCACCAAGCTCAAGCAGGTGTGCAATCACCCGGCGCACTTTCTCAAAGACGGATCCTCGGTGGATGGGCGCTCGGGCAAACTGAACCGGCTCACGGAAATGATCGAAGAGGTGTTGTCCGAAGGCGACCGGGCGCTCGTGTTCACGCAATTCGCCGAGATGGGCGAGATCTTGCGCAAGCACCTGGAGCAGACCTTCGTGCGCGAGGTCTATTTCCTGCACGGCTCCCTGACGAAGAAGAAGCGCGACGCCATGGTGGAGCGCTTCGGCAAAGAAGGCGGCGCTCCGATCTTCATCTTGTCGTTGAAGGCCGGCGGCACCGGACTCAACCTCGTGGGCGCGAACCACGTGTTCCACTTCGATCGCTGGTGGAATCCGGCCGTGGAAGATCAAGCTACTGACCGTGCATTCCGTATCGGCCAGACACGCAACGTGCAGGTGCACAAGTTCGTCTGCGCCGGAACGCTCGAAGAGAAGATTGACGCGATGATCGAGCGCAAGAAGACAGTGGCGGGACAGGTGGTGGGCGCGGGCGAGGCATGGCTCACCGAACTGTCGAATGATGAACTGCGCAGCTTGATCGCGCTGAGTAAGGACGCGTTGGAGGACTGATGCGACGCAAAGGCGGATACAATCCCAAAGCGCAGCCGCGCCGGGCCAAGGGCGGCATCAAGGCGCAGAGCCGCGATTTCGGCGAAACCTGGTGGGCCAAACGCTGGATCGGCGTTCTCGAAAGCTTCAACATCGGGGCGCGCCTGTCTCGCGGGCGAACCTACGCCCGGCGCGGGCAGGTGCTGTCGATCGAAGTGGCCAAGGGCAAGATCATCGCGAAGGTGCAGGGGTCGCGCCCGCAGCCATACACGATCACGATCGAGATCGAGCCCCTGCCTCGCGAAGAATGGAAGCGGCTGGCACGCGCGTTCTCCACGCAGGCACTCTATGCGGCCAAGCTCCTGGCGGGCGAGATGCCGCGCGAGATCGAAGACGTCTTCCGGCGCGAGAGGCTCTCTCTGTTTCCGTCTAGGCTCGACGAGATAAAGACGCAGTGCACTTGCCCGGACTGGTCAAACCCGTGCAAGCACATCGCCGCCGTCTACTATTTGCTCGGCGAAGAGTTTGACCGCGATCCGTTCATCATCTTCCGCCTCCGCGGTGTTACGCGTGACGAACTGGCCGCCATGCTCGGCAAGTCGCAACCTCCGCAGGCGAAGGCGAAGCCAAAGCCAGCGGTGGAGCCGCTACCGTCGGACCCCGTGGAGTTTTGGCGTAGCGGATCGAGCGGCGCTATGCAGCCGCTGAGCGTTGCGATGCCTTCCATCCCGGCCGCGCTGCCGAAACGTTTGGGGCGGATTCCGTTTTGGACCGGGAGCCGCGAACTGATCGACGTCATCGAGCAGATCTATCAGCGCGCGTCGATTCTCGGGTCGAACCTCGTGTGGAGCGGCGGAGGCTCTCCGCCTGAAAACTGACCGTGTGACGTCAGTCCCGCTACGTGAAAAGATGCTGTTTCCGATGCCGGCAGTGGCCTTGCCGTGTGGGGCGGGCTTCAGCCAGCGCGGCACTTCAGTGCCGCTGCCGGAGTTCCGCACCCAATCCTCTTCAGCGAGATTCACCCCCTTGGATCAACGCCCCGCCGCGGGGTGCTCCCCGCAGCAACAAAACCCCACCCAACACGAACAACCCCACCGAAATCCACTGCGCGTTCGAGAGCACCCACCCGAACAAATTCGCCTGCTGATGTTCCCGGAAGAACTCCGCGATGAATCGCGCCACTGAACTGGTCACGAGGTAGAGCGAGATCACACCACCCGGCCGGTGCGGCTTTTGCGAGGCCCCATAAACGATCGCGAACACGAGCACCAGCAATGCCGACTCGTACAACTGTGACGGGTGCAGCGGAATTCCCAACGGCACACCTGTGATCTGATGCGCATCAGGATTGGTGAACGTCACTGCCCACGGCCGATCGCAATGCGCACCCCAGCAGCACCCCGCCGCGAAACAGCCGATGCGCCCGATCGCCTGGCCGATCGCAAGCCCCGGCGCCAGCACATCGAGCGTCTTGCCCAGGGGCAACTTCTTCTGGCGCCCATACCAATAACCGAACGCGAGCGCCAGCACCAGGCCGCCGTAGAAAACACCGCCTGCCTGCAGGGTGGCGAATGAGAAGATCTCGCCCGGGTCCTTCGCATACCGGTCGAACTCGACGATGAACATCAGCAGCTTCGCGCCCACGAATCCAGCCAAGGCCGCGTACACGCCGAGATTGGTGACGGCTTCGGGGTCGAGCCCAGTCTGCTTGGCCAGACGTCCGGCTAGCCACAGCGCCACCAGGAATCCCAGCGCGACCATCAGGCCATAGGTAGGCAGAAAGAAGCTGCCGATCGAAATGATTTTGGGAAACACCCTTACGAGACCGCCTTGCTCTCCGGCTCCGCGCCTCGTTGCTCCTTGCGCGTCAGCCACAACTCGGCTGCCATCAGCATCGCGCCGATCGTGATGGCCGAGTCGGCGACGTTGAACGTGGCCCAGTGATAATCGCCCACGTAGAAATCCACGAAATCAGTGACGCTGCCGCGAAACAGCCGGTCATACAGATTGCCGAGTGCGCCGCCCAGGATCAGTAGCAACGCCGAGCGCTGCAGCCGGTGGGTGGCCCGCCAGAGCATCAACGCCACGAAACAAAGTACGGCGCCAGACACCACCACGAGAAACAACGTTCGAATGCTGGCCGGAGCATCGTGCAACAGGCTGAACGCCATCCCGCGGTTTTCCGAGTGGATGATGTTGAGCAATCCCGGGATCACCGGCCAAACATCCCATGCGCCCAGCCTCTGGTCGATCCAGATCTTCGACAACCGGTCGAGCGCGAACACACAGGCCGCCATCACGAATGCGCTGTAGCGCGAATTCATAGGATCTCGCGTACTGCCTCACTGCACGGCGCGCAAATGCCGGGGAAGCGCGCATCCCCGCCCATGTCGGTGACGTACTTCCAGCAGCGCTCGCACTTGGCGCCTTCCGCTTTGTGAACGTGCACGGCGAGATCGGCATCGGCGTGGCCCTCGAGCGACACCTGCGACGTGATGAACAGGCTCGGCAGGCTCGACTTGTACTGTTCGAGCAGCCGCAGCAGCTCATCGCCCGCCTTCAAGTGAACCTTGGCTTCGAGCGACGAGCCGATGAACTTCTCCTGCCGCGCCGCCTCGAGGCTCTTGTTCACCGTCTCGCGGACCTCCACCAGCCGATCCCAGTTGGCTAGCCGCGTGCGGTCTTCAGCGTCGAGCCCGGCCGTCAGTTCCGAAGGCTCAGGGAACAGCGCCAGGTGCACGCTTTCGGGAGCATCCGCCGGCTTGTTCAGAAATCCCCAGGCTTCGTCGGTAGTGAAGCTCAGCACTGGCGCCATCAGTCGCAAGAGCGCGTACGTCACGCGGAAGAGCGCTGTCTGGGCGCTGCGCCGCGCCTTCGATCGTGGCGCGGTAGTGTAAAGCCGATCCTTCAGTACATCGAAGTAGATAGAGCTCAGGTCGGTGGTGGCGAAGTTGTAGAGCGCCTGATAGGCGCGATGGAACGCGTACTGATCGTAGTGTTCGCGAACCGTCTTCACCAGGTTCTCGGCGCGCGCCAGGATCCATTGGTCGAACTCGAGCAAATCCGCCGAGGGCAGAGCGTCGGTGTCGGGGTGGAAGTCGTGGAGATTGCCGAGCGCGTAGCGGAACGTGTTCCGCAGTTTGCGATAAGCTTCCGAAAGCCGTTCCAGGATCACCGGCGACAGCCGTACGTCTTCCCAGAAGACCACCGAAGCCACCCACAGGCGCAGCACTTCGGCGCCCGAAGCCTTGATCACGTCCGCCGGATCGATGCCGTTCCCGAGCGACTTCGACATGGCGCGGCCTTCCGCATCCAGCGTCCAGCCGTTGGTGGCGCACTCGCGATACGGAGAATCGCCTTTCAGCGCCACGCCCACCAGGAGCGAGCTGTGGAACCAGCCGCGATATTGGTCGCCGCCTTCGAGGTACATGTTCGAAGGCCATGTGAGATCCCAGTTCTCGCCGAGCACCGCCATGTGGCTGACGCCAGAGTCGAACCAAACGTCGAGAATGTCCTTTTCCTTGGTGAACTCGGCGCCTCCGCAGGAAGCGCATTTCGTACCGGCCGGAATCAATTCCGCGGGGGACTTGTCATACCACGCCGCAGCCGTCTCCTTGGCGAAAATGTCGCACACGTGGTCGAGCACCTTGCGGTCGGTCAGCGGCTTGTTACAGCCGGCGCAGTAGAACACCGTGATCGGCACGCCCCAGATTCGCTGGCGCGAGATGCACCAGTCTGGCCGCGTGGCGATCATGTTGTAGATCCGGTCTTCGCCCCACTCGGGCATCCACTTCACCCGCCGGATCGCATCGAGCGCTCGCTGGCGCAGGTCATTGCGCTCCATGCCGATGAACCACTGCTCGGTTCCCCGGAAGATGGTGGCGTTGTGGCAGCGCCAGCAGTGCGGGTAGCTGTGCTCGATCTTCTTCTGCGCGAGCAATGCGCCCTTCTTCTGGAGGATCCCGATCACCACCGGGTTGGCGTCCCACACCGACAGCCCAACCAGTTCCTCGGGAAGCGCTCCAGGTTCGTTCTCGGTGTGATAGAGCTTGCCAGAGCCATCCACTGGACAGTAGACCGGCAACTCATACTGCAAGCCCACGATGTAGTCTTCGTGCCCGTGTCCCGGCGCCGTATGGACCGCGCCCGTGCCCTGCTCGAGAGTCACGTGATCGCCCAGGATGCCCGGCGAGTCGCGCTCGATGAAGGGATGCCGAAAGACGGTCTTCTCGAGCCGCGCTCCGGGGAGCCGGCAGATGGTCTTCGGCGAGGCCCAGCCGCAAGCGCTTGCGGTCTGATCGAGCAGGTCTGTAGCTACGAAGTAGACCTCGCCATCCACCTCGACGGCCGAGTAGTCGAACTTGGGGTGATACGCGATGGCCAGGTTCGCCGGGATCGTCCAGGGCGTGGTGGTCCAGATGAGGCCGAAGCACTTCTTGCCCTCGAGCGCGGGGTCAACGCGCCCCGGATCGGAGGTCATGGCAAAACGAACCCAAATCGACGGGCTCGCGTGGTTTTCGTACTCCACCTCGGCTTCGGCCAGCGCCGTCTTGCAGGATAGGCACCAGTTCACCGGCTTCAGGCCCTTGTAGACGTAGCCCTTGTCCAGGAAATCGACGAAGGCCCGGGCAATCGCCGCCTCATACTCGGGGGCCATGGTGAGGTAGGGATGATCCCAGTCTCCGAAGACGCCGAGCCGGATGAAGTCCTGCTTCTGGATGTCGACGTACTTCTGGGCGTACTTTCGGCAGGCCCGATGGATCTGGCCCGCCGTCATCTGGGCCTTCTTGGCGCCCAGTTCGCTGTCCATCTTGATCTCGATGGGCAAGCCGTGACAATCCCAGCCGGGCACGTACGGGGAGTCGTAGCCGGACATCGTCTTGGTTTTGACGATGAAGTCCTTGAGGATCTTGTTCAGCGCGTGGCCGAGGTGAATGTTGCCGTTGGCGTAGGGGGGGCCGTCGTGCAGCACCCATCGGGGGCGGCCGGCCCCAGTCTCGCGCAACCGCGAGTAGAGCTTCATTTTCAGCCACTTGTCGAGCATCTTGGGCTCGTTCTGCGGCAGGTTCGCCTTCATCGGGAAGGCGGTTTGAGGCAGATTGATCGTCTTCTTGAGATCGGGGGTGGGGGAGTCCATCGTGACTCATTTCATGGTACCAGCCAGCAGCGCGTGAAACGACGCGACTTCGAGTCATCGGACCGAGGTACTAAGCCGATTTCCGGCCTCACGACATGGTTCCTCCCTGCCGATCAGTCCGTAGCAAGGAATGTCTGACCAAACCGAGCTGAAGTGCAGGGCTGAGCGCCTCCCACAGGAGGTGTATAGCCGGTGAGCGCCAAAGCCAAAGCTTTCATCGCACTGGTCTGCGGGTTGGGTGCGGCGGCAGCCGTGTGGGCCGTGGCGAGTTGGGAGAATGGCAACACCCTCAAGTGGCTGTTCTACCTGGCGTTCGCCGCTATCAGCTCAAAGCTCAAAGTCCGCTTACCCGGCATTCTGGGCAACCTTTCGGTCAACTACGTTTTCATTTTGCTGGCCGTCATCGATCTGGCGCCGCAGCAGGTGATCGCGGTGGGTATGACGGCTGCCGTCGCCCAGTGCATCTTCGGCAACCGTAGGCTGAAACCCGTCCAGATCGCCTTCAGCGTCGCGGGCGTCAATGTCTCGGTGGCGATCGCCTACTTCGTGTTTCGCGGACCGTACTTCCGCGCGCTCGACGATTCCGTCCCGATGCTGCTGTTCTGGACTACGTCGATCTACTTCGTAGTCAATACCATGCTGGTATCGGCTGTGGTGGGGCTGACCGAGGGCAAGCCGATCCTCACCGGGTGGTATCAGAACTTCTTCTGGACGGGTCCGCAATACCTGTTCGGCGCGGGCCTCACCGGGCTGATCCACGTCTGCAATCAAACGTTCGGATGGCAGTACGCCACGTTGTTCCTGCCGGGAATCTATCTGCTCTATTCGAGCTACCACCTCTACTTGGGCCGCCTCGAAGAAGAGAAGCGTCACGTTTCTGAGGTCGCCGAACTCCACCTGCGAACGATTGAAGCCCTGGCGCTGGCCATCGAAGCCAAAGACGACACTACCCACACGCACTTGCGCCGGGTGCAAGTCTACGCGCTCGAGATTGCACGCGAACTGGGCCTGAGCAACGACGAAATTCACGCTCTGGAAGCAGCCGCGCTATTGCACGACATCGGCAAGCTCGCCGTGCCGGACTACATCATCAACAAGCCGGGCCGCCTCACCAAGGAAGAGTTCGAGAAGATGAAGGTCCACCCGGTGGTGGGCGCCGAAATTCTCGAGTGCGTTCAGTTTCCTTATCCCGTCGTCCCGATCGTGCGCTCCCACCACGAGAAGTGGGATGGCTCGGGCTACCCGGATGGCATCAAGGGCGAGTCGATTCCCATCGGTGCCCGAATTCTTTCCGCGGTCGATTGCCTCGACGCGCTGGCTTCCGATCGCCAATATCGCCGCGCCCTCCCGCTCGATCAGGCTCTGGCGCATGTGGTCAACGAGTCTGGCAAGAGCTTCGATCCGCAAGTGGTCTCGATCCTCAAGCGGCGTCACAAGGAGCTCGAAGAGAAGGCGCGAGCGGCCGGCCAGGCGGGCCTCAACAAACTCTCCACCAGAGCGCGCATCCAACGCGGCGACGCGCCCGCGGCCGGCCTGGCGCCGAGCGACGATACCAAGCTCATCGGTCCGGCTTCGGTGCCGATGGACTTCATCACGTCGATTGCCGCCGCACGCCAGGAGTTCCAAATGCTGCACGAGATGAGCCGCGACCTCGGCTCGTCGCTCAGCATGGAAGACACATTCTCACTGCTCGGAACCCGGCTGCGAAGCCTCGTACCTTACGACAGCATGGCGATCTACCGCTTGACGGAGGGCCACTTGGCCGCGCTCTATTCTTCCGGCGACGATTCCGAAGTCTTCGGCCGGCTGCGCATCCCTCTTGGCGAGGGGCTGTCTGGTTGGGTTGCTCAAAACTCGCGGCCGATCGTCAACGGTAACCCGAGCGTCGAATCCGGCTACCTCGGCGACGCGCACCGCTTCACGGTCATGCGCTCGGCTATTTCGGTACCGCTCGAAGCCAACGATCAGGTGATCGGAGCCCTGACGCTCTACCGCCGCGATCCCGACGCCTTCAGCAATGACCATCTGCGCATTCTGCTCGCCGTCAACTCCAAGGCGGCAATGACCATCGAGAACGCCTTCCGCTACCAGCACGTCGAAAAGAATGCGGAAAGCGACGCGCTCACCGGATTGGCCAACGCCAGTTCCTTGTTCGTCCATTTGGAACGCGTGCTCAAAGATTGCCGCACGCGCGAGGCGAAGCTGGGGGTCATCGTCATGGACCTCGATGGCTTCAAAGCTGTCAATGACCGATTCGGCCACCTCGAGGGCAACCGGCTGCTCAAAGCCGTCGCGGACGGACTACGCAAGCATACGCGCGAGACGGACTTCGTCGCCCGTATGGGCGGCGACGAGTTCGTTGTGGTCCTACCCGGCGCCGGTCATGATGTCCTGCGTAATCGCGTCCACAGCCTGGAGCACATGGTCGAGGAGATCGGCCGGGAGATCACCGGCGACGACACCCTCTCGCTCAGCGCCGGTGCTGCCATGTTCCCTGACGACGGAAACGATTCCCAAAGCCTACTCGACCGCGCCGACCAGCGCATGTACGCCACCAAGCGCAAGCACCATGCCGCGCGCGGTCTTGCCTTTGCTACGCGCTGATCCGCATCGAGGCAGTTGGTCGTACAGCTTGAGATACTGGGCAGGCTTCAGCTTGCGCGGGACACTCCACGAACTCCCGGCCCTCGGTGTGTTTGGAGTCTTGGCGCTTGGATCGCCGGCCCGCCGTACGCGCTCCAGTCCTGCTGCTGGCCATCACGGAACGCGGGCGCCGGAACGACTCACTTCAGCGTACCCACTGCTCATCGTGGCAGCAACCGCGGCCAAGCCAACTCCACGCCCTGCGCGGTGAGCTTCGCCTGGAACGCCTCGAGTCGCTTCGCGTCATTGCGGATTCCCCTCGGCGAAATCCCCGTAGCCACCGCGTGCGCGGCCAGCGCTCCGGCTGACTCGCCGATGTTCCACTCGACGGGATGCAGCCGGTAGCAGCCGTTCGTGATGTGGGTGACTCCCAGATTCTTGCAAGCCGCCAGCAGGTTCTCCACGCGCCTGGGAATCAAAGCTCCCATCGGGATCTGGAAGGGAAGGGAACTGACGTCGATGTAGTTGTCGCCACCCGAAGACGGGTGCAGATCGATGCGATAGCTCCCCACGCCCACCGAATCGGCGAAGCGTTCCGCAGTCACGTCCTCGCGCTTCTTCCCAGTGGCCTTCATGCGCGCATCGGTTCCCACGTGTTCTTCCACCACGGTGAACTCGGCGCGAATCCGCCGAGACTCGCGGATGTAGGGATACATCGCCAGCCCATCTTCCGTCCCCATGAGGTCGCCGCGGAGGCGAAGTCCACGCCAGCCTTGCTTGCCGTCAGGTCTCGGCGCTTCAGTCTGCATCCAATGGAGCAGGGACAGGCTCAACTGCTTGCCCCGCCGTAGGTGCCGCGCCGCTTCCTCCGCGCTGACCTCGTGCAAGTTCCCGAGCCAATAGTCGTTCTGCGGCCAGTTCACCAGCGAGATGTCGCTCGCATAGGTGCCAGGCTCAAAGTTCCGCTTGTTCGCGATACGGCGATAGATGAACAGATTCAGCCGGCCATCGGGACTCCGCTCCGCCGTGGGATCAAACATCACCGGCCTCTCGCCGAGCGTCTGCGGATTGCTCATGGACCAACTGAGCAGCTTCCCCGGCCAGTTCACCGGCTCCAGCGCAGGCATGTAGTCGCGCCAGAAAGCGTATTCCACGGGCTTGTCGATGACGTGATCTTCGCCCTCGGCATAGTCCACGGCGAAGCACACCGTGAACGACTGGATGTTGGCAGGCTGCGCCTGCTCCGGAGCATGCAGTTCGCCAGTCTCCTTGCGCGACTCGAATCCGGTGACGTACTCGGTGCGCGTCAGCGGCAGCAGGTCGCCCTGCTCCGTGGCATCGAGGAAGTACGAAGCCTCCACGGTCTTCGCGGCCTCTCCGCGAAGCGATTGGAGCGTCACCGAGCGAACCCGGTCCCCGTTCACATCGGCGCCGGAAGGGCGGTGTTCGAGCAGGACCGTGAGCCGGCCGCCGCTGACGTAAGGCGCGAGCATGTTCTCGAGCACCGCGAGCGACACGCGCGGCTCGTGCGTCAGGCGCGACACCGATCCGTCACCCGGATTCAGTGCGACTCGCGATCGAGCCGAAGCGATCATCGGATAGTGCGTGCGATAGTACTCGCGAATCGACTCGCGATACCGCCGATAGAGCGCCGTACAGCCGAACTGCTCGATCCACGGATGCTCGTCCGGCGGCACGGCCTGGGATGTGAGTTGTCCGCCAACCCACGAGGTCTCCTCGGTGAGGATGACGCGCATCCCGTTTCGAAGCGCCGCGAGTGCGGCCGCGCAACCGCCCACGCCGCCTCCGATGACGGCTACATCGGCGCGCAGGTTCTTGGCGGTGAGCGCGGGGGCGGCAAGCATCGCGAGGATCGAACGGCGGGTCAAGGACATTTCCAAGATTCCACGATACAGTAGTCGAGAAGCATGAAAATCGTCCTCTTACTGCTCATCTCCCTTGCGGCATTGGCACAGCCACGGAGGGCCCCGCAATCCGGTTACTCAGGTTGGCCCGCCAATGGCGGCGGACCCGATGGCATCCGCTATTCCGCGCTGAAGCAGATCAACCGCTCGAATGCCCACAAGCTCGCCATTGCCTGGACCTACGACACCGGCGACGCTGGTCCCGGTACGGAGATGCAGTGCAACCCCATCGTGATGCACGGCACGCTCTACGCCACCACGCCGAAGATGCGCGTGATCGCGCTCGATGCGGCCACCGGCAAACTGAAGTGGAGTTGGGAGCCGCCCGGCGCTGCCGGCGGACGCGGTCGTAACCGCGGAGTCGTCTATTGGGAAGACGGCGCCGACCGTCGAGTATTCTTCGCACACCGGCATCTGCTCTACGCTATCCACGCCGGCACTGGCAAGGTGATCGAGAGCTTCGGCAAGGGCGGCAACATTGACCTGCGAGAAGGCTTCGGGCGCGATCCCGAATCGCTCCCCGTCTCGCAAACCACGCCTGGTCTGATCTACAAGGACATGCTCATCGTGGGCCATCTCACGAGCGAAGCGCTGCCGGCGGCTCCTGGCGATATCCGCGCGTTCGACGTCCGAACGGGCAAGCAGCGGTGGATCTTCCATACGATTCCGCATCCGGGCGAGTTCGGTCATGACACGTGGCCGAAAGATGCCTGGACCTACACGGGCGGCGCGAATAACTGGGCGGGCATGGCGCTGGATGTCAAACGCGGACTCGTCTTCGCTCCCACGGGTTCGGCTTCGTACGATTTCTACGGCGCGAATCGCGCGGGCGACAACTTGTTCGCCAACACCCTGATTGCTCTCAAGGCTGACACCGGCGAGCGCGTGTGGCACTTCCAGTTCATCAAACACGATGTTTGGGACCGCGATTTTCCGGCGCCACCGTCGCTCGTCACCGTTCGGCGCGACGGCAAGCTGATTGACGCCGTGTCTCAGACCACCAAGTCCGGGCATGTGATCGTGTTCGAACGGGAAACCGGGAAGCCGCTGTTCCCGATCGAGTATCGCGAGGTGCCGGCTTCGGAAGTGGACGGCGAAGTGTTGGCCAAGACGCAGCCGTTTCCGCTGGCGCCGCCGCCGTTCTCCCGCCAGCGCCTCACCGAGGAGATCCTGAGCAAGCGCACGCCCGAGGTGAACAAGCTGTTGGTGGAACGCCTTCGGAAGGTCCGCAGCGCAGGGCAGTTTACGCCGCCCAGCTTCGAGGGGTCGATCGTGTTTCCGGGTTTCGACGGTGGCGCCGAGTGGGGTGGCACGGCGTTCGATCCCGAGACGGGACTGCTCTACGTCAACGCGAACGAGATGCCGTGGATCCTGCGGATTGTTCCGCGCTCGAGCGGCCGCCAGGCAAGTGCGCGGGCACTGTATGTTCGCAATTGTGCCGCGTGCCATCGCGAGGACATGGGCGGGAGTCCGCCAGCGTTTCCGGCGCTCACAGGGATCGCTAAGAAGCGGACCGCGGCCGAGATCGAGGCCATCGTGCGTAAGGGCGAAGGTCGAATGCCCGGGTTTCCCCAACTGGGCGACGCGGGCACGGCGGCGCTGGTGAAGCTACTGACCACGGGCGAGGATCAGACGGTTGCCTCCGCGCCGGCTTCCAACTCGCCCTTTGACATGAAGTACACGACCGATGGCTATAACAAATTCCTCGATCCGGATGGCTATCCGGCGGTGGAGCCGCCGTGGGGAACGCTCAACGCGATCGATCTCGACAAGGGCGTGATCCGCTGGAAGATTCCGTTCGGCGAGCATCCGAAGCTGGTGGAGCAGGGAATTCGCAACACGGGCTCGGAGAACTACGGCGGACCGATCGTGACGGCCGGGGGCTTGGTGTTCATCGGCGCAACGAATCTCGACCGCAAGTTCCACGTGTTCGACAAGCTCACGGGCAAGCTCCTGTGGGAGACGACTCTGCCCGCGTCGGGCAACGCGACGCCGGCGATGTATGAGGTGAATGGAAAGCAGATGGTGGTGATCGCGGCGGGGGGAGGGAAGTCCGGCGCGCCGTCGGGCGGGACTTACGTGGTGTTCGCTTTGCCGTAGTGCCGCCTGCCGAACGGAATCGCAAGTGCAACCAGGCCAGCCAGTGCCAACGCCGCGCTACCTGGTTCTGGAACCCCGGCGGGGTCGGCCAGAATCGAAAAGTCGTCGATGAAGGCGTTGGTGTTGGGCCGGCCTCCAGGGCCGAACATGTGGAACTCGACACGATCGAACGTCAGGTTCTGGTTGCTGGAATGGACCACGGCTCCATCGATTGAAACGGTGATGGTATTCGCGCCTACAGTCAAGACAAACCGGTGCCAACCTTGCGTACGCGCGACGTCCGTTGTCGTGAGTTGGGGGAACACGCCGCAATTCTTGTTAGGACCGGTTAGACCGGCTGACGCAATGTAGCAAAAAGCATCGTAGTCGAGCACCCCGGCGCTCGCGGTACTTTGCGTTACTATCGGCGACTGCGAGAGTACAAAGAGCTCGTAGAGTGTTTGGGAGCCCGGCTGGGAGTCATAGAAGCTGAGGCTCACAGTGCCCTTCAGCGGTCCCGAAAAATCGTGCGAGAGGATCAACTCGCGTTGCCCTCCGCTGACGGAAGAAAAGCGAAGCGACTGCGATCCGGATGCCGCTTGGCTCGAGCTCAGGGAGATCGAGCCGAGTTGCTGGCTGACGCTCCAGAAAGGATCAATTGCGGCGGCTTCGAAACCGTCCGTGAAGGAAATGGTCGCGGCGGATAACAGGGCGCTGCCGGCGGCTATTAGCGCGAGGCACATGCAGGAACGTCTCATTAATCTCTCCAGTCCGAGAGGAGTGCAGGCACACCACACACCATTTCGCTGCTACCTGGGAGTGTCGGTCAATTGCCAGCGAGCAAGGCTGACTCACCTCACTGGTGAACCTGCGCAGGACGGATCGAACTGCACTAATCGAATATCACGAGACGAGTATCTCGTCAATATGTTTTTAGCAACTGTTGCGATAACAACTTACAACAGTCGGCTATCTTACATACAAGGTCCCACCCAAGGTAACCGCTGAATCAAGATTCCCTTTGAGTAACGCCCTGTAAATCACCTGGATTCAATACGACTTCGGCTCAGTGGCAGTGAGGGGAGCGGCCTGGGCACCCTCCCGTGCTGCTGGAGAGCTCGCTCATGGCGAATCAGTGAGGGTGCCGATTGCGGTTCTCTGGCCAAGACAACATGCTCGGTTCCGCAAATCCTCCAGCGCCCCGACGGTCACGGCCACGACGACCAGATCATGCTATCGGGGGCATCAGGCCTTCCGTGCCAAGCAGCGGAGCGTAGCCACATCGCGCTTGAGATCCCTAAGCTAGCGGCGCGGGTGAAGCTGCTGGTGTTCATCGGCGCGACGAACCTCGACCGCAAGTTCCACGTGTTCGACAAGCTCACGGGCAAGCTCCTGTGGGAGACGACTCTGCCCGCGTCGGGCAACGCGACGCCGGCGATGTATGAGGTGAATGGAAAGCAGATGGTGGTGATCGCGGCGGGGGGAGGGAAGTCCGGCGCGCCGTCGGGCGGGACTTACGTGGCGTTCGCGCTGCCATGAAGGGCTTCCAGCCCATCCCATGCCCTGCGCAGCTACGGCGATGGTAGATTAGGGGTGTGAAGTTTCCTGAGCGTATCGAGGCGAAGGCCACTGTGATGATGGGCAAACCCTGCGTGAAGGGCACTCGCATCCCAGTCTACCTGCTGCTCGAAAAAATGGCGGCGGGAGAAAGCTTTGAGAAGCTGCTCGCTGCCTATCCTCAACTCACGTCTGAAGACTTGCGGGCCTGTCTCGAGTACGCGGCGGCGCTCGCGGCCTAAGAAGTAGTGCTTGTGGAAACTTGAGATTTCTACTGGACGAGAATCTGTCACCGCTCCATGCGCGGACGGTCCGCGGCCTCGGCCACGATGCCGTTTCTGTCGCGGAAATCGGCCTCTCGGGAGCGGATGACAAAGAAGTCCGGGCTGTTGCCATTGAACAGCAACGGATCCTTCTCACGCTTGACGCTGATTTCGCCAACGTGTTCGTGTTTCCACCGGCAGAAACTCCAGGTGTCGTGCGACTGCGGCTTCATCCCGCGACCGAGGAGGCAATTGATGAGTTGCTCAGGCGCGCAATCCTGCGCCTGGCCGGGGTCAGCGTGAGCGGCAAACTCGTCGTGGTGGACGAGCGCAAGATGCGCATTCGCGGATAGGTCCCCGTCAAAAACCATGCATCAACGCAACTGCTTGCTCATCTTCGTGGACACCGGAACATAACCTGCCTTCGAGTGCAAGCGCGCGGCGCATCGGTTCGTCAGCGAGGCAGCAGCTTGACCATCTCGCAAACGGACTACACGCCCCAACCGTACTGTTCGAGCGCCCGATCGATCGCCGCGTCCTTTTCGGTGATCCGCATCAGCTCGAGCCGCAGCGCGTCAAGCAACGCCAGCCACGACGCCTCGATCACGTTGTCCGACACCCCCACCGTCGCCCACGAACGCTTGTGATCGGACCATTCCACCAGCACCCGGACCTTTGCCGCCGTACCCTTCTTTGGTTCGAGCACCCGGACCTTATAGTCCGTCAATCGCACATCGGCAATCGAAGGATACAGCGCCGACAGGCATTGCCGCAGGCAGAGGTCCAGTGCATGCACCGGCCCGTGTCCCGAAGCGGTCGCCGAGTGGACCCCGTCCTGTGCCTTCAAATTCACCGTGGCAGTAGTCGTGCTTGGCCGATTCCCGGTGAGCTTGGTCGTGACTTCGAAATTGATCACTTCGAAGAAAGTCACGCCCGGACGCAACGCCTCGCGCACCAAGAGCTCGAACGTCCCTTCGGCGGCCTCGAGCTCATAGCCGAGATACTCGAGGTGCTTGATCTTGTCGAGCAACTCGCGCCGCGAGTTCTCGTCGATCCGCTCTTCGAGGCCCTGCTGACGCAGTTTGTACAAAATGTTCGAGCGCCCCGAGAGATCGGAAATCAACACGCGCTGGTGGTTGCCCACCGACTCAGGCTTCACGTGCTCGTACGTGGCCGCGTCTTTCAGAACCGCGCTCACGTGGATCCCGCCCTTGTGCGCGAACGCCGACGGCCCCACGAACGCCTGGTCATTCCGAATCGGCAGATCGCAAGTTCGGCGATGAAGCGCGCTGCCGGAGTCAACTGCGCAGCTTTTCACCCCTGATGGTCAGGCGTCTCATCTTCAGTTCGAGATTAGCGATCACCGAGCACAGGTTGGCGTTGCCCGTGCGCTCGCCGTATCCGTTCATGCAGCCTTGCACATGCGACGCGCCAGCCTCGATCGCGGCCAACGAATTCGCCACGGCCACATCGGAGTCATTGTGGCAATGGATGCCGATCACGCCCCCGAATCGCGACTTCACATCGGCCACGATCTCGGCGATCCGCGAAGTGAGCACGCCGCCGTTGGTGTCGCACAGGCACAGCACGTCGGCTCCGGCGCGTTGGGCTTGTTCCAGAGTGCGCAGGGCAAAGTCTTTGTTGTGGAGATAGCCGTCGAAGAAGTGTTCGGCGTCATAGACCACTTCTTTTCCGTGGTCCTTGAGAAAGCGGACCGTCTCGTAGATGAGCTTGTGGTTCTCTTCCTCGGTCACGTTGAGCGCGCGGTGAACGTGCAGGTCCCACGACTTGCCGAAAATCGAGCAGACAGGCGTGCTGGCTTCAGCAAGAGCCAGCACCGAAGGATCGCGCTCCACCGAATTCTTGGCGAACCGGGTCGCGCCAAACGCAGTGAGTTTCGCGTGCTTGAGCTTGAGCTCGCGTGCACGCGAAAAGAATTCCTTGTCTTTGGGGTTCGAGCCCGGCCAACCACCTTCGATGTAGTCGATCCCGAGTTCGTCGAGCCGCAAGGCAATGGCGAGCTTGTCGTCCACCGAAAAAGAGACGGCTTCCCCTTGGGTGCCGTCTCGGAGCGTGGTATCGAAGGTTTGGATTCGCATGGCTTGGCCGGGCTCGCGCCCGTTACTTCTTCTGTAAGAACGTCATCATCGCGCGGAGTTCCTTGCCCACCACTTCGATCTGATGCGTAGTGTTGGCCTCGCGCATCTTGAGGAACTTCTTGCGCTTGCCCTCGCGGTTTTCTTTCATCCATTCCTTGGCGAACTTGCCGGCTTGGATTTCGGAGAGGATCTTCTTCATCTCCTTGCGCGTCTGGCTGTTGACGATCCGCGGACCACGCGTGTAGTCGCCGTACTCGGCGGTATCCGACACCGAATAGCGCATGTAGGCGAGGCCGCCCTGATAGATCAGGTCCACGATGAGCTTGAGCTCATGCAGGCACTCGAAGTAGGCGATCTCGGGCGCATAACCCGCGTTGACCAAGGTCTCGAAGCCCGCCTTGATCAGTTCGGAGGTGCCGCCGCAGAGCACGGCCTGCTCGCCGAACAGGTCGCTCTCGGTTTCCTCACGGAACGTCGTCTCAATCACGCCCGCCTTGAGCGATCCGAGAGCGAGCGCATAAGCCAGGGCGTTCTCTCGCGCTTGACCGGAAGCGTTCTGGTGGATGGCGATCAATGCAGGCACGCCGGCGCCTTCCACGAAGACTTCGCGCACGCGGTGGCCGGGAGCTTTGGGCGCCACCATCGACACGTCCACCGACTTCGGCGGCTTGATGAATCCGAAGTGGATGTTGAAGCCGTGCGCGAACATGAGCGTCTTGCCCTTGCCCATCGAAGGCGCGATCTCTTTTTCGTAGAGGTCAGCTTGGATGTGATCGGAGACGAGGATCATCGTCATGTCCGCGGCTTTGGCCGCATCCGCAACGGACATCACGCGCAATCCGGCCTCGGCGGCTTTCTGCCAGCTCTTGCTGCCTTCATAGAGACCGACGACCACATCGAGTCCGGAATCGCGCAGGTTGAGAGCATGGGCGTGGCCCTGGCTTCCATAACCGACCACGGCGATGGTCTTGTTCTTCAGCCGGGATAAGTCGGCGTCGCTCTCGTAATATCGATTGAGTTTCTTGGCCTTCTTGGCCGGTTTCGACTTCTTGCTAGGCATGGTGAGTGTAATGGCTCCAGTAGAGAGAGAAAGGTCAACTGACGGGTTGTGGCGCCGGTTGGGACTTCGCGGCGCTGGTGGGTACGGGGGAAGAAAGTCTGAGCTTGCGCGGCTCGAGCGAGACGGTGACGCAACCCGAGCGGGTTACTTCGATTTCGCCGTAGCTTCGCATCACGTCGATGAACTCGTCGAGCTTTTCCGAGTCACCCGTGGCCTCGAGCGCAAAGCCTTCCACTGACGAGTCAATGACGCGCGCGCCGAAGATTTCGGACTCCTTGATGATCGCCGTGCGCGATTCCATCGGCGCCTTCACGCGCATCAACACCAATTCGCGCGTCACCGCAGGGCCTTCGGTGAGGTCGTTCGCCTGCAGCACGTTGATCAGCTTGTTCATCTGTTTGATCACTTGTTTGCGCAGGCTCGGCTCCACGTCCACCACGATGGTCATGCGCGACAACGTCGGGTCAGTGGTGCGCGCCACGGTCAGGCTTTCGATGTTGTATCCGCGCGCCGACAGCAGCCCGGTGACGCGCATCAGTGCGCCCGGCTTGTTTTCGAGAAGAAGAGAAATGATTTGCAGCATTGTCTGAATCCCCGCTAGGCCACCGCTTCCGGCTTGGGCGGCGTGAGGACCATTTCGTTGATCGCGCCGCCGGCCGGCACCATCGGATACACGTTCTCGTGCGGCGTCACCATCACGTTGAGCAAATACGGACCAGGCTCGCGAACCGCTTCCTCGATAGCTCCGCGCAATTCCCCAGGCGATTCGATCGTCCGCCCCTTGAAGCCATAGGCTTCGGCCAGCTTGTCGGCGCGCGGGAAGCAATCGAGCGTCACCGAATTGAGCCGGTTGTTATAGAAGAGTTCCTGCCACTGCCTCACCATGCCCAGGTATCCGTTGTTCATCACGATGAGCTTGATGGGCAGTCCGTAGGAGGCGATGGTGGCAAGCTCAGGCACCGACATCTGGAAGCCGCCATCGCCCATGATGGCGAACACCAACTTATCGGGGCAGGCGAACTGCGCTCCGATGGCCGAAGGCATCCCGAAGCCCATCGAACCGAGACCGCCGGAGTTGAGCCACAAGCGCGGTTCGTTGAAGCGGATCAACTGAGCTGCCCACATCTGGTGCTGGCCCACGTCGGAACACACGATGGCATTGCCGCCCGAAGCGCGGTCAATCTCGGACATCAAATGCTGCGGCTTGATCTCGGTAGTGGAGAATTCCGGCTGCAACGGATGCTCGTCCTTCCAGGCGCGAATGCGTTGCCACCAGGCCTTGCGCTTCTCCGCATTCACCGGCGCCATGGTGGGCTTGATCTCGGCCAGGATCTTCACGAGCTTCGAGAGCACGCGCTTGGCGTCGCCCACGATCGGCAGGTCCGCATTGCGGTTCTTGCTGATCTCGGCGGGATCGATGTCGAGGTGGATCACCTTGGCGTGCGGCGCGAAAGCCGCTAGGCGGCCCGTGACCCGATCGTCGAAGCGAGTGCCGAGGGCGATCAGCAGGTCCGTCTCGGTCATCGCCATGTTGGCCGCGTAGGAGCCGTGCATGCCGGGCATCGAGATGAAGTTCGGATGCGCCGAAGGCATAGCGCCCAACGCCATCAGCGTGCAGACCGAAGGCGCGTCGAGGATCTCGACCAGTTGGCGCAGCTCCGGACTCGCTCCAGAGTGGATGATGCCGCCGCCGGCGTACACCATCGGGCGCTCGGCTTCCCACATCATGTGCGCAGCGCGGCGGATCTGTCCAGCGTGGCCATCGGTGTGGACCTTATATCCCGGGAGGTGGATCGAGTTCACCGGCACGTACTGTGCGTGTCCTTGGAAGATGTCTTTCGGAACGTCAACCAGCACAGGACCCGGCCGTCCGCTAGCGGCGATATAAAAGGCCTCGTGGATGATCTGCGGCAGGTCAGCGAGGTTCTTCACCAGGAAGTTGTGCTTGGTGGCCGGACGCGTGATGCCGAACGTGTCGGCTTCCTGGAACGCGTCTGATCCGATGAGCTTGGTGCTGACCTGACCGGTGAGAGCTACGATCGGGATCGAATCCATCATGGCGTCGACCAAGCCCGTGGTAAGGTTGGTGGCCCCGGGGCCAGAGGTGGCGCAGCAGACACCGGTCTTGCCAGTGGCGCGGACGTATCCCTGCGCCGCGAACGCCGCGTTCTCCTCATGGCGGACCAGCACGTGCCGGATCGGGCAATCGTACATCGCGTCGTAGAACGGAAGCGTGACCCCGCCCGGGTATCCGAACATCGTATCGACGTTTTCGCGGGCGAGGCACTCGAGGAGAATCTTCGCTCCGTTCATGAGGTTGGACATAATGATGAATCCTTTGGACGAACTGAACTCGGATGACGGTTGCTACCAAACAAAAGAGCCACTGGCTTGGGGAGGTTGCCCCGCCAGTGGCTTCTGGGTCCGGTTGGATCCCAGGCCCTCAAGCGGGGCCGGGTACGATGACGAAGACGATAAGGATAACCGGATGCATTATGGAACGATGTGGGCTAAGGTACCACCCACCCTTCCAGGGTACCCCAGAAGTTCTGGAAATGCAAGATTCGCAATTAATAAAAAGGACAAATATACGTATTCCCTCAGGTGGTGCCCGGCACCCCGGGATCTCTCGCGCCAGCGTTTGTGCGAACCAGAATATTGGCAGCGAACAGCAACGTGTCCGCTGCGATCGTTGATGCACTCGAGCGTCAAATCGGCCACCATCTCGGGAACATAGAGGAACGCCACCAGCAGCACCAGCACGGCTCCGAGCGCAGTTCCAAGCACTCGGCCCTTCGGCCCTCCCGCCAGGATCCCGATCGGTCCAACAACCAACGCGAGTCCCGTGCCGTACCCCCCACGCGTTCCCGCCTGACATCCACTCTGGGTTCCTCTTCGGAAGAGGGACTCCGGGAGCGTGGCGAGGGTACCAGAAATGGACCAGTCCGTACACGACAGACTCGCCGGCACAAGCTGATCCGGCGCGGTGTCGATCGGCGCCGCGGCCCCGCCGAAACCGCCAGCGCGCAGGCCGCACACCCGAATACGAAGTCCCGGCCCGTGACCGCCCGGAGGACGCGCCGGCCGGGCGCCACCGCGATGGTTGTTTGCAGGGCGTTGGGCCGATGAATCAGCGCCACGAAGAGAAGAACCTGCCGCCCAGCAGAATCGCGGCGAGGCGTCGTTTGATCCCTGAGACGATACTGACGCCCGAGGCGATCAGCGCCGCGCCGGCGAAGTACGTCCAGAAAAGCCGCCGCGGCATCCAAGACGGCACCAGCCGCATGCTCTCTTGGGAGGAAGAGAAATGCTCGAAACCGAAAATGACGAGCGGAACCGCGAACACAACCGGTGCGAGCGCGTGAAGCTTTTCGAGCCCGGCGCCCTTCCCGGTGGCTCTTCAGCAAGCCGCGGCTGAAATCGGTGTGCAAACCGCTGCCGCGAAATATGGCCAGAAGACCTGAGGTGGTGCTGCGAACAGGAAGACCTCCCGACAACCCGCCGCGCTACATCATGCTGGAGGGAAAGTACCGGGTCAAGTGGAGGCTGCGCTCGCGGCGCTGCCCTTTTATGGCCGCACCGGACAACTTGTCTGACACTTTGGCTCGAAGATGTAGCTCGCCTCACGCAAGTAATTGATTCCACAACGCGGGAAACTGGAATCGGGAGTGCCCGAAAGAAGGCGTGAGACGCCCAACCGTACTCTTACTCAGCCTGGCCCTGATCGCCTCGGCGAAAAAGTCAGATGACGTAAAGTCCCCCAAACAGAACGAAACCACCAATGTGATCGTACTGTTCCGCACCAAGCCCAGCGACAAGCATCACGGCAAAGTGACCGGTAACGGCGGCAAGGTCCGGGGCAAGTTCGACAACATGGATATCGCGTCATATGAAGTGAACGCGAAGGCACTCGACGATCTCGACAAAGACGACGATGTCGTGTCGATCACTCCTGACCGGCCCGTGCAGGGACACGCCAACATGGGCGAAGGCAACGGCGCCATTCGCCGCTGGCAGCTCGACTCCTGGTACAACCAGCAGCCGAATCCGTGCCGCGGTTGTCTTGGTGGAGTGCCGGTCGGAGTCGCCGTGATCGACAGCGGCATGACTACCAAATCTGATTTCAATTGGTGGAACACGACCACCTCGCGAATCGTCTACCAGCAGAGCTTCATTGACTCCAGCACGTCTGACCTCTACGGCCACGGGACGCACGTGGCAGGCATCATCGGGGCCGAAGGCAATGTCTCCTGCCTGCAGCCGGGCCTGGACTCGACCGGCAATTGCAAAGGTGACGCGTTCTTCGGCGTCGCGGCAGGCGTGCAGTTCGTCAGCTTGAAGGTGCTCGACGCGAACGGCGTGGGAACCGATAGCGCCGTGATCGCCGCAATCGACAAGGCGATCTCGCTCAAGTCCACGTACAACATCCGCGTGATCAATCTTTCGCTCGGCCGACCGGTGAAGGAATCCTACAAGACCGATCCGCTGTGCCAGGCAGTGGAACGTGCCTGGACGAACGGCATCGTGGTGGTGGTCTCGGCGGGCAACGAGGGCCGAAACAACAGCGCGAACACCAAGGGCTATGGCACCATCAGCGCCCCGGGCAACGACCCGCTGGTGATCACGGTTGGCGCGCTCTACACGGGCCAGGACTGGACCGACAGCAATGACCGGCCAACCACCTACACCTCTAAGGGACCGACCGCGATCGATCAGATCGCCAAGCCCGACATCCTCGCCCCGGGCAACAACATCGTCTCCGAACAGGCGGCGGGATCGAAACTGGTGACCCTCTATCCAGGGAATCGCCCGGCGATTTCGAGCTACTGGCCGTGGGTTGCCGGAACCACCGCTTCGAGCGACTACTTCGCCTTGAACGGAACCAGCATGGCTACGCCGTTCGTTTCAGGCGCGGCCGCCCTTCTGATCGACCGCGACCGCTCACTGACTCCAGACCAGGTGAAGGCCCGTTTGATGAAATACGCCCGGCGCGGCATTCCGAGGACCGTGTCCGTCTATGACACGCCCACTGCCCAATGGTTTTCCGTGAAGAGCGATATCTTCACCGTCGGCGCGGGAATCCTGGATGCCAACGCCGCCTTCATGGCTACCGACAAGCCCACCGGTTCGGCGGCGTCGCCGAAGGCCTCCTACAACAGCACCACTAAGAAGGTCACCCTGAACTACGCGGCCACCGGCGGAACGAACGTGGTCTGGAGCGACACTGGCGCCTTCGCCTCGAACGTGGTGTGGGGCGAGAATATCGTGGCCGGCAGCAATGTCGTATGGAGCGACAACGTGGTTTGGGGTGAGAATGTGGTGTGGGGAGACACGACGGTGAGTGGTTTCAACGTGGTGTGGGGCAGCGCCGCCTCCATCACGGGATCCCCCAACGCGACCGCACTCGCGCTGCTCGCCAACGGAGACAAGTAAGCTAGGCGCGCTCGAGGTACCCGTTCCCGATCACCTTGAGGATCACGCGTCCAATCTCAGGGTCCGTTCGCTCGTTCACTGGTTTCACCACGCAGCCTTCCCGCACGTGGCTGGCGCCGGTAACGAGCGACGGACCCTCTGCGTATTCAAGAATCCGCGCAAGGTCGAACGGCGCTTGCGCGATGAGCGGCACCCACGGAAGGCCGTTGCCGAGTTCCGCTGCTTGCGCAGGATCCGCCCACGCGCCTTCCGGAGATAGGAGATCGAACACCATGATCTCCACGCCGGTGAGCCCATAACGCAGATCCTGCACGCGCCCGTAGACTTCGCCATAGAGGGTCCAGCCGGGATGCGCTTGGCACCACTCGCGAATCTCGGGGCGCGCCTCGAGCGCTTTCCACCAGACAACTTCCGGCGCTTCCTTCTTCCACTCAGTGCGGGATCCGGTGAACATCTGCCCATCCACGAAACACCAGCGTCCATTGGCGCCGTGAATCTTTTCGGTGATCCATACCGGCTCGCCTTCGCGGAATGCATGCACGAATCGGCGGAGGTTGTCGATGTCGTACACCGGATGGTATCCGGCCGGCGGGCGCACGTTGTCGCCACCGGTGGAAATTTGGGGAGGCGGTTCGTAGTGGGTGACGCCCAACTGTTCGGCAACGTCGTCACCGATCTGCGAGCCTTCGGGTGCAGGAATCAGCAGGCCCATCGACACGATTCCGCGCAGGCGCTTGACCTTGATCCGATGCATGTCGCTCTTGCCATCGGCCAGGAATTGGAACTCCGGCCGGCGCGTGTCGATCAGGCTATCGGGCGGGATGTAGGCGCCGAGCATGCCGGGCTTCCAGTCCGCGGTCCGGACGCAGGCGGTGAACCCGCCGAAGACGCGGACGACGCTCAGCGTGTCGGCATTGGGGTGGGGTTCCAGGACAACGGGCACTACTTCCACTTTGTGGGTGCTCTTGGTCATGGCGCTACTGTCTATTATCGGCGACGGCAATGGCCATTGGCCGGCCAAATATCAAGATTTGCTATAATCCTGATGTGCGGTTTACCAGTTACCGAAACCTGGAACGGGCCGCGCGGCGCCACCCGAGTTCGATGGCAGCGGTGGAGCGGTGGTTCTTCGCCATCACTAGGCTTGACGCTCCGGGTCTCGTTGCGTTGCGGAAGGTGTTCCCGGCGACAGATCAAGTTGGAAACACGCTCGTCTTCAACATCGGTGGAAACAACTTTCGCCTGCTCTGCTGCGTTGACTGGCTCCGTCAGTGGCTATTCTTCCGTGCCCTGCTTACGCACGCTGAGTATGACCGCACCAACGTGGAGGAACTGTGCCCGTAACTACCGTGGATCGGAAGCCGATCGATCAGAAGCGGTATGGTAGGTTGCTTGCTCAGTACCTGCCTTGCGTGATCGAGACGGACGAGGAACAGGATCGACTGGCGGAGATTCTCATGCGCATGACGATTCCGCCGCGCCAGTTGCCGGTCGAGGAAGAACGCCTCGTGGCTCTGCTTGGGCATTTGATCGAGGACTACGAATCTCGGGCGAATCAAGGAAAGACGAAGCACCTGACGCCGGTAGAGTTGTTGACGTATCTAATGGAGGAGGGCGGACTCCGGCAGGTTGATCTGGTGGATGTGTTTGGGGCGCAATCGGTAGTGTCCGCCGTCCTCGCAGGTAAGCGCCCAATCAACCTCGACCACGCGCGAAAGTTGGCTGCCCGGTTCCGTATGCCGATGGAAGCATTTGTTCGCTAGCCAAAATTTAGCTACACCCGGCGCGCGACCACCACCGTAATATCGTCCGCCGCCGGAGCGTCGCCCATGAACCGCTCGGCCGCCTCATACACAGCCTTCATCACCTGATCCGCCGTGCCACCGCGCGCCGACTTCAGCACCTCGAGCAGCCGCAGCTCGCCGAACTCGTCGAGCACGCTGTTCTGCGCCTCGGTTACGCCGTCACTGAACATCACCAGCACGTCGCCTGGATCGAAGCGCACGGCCTCGGCCGAGTAAGGAATGTTTTTCAGGATCCCGAGCACCGGACCGCCTTCGGTCAACTCCTCGATCACACCGTTGGTCCGCAGCAGATACGGCGGGTTGTGTCCCGCGTTCGAATACGTCAGCTTGCCCGACTTCGGATCGAACACCGCCAGGAAAAACGTGATAAAGCGGCCCGCCGGACAACTCGCGCTCACGCTGCGATTGAGCCGCGTCATCAGCGTCGCTAGATCCGCATCTTCCTCGGAAAGCACCTGCACACGAGCCTGCACGCTCGACATGAGCAGAGCTGCTGGCATGCCCTTTCCGGCAACGTCTCCGCAGATCACGCCAGTGCGCCCGCCGCTCAACTCGAGGTAGTCGAAGTAGTCGCCACCCACCGAACGGCACGCAATGCTCGACCCGGCCAAGTCGAGGCCTTCCGCTTTCGGCGGCACCTTGGGCAAGAGATTCCGCTGGATATCGGCGGCCTGATCCAGTTCCTTGCGCATCAGGCGCTGCCGCTCCTCCACCTCGGCCAAACGCGCGTTCTCGATACGGATGGCGGCAATGTTCGCCATCACGGTGAGTAGCGTCAGGTCGTCAGGCGTAAACGGCCGCAGGATGTCCGGCGAATCGATGTAGATGATGCCGATGACCTTGTCCTTCGTCTGGAGCGGCACGGCCAACAGACTCCGGACGTTCTGCTGCACAATGGTCATGCTTTCGCGAAGGGCTGCGTCGAGACTCGCGTCGGCGATGAGCAGCGATTCCTTTTGGTCGAGGACACGGTCGCGCACATTGCGGCTGATGCGAAAGCTCTCCCCACGGGCGGCTCGGGGACTGAGCACGCCGTCTTCGAGCGTCATCACCACTCCACGGCGCGCCCCCACGGAGTTGACTGCCAGGTCAAGAATGACCTGAAACAACTCCGGCAGCGGACGATTTCCATCGAGTTCGCGCCCGGCGCTCAGCAAAGCGTTCACGCGCGGAGTACCTGCGATTTGCGGGCTCATCAAGGCTGCTTCGAGTCCGTTGGCCTCGCGCCCCACCACCTCGGAAAGATTCGTGCTGATGCTCCCGCGACCGACGCGCGTGTTGTCCTCGGGAACGAACACCACCGTCTGATCGAGCGATTGCCGTGGATCCTGGTACGTAATGGATACGTGCCCGGCCTGGATCCGGTCGCCCGCTTTCAGGATCTTGGCGCCGCTGAGGCGCGCCCCATTGTGAAGCGTTCCGTTCTTGCTATCGAGATCGCGAACTTGCCAGACGTTGTTTTCGAATTCGAAGGCCAGATGCCGGCGAGATAAGATCGAGTCCTCCGGGTATGCAAGGTCGTTGTCCGACGAGCGGCCCAACGACAGTCGCGTCCCATCGAGAGTGACGGTGCGCGAAGTTCCATCCGTATGTTGAATGATCAGGGTGTTCGACATGCAACAGGTGTACTGTCAGCCTAGCAGACTTCGGCTGACCCCGATGCTGCTGAAATGCGGGAAGATATCGCTACTAAAGCGGCCGCGTCGTCTGGCTTCTCAAGAAGCCGATCAGGTCTGTCAATTCGGCTCGGGAGAGCACGTCTTCGTATCCCTCAGGCATCAGCGACACGGGGGCGAAGCCCATCTTCTTGACGTCTTTGCGCGGAATGCGGACCTCGTCGCCCGGGCCCGTAATCAGCCGGATCGCATCGGGCGTGCTCTTACCCATCACGCCCGAGTAGATCTCGCGCTCCGTTTGCACCCGGTACACCTCGTGCCCCGGCACGAAGCTTTCGCTGGGAAGAACGATCGCTTCGAGCAGATCATGCGGCGAGCGGATGGCGCCGATCGAGGTGAGGTCCGGACCGACGTGACCACCCTGCAGCCCGATCGTGTGGCATCCTGAGCAGCCGGCTTTGGCGCCGAAGAAGACCTCGCGACCGTGTTGGACGTCACCCTTGGCCGCGAGCGTAGCCTCGAGCTTCTTCAGCTTCTCGAGGCGCTGGTTGCGCTCGGCCTCCATGCGAGCCAGCAGCGGTTTGGCCGCGGACTTCACGGGGTCTGGGAACTTTGCCACCACGTCTTGCACGCGTTGTGTCCCGATCACGCCGAGGGAGCCTTCCACCTTCTCGAGCGCTTTTACCAAGGCTTGGCCCACTGCCTCGCTGTTGCTGTTACGGAAGGCATCGAGCAGATTGGGCAACACCAACGGATCGGCGGCGGCCAGTTGCTTTGCGGCGATGTCGAGCAGTTGCGCGTCGGTGTATTCGGCTCGACCCAGCACCTGACCGGCAGCCAACTTGGTATTGGCTTCCACTTTGGGAGCCACGCGCGAGATCAGGTAGGAGAAGTCAGCGTCGGAGAGCTTGGGCTGGCGGCTGCCGAGCGCGCTGAGCGCGGCCACCCGAACATCGTCCGGCTGGGCGGAGGAATCGGCCAACTTGCGCAGCTCCGCGTCGAGCGCCGCCACGCCACGTGCTCGCGCCAGCGCGATGGTCTTGACGCGCACCGCCGGATCCGGATGCTCGAGCAGCTTTGCCAGGCCGGCGGTCCACTCGGCGGGGAATTCCTTGTTCGAGCAGCGCTCCGCCGCATCGAGCAGTAGCAGGTGGCGTCGCGTGTCGAGCGAAGCTCCTCCCAGCAGCCCGCCCAGTTGCTTCTTCATGCTGGCTTCGCCGCAAAATGCACCGATGGCGTCTTGCACCATCTCGGCTTCGGAATCGGAGAACTCGGGATGCTGCACGCGGGCCAGCAGGGCTTCGGTGAATCGAGCGCTCCATGCCGGATGGCGTGACACCACCCACAGCGACATGCGGCGCAATTCGGGATCCTTGTCATTGACGAAGGCGAGCACGTTCTGTTCGCGCAGGGGGCTTGCTTCCATCTGGTCAAGCGCGATGAGCGCGGCCTTCCTGACCGGCGCCGCCGGGTCGCTGAGCTTGCTCATGAGCGGCTGCGCGGACGCTTTGCCGAGTTGGATCAAAGAATAGATGATGGCGTGTTCGAGGAAGCGGTCTCCTGGGTTTCCTGTGGCTTCAATCAGGGCCGGAACTGCTGCCGGGTCGCCGATTTGCCCGAGCGCGGTGGCGGCCTGACGGCGCGCTGTTGGCTCGTCTTTGAGCAGGATCTCCGACAGGCGTTTCACCGAGTCTTTGTCTCCGGCCATTCCCAACTGTCGCGCCGCGGCTTGGCGAACTTCGAAGCGCTGGTCATCGAGAGCGGCACGCACGGCGGCCGTGTCTCCAATGCGCGAGAGCGCGAATACAGCCGAGGTGGCGCCGCGAACGGACTTGGCTTCCGCTCGCATCTTCGACAGTGCGGGAACGCTTGCCGCGCCCGCGGCGACCAGGCCTTCGAGCGCACGGTCATGCACGACCGGCCGCGGATCATCGAGCAGCGCGGCCGTCAGCGGCTGGATCTTCTCGCCGCGGGGATCGTCGACTTTGGGCGCTCCGTTGCGCCGGACGCGATAGAGCATGCCGAGAACATCGGGCTTCGAGACACGCGACAGCGGGCATCCATGAATGAACCACGCGCCCGTATCGACCACGATCAAGCTTCCGTCGGCGTCTTCCATGACGTCGGTCGGGTGCAGGTCCGCGTCCGCGGCAACGAAAAAGTCCGAGTCTTTGGTCTTGAAAGTGGATCCGTCGCGGCTGACCTCATGGCGCTGGACCCGATGCGAGTTGAACTGCGCAGTAAAGAGGTTGCCTTGGAAGTCACCGCCGAACGAGGTCCCGCGGTAGCGCAGCAATCCCGAAGGCGCGATGCGGGCGAACTTGGTCATCACGGGCATCAGGTCGCCTGTGCGCTTGAACTCGTCCATCGCAGGATGCGGCTTCGGATACACGCCGCCTTCCACGAAGTGCAAGATCGAGTCGCGCTGCCCGTCGCTCGGATCGCGGAAGTAGGTCATAGTGCCGAAGACATCGCCCGCTTCGGTGAAGACAACTTCCACAGGATTGTCGAACCCGCCGCCTGCGAAGACTTCGAGTCCGGTGCCGTCGGGACGGATCCGCCAGATGCGTGAAGCCTTTCCTTCGTACTTGCGCCCGTCTTTGGTCTTGATGTTGAATCCGTGGCGGCCGTCGGTGAGGTAGAGCCAGCCATCCGGACCCATGATCGGCCCGTGAAGGCTGGCCGCGTTGGCCGAGAGATTCCAGCCCTCCACCACCACTTCCTGCACGTCGGCGACGCCATCGCCGTTCGTGTCCTGGAGCCGGATCACCTTGGGCGGCGCGGCCACGTAGAGGCTGCCGCGATACCAGACCGCGCCCGCCGGCAGAGTCAGTTTCTCCGCGAAGGTGGTGGTCTTGTCGTAGACGCCGTCGTGGTCGGTGTCTTCGAGCTTGGTCACCACATAGTCCGGGGCGGCGGACATCTCGGGTGTCTTCATGGTCTTGCCCGAGGACTCGCACATGTACATGGCGCCGTCAGGCGCGATGGTCCCGAGCATGGGGTAGCGGACCAAGCCGGGCTTGGCCGCTAGCTCCACCGTGAACCCCTCAGGGACGGTGATGGAGGCGAGACCTCGCTTCTCGGCCGGTGGTCCGGTGCGGAGCCATCCCGAGCGCCACGCGACGAATCCCGCCGCCGCTGCTGCAAGAACGAACCCAATCTTCTTCATCGCCCACCAACCTCCTTCGCGGACTCGACCGATCAACGCACTTCTGAATTCAACTTCACAGCCGATTGTGGGGCAGGCTTTAGCCTGCGGCGGACTTCAGTCCGCCTTCTGACTGCGGGACTGAAAGTCCCGCGCTGGCTAAAGCCCGCCCTACACAATCACATTTTGCTCACATCCACATACTGGGGACCCGACCGCTCGCTCCCAGACTCGAGCATCACTTCCAACCGCGCCGGACCCGCCGGCAACGCCAACTCGAACCGACACGATCCCGCACCTGCGGGCACAGGCGCGTTCGCCGTCACCGTACCCACGCGAAGCTCGGCGTTGGCGTCGCCGGTCATCTTCGCCATCCGGACCTTCACGTAATACTTCGCCGCTGTCCGGACATCCACTTCCCAGTGCCCCACCGAATCCGTTGCCCAACCCGAGTTCTCGCCGCGCCAGTCTTGCCGCGTGAGAATGGTCGGACTCTCGTGCGGAGTGCCCAGATGGATCCGGGGCGGGGCATAGCCGCGTGTCGACGACACATCTTGGAACCACGCCTCCGTTTCGCGGCGCAGCCGCGCAGCGACATCGGGCTTCTGCCGGGAGATCTCGTTGCGCTCTCCAGGATCGGCAGTGAGATCGAACAGTTCATGCCCGCGCACCAGCTTGTACTGCTGCGTCCGCGCCGCGCAGTCACGGAACAACTCGGGCACGTCGCCGCGATGCCATTGCGTGAAGAGCGTCCGGTCAGCCCAGTGCGCGCCGTCGCCCTTGAGGAGCGGCATCAGGCTGCGGCCATCCATCTTCGGACCATCGGCCTTCACGCCACAGGCTTCGAGAATAGTCGGCAGCACGTCGATGTGCGCGGCCGCGCGATCGGCCTTCGTTCCGGGGCGAACTCTGCCCGGCCATCGCAGAAAGAACGGCACCCGGATGCCGCCCTGATACGGCGTTCCTTTGATGCCGCGCATGCCGCCATTGAAGCGATTCCGCTGGGGTCCGTTGTCGGTGAGATAAATGAGGATCGTGTTCTCCTCGAGCTTCAACTCTCTGAGCTTGGCGAGGAGCTTGCCGGCGTTCTCGTCGATGTTCGCCACCATGCCATAAGTCTTGGCGGTGGCGTCGTCGAGCCCCTTGCCCCGGAACGGATCCACGTACTTGTCGGCGATGGTCAGCGGATCATGCGGTGCGTTGGTGGGCAGGTAAAGAAACCACGGGTGCCGGCGGTTGCGCTCGAGAAACTCCATCCCTTGCTGAAAGAAGATGTCTGTGCAGTAGCCCGGGTACTTCTGCTCCTTGCCCATATTTTGCAGGATCGGGTCAAAGTACGAGTTTCCCGGCGGGTCCGATGGCTGGCCCACGCCGCCGCCCTTGCACACGATCGATTCCTGAAAGCCCTGGTCAATCGATCGCAACGGGTAGTTGTCGCCGAGGTGCCACTTGCCGAAGATCCCCGTGCGGTATCCGGCCTTGCCGAGATACTCGGCCATGGTCACCTCGTCCGGATGCATCATCGAGCGGCCGAGGTAGGTATCGACAACGCCGGTCCGGTAGTTGTACCGCCCCGTCATCAGGCTTGACCGTGTGGGCGAGCACACGGGGCACACCTGGAACTGCGTGAACTGCATTCCCTCGCGTCCGATGCGGTCGAGGTTCGGAGTCTGGAGCACCGGATTGCCGTGAAGCGACACGTCGCCGTAGCCCTGATCATCGGTGATGAAGATGAGCACGTTGGGCGGACGTCGCGAGCGGCTCGTCTGAACAGCGGGCGCGGCAGCCGGAGCTAACGATGCGGCGAGCCATTCGCGGCGGGTAAGCGTCATCGGATTCACATTGTACTTGAAGTGGCGTGTCGACGAGTGGACGCATCGCGTGTATGGCCGTACACGGCGCGGAAGCGATCACTCTCAGAAACTCGTCATTTTCGGGGCTTTTCGCGTTGGAACTGGGCGTGCCATTCAGATGCAGCGAAAGGAACGAAAAAAAAATGCTTGCCCTGAAGTACCTGTTGATTCTCTCCGGCGCCGGCCTGTGGGGCTTCGCGGGATGGTGGTCATGGAAGAAACGCAGCGTGGAACTGCCACTCATCGCCCGCCTCGGCGCAGTTGCGATTGTTCTCATGCTGCTCGGAATGTCGATTCAAGTGGTGCCCTCCGGAGCCGCGGGCATCCGCGTCAGCCAACTCTCCGGAACCTTGCCCACGACTCTCTATCCCGGAACCCACTTCGTGCTGCCACTGATTCAGCACGTGGTGGTCTACGACACGCGCGACAACGTGTTCCAAACGGTGATCCTGGCCGATCCGAAACAAACCCAAACCGGCGACCAGTTGAAGGTCCAAACCCGCGAAGGCCTGATGGTGGGCCTCGCCGTGGCAGTGCGCTACCGGCTCGACCCGCAAAAGCTGTCGCACATCCATGCCAATCTGCCGCAACCGGTGGAGAAGGAACTGGTGCCGCCCGTGGTGGCGAGCGCGTTCCGTGAGGTTGCGCCGAATTACACGGTCCGCGAGTTGTTCGCCGCCAAGCGCGAAGAGGTGAGGAAAGCCGCGTCAGACGCCATCTCGAAGAAGCTCGCCGCCGACGCGATCCTGGTGAAGGAAGTGATGCTGCGCGACATCCAGCTTCCGGCAGAATACGCCAAGGGCCTGGAAGGCCTGCTGCTCAAGGAGCAGGAGAACGAACGCCTGGGTGTGGAAATGGAAGTGAAGGCGAAGCTGGTGAAGGCGGCGGAACTCGAAGCCGAGGCCGTCAAGGCGCGCCAGGTGAAGCAAGCGGAGGCCGACGCGCAAGTGGTAGTGCTGCAGAGCAAGGCGCAGGCCGACGCCATGCAGTACACGCTGCCGCTCAAAGAGAAGCAGATCCAGCAGACCAAGCTCGAAGCCGAAGCGCGTAAGGAATCGACGGTGAAGCAGGCCGAGGCGGCCGCCGCGGCGAAGGTGATCGACGGCAAGGCGGAACTCGAGCGCCGGAAGCTGATGAACGAGGCCGACCTGCACCGTGTGCAGGTGATGTCGAAAGCTGACGCCGAGCGGATGCGGATGGAGGCGAGTGTTCTGAAGGAGAGTCCGCTCCTGATCCAGAAGATCATCGCCGAGCGCTTGTCGGACAAGGTGCAGATCATGATGGTCCCGAACGACGGCAAGTTCTTCTTCGCGAACGATGTGCTGCGCGGAGCGCAGAATCCGTTCCAGATGCCGGTTGCGCCGGCGGTGCAGATCCAGCCCCAAGCGCACCAGCCCGCCGAGCAGCAGTAACACTCGCAGACAGCAACAAACAATTGTGGGGCAGGCTTTAGCCTGCGCGGGACTTTAGTCCCGCACAAGCCGGGCGGGACTAAAGTCCCGCGCAGACTGAAGTCTGCCCCACAACTCGGTTTCCAAGGAATCCCAACAGATGGCAACGCAAATCGAACCGATCCGCATCTTTGAACGTACACCCGCGCCCGCCGAACCACGCAAGCCCGTGAAGCGCCCCCTCGGCTCCGCCTTCGACCTCATTTTCGGCATCATTCTCCCAGCTCTCACCATCCTCTTCGAACTCATGACGGGCGCTTGCGCTCAGAGCTTCTTCAACCCGATCGCAACGCCCTGGCAGTTGGTGCTCGCATGCATGGTGCCCGTTGGCAACGCGCTGGTGTGGTGGCACCTCGGAGGGCCACGATTCCGCGCGTTCGCCAACGGGGTGGCGTTGCTCGCCTCGCTCCTCTTCTGCGTCTACTTCGCTCCCCTGGTCCCCATGGCGATTCTGGGGCTGATCGTCCTCATCGGGATCTTTCCCCTCGCGCCGTTCTTCGCATTCGCGGTCTCATTGCGGCAGACTCGGGAACTTGGCTGGCTCTCCTTGACGTGGGCTCCGTTCGCTGCGCTGGTGATTGTCGCCGTCCACGTTCCCTCGCTCGTGACGACTCTTGGGATGGACTGGGCAGTCTCCGCCGACGCTGCGGCGCAACACCGCGGACTCTGGCTGCTCCGCAACTTCGGCGACCGGTCCCAGATCCGCGACCTCGGCGAAGGCCGCCGCCGCTCGGTCGCCGACTGGGCCGTGTCGTCAGTGAACCCCGGCGAGGCACGGCTGATCTACTACCGCGTGACCGGCCAAGCCTGGGAAACCGCGCCTCGGCCTGCGATGCGCACGCGGAGCTTCGACGATCAATGGGAGTTCGACGAAAACGTGGGCACCGCGCGCGTGGGCAAGGTGCTGAAGGGGCTCTCGCTGGCAAGTTCCGCGATGGATGGGTCGGTCGATCCCAAGGCCGGCATCGGCTACCTCGAGTGGACCATGGAGTTCCGCAACGCTTCTTTTCGCCCAAACGAAGCCCGCGCCACGATCGACCTGCCTGCTGGCGGAGTGGTCTCGCGCGCCACCCTCTGGATCAACGGTGAAGAGAAGGAAGCTGCCATCGGCACTCGATCGGCCACCAAGCAGGCCTATCAAAGCGTGGTGAGCGTCCGGCGCGATCCGCTCCTGGTCACCACGGCTGGCGACGGCCGCGTGATGGTGCAATGCTTTCCAGTGCCGCCGAACGGTTCCATGAAGATCAAGCTCGGTATTTCGGCTCCAGCCGACACGCGCGAGTGGAGCCTGCCTCGTTTCGCCGAACGGAACTTCGCTACAGGCCAGTTGAAACATGCGGTATGGGTCGACGCCGGCGCCACCACGGTGCGGGTATCTCTGTTAGATAAACAACTTTTTACACCGCTGGCTCTAGCTTCTGTAAGCCCGGTTGCGGTAGCATGGACGCCGGACCCGGCCGATCCCAAGCGGTTCTACATCCAGCAACGGCGGGTATCTCGTCCCGCGCCACGTTATCGCAGCCTGGCGATCGTGGTGGACGGATCGGAGTCCATGCGTCCGCATGCGGCTGAGGTTTCTCGCTTGTTGCGTGGACGCGACGTGGTTCTGGCGGCGGACGAGGTCCGCTCCTCCCGGGACCTTCATTCCTCCGATTTCACTGGCGGCGCTGACAATGTCCCCGCGTTGATCGCGGCTCGCGAGAGCGTACCTGGGGATGGCGCCGTGCTGTGGATTCACGGTCCGCAACCGGTGGAGTTGAGCGCCGCTGAGGGACTGAAGCAGTTCTGGAATCGGCGGCCTGGGCAAGCTCCCGTCTACTCGCTGCAGGTGGCGGAGGGCGCGAATGTGATCCACTCGGCGCTCGATGGACAGCGCGAGTTCCGTCGATTGGAAGGGTCGATCGAAGCGGCGCTGCGCAAGCTCGAGGGCGGAGGAGCGGAGATGGTCGCCGAGCGCGAACGTAAGTCGGGGCGCGCGGGCGAGGGGCTCCAGACCTCTGCGCATTTGGCCCGGCTATGGGCGAATGAAGAGGTGCTGCGGACGGGCGATTCCGCGTTGGCGCAGAAGTATCGGCTGGTGACGCCCTTCAGCGGCGCGGTGGTGCTCGAGACGGCGCAGCAGTACGAGGCTGCGGGACTGAAGGCGCCGGCGGGGGCGTCGACGCTGGTCCCGACGGTGCCGGAGCCGGAGACTTGGGCGCTGATGCTTGTGGCGACGGGGATGGTGGTGTTCATGGTCCACCGGCGGAGGCGCGTATGCCGCTAGCCGCCTACTGCCGTGCATTTGCCTCTATCTGGGATTTCTGCTCAGCCGAGATGTGGGGCAGGCTTCAGCCTGCGCCGGACTTTAGTCCGAGCGCCTCAAGCACCGTCATTGCCCAGAGCGGGACTGAAGTCCCGCGAGGCTAAAGCCTGCCCCACATATCAAGGTCGCTGATGGGCTCAGAGGATGGAGTGGTTTCGCGATCGCCGCGCAACTCATGGCGACCTGGCCCGTCTGGCCCTGGTATCTCCGCCGCCTCCGAGACGGCTCCGACGAACCCTGGTGCCTGCTCGCCCTCGCCACCTTCTTCGCCCTGCTTTGGTCCGCCGAAAAAACGAAGCCAATCGAGATTTCGCTCCATCGTGCCACCGTGTGGATCGCCCTCTACTGTTGCACGGTCCCTACATTGCCGCCGATCTTCCGAGCCGCGACCGCCCTCCTCGCTCTGGGTGACACACTGTGCACCATCCGCCGGGGTGACAAGCCGCGCCTCGCCTACTACGCGCTGCTCCTGATGGCGACCCCAGCCTTCGCCTCGCTCGACTTCATCGCCGGATTCCCGCTGCGCTATCTCGCGAGCCACGCGAGCGCCGTGTTGCTGAACCTCGCCGGCATCGTCGTGGAGCCGCAAGGCACCCTGCTGCGATGGGGCACTCGCCTCGTGGAAGTCGACGCCCCTTGTGCGGGAATCCGCATGCTCTACGGCGGCATCTGGACCGCAGCCTCGCTTGCAGCCTACTACGAATTCCGTTCCGTTCGAACAGCGATCGCACTTTGCCTCGGTCTCGCGACCGTGATCGCGGCCAATGTCCTCAGGACCTCGGCGCTCTTTTTTCCGGAAGCCGGTATCGTCCAACTTCCTCACTGGACCCACGCCGGCGTGGGTCTCGCGGTGTTCGCAATGGCAGGAGCGTTTCTGTGTTGGAGCGCTTCTCGTCTCAGGAGTTTGGCTGTATGAAGTATCGCTATTCGAAATCCCGCTATCTGTTTCTAGCAGTGTGCATTGTCGCGGCGCTGTTGCCCATGTTGGCGAGCAGTCTGTCTTCTTCCGCTTCGAGTTCGGAACACTTCCCCGGTTGGGTGACACACTGGCGAGGCAAGCCGCTTCGCCGTTTGGAACTCGGCTGGCGCGAGCAGAACTTCAGCCGCGATTTTCCCGGCCAGATCGCGCAGTTCAGCGACGGCCAGCGGACCATCCTCATGCGCTACACGGCCCGGCCTACCCGGTCGCTTCACCCGGCTGCCGATTGCTTCAAAGGATCGGGCTATTCGATCCGGCCGCTCGACATCATGATCGACGAAAAGGGCGAGCACTGGGGACAGTTTCTGGCTGAAGGAAACGGTGAAGTCTGGCGTGTAAGTGAACGTATCTTCGAGAATTCCGGGGACCGCGAGTGGACCGACGTTTCCTCCTGGTATTGGAACGCCGCCTACGGCCGCTCGCAAGGGCCTTGGTGGGCCATTACGCTGATGGAACGGGAGCGCGCACCGAGCGCGGCTACGCCCTGACTCTGTGCTATCATCGACTCGGCGAATGGGCCCTTTTCTCGGGTTTTTGGCGGGATTTTTGATATTCGCACGGCTGGCTGCCGGCGCTAGTCTGGCGGAAGCGGCGGCTGATATGGGCCGCCGAATCACGGTGCGGTTGCGCCCGCAGGAAACGATACGGCTGCAGGTGCGTGTGATCGGCGCTGCTGACGACCCGGCTCCGGTGGAAGCGGTATTGATACAGTCGCTGCGCCCGAGGATTCGCGCCGGCGAGCAGGCTTCGCAAGTCAGGGTGACACTCAGCCGCGCCGCCGATGCGAATCTCCTCGTGGGGGAGATCAATCGTCCCGAGGGTTCCACCGTGATGATCGTGGCCTACGAAGCCGGTAAACCCGAAACGCAGCGCTACGAGCTCACGCTCGCCAAGCACGCCGTGTGGCGGCAGGCTGCGAGGATTCTCGACATTGCGACGGTGGAAGGAGGGCTGCTCGTGCTCGACGAGAATCGCTTGGCGCTGGTGCGCGACAACTTCGGCGCAACCACTGAACAGGCTGCGGCTCCGGTTCCGCACGAAGCGCCCTGGCCTCGCGATCTGCGTGGCAGGCTGGTGGTTCGCGAGGAAGGCTTCGATGCCTATCTTCCCGGTGTTTCCTGCAAGGGAATGCTTCGTCCGGAGTTTCGGCTCGAGTGCGTTCCGCAGGAGCGCCCATGGCCTCTCGGCTCCGTGGGCGATGCGAACCCGGTGCCGGGCCGGAATCACTTCGTGCACGCGCGTCTCGGTCCTGTGTTTTCCGCGGTCATGATCGGCGATACGGCTGCGGTCGCATCGGCTGAAGGCAAGGTGTGGACGGTGAAGCCACCCGCTGGCGCCACTGCGGTACAAGGCGTGGGCTCGGAACTGTCCGTGTTCCCGGATCCATGCGGTGGCGGGAGCTTGGTGCTCGCGTCCAACATTGACGGCAGCGCTGTGGGGCTCTATCGCGCGAGTGGGCAAGGGCTCGCCGCGGTGAGCCAGCCGATGGAAGTCGAAGGGACGCTGACCGCGCTTTGGAATGACACCGCGATTGTGCGAACAGGAGTGAACGGAGGCTATGCGGCGTATCGTATTTCTGCTGCTTGCCGCCGCTAGCGCCCTCGCACAACGGCCGCGATACGGCGGGACGTTGGTGGTGGAAACGCGGCAACTCAGCTTCTCCGAGTTGGGCGCGCTCACCGGCGATACGTTGGTTCGAGAAGGGCTTGGCGGCACCGTGCAACCCGGGCTGGCGCAGACCTGGACCTACGATTCCTCACGGCGGCGCTGGCGGTTCGACATCCGGCCGGGAGTGAAGCTCCACGATGGATCGGTGCTGACGGCGGCTGCGGTGGCTGCGGCTCTTGCGCCGCGAAAGGCCGCCGCGCAAGGCGAGTCCGTGTTCATCGAATCGGCTTCAGCGAAGCTCCCCTCGGAGATGGCGTCGGCTGCGGCAGTGATCCCCGGTACCGGACCGTTTCGCTCCGCCGAGCCCGATCCGGCGCAGCGCATTCTGCTCGCCGCGCATGATCAGCATTGGGAAGGCCGGCCGTTCGTGGACGCGATCGAGATCCGGCTTGGGCGCGGATGGAAAGAGCAACTGGCTGACTTCGAGGCGGGTACGGCGGACCTCGTCGAGCTCACGCCCACCGAGTACCGGCGGCAGCAACAGCGTGGCCGCCGAGCGTGGGCTTCGGCTGCGACCGATCTGATTGCGATCGCGTTCGGGCGCGGATCGCCGCCCGTGCAAGACGAGCGGGTGCGCTACGGCATCGCAGCGGCAATCGATCGGGGGCCGATCCTCAACGTGATCCTGCAGAAGCTCGGCGAATCCGGCGCCGGGATGTTGCCGCAATCGGTGAGCGGCTATGCGTTCCTGTTTCCCGCTGCGCGCGATATGGTCCGGGCGCGGCAGTACTTGTCACCACCGCCGGCTGCGTTGACCTTCGGCGTGGACCCCAACGATCCTGCGCTCCGCGCCGTTGCGGATCGTGTCGCGCTGAACGTGCGCGAAGCTGGTGGGCTGTTACGTGTGCAGGCTCCTGGAACCACCGATCTGGCGCTCGTACGGGTGCCTGGCGAAAATCAGGATCCCCCTGTTTTGTTAGAAACATATGCCCGTATTTTGCAAGTTCCGGTTCAGCGGACCATGCCCGGTCCCGAGGGCTTGTTCGACGCCGAACGCAAGCTACTCGACGGCGGCTGGATCGTACCTCTGTGCCACACCTCCAGGGCCTATGGCGTCTCGGCGAGATTGAAGAACTGGAACGGGACTGCCAGGCCCGGCTGGGGGCTCGAGCAGGTCTGGCTGGAGGCGGCGCCGTGAGCTTCCGCCGGAATTCCCCTGTTTTGTCCGAAACATATGCATGGGTTTTCCAAGGGTTGGTTGACCGGACCATGCCCGGTGCAGAGGATGTGTTTGATGCCGCGCGGAAACTCCTCGGCGGCAGTTGGATCGTTCCCATTTGCCACACCACCGGTGCCAACGGCCTCCCGGCGCGACGGAAGAACGGGACCGGAACCACCGAGCACGCCTCGGGACTCGAGCGGGTCTGGCTGGAGGCGGCCCCGTGAATTTTCGCCGCCGCCTGATGCTCTTGTTCTCCGCACTGCTGGCTGCCACGGTGATCGTGGTGAGCTCGGTAATCTCGCAGACAGTGACTCGCGCATTCGAGCGCCTGGACGAGGAACGAACCAAGAACCTCATTACACTCATTCAGCGAGAACTGCGGAATCGCGGCGAGGAGATTACCCGGCGGCTGACGGCGGCCTCGGCGAGCCGCGATGTGATCCGCCTGGCACTCGATGTATCGAAGCCCGATGCCGATCGCGCGCCCTACGTGGATTGGGCTCCGGCGATGGCCCGCGAGCAAGGATTGGAATTTCTCGAGCTGGTCGGCGGAGACGGCGCCATCATCTCTTCAGCCCATTACCCGGCTCGCTTCGGGTATCACAAAGACTGGCTGATCCAGCGAGGCGACTGGAACGAGCAGGCGCCCTTCGTCGAGATCGAAGAGATGCCGGAGGAGTCCGCCGTAGCGCTTTTGGTGGTTCGGATGGTGCCCACTGCATTCAGTAACCTCTATATCGTCGGAGGGCAACGGATCGACAAGGGATTCCTCGACTCTTTAGCCACTCCGCAGGGGATGCGGGCGATGCTTTACCGGAGCCTCGGAGCGCCGTCGCGTTCGTACTCGCCGCTGGAGACGGAACCGGTCAAGCAGGTTGCGGCGGAGGTTCGGCGAGCACGGCAGGAGATCAGTCACACCATCGCCGAGCCGTTCAGTCCCGCGATGACGGTGCACGGCATTCCGCTGGTCGGCCGGTCGAAGGAATTGGTGGAGGTGCTGGTGCTGACCAGCGTTCGACGCGAACTCTGGACAGTGAAGTGGCTGATCCGCGGCTTCGGACTCGCGGGCGCGCTGGGCGGCATCGCGCTTGGGCTCGCGCTGGCATGGTGGGCCACGTCGCGCGTCGCGCAGCCGGTGCGGCTGCTGGCCGACGGGGCTCGTGAGGTGGCAGCGGGGCGATGGAACACGAGCGTCGAGGTGGACTCCACCGACGAGATCGGAGAGTTGGCGAAGGCGTTCAACCAGATGACCGCGGAGTTGGTCTCGCAACGGGACCGGCTGGTGCAGGTGGAGCGTGTAGCCGCATGGCGCGAGTTGGCGAGGCGGCTCGCCCACGAGTTGAAGAATCCACTTTTTCCACTTCAAATCACAGTGGAAAACTTGCAGCGGGCGCGCGATCTCGCCCCCGCGCAGTTCGACGAAGTGTTCCGCGAGAGCACGGCTACGCTGCTGGCGGAGCTCTCACAGTTGAAGGCCATCATCGGACGCTTCAGCGATTTCGCCAAGATGCCCGCGCCGCGTTTTGAGAAGGTGCGTTTGGCCGAGTTGCTGCCGCCGATTCTGAAACTGTTTGAGCCGCAGTGGGAAGCTCCGGGCAGGCCGGCGATCCGGGGCGAGATCCGGCTCGAGGATGACGCCATCACGGTGGAGGCCGATCCGGATCAGTTGTCGCGCGCACTCCGCAACCTCATCTTGAACGCGATGGATGCCATGCCGAGTGGCGGTACGATCACGATCCGTGCCGCGCGCTCTGGCAACGATGTGTTGCTGAGTGTGGCCGACACGGGCGAGGGGCTGACGCAAGAAGAGTGCGAGCGCCTGTTCACGCCTTACTACACGACGAAGCAACATGGGACCGGACTTGGGCTGGCGATCGTACAGTCGGTAGTGACGGATCATGGAGGGAGGATTTCAGTGAAGAGCGAACCAGGGAAGGGAACTACGTTCGTGATGGAACTGCCGGAGAAACGCAATGCCGTGTAGGGCGGGCTTTGGCCAGCGCGGGACTTCAGTCCCGCGCCCGATGGACGCACACGCGCTGCGGTCCGAGTGTGATCTGTCTTTGGTGGACCATTGGGATGATGGAGTGCACGGCGGAAGCGGGACTCGAGTCCCGCGCTGGCTAAGGCCCGCCCTACACAATCCGGAGGCGCGCCATGTCCGCTAGTCTTCTCATCGTCGACGACGAACCCAACACCCTCGCCTCGCTCGCCCGAGCTTTCCGGCTCTCCGGCTACGAAGCCACCGTCTGCGACAACGCCGCACGTGCACTCGACCTCCTCCGCGCCCAGCGCTTCGACCTGATCCTTTCCGACGTCGTCATGCCCGGCGTCGACGGCCTGTCCCTTCTCGAACAACTCCGCGGCGCGGGAATCTCCACGCCCGTGATCATGATCTCCGGTCAAGCCACTGTCGAAATGGCCGTGAAGGCCACGCGACTCGGAGCGGTGGACTTTCTCGAAAAACCGCTCTCCACCGACAAGCTGCTGCTCACGGTCGAAAATGCCTTGCGCCTGACGCGGCTCGAGCAGGAGAATCGCGAACTCCGCCAGCGGGTCGGCAGCCACGAAGTGATTTGGGCGAGCGACGCCATGCGCCGTGTGATGGCGCAACTCGATCGCGTTGCCGCCACCGAGACTCGCGTCTGCATCCTCGGCGAGACGGGCACCGGCAAGGAACTGGTGGCGCGCGCCATCCACGCCCGCAGCCCGCGCGCCAAAGGTCCGTTCGTCACGCTCAACTGCGCGGCTGTCCCCGCCGAGCTCATCGAATCGGAATTGTTCGGCCACGAAAAGGGTGCCTTCACCGGAGCAGCCGTGCGCCATCTCGGCAAGTTCGAGCAAGCGCACCAAGGCACGCTTTTTCTCGACGAGATTGGCGACATGCCGCTCACCATGCAAGCCAAGCTGCTGCGTGTGCTGCAAGAGGGCGAAGTGGAGCGCGTGGGCGGAGGCAAGCCAGTTTCGGTGAACGTTCGGGTGGTGGTTGCCACGCACCGCAATCTCGAAGAACTCGTCCGCGCGGGCCAATTCCGCCAGGACCTCTTCCATCGTGTCTACGTCTTCCCCTTGTTCCTGCCTCCGTTGCGTGACCGCTCCGGCGATCTCGCTGTGCTGCTCGACCATTTCTCGCGCGAGATCTGCCAGCAAAACGGATGGAAACCGCGCGGGTTCACTGAGCCCGCGAAGGCGATGCTCGCCACGTATGATTGGCCGGGCAACGTGCGCGAGCTCCGCAACGTGGTAGAGCGCTTGCTCCTGCTGGCCGATCAGGAAGTGGACAGCTTCGCCGTGCAACTCGCGCTTCCGCAACTGCGCGAACCCGAGGATCCGCCGCCGCAATCCGCCGAAGCCGGTACACTCGCCGCGCGCGTGGAAGCCTTCGAGCGCGATGCGCTGCTGGCCGAATTGCGCCGCCAGCAGTTCCGCATGACCGATACTGCCCGTGCATTAGGACTCGAACGGAGCCATCTATATAAGAAGTGTCAACAACTCGGAATTGACCTGGCAAAGCTTCGCGGAAAATCGAACCGTGACGACGGGGAATGACTTTGACATCGCTTGCGGACTCTGTCACTATGGTGGGGCACTGCTAGTTTGACAGTTCGGCCCATTGCGTGATCGCGACCCTCCCGTAGAGTTCCCTTCCACTTGGTGACCGGCTCCCTGGCTTCAGTGTTTGATTTGGTTCTGGCCTCTCGCGCGCCGACGCGGGGCGCCGGAAAGGAGTGCGAATTTCGAATGAGGTTGTACGTAGGAAATCTTCCCTTCAAGGCAGGCGAGAGTGAGGTCGAAGCCTTCTTCGCATCGGCCGGTTTTCCGGTGGACAATGTGTCCGTAGTCCGTGACAAGTTCTCAGGCGAGGCGCGCGGATTCGGGTTTGTGGATATCAACGACGAAGCCGTGGGCGCCAAAGCGGTCGAAGCCTGCAATGGCAAAGACCTGATGGGCCGTGCATTGGTGATCAATGAAGCTCGGCCGATGACCCCCGGCGGTGGACGCCGTGAGGGCGGCGGTGGCGGCGGTGGCCGGGGCGGCGACCGTGGCGGCCGCGGGCGCTACTAGCTCAGAGCACGTCGGCAAACGCCTTGCGGAATTTCCGGAAACAGGCGTAGCCGGCCAGGAAAACTAACAAAGCGATCAACCAGACGCCGGCCAGGCTCGTCCAGGCTGGCGTTTGATTTTCCAGCAGCACTCGGCGGTAGTTCGCGACCAACGCGTAAATGGGGCTGAGCCGCAAAGGCGCCGCCGCCCAAGCTGGCAACTGCGACTCCGGGTAGCAGATCGGTGTGAGGAAGAAAACCAGCGTCAGCAGGAACCCGATCGATTGCCCGAGGTCGCGCAGGAACACGCCGATCGCCGCGAGTCCCCACCCGAGCCCGATCGTGAGCAGCAGTTGCGGCGCAACGATCACGGGTAGCCACAGCGCCGTAACCGGAATCGCGCCGCGTGACGCCACGAGTAATCCGAGGAAGATCAGCAGTGCGAATCCTTCGGTCACCAGTCCCGCCATCGCTTGGCTCACCGGTAGCGTCTCGATGGGAAATACCAGCTTCTTGACGAACACGCGATGCTCGGCCACCACGCCCGGTGCGCGGCCCACCGCTTCGGAAAACGGCAGCCAGCACAGCATGCCCGCCAGAAAATAGAGCACGAAACCCGCGTGGCTCGGATCGTTCCCGAATCGCGCCTGCATCACCACGCCGAACACGAAGAAGTAGGTGAGCATCAGCAACAGCGGATGTAGGATCGTCCACGCGACATCGCCGAGCGAACCGCGATACCGAGCCGTGATCTCGCGGCGCACCAGCGATCCGATGAGCCGCCGGTTCTGCCAAGCCGTTGCGAAAGGCTCGGTGAAAGCCGCAACAAGCTTGCGCGGCCAATGGTGCCGGTGGACTCGTCCGAGAGTGGTCACCTCGGCGCGATCCACATGCGCGCCGGCCTGGCCCACCGCAGCCTCCACGAGTAAGAATGGCCACTGCTGATCGAAGAACCATCCTTCCGCTTCGCTGCGCGGCGAGACATAGAGGTGATAACGGCCTGGCTCCACTGGCAACGGAATCTGGAGCGCGTAGTCGCGCGTGGCGCCCGGAGCAAGGTCCTGCTCGAGAGCGAGCCAATCGCCTTCGCTGATGAACCGCGCGGTGTGCGGATCATAGATCTGCCAGCCGAGGCACACGTGATCGGCCGGACTCCAGCGCTTCTCTGACCGGTTTTCGAGTCGAAACCGAAGCGCGACGTTCGCGCCTTCGGCGTGCGTTTCGATGTCGAGGTAGCCAGCGCTCATGGCTTTTCTTCAGGCGCGATCGGCGCCTCGCACCCGAGCACACCGAGCGCCTTCGCCTTGTGCTCGCTTTCCACGTAGAAGAACGCGCCGGCTCGCTCGCGCCGGAAGATCACGCCGCCCAGATAGTAGTCGACCTCGACGAGATAGTCGATGCCGGCCTCGGTGAGCTTCGTTTCCGTGGCGAGCGCTTCCTCGAGACGCTTGGCGATGTAGACGAGATCTAGCGGGCGGTCGCCGAAGAAGTCCGGTTCTTGTTTCACGCAGAACTCTCGCGTAGCTCTCGTACAAGTTGATGGATCGTTACGACTCGGATCCCGCGCCTGTCGCAGAATCCAACCACATCCGCGTGAAACAAGTGGCGATCCTCTGTGCACAGAAAATCGGCACCACCAGCAAGCGCGGTATAAACAATTCGGTCGTCGCCGGGATCCTCGGGCACGATTCGTGGCCCTTCATACGGGACCACGATGTTCGCTATTCCCCGCATCCAAACCACGAAGTCCCTAATTTGGACCGCAGACAGGCCGTACTTTGCGTTCACATGAGGATAGTGGAGAACCCGCCGGACCTCGGTGAGAATCTCCTCCGAGGAGATCAACGTAGCACCGGAGGTCCGAGCCAGGTTCACGATCGTCAGGTTGCCGTCGCGCCCCTGTCCTGCCGCCCGCACCCAGGTCATGGTGTCCAGGCAGACCTTCATTCCGGATTGCGCCTCACGAACTCGATCGCCTCAGCGATGATTTCGTCCATCTCTTCAGGCGGTGTTCCTCGCGAGTTCTCCTCCATGATTCGGCAGATCTTGGCGATCTCCTCAAAGGCCCGCACGCGCTCTTCGCCGGTAGCCGCCTCTTTCACAACGCGGTCCACATCCGCCTTCACGAAAATTCGTTCGCCTTCTTCCAGACGGCGCCCCATCAGACTCTCGACGGCTTGCCGCTGCTCCGGCGCGAGATCGCGTACCCGGTAAGAGACGGATTCGGGATGCATGGCATTCTTCACCATAGCAGCTTCAACCCGAACTGAATCTGCCGCGAGTCGATCCGCGTGGAGCTGATTTTGCCGAAGTCCGGGTTCTGCGTGTGCCGGTCCCAGGCAGGGTTCAGAATCGTCGTGGCCGAGGGTACGATGAAGTCGCGGTTGGGGAACGAGTACTCGGGATGGTTCGTCAGGTTGAACACTTCGGCGCGGAACTGCAGCGCCGTTCGTTCCGTGATCCGAAAATTCTTGAGCAACGAAAAATTCCCGGTGGCCAAGCCGTCAGCGTTGACGATGTTGCGTCCCGCGTTGCCGAAGTTGCCGAGAGGCGTGGGCATGCGCCGCACGAAATCCGGACCAGGGATGAACAGGAACGGGAATGACGTCACTGCTACGGGCGGAAGCACGAACGCGCTCGTTTTGAACCACTGGTTCACTGTCTTGGGTCCGTTGTTCGGATCGCCAGCCAGATCGGGCCGCCCGCGGCGCGACGAACCGATGCCGTAGTAGTCTCCGATCAAGTTAACAGAGAAGGGCAGTCCTGTTTCAAACATAAGGATGCCACCCACTTGCCACTCGCGCGCCAGCCAGTGCTTGCCGAGCGGCAACTCATAGGCGAAGCTGCCCACCAGGCGGTGCCGCACATCGAACGCCGATCGCGCCTTCTCTGGACCCTTGTTGAACGGATTCTGGTCACTGGCCGAAGCATCGTTGATCGGAATCCCGAGGCTGTCGTTATCGATCGACTTGGCCCAGTTGTAACTCGTGTCGAACGTCAGCCCGCGCGTGAATCGCTTCTGCAGTCGCAAGCTGCCCGAGTGATAGGTAGAGAATCCACTGTCGTTCATGAGGAACGAGTAGAAGACACCAGGCGCCTCGGGCAAATTGTTGAACCGCAGAAACGCTGGACCCTGCACCGCGATCTCCGGCGGCGGACCACCGGTGAATCCACCTTGCCCCGGGATCCCGATGTTCGCATTGGCGCCGCGATTGGCGGGCGTGGTACCGCCCGGCTCCGCTCCCGGCCGCGGATAGTTGTAGAGGCGATTCGAGAACAGCTTGGTCCCCTTCGAGCCCACATATGCGGCGCTCAGAGTCATGTTGCCGGGCAGGGCGCGCTCCACGGTGAAGTTCCACTGCTGTACGTAGCCGGTGCGGAAATCCACTTTCGGAAACTGGCTGATGTTGATCACGGGTGACGCGGGAATCTCCGCGCCGGCTCCAGCGATGGTGGTGGGCCGCGCCGGAGTTCCCGCGCTCGCAAACTGCACCTGGATCCGATTGGAGTACGGCGGCTGTGTGGAAAGCTGCGCGCGCGTCGAGTACATGGGCCGCGAGTAGAAGATGCCGTATCCGCCGCGGACCACCATGCGCCCGTTGGCCGAGGGATCCCACGCGAAGCCGAAGCGCGGCGCGAAATTGTTGCGGTCATTCGCGAGAATGCCGCGTGGGAGCCCCAACTCTTCGGTGGTCTTCACCGGGTACGTGAACGTCCCGGCCGGATTTCGCACTGAAATCGCCGTTGCGGAAAACCCAGCCGCATTGCTCACGAAGATCGGGTTGGCCGTCTTGCCGCCTTGGCTCGGTACGATGAACACCTTGCGATCGGGATCGAACGTCGCAATGCGATCGTACTTCTCGTAGAGTGACCCGAAGAACTCGTAGCGGACACCGAAGTTGAAGGTGAGCCCGCGCGCCACGCGCCAGTCCGTCTGCGCGAACGCCGCATACTCGTTCCCGAACATATAGGCTTCGTCGATCTCGGCGAGATTGAACGTGTCGGGATGGCCGAGCAGGAAGTCCGCGAACGGCATGCCGCTGAATGGTCCCGTGGTCCCCGCGCCGAACTGATACTGTCCGCGCGGAATCTGGTACGAGTTGGGCGCAAACTGCACCCGCCTGTAGAAGCCGCCCATCTTCCACGTGTGGCGACCCGTGATTCCCGTGAGTTGATACTCGCCCGAGTACTCGTTGTTGCGCCGCGTGATGGTGAACTCGATGTCGCCGAACTCCGGGTAGCCGACGACGAAGAAGCGCGGATAGCCGCGCTGATCGGCGGCGAGATCCGGTATGCCTTGCAGCTTTTGCTCGCGAGCGAAGTTGTTGCCCGCGTTCTGCGGAAACTGTCCGCCTGAGACGCGGTTGTATCCGAGGCGCAACTCGCCCAACAGCCTCGGCGAGAAAGCGCGCGTCCATCCCACCACCGCATTTCGGCTGTTCAGAGTCAGGAAGTTGCCGAAACCCGGCACCGCCGAGCGCACCGTGCCCAGCACGCTTCGCGTTCCAAACGGCAGGAAGCCTTTCGCATTGGCGCCGATGAAGCGCCCATACACGCGGTCGCGCTCGCTGTAGTTGCGGTCCACGCGGGCGACGAACTGGTTCGTCGTGTTCTCCTCTTTCGGCTGCGCAATGTAGTTCTGCGAGAAGCCCGGCAAGTTCGGAAGCGGAAGCAGGCTGAGCGCGGCGCGAGCCGTCGGGTCAACGCGCTGCTGCGGGACCACGTTCGGCGTGGCGAACGGCTGTCCAGTGAAGGGGTCGAGCACGCGCACGCCAGGGATCTCGCGGAAGTCGCCCGCCCGCATCGCCACCGTGGGCAGCGTCTGCAACTGCGTGATGGATTTGCGCACGCGCAGCCCTTCGTAGGATCCGAAGAAGAACGTCTTGCTCTTCTCGATCGGCCCGCCGAGCGACACGCCGAACTGGTTCTGCTGGAACGGCGGGATGTCGGCCTTGCGGTCTCCGTTCTTGTCGATGAGGTCGAAGGAATTACGCGCATCGAGCCGGCTGTTGCGGAAGAACTCGAACGCGGATCCGTGGAATTGATCGGTGCCGGACTTGATCGATAGATTGATGTTTGCCCCGCCTTGTCCGCCCGCCTCGGCGGCATACGAAGACGATTGCACCTTGAACTCTTGAATCGCATCGATCGAAGGCAGCACGGTCGGCGAATTGTAGAAGCGATCGTTTGCGGAGATGCCGTCGATCGAGTAGTAGTTGTCAGACTCGCGAGCGCCGTAGACGGTGATGTTGGGCCCAGCCAGATTCCCGGTGAGTTCCGAGCGTAGGCTGCCGCCAGCATTCTGCACCACGCCGGGCGTGAGCTTGGCGAGCTCGAGGAATTGCCGGCCGTTGAGCGGCAGGTCCACGATGCGCTTGTTCTCGATCACGGCTCCGCGCGCGCCCGTTTCAGTTTCCACCAGCGGCGGGGGCGCGGTCACCTCCACCTTTTCCACCACGGTGCTCGGCTTCAACGAGAGGTTGACGCGGACCACGCGATCGAGCTCCAGCGGAATCTGCGACGCGATGCCAGAGGCGAATCCGGCCGCCTCTACTTCCACGCGATAGTTTCCAATCGGAAGCAGCGGCAACACGTATTCGCCGCTCTGCGCAGTGGTGCCTTGACGTTGAAAGCCAGTTGCCTCGTTCACGGCCTTGACGGAAGCGTTGGCAACCGGCAAGTTCTGACCATCCGTAATGTTCCCGACAATGCTTCCCGTTGTCGTTTGAGCCAGCAAGCTGCAACTCAGTAGCAGAAAAAGGACGACGCCCATCTCTATTCACTTTAAACTGCCGAAGCCTGGAAGTCAGCTTTCACGGCCAAGTTTCAAACCGGTAACGGCGGATGGGCGGGCTGTGGTAATATCACGAGCTTGGAAGCCACGGGCTCCCGGGCCCGTAGCGTCGAGCGAACGATTCCAGGAGCGACCAAATGAAAGTTTACGGCAGCGCCGATATCCGCAACATTGCCTTCATCGGACACCTGAACAGCGGCAAAACCTCGTTGACTTCCGCGATAGCGTTTGCCTCGGGTATCGGCAACCGGTTGGGCCGCGTCGACGACGGTACCGCGATCACGGATTTCGACGAAGAAGAGACGGCGCGGAAGATCACCATCGGCTCGGCCATTGCTTCGGTGGAGTGGGGCAAACGCAAAGTCAACATTATCGATACTCCTGGATTCAACATCTTCACGAACGATGTGAAGTTGGTCGTGGTAGCGGCGGACGCAGCCTTGGCTGTTGTCGATGGCGTCGCTGGAGTGGAAGTGCAGACCGAGAAGACCTGGTCCATCGCGAACGACTATCAGATTCCGCGTGCTCTGGTGATCAACAAGCTCGATCGCGAACGCTCCGATTTCCAGCGCGCCCTCGAGAGCATCCAAGCGGCGTTCGGCCGCGGCGCCGTACCCGTGCAACTGCCCATCGGCGCGGAAAAGGAATTCAAAGGCGTCGTCGACCTCATCACGATGAAAGCGTACACATACACGCCTGGTGGCAACGGGAAGGGAACCGAGACGGAGATCCCCGGCGCGTTAGCTGAGGCGGCCAAGGCGGCTCACGAAGCGTTGGTGGAACTCGCGGCGGAAGGCGACGACGCTTTGATGGAAGAGTTCTTCGAGAAGGGAACGCTCCCGGTGGAGCACATCCGCGATGGGCTGGCCACCGGCATCCGCGGCGGGCGCATGTTCCCGATTCTGTGTGCCTCGGCTTCGGCCAACATCGGTCTCGATCAACTGATGAATTTCCTGTGCGACTACATGCCCGCGCCCAGTGAGCGTCCCGCGGCCAAGGCTACTCTGGCCGGCAAGGAAACCGAGCGCAAGATCGCAGACGACCAGCCCGCTTCTTTGTTCGTATTCAAAACGATCGCCGACCCGTTCGCCGGCCGCGTCAGCTACTTCAAGGTGATGTCCGGCGTGCTCAAGAACGACGCGCACTTGATCAACTCGCGCAACTCGGTTGACGAGCGCCTTGCGCACATTGGCGCCTTGCAAGGCAAAGCCATCGTTCCGGTAACCGACCTGCACGCGGGCGATATCGGCGGCGTGGCAAAGCTCAAAGATACGGTCACCGGTGACACGCTGGCCGACAAGGGTTCCTTGATCTCATACCCGGCTGTCAGCTTGCCGGAGCCTTCCATCGCCTACGCGATCCACGCCAAGACGCGGCAAGACGAAGATCGCATGGGCCACGCCGTGCACAAGGTGCTCGAAGAGGATCCATCGCTGCGGTTCTATCGCGATCCGCAAACCAAGGAATTCCTCATGGCTGGATCGGGCCAGCAGCACGTGGAGATCATCGTCTCGAAGCTCAAGAAGCGCTATCACTGCGACGTGGAGTTGCACGCGCCCAAGATTCCGTATCGCGAGACCATTCGCGGATCGGCCGACGTGCATGGCCGCCACAAGAAGCAGACCGGTGGACACGGCCAGTTCGGCGATTGCCGCATCAAGGTGAGTCCGTTGGCGCGTGGCGAGAAGTTCGAATTCGTCAACGATATTTTCGGTGGTTCGATCCCGAAGCAGTACATTCCCGCGGTGGAGAAGGGAATTGTCGAAGCGGCCGAGCGCGGCTACCTCGCCGGATATCCGATGGTGGATTTCCGCGTGACGCTTTATGACGGCTCCTATCACGACGTCGACTCGAACGAACTGTCGTTCAAGATGGCCGGCCGCAAAGCCTTCCGCCTCGCCATGGAGCAAGCCAAGCCAGCGCTGCTCGAGCCGATCATGAACGTGGAAGTGCAAGCTCCCGTGGAATTCGCCGGTGACCTCATGGGCGACTTCAACGGCCGCCGCGGCCGCGTGGCCGGCATGGACATCAAGGGCAGCACCCAGATCATCCGGTCGCAAGTGCCGATGTCCGAAATGCTCACCTATCAGAACGACTTGATCTCGATGACCCAGGGTCGCGCATCGTTCACCATGGAGTTCTCGCACTACGACTTCGTGCCCGGTTTGCAGGCCGAAAAGATCATCGCCGCAGCCAAGGCCGCGGGCGTGGGCGCCGAAGAAGAAGAGGAATAAAGGCAGCTCCGTGGCCGGATATCCGGAGACGGCGGGCGAGGTCCGCGTCGCCTACGAAGAGTTGCGTGCGGGCGTCGCGCGGGTCTTCTCCGCCTGCCGCATGTCCGAGCCGGACGCGCACTTGCTGGCCGATACGCTCGCATGGGCGGACCTGCGCGGGATTCACTCGCACGGCGTGCTCCGTGTGCCCGACTACGTGCGTAAGTTCACGCACGGCGGCGTGGACCCTTGCGGGCGGCCTCGCGTGGTGCAGGAGCGCACCGCTGCGATCGTGGTGGATGGCGGCAATGCGATGGGGCAGATTGCCGCGCACTTCGCCATGGAGCGCGCAATCGAAGGCGCGCGGGGCGCCGCTCTTGCGATGGCTGTGGTCCGCGGGAGCAATCACTGCGGAGCCATGGCCTACTACGCGATGCAGGCGCTCGCGCGCGACATGATCGGTGTGTGCGCCACGAATGCTCTTCCCACGATGGCGCCGTGGGGCGGCCTGGACAAGATCGTCGGGATCAATCCGCTCGCCGTCGCCATTCCCACCCGTGACGAACTCCCTGTGGTACTCGATTGTGCATTCAGCTACTCCTCGCACGGCAAGATCCGCGTGTTTCACCAGAAGGGGTCGCCGATTCCTTCTACCTGGGCCTTCGACAAAGACGGCCAGCCGACCACAGATGCTTCGGCTGCCATCGAAGGGTTGTTGCAACCGATCGGCGAATACAAGGGCGTGGGGCTCGGCGTCGTATTCGGGCTGCTCTCCACTGTACTTTCCGGCGCGAGCTACGGCACTGCGCTCGGAAACATGATTGACGGTCCTCGTTCGGGCCACGATGGGCACTTCTTCCTGGCGATTGACATCGCTGCTTTCGACGATCCGCAGCAAGTGAAGCTGCGAGCCGATGCCGCCGTTCGTCAGATCCGCGAAAGCCGCAAAGCGCAAGGTGCGGAAGCGCTCTACGCGCCGGGCGGACTCGAAGCCGAGATCGAAGCGCGCTACCGCCGCGAGGGGATCCCGCTGAATGCAGTAACCTTAGAAGCTCTGCGCCGCGTCGCGAACGAGCTTTCCGTGCCCGGCCCCGTATAACGCCATGTTCCCCTTACTTCTGTTCTCTGCCTGGCTCAACTACATTGACCGTGGCACGTTGTCTGTAGCCGCGCCGGTGATCGCACCCGAGTTCGGAATGGACCCGCAGCGCGTCGGCATCCTGCTTTCGGCCTTCTTCTGGACCTACGCCACGCTCCAACCCGTGGCCGGCTGGGTAGTGGATCGTTACCCGGTGAAGTGGGTCTACGGTTTGGGCTTCGCTTTCTGGACCGGCGCCACACTGCTCACCGGTTTCTCCGGCGGCTTCGTCACGCTACTCGCGTGCCGCGTTCTGCTGGGCATCGGCGAGTCAGTGGCGTATCCGTGCTACTCGAAGGTGATCACGAATCACTTTCCTGAAGGACGCCGCGGCATCGCGAATGCGCTGATCGATGCGGGCACAAAGGGCGGACCCGCAGTGGGAAATTTCATCGCGGCCACGTTCATCGCATCGGCGGGATGGCGACCGTTCTTCATCGGCCTCGGGGCCATTACGTTCCTCTGGTTGCTGCCGTGGTCGCGCGTGACGCTGAATGACGGTCCAGTGGCGGGGCACAGGAGCGAGCCGGCTCCTCCCATGTCAGCGCTCCTGACACGAGGACATTTCTGGGGAACTTGTTTCGGGCTGTTCCTGTTCAACTACAACTACTATTTCCTGCTCACGTGGCTGCCGAGCTACCTGGTGAATGAGCGCAAGCTCGATTTGAAGGCCATGGGGATCGTGGGCGCGCTGCCTTGGCTCGCCACGGTTGCCGCCGCAATCGGGTTCGGCCTGCTCTCCGATAGGGCGATTCGCAACGGAGCTTCGGCGGGGCGTTTGCGGCCAACCGTGGTGGTGGCCGGCGAGGTGCTTTGCGCGCTGGCGCTGCCATTCGCTCGCAGCGTCGATCCGTGGGTGGCCTACGGGTTCATGATCGTCGCTTTCGCCGGCGTGGGTGTGGCGACTTCGAACATCTGGGCCTACTCGCAGTTGCTAGCGGGTCCCACGCTGTCCGGCCGCTGGACCGGGATTCAGAACGGATTCGGCAATCTCGGCGGCGTGGCCGCTCCTATCCTGACCGGGTATCTGGTGAAGACCACGGGGACGTTCGAGTCGGCGTTCCTCACCTCGGCAGCGGCGGTGTTTCTGAGCGGAGTCTGCTATGCCGCCGTCTTCTGGCTCGTGCGCCGGAACCGGTTCGCCGCCGCGTCAGCCGCCTAGCATGTCGAGAGCGCCCTGGAGTTCGCTCCTTGTGTGCGCATCGCCATTGCGACGGGTAGCTTCGATGCCGCGCCGGTAGATCTCCCGCGCTTCGTCGACCCGCCCCAGCTTTTCCAGCGTTTGGCCTCCGTGGAAGTAACCGGCCGAGTAGTCAGGATCGCGCTGCAGCAACTCCTCGAAAATCGGGACCGAGCCTTCCAGGTCTCCCATGTTGGCCACTTCCATGGCCATCATGTAGCGGAAGCGCGAGTTGGCTGGATCCTGTGCAACCAGCGATTTCAGTGACTCGAGGCGATGACTCATCCAGTGTCAATTGTAGCGGCCGGGGAAGTCTACACTAGAGAAGATGCCAGCGTACGTAGCCTTTTTCAACCAAACTGCCACCGGCTACTCCTCGCATGTGCCGGACCTCCCCGGATGCGTTGCCGCCGGCTCGACGCTCGATGAGACCCGCACTCTCGTCCGAGAGGCGATCGAATTTCACCTCGAGGGTATGCGCACGCACGGCGAGCCGATTCCTGCTCCCGCGCCGCATGTCGAGGAAATCGAGGTCGCAGTCTGACAGCTCTCAGTCTCGTTTGACCAGCGACCGGTCAATCGACCGGATCGTCGGCCTCCCCGCCAACGCCATCGCCATCGCGAGTTCGTCGCGCAGCAGTTCCAGCACCTTCTGCACGCCCGCCGCGCCGAACGCTCCCAACCCCCACAGCGGAGGCCGCCCCACCAGCACCGCCTTCGCTCCCAGCGCCAGCGCCTTGAGCACGTCCGTCCCGCGCCGGAAGCCACCGTCGATCAGCGCCGTTCCTCGCCCCTGCATCGCCGCGACAATCTCCGGCAGCACATCGAGCGTCGCCGGATCGCCATCGAGGTAACGTCCTCCGTGATTCGAAACCACCACGCCCGCCGCGCCATACTTCAGCGCCAGCGCCGCATCTTCGCCCGTCAGGATCCCTTTCACCAGAACCGGCACCTTGCTCTTGTTCACAAGCTCAGTCAGGAATCGCCAATCGAGCTGCGCCTGGAACCGCACCGGCAACCCGTATGACGAGGTAGGCGCATCAGGCACCTCGCGCCTCCGCCGCCCACCCGACTTTTCACCCGACCGCTGCAGCGTCAGGTTATTCCGCTTGTCGCGTTCGCGCGGCGCGTTGTAGGGAGCGTCCACGGTCACGAGCACCGCCTTGCATCCCGCATCCACGGCCCGCGCCACACGCTCGTGCGTGGCTTCCGCGTCCGGACCCGTATAGAGCTGGAACCAGAGCGTCGTCTTCGACGCAGCGGCGATCTTGTCGATCGGCAGCGTGGAGTTGGTGCTGATCGCCATGTGGGCGCCCGCCGCACTCGCCCCGCGCACCGTTTCTGCTTCGCCTTCGGGATGCAGCAGCCCGTGCGTGCCCGTCGGCGCCACCACGATCGGCATGGCGAGCTTCTGCCCGAGCACCGTGGTCGACACGTCGAGCTTGTCTACGGGCCGAAAGAATCGCGGACGAAACGTGTATCGCTGGAACGCGTCGCGATTGCGCTTGACTGTCCACTCGTCCCAGCCACCGCCCGACACGTAGTCATAGGCACTCTTGGGAACCTTCGACTTGCACACCGGTTCGAAGTCGAAGATGTTGATCATCTCCTCGAGCCGCGCGCCCGATTCTTGCGCCGAAAGCAGGGGCGACCCCGCGAGGAAGAGAGACCAGTCAATGAATGCCTGCCGGCGTGTCATGGTCCGCAATCATACCAGATGCGTTCAGCGAACCACCCACAGGTAGACCGGCCGATTGTCGCGTTTGGTTTTGCGGACCGGCTTCCAGTCGCCCATCGCGAACTGGTGCGACACGATCCGCGTGCCCGGCCTCAGTTCCTTCAGGAGCTTCGGTTTCAGCCGCGCATTCACCGTGGTCAACAGGTACAGCGTCACTACCGTGGCTTGGGAGAAGTCGGCCTGGAACAGGTCCTGCTCGAGGAACTTCACACGATCGGCGACGCCGGCTCTGCGCGCGTTGTCATTGGCTTCTTTGATTCGCTGAGGATCGATGTCGATGCCCACACCGCGCGCACCGTACCGCTTCGCTGCCGTGATCACGATGCGCCCGTCGCCGCAGCCGAGGTCGTAGACGGTGTCCGAACCGGTCACCTTGGCGAGCTTCAGCATCGCGTCGATCACGGCGTCCGGCGACGGAACGTAGGGAACGTCCCACTTGTCCCAGTCTTCGTTCTGCGCTGCGGCAATCGCAGTTGCCGGGATCGTGAGGAAGAGGCGGCGGCTCAACATGGGACACATGATAGCGCCCGGTGTCTCGCCTAACTAACTACTTTCGGGCGAACAATTCCAAAGTTCGGTTTGTGGGGCAGGCTTCAGCCTGCGCGGGACTTCAGTCCCGCTATCGACGCCCGCGCCCAAGCCCTGGCGGCGAACTTCAACCGCACCGACAGGTGCTCCGGCGGCCTTCACTTCAATTCCGCTCTTGGCAGGCGCAAAGTTGCAAGCCGGGCGGCGAGTCCGGGCCGAACTTCGCGCCGGAAATCAGCTAGCGCCCGCTCCACGCCTTCCGCACCGACGCCGCGAATCGCTCAGGCTCTGCCACATCGAGCAATACCGGCGTGCCGTTTTCCCGCGCGGGCGGCAAGAGCACCAGCTTCTCCGCACCCGTCGTGAAGAGCTTCACTGACCGGCCATTCGCGGTCCGGAAGTTGCCCGCCCGGTAGTACGGATTTCCAAATCCACCTGTCCGCAGCGCGGGCTTCCATCCCGGCTCCGACCCCAAATCCACCACACGCACATTCGCCACGTCAACGCTCGCCGCGGGCACGGTCATCCCGTAGAATCGCGAATGGATCACAAGGGACTCGCGAGTCAAATCCACGGGCGGGCGTCCGGGCGCGTACAGCAACGCTGCGGCGACCACAGCCAACGTGACGCCGCCGATCGCCAACCCGATCCCCGCGGACAACATCATTCCTGTGCGCGGAGCACTCGTATCGGCAAGCGGCGCCGCCGTGCCTGCGGGCGTAATCGCGGCCACGAATTGGTCCCGATCCTCCGGGCTCACCAGCATCGTTCGCTCGCCATCGGTGACCACCACCGCCTTGTTCCGATCCGTTACATACCATGTCGACCGCCCCAGCGCCTTCGACCAATACTTGCCGTAGTAGCCGAACAGCCCGCCGCTGCCCCAGAGCCTCACGCAGCCCCAGAAATCGGCAGCGGTGGCGTCGCGCACGAAACGCAGACGGTCGAGCGGCACCACGATGTCCCCGATCAGCCTCTTGACGCGAAAAGCTCCACCGGAGATCTCGTATCCTCGAGGCGAGTACGCGTAGCTGAGCCCAATCACGGCCACCGAAAGCGATGCGGCTAGGATCGTCGCGATGGTCCCCGCGCTCAGAAGCAATAGCGGGAGTGCGACCACGAGAGCAATTGCCGCCGCCGACACGATCTTGGTCATCCGGTCATACCGCACCGCGAATGTTGCGCTCGTCATCTCTGCACCTCCTGTCAATCGCCGAACCAAATGAATCACTCGTTCGTTGACTCCGCTGCTAGCGACGTTTGCCAGCACGGAAAGCCGCAGCGGCTCCGCGCGCAAGAGCTCCGCGAATTCGGCGCCGAACTCGCGCCGCCATGCTGGCGGATACAGCCGCAGCAGAGCGTGGATCATGAGGTCGCGCGGTGTCATGCCGGTCGAAGCCTCTCCAAGCCCACCTCCGACAATCGCTGCATCTCTGTCAATTGCGCGTTCAACTGCCGCACTCCGGTCCTCGTCAGTTCGTAAGGACGCTGGCGTCCCGGACTCGCTCGCGGAACAATCAGCTTCTTCTCCACCAGCCGGGTGATGGCGGTGTAGAGCGTGCCCGGACCCATCGTCACTCCGGCGAACATTTCCACATCGCCTTTGATTGCGTAGCCGTGCTTGGGTCCGGAAGCCAAGCTTGCCAGGATGAGCAGTTCCGGATCGCAAGCGGGGCCGGCGGCCGATTTTCGCGCCATACTACGAATTACGATATATCATAATTCGAAGCAGTGCAAGGGGAGGACTATCGGCGGGGTGGAGTGTTCCCGGAATACGACACCTACCTCCCCGTGCTACTCCACGCCAAATCATAGTGGATACGGGATTTACAGAGATTTTCCCCGTCCTCAGCGCACAGTATAGATGCAGGGTATCGATATGCCGTCAGTCATTCATACGTTCGATACACGTCCGCTTCATAACAGTAGTGCAAGCGTCCACGCTGCGTGTTCGCGCTGCGGCGCAACCCAGGTTCGGCCTTCGACCTCGGCGCCCTACAAACAATTCATGCTCGGCTTGCTGCGCATGCGACTCATGCGCTGCGGGAGGTGCTTTCACAAGTTCATTGCATTCCGCTCAGAGTGAGCGAGCGCCCAACTCCTCGTACAGGAGCCTCTGCCGCCCAGCGATGGCGTCCCAGCCGTAGCTGCGCTCCACCGTTTTGCGAGCCTCGCGCTCGATTGCATGCCGCTGCTTCGCGTCGCCGAGCAGCCGCGCCACGGCCTCCGCCATCTCCGGCGCCGTCGCGGACACGATCACGTCGTGCCCGTCGCGCAAATCGTCGAGTCCGTTGATGCCGGCAGGCGTCGATACGATCGCCTTGCCCATGGCCATCGCTTCCATGATCTTGATGTTGGTTCCGGCCGAAGCCAACAGCGGAGCCACCACTACGGCTGCCCGGCGATAAGCGATCCTCGGATCCGACACGAAGTCTTCCACCTCTACACCCGCTGTCGCGAGCGGAGGCTGCACCTTGTCCGCGTAGCGTTCGAGGAAGAACTGGTGTCGCGATCCGGCGATGATGTGGAACACCGCACCCGGGCGCTTGGCCCGGACCGCCGGCCAAACCTCGCGCAAGAAGAAATCCACCGCGAGCAGATTTGGCAAATGCGCGAATGAGCCGATGAACAGCACGCGCTCGCCCTCGGGCGCCAATGTGGCTGGCCCGCCCGGCGCGCTGGATTGGAAGTGCTCGAGGTCCACGCCATTGGCGAGCACCAGCGCATTCGGAATCGCCACCGCCTCGCGGTCCTTGCCGGACATCACCACCACGCGATCCACCTGCGCCCACGCCGCCTTCTCAAATCGAACCCAGCGCTCGTACTGCTGCCGTGTCTCCCAATCCTCGCCGCGCGCGAGCATCTGCTGGTAGAGGTCATAGGTCACGTCGTGCTCCACCAGCACGGTCTTCGCCGGCGCGCACTCGCTCGCGTAGAGCGCCATCTGCGTGAATTCGAGCTGCGCCACCGCGGGGCGCCACTTCTTCATCATTAGCCGCAGCGCCATGCGGAACGGCAGACTGTCGTACTCGTCCACGGTGCTCGGCCTGTCGGTCAGCGGTCTGAGGTGGCTGCTCTCGAGCCGTACCAGCACCACCTCCACGGCAATGTCGAGCACTTCCCGCGGCGGCGTGGCCAGCTCATTCACGAAGCACACCAGCACCTGGTCGAAATCGGCCGCCCCACGTCGAAACAGATTGTAGATGCGTACCGCTCCGCCATGCGAAAGCGGAAACGGGATGTAGGGGCTCGCCACCAACACGCGCGGCTTTCCGCTCGCGGCTTTCCCAGGGAACACCGCCACGTCACCGCTGCCGATCGCGAGAATCTCCGCGTCAACGAGCCTAGCCGCCGTGCGCCGCCGTGCCCATTGCGGAGCTCGCCACGCTTCGCCGAGCGCAGCCTTCGCCGCCGGATCGGGCGTCATAGTCGCCGCGCGCCGATTCAGCCGCTCGATCGCCTCGCGCCACAGCTTCGGATCGCTCGCGGTTCCGGCCGTGAATTTGAGGTAGTTCACCTCCAGCACGCGATCGAGCTCGCGCGGATCGTAGTATCGCGACGTGGTGGCACGGTGCCGATGCTCCACACGCGCGCCCGCCACGAAGACAGTGGGCCAGCCCCGTTGCCATCCGCGAAAGCCGAGGTCCAGATCCTCCACGTAAGCCGGCTCATAGATCTCGTCGAGCCCACCCAGCGACTTCAGTTTGCCCGTATCGAACAGCGAACAGCCCCCGCTGCCATACAACACGTAGCTCGCGTTCTCGCCCTCGAGCGGCAGGTCGCACCGCACCGGAAAATCTTCCGCGTTGCGCTTCGCGGGCATCACTGCTTTGCCGGTTTCCTCGCGCCGAACACCTTCCGGAAACAGGATCTGCGCCGTGGCGCAGAACAGATCTGGCACCGTGCGGAACGCCTCCTCCAGGGGAGGGAAGAAGCCGCTGTCGAGCACCATGTCGTTGTTGAGCATCAGCAGGTGCGAGTACCCGGCCGCGGCGATCCCGCGATTCACCGCCCGCGCGAACGAAAGCGGCGCCGCACTCGTCTCGATGCGCACTTGCGGATACTCCGCTGCGAGCCAAGCCACCGTACCGTCGTCGGACCCGTTGTCCACCACGATGATCTCGCTGGGCCGGCCCGCCAATTCCCGCACCAATGTCGGCATCAGGCGCGCCAGCAAATCCCTGCCGTTGCGCGAAGGGATCACCACCGAGATTCCTCGCGGATACACGGCGCTCCCCACGGGTTCGGCGGGACGCGCCCTCTGTCGAAACGCAAACCACCCCGCCGCGCGCGCCACGCGATACTGCAACGGCCTCAGGAACGCCTTTGGATGCGCCAGCCGCCACAGCATCGTATAAGTGGCTCCGCCCGGCTGCAGCTCCCAACGCACGAAGTTCCGCGCCCGCCACAGAAGATGCCGCGCCACCGCGCCAAGCGAACGCGGCCGAAGCAGGAAGTGATCGAGGTTCTCGTTGAAGTAGATGGTGTTCAGCCCGCCGAGCCGTACGCCCATCCAGCGCATCGTCCAATACGGCATGCGCGGCTGCAAGATGATTCCCACGAACACGATCTGCTTGTCGCGCAACGCCGAGCGGCACAGAGCCAGATTCTCTTCGAGCGTGCGGCCCAGGTGATACGGGATCCACGCTGCGCCCTCGACGCGAAACTCCGACACTACGTAAAGCGGCAAGTCGGGCCGGATCGCCCGCATCTTTTCGATCAGAGTCGGCGTCAGGTCTTCCGAGCCTGAAGCCACAGCGACCAGTACAGGCTCGGCGGACATGTCAGATGAGCTGATCGAGCGCGGGCTCGAAGCGCCCTTCCTGATACTGCCGCCACATTTCGAGAGCCTGGAGCGCGAAGCCCGTCGAGACGGGATTTACGAACGGCAGCAGCACGCCCCCTTTGCGCCCGAAACTGAACCCGCCGGCGTGGCGAAGCTCGGCCTCTGCCGGGTACTGAAACCCTCCCAGCGCCGCCGCTTCCTCTTCGGCTTGGCATTGCTGCAGCGGAACCACTCCGAGCCGGTCCGCGAACATCCGGACCCGCAGCAACTGCGCATAGACATCAGCGCGCTCGAACTTCGGCCGGATCGCGCGCAAGTAACCGGCCACGCGATCAATCGAACGGCGAAGCTCAGCCGTAACTTCCGGCCGCGCCGTCTCCGAGAGCAGCGCTTCGAGAAAGTAGCAATAGGCGTGCAGCCGGTCCATGATCTTTTCTTCTTCGAGCGTCCCGGGAAGAAACGAGGGCGCGCTGGCCAGAGCCATGCCGAGCGCGCGTTCCCAGGGATCCTTCATTCCAAGGTCGCGCCAGGCGAGCGCCGACTTCAACTGAAAGCACCCAGGCTCCCGCGACCATCGCTTCTCATAAGACCACGCAGCCCCCCCAGGCAACGACACCACGGGATGAATTGCCTCGGAAGTCAGGTACAACCGGACCATCGACTCGCCGCACGCCGCTGCCACTGGGGCGAACTCAGCGCCGCCCGTGATCGCATCCACCGCGCGCAGACCGCGAACGATGATGCCGCAATCGAAGAAGTAGCCCGGTGAGCCGGGCGCGAGTTCGAACGGGAACGTGCCTGCGTCGCGGCTCCACGCTTCGCTCGCAAGAAACCGCGCCGTACGAACCGCCGCGTCACGATACGCGGGCTCACCGGTCACCCGGAACAAGTAGGCGTACGTGCTGGCTGCATAGCCGGTGATCTCGGTGGAGACCGGCAGGTTCTTCCCTTGGTCGGCTCGATAGTATCGCGCTACGCCACCGCCCGGCTCCTCAATTCCCGATTCGAGAAACCACCGCCCCGCACGCGAGAGAAACATCGTGGAAAGAACCAAACTGGAAATTGTAGCAAGGCGGGTATACTGAAAGCACGGATACTCGTTGTGATCCGCTACTGCGTCTTCTTGGCGGTGCTTGCGCTGCGGTTGTGCTTTGCCGGCGATCCGGGGTTCGAGGTGCCACGCCCCGAACCGCCCCCACTCCGAATCATGAAGGGCTACATCGCCGATTGGAAGATCCAGGGCTTGGCTGGCGACCTCGCTCTCCGAACCGAGTCCCGTGAACTGGTGCGATGTTCCGTACTGTCCACCAGCCATCTGATGCGGGCCGGCCTGCGCATCCATCCGCACGGCGTTCGCATTGGCGACTGGGTGGAGATGATCGGCAAGTTTGATCCTTCGGGTGCCTGTCACCTCCAGACACTGTACGTGCGCGCTCTGGAAGCGCCGGTTCGGCGTCCGCACGAGATCCCGCAAGCGGTGCCTGCCTATGCGCGTGGCTACCTCAGCGGACTCTTCATGCGCGGAACCCTCACGTTCACCGGGATCGTAAACCGGATGGAAGATGGCCGGCTGTTTCTCTACACGCGCAACATGGGTCCGCGATCGTTCGCCGTGCGCCGCGACACCGTGTTCACTGGCAGCGGGCGCTCGGTCGATCCGGACCAGCTCGAGCCCTACACGCGCGTCTTCGTCCGCGCCAGCCGCACATACGATGGCGACCTCGAAGCCTACTACGTGATCTGGGGCGACATCCTCACTCCGAACCGCTAGCTCTGTGTGATTCCACAACGGCAGTGGCCCTGCCGTGTAGGGCGGGCTTTAGCCAGCGCGGGACTTCAGTCCCGCTGTCGATGCCCAGCGCCCAGGCCCTGGCACCGAACCTTAGAACCTCTCCGGAAGGTGCTTGGGGGGCTTCCACTTCGGTTTCAGTTCCTGGCGGTTGTTGGCCGGCGAGTACCTGTCGATTTTTGCGCCGGAAAGTAGCTCTAAGCTAGCCTGCACTACTATCCTTCAGTTCTTCCCCGGTCTCGAAGCTTTCATCCCGCGTATGGGGCTGGCTTCAGCCTGTCCCACATCGCGGGGGTGGCAATGGCGGATCGAAGCGTTTCTACGGGTGCATCTGGCCTCATCGGAAGCGGGTGAAATCTTCACGACTGACGAAGACACTGAGGGATAGTTGTACGGTCGGTTGCAGTGTCATCGCACCCGAATCGACACCGTGTTCGAGTAGTTCGAGACCTTGCCCGTCGTTTGATTGAACGCCCGAACGCGGTATTGGAACGTGCCCCGTCCCGGAGTATCGGTGTACGAAACAGCGTTGACAGCGAGCGTGGCCACTACGGAGAACGTTGTGCTGCCAGACGGAGCCCGCTCCACGCGGTAACCGGACTCGTTCGACGCGTTGTCGGTCCAAGTCAACGATGCCTTTCCGCCGCCTATCGAAGCCGCCTTGAGGTTGGTTGGCGCAGCGATCGTGGTGGGATCCGGACTCACCGTAATCGCCACCTGCGCCTTCGCTGTTGCTCCGCGATTGTCGGTCACCGTCAGCACCGCCGTATAGCTTCCTGCCGCAGTGTAACTGTGAGACGGATTCGCCGCTGTGCTCGTGGCGCCGTCGCCGAAGTTCCACAGGTAAGAAGCGATGGTACCGTCCGGATCGTTCGATCCCGCCGAACTGAAGTTCACGGCCAGCGGAGCGACACCCGAGGTCGGGCTGCCCGCCGCCACCGCCACCGGAGGCAAGTTCGGAGTCCCTTGGGGCAATACGAGCAAGGTGATGCTCTGCGGGGGTGCAGTAAAACCGACACTGCTCCCGCCATAGCTCAGGTCCGCGAGCCGCGTAATCGCGTTGGACGATGTCAACTGGTACACCTGCGCCAAGCCATTTCCGCTGAAGTTGCTGAGCGCGACGCTCACCGGCGTTGCGCCCGTCAGGTACTTGCTGATCACCATCACCGTGAGCGCACCGTCGGTGCTCCGCTGAGCGGCGAACACAGCTACCGAGTCCGGATTCGGACCAGTCGCGGAGACGCTGGTGTCCCCGAATGCCGACTTGTTCCCGTCATAGTTCCGGTACATCTTCATCGCCTTGTAGACCGGCGTCGAAGCATCGGGCGTGGTCCAGCGGGCGGCCAGATCCAGCCCCTCGCGGCCAAAGATGCCGAGGATGTCGGCCTGCGTTGTCGCGCCGTTGATGTGCGACTCCGCGCCCCAGTTGTACTCGGTGATCCCGATCGGCGTGCCGCTGTAGTAGTTCCCATTCACCCAATTGCGCAGCCGCGGAATCAGTTGAACCTGCGTGCCGATCCACGATTGATCGACATAGCTCGGATCCCACAGCGATCGAGTGGACCGGTTGCGCAGCAACTGCATCGTGGAACTGGTGTCAGAGCTGAACTCGCCGCTTTGCGGATAGTAGTGCACCGTGAACACGTCGAGCAGGTGCCGCCCGTCCGCCTTCAACTGCCCGAGCATCCAAGGCAAGTAGTCGGCGCCGCCGTGATTGGCGCGGTCGGGCAAGTTGCTCCATCCGTTCTTGGACCCATATTGCTGATCGTAACCGCTGAGTAGATAGCCGCTCCATCCCCATTCTTCGGGTCCAACGATCAGCGCGCCGGGATCGGTGGCGCGAATCCGCGCCGCGTAGTCCTTCATGCGCGCCAGCACTTCGTCCATCGTCGCGCCGGTCGGGTGCACGTCGCGATGCGTGGCGTGCCAGATGCTGTGCTCATTGTCGAGGATGTAGTATCGTGGCGCGCCCGCGGTCGCCGGACCCCAGGCCTGCACGATGTGCTGCATCCATTGCTGCTGGAACGCCGAGTTGTTCGGCGCATTGGCATCGTTCGGATCGTTGCCGGTGATGTCCTGGCCAGTCGACTTCAAGACTCCGTTGCCGGCATCGGCGAACCACTGCCAATCGTTACCGGTTTGCGCGCCATACTTCGCTTGCGAAAAGCTCGCCAGCTTGCTCCGATTGGCGCCGAGTTTGGCCACCCAATCGAGCATCGGGATCGTGATCATCGCACGAGCCCCCGCGGCTTGCGTCGAGGAAAGGAAGGTGTCCCCGCGTTCGCCAGCCGTTGCCGACGCCTCACCGATACTCTCGAAGTACCAGTCCTGCGCGCGATTGTCGGCGTTCAGTTGCCAATTGTAGCGGCTGGTGTTGTTGCCGCCGTAGCGATTCAGCGGGACATTCAGGTCCAGCAACTGCGCCGTGGTGGCGTAGGCGACGCCATAGATGCGAGGATCGATGTTGCGCCGGTTGAGGTTAGCGTCTACGGCTACGTTCGCAGCCGGGTTTTGGGCCATGGCGGCAACCGCAGCCATGAATAGGGCGAGACTTCTCGATAACACTGTACTTCCTCCGGGACGCCTATTCTTTTTCTCAAGTTTACCATCGGGCGTACTGGAGACAATCGGGGAAAGCCCCTTCGACGGTTCAGGATTCAGCGCACGCCAGTGGATGGCCCTATACGTCGACCGAGTGCCCCACTGAGAACCCGCCGTCCACCGCGATCGCCTGGCCCGTAATCCAAGATGCTTCGTCGGAAACCAGGAATGTGATCAGGTTCGCCACATCCTCGGGCTCGCCGAGCCGGCCCAGCGGATGCATCGCATACAGCTTCGCTGTAGCATCGGCGTTCGAGAACAGTGCCTTGGTCAGATTGGTGCGCGTGAAGCCCGGACACACGCAATTCACCCGGATCTGGTCCTTCGCATAGTCGAGCGCCATGTTGCGCGTCAACGCCACTATCGCGCCCTTGCTTGCCGAATACGCCGCACGGTTGCGCACTCCCACGATTCCGACGACCGAAGACAGATGCACGATGCTGCCACCGAGCGCCCGCATCTTCGGAATCGCGTAGCGCGAGCACACATACGTCCCCCGAAGATTGGCGTGCATCAGATCGTCCCACTCTTCCTCGGTCTGGTCGGCCACGGGTTTGCGAAACGCGATACCAGCCGAGTTGACCAGAATGTCCACGCGGCTGAGCGGCTCGAAGAATTGCCGCACCTGGATGTGGTCCCCCGCGTCGATCCCATTCGCCCGGTCGAGCGGGATCACCTCCGCACCCTCGCGAAGGAAGCGGTCCGCGGTGGCTTTGCCAATTCCGGAAGCGGCGCCGGTGATGACTGCGATCTTGCCTGTGAGTCGAGACACTCGCCGAATTATAATTGACCCAATGATTGGCCGTCGACAGTTGCTCGCATCGGTGGGCTTGCCCACCCTCGCCTCTTTCGCGCAGACCGGACCAGCCGGCATGAAGATCGCCGCCGTCGAGCTCTGGCAATACCAGGGCAAGCGCGAATCCGAAGGCGGCAACCGCCAACATCAGGTGCAGCCGATCCACATTTATGCGGAGCATCGGCCCAAGGCCTATCATGAGGCCGGCGGCGTCAAGCGAACGGTTCCGATGACGGCGATCTACATCAAGATCCGCACTGAAGGCGGTCTCGAGGGCATCTACGGTCCCATCGATCGCGAAGCCATCTACGTCGTCAAGGAACTGCTGACGCCACTGCTCATCGGAAAGAACGCGCTCGCCGTCGAGACTCTGTGGGACCAAATGCACCGCAGCAATCGCCACTCCCGCGCCAGCCACTTCATGATCGGCATCAGCGCGGTGGACAATTGCCTCTGGGACCTCCGCGGCCGCTTCTACAACTCGCCCGTCTACCGCCTTCTCGGTGGGCCCACGCGTCCCCAAGTGGAAGCCTACGGCAGCACGCTCGGCTACTCGGTGGAGCCGGAGCTCGTGCAGAAGCGTTGCGTGGAATTCGCTCAGCAGGGCTTCCGGAACCAGAAGTGGTTTCTCGCGTATGGTCCGGGAGACGGTACCGCGGGTCTGAAGAAGAACGTGCAGTTGGTCGCCACGTTGCGCGAATCGCTCGGAGACGACGTCGAGATCATGTTCGACGCCTTCCAAGGGTGGAGCCTCGACTATGCCACCGCCTGGGCCAAACAGGTGGAGAAGTTCCGCCCGCGGTGGATCGAAGAGGCGTTCCACATGGACAAGATGGAGAGCTTCGTGCAGCTACGCAAGTCGACCTCGGTTCCCATCGCCACGGGCGAGCACATGTACGGCCGCTGGGAAGCACACCGATTCCTTGCCGCGGGCGCGATCAGCGTGGTGCAAGCCGATCCCGAGTGGTGCGGCGGCGTCAGTGAGCTCGTGAAGATCTGCACCATCGCTTCCACGTTCGATGCGCAGGTGATCCCACATGGCCACAGCCTCTACGCCGCGCTTCACGTGGTGGCCAGCCAATCACCGATGACGTGTCCGCTGGTGGAGTATTTGCTCGGCAAGATGGAGTCTTACTACCACTTCGAGAAGAACCAGACGCATCCGGTGAAGGGAATGATCGCGCTCACCGATCGGCCAGGCTTCGGCATCGAACTCGATCCGGCGATGATCGAAAAGCAAACCAAGCTATAGACGCGCCTTGCCGGCATCGAAGGTTCCAGTCTCGGTGTGGCGCACGCTTCAGTGCCCGGTGCCGACCTCACACGCCGGCTCAGCAAACAATGACCTGCGATCGCGGCTCCGCCGGCAGGGAAGATTTCAGCCCACATGTGGGGCAGGTTTTCAGCCTGCGCGGGACTTCAGTTCCACTCCGAACAGTCTAGACAAGCTATAGACGCGCCTTGCCGGCATCGAAGGATTCAGTCTCGGTGTGGCGCACGCTTCAGTGCCCGGTGCCGACCTCACACGCCGGCTCAGCAAACAATGACCTGCGATCGCGGCTCCGCCGGCAGCGAAGATTTCAGCCCACATGTGGGGCAGGCTTTCAGCCTGCGTGGGACTTCAGTCCCGCTCCGAAGAGTCAAACCATCGCCGGCGACACCGCGTCGTCAAAGCTGTAGCCGAAGCCGCGAACCGATCGTATGTACGACGGGTTCGCCGGATCCTTTTCGATCTTCTGGCGAAGCCGCAAGATGTAGACGTCCACGGTCCGATCGGTGACGGCGCGGTCATGTCCCCAAACCGAATCGAGCAACTGTTCGCGGCTGAATACGACCTTGGGGCGTGACATCAGAAATTCCAGCAGCTTGAACTCGGTGGCGGTCAACTGCACTTCGTCTCCGGCCAGCCAGACACGGCAGCCGGACCGGTCGAGTTCGATCGCGCCGGCCTTGAGCGTCTTCGGCGGCGCGGTCTGCGGCCGGAACTGGATCTTGATCCGCGCGATGAGTTCGCGGATGAAGAACGGCTTCACGATGTAATCGTTGGCCCCGAGTTCGAGTCCGACGATCCGGTCGGCCTCGGAAGCGCGCGCGGTGAGAAAGATCACCGGGATGTGCGCCAAGTCGCCATGGGCCCGAATGCCCTTGCAGATGTCCAGCCCGTCGGAATCCGGCAGCATGATATCGAGCAGGATCAAGTCCGGCCGCTCGCGCTTGCACAACTCGATGGCGCCCTTGCCAGTCTGAGATCCCACCAGGGCGAACCCTTCTTTCTCGAGGTTGTATTTGAGCAACGCGTAGAGATCGGCGTCGTCCTCGATCAGCATGATCTTTTTCATATTTCTCTCAAGCTAGCTGCCTTTTGTTACAACCCCATTACGGTTCCGTGAATTGCACCTGAAGGTTCTCTTCGGTGCCCAACCCCGGGTCGTGTACGGGCAAGGTGAAGCTGAACGTAGACCCCTTACCGATGGTACTTTCCACGTTGACATCGCCGTGGTGTGCGCGCACCAGGTGCTTGACAATCGCCAATCCGAGTCCCGTGCCGCCAAGCTCTCGCGATCTCGCTTTGTCTACCCGGTAGAAGCGCTCGAAGAGCCGTGGCAATTCGTCACTCGGGATACCGATACCCGAATCACGCACGTAGAACTCCACGTAGCTCGGGTCACCAGAACCGGGCAGCCTGGCCCCTGCGAATACGTCGCCGCCCTCGGGCGTGTACTTCACCGCGTTGTCGAGCAGGTTGCCGAGCGCCTGGTGGATTGCCTTGGAGTCGCAAAACACCTCCCACTCGGCGGGCGCCTTTTCCACCACCAGGCGAATCGACTTCTTGGCTGCGATCGGCCGTAGCGAATCCACGCAATCGGTGACCAAGGTGTTCACGTAGTACGACGCGAACTGGAAGCGCTGCGTCTTGAGCTCGATGCGTGACAGGGTCAGAAGGTCGGCCGCGAGGTTGGAAAGCCGTTCGGCGTTCTGACGAATAATGTTGAGGAACCGAACGTTGGTTTCCGGCTCGTGGACGGCGCCATCCAGCAACGTCTCGGTGTAGCCTTGAATCGATGCCAACGGCGTGCGGAGCTCGTGCGATACGTTGATGACGAAATCTTTCCGCACTCGCTCGAGCTTCTCGAGCTCCTGATGTTCACGCTGCATCGTTTCGAGCAGCCGCTCGAGCTTCTCGCCGGTCTCGTTCATCTTGCGGCTCAGCTGACCGAGTTCGTCCTTCCCGGGCTCGGACAGACGAGCCTGGAAGTTGCCGTCGGCGAGCTTGGCGGCGTAGTCGATAATTGCGCCCAGCTTCGCCGAAACGGATCGCGCGAAGAAAGCCGCTACCACGATGGCCGGCAGGAACGCCAAGGCCGTTGACGCGATCATCTTGAGCCGTAGCGCGTCCACACGGCGCTTCACGTCGGAAAGAGGAACGGCCAGCCGCAGAGCGCCTTCTCGGTAGGGCACTGCAACGTAGACGAACTGCGTGCCTACGGTTCCGCTGCGCCGGATCTCCGACCCGACCTGCCCTCGTAGCGCTGCCGCAATCTCGGGCCGGTCGCGGTGGTTTTCCATGCGCGAAGCGTCAGCTCCCGTTTCGGCGATTACGCGGCCGTCGGCGGCTGTCGCGGTGATGCGAATTCCGGTCTGGCGAGCCAGGACGCGAAAGCGCTCTTCGGCGGCGGTTGGGTCCGCGTTGTCGAGAACTCCCGCCAGCAACCGGCCTTTGTCGGCCAAGTCACGTTCCAGGGTCTCGATGTAGCTCGATTCGGCGACGCGCGATGCCAGGATATCGACTGCTACCAGAGCAATCGCCAGAACCGTCAAAGTTCCGAGCAGAAGCTTGAAGAAGATTCGCGCGGTCACGAAGGGCGGCGTGAGCCTACTCGTAGTGTATCATCGCAAACGAGGTGAACTACATGGAACCGACGAATCGATCGAGCCGCCGCGCGCTGCTCGCGGGCGCTGCCGTGGCGGCCAGCGTGCCTGCTGCCGAGGCCAAGGCTAAGGCGAAGTCCGTCAAGAAGGTGCACTACAAAGGTGAGAAGCCGAAGAACACGCCCTTGTTCAATGGTTGTGTCTCTTTTGGCAACCTCGTGTTCGTAGCCGGCAAGGGGGCACACTTCGAAGGCGATATCAAAGCGCACACAAAGCACGTACTCGACGAGATCGAGAAGGAACTCGTCAACGCCGGATCATCGATGAACAAGGTGTTGAAGTGCAACGTCTATCTCAACGATCTAAAGGACTATCAGGGAATGAACGAGACCTTCAAGGGCCGTTTCGGCGAAGAGCCTCCGGTGCGTACCACCATCGCGGCTGCTGGTGGTATCCCTGGGAACTCCTTGGTCGAGATCGACGTCATTGCCTACATTTGAGTGAGCCAGTTTACTCTTTCGAGGAAGTTTGCCGTAGTCCCTCATTTTTCCCTTTCAATCGCGGGCTAGCAGGGCTAGAATTGCAGTGGGACAAAGGCTCCAGTACGAATCGGCCATCGCCCAGGCCGAATTTGGCGCCTAGCCTCACTGACACATGCAGTTCTGGTTGGTCAGAGGTGTGGTCATGGCAACTTCCTCCGTTCGAGTGCTAGTGGTAACCGCGCACGAAGACGAGTATCGCTTTCTGCGCTCAATTCTCCCGAACTCTTCCTGGACCGTATCACGAACGTCTGATAGCAATCTCACAGAAGCATTGAGCCGGTTCCGGCCTGACGTCGTGATCGTGGATGATTGTGGCGACGATGGATGGCGCCTGACGGGCGAAGCTGTAGCTCGCCTGATGCCGAAGGCGCGGCGTGTGGTGGCTTCGCGATTGGCCGACGAGAGGCTCTGGCTCGACGTGCTCGATTCCGGCGCCTTTGATCTGGTCCGCAAACCGTTTGAAGCCCGCGAGCTCGCATCGGTACTGCGCACGGCGGCGCGCTGCGAAGAGCCAGTGATGGCCGCCGAGATTCCCGCGCTCGCTGCTGTGGCGATCGCCTAAGTTTCGATGTCTCCCTTGGGATGCCCCGTGTGCGCACTCTCCGTGCGTGCACGGGGCTGATTGTTTGGCAGGGAGACTTCGCCGTGAGCCGATTTTCTATCGCCGTGACAACTTTGCGCCGCCAACGGAGGAGGTGCATCGCCGTATTTCGGGCTTGGTATCCACTTTGGGGCGGAGGCGTTTCAAAGTGGAACGGATCGAGTCTCAGGGGGGCACAGCAGGGTGGAAATCCTTGGTTTTGCGCCTGTTTTGCTTTGGCATGAGTCTTGCACTACCGGAAGACGTAAGGAAAGCATGGCAGGCTCGAGGAACCAAGGGTTGCACCTACTACCAAAAACCGCTATTCGATCCCTCCTCTGACAGTTCTCCACACAATCTCTCTCCTGAAATCCCTCCCAACCGATCGTTCCTCGGGCGTGCCCTGCTGGCTCACATCACGGCAGAGCACGCCAGCACACCGCAAACCAAACCACCCGGAAATGAGTACCGCGTAAAGGATTCCCGGTTCACGGCCGATATGCGGAAAGGACTACATACGAGGGGAGCAGGCCGCAACGCATGCAAGCTCCCGCTCGAGCAGCCTCCCAAGGAGCGTCGAATGAGCAAGCAGATCACCGAACTGACGATTTCGTTGGAAGAAGAAATGAACTTCCGGCTCAGCCTGTTCCGGCTGATGACTTCCCCGCATCAAGACTCGCGGTCGGTAGCGCCGGAAACGCGCGAACTCGAAGAGATGGCCGTTCTGGTGCCTCGCCAGTCGCGGTGACCCGGCCTCAGTTTGCCGCCGCGTCGATCACCAGCATCGGCACCTTGATGATGGCCCAGCGCTTGGACCCTGTCTCGAAGAACACCTGGTATTGTCCGGGGCGCGGCAGCGGCACCACCGCCTGATATACCCCCTTCGCGTCAGGAAACAGCCAATGCTGTTGTCTCCGGCGGTCGGGCGAATCGAACAGCGTCACACGGACCGGCGGAGGATCTTCAGTCTGGCTCGGCTTCCCGCCGAGAGTCTTGACGCGGAACTTCAACGGATAACCCATCCCCGCCGTCGCCGACTTCTGCCGTTCGAGGAGCTCCACTTCGTATTGGTACGTCGTCATGGGCAACCCTTCTTTCGCTCGTGGCCATACCCCAAACAGCCATTGCCCAAGAGCGGCGTCGGCGGCGCAGGTCGCGATCAGAAAGCAGTGCAGAAGTCGCAAGCGATTTTCCACAGAATGGCTGCCCGGCCCTAAGCCACCCATCCGCCGCTAGTCCTAGACGGCCCATGGTCCCACTGGAACTATAATGGGTGCGGCCATTCAATGGAACGCAGAGACATCTTCAAGACACTCCTCGCCGCGCCCGCATTCGCTCCCGCCGCGGCGCAAGAAGCTGCCCGGCGCACTGCTGGGCTTCCTCCGCTGACGATCAAAGATGCGAAGGTGATTGCCACCAGCGGTGGACGCGGATATCGCTGGGTGTTCCTCAAGATCATCACCAGCGAACCTGGACTCTACGGCATCGGTACCGCCAGCAACAACTTCCAGACGAAGGCCGTGATCGCGGCCCTCGAGACCCACCTGATCCCGTGGCTGATCGGCAAGAACCCGGATCAGATCGAGGACCTCTGGCAGAGCGGGCACCTGCGCACGTACTGGCGCAACGGTCCCGTGAACAACAACGTGCTCAGCGCCATGGACGGCGCGCTATGGGACATCAAGGGCAAGCGCGCCAACATGCCCGTGTACGAACTGTTGGGCGGCAAGGTGCGCGACGCCGTGCCGTGCTATGACCACGCAGGAGGGCGCGACGCCGAAGCCGCGGTGGACTCGGTGCGCAAGTCGATCGAAGAGGGCTACCGCCATATTCGCGTGCAGTTCGGAAACTACGGTGGGGGCGGCTTCATCCCTGCCGGTCAGGGCGTGCGGCCCGACGGCGGACAAACGGGTCCGGTGTTCGACGAGGAAACCTACGTCGACCGTGTGCCCAAGATGTTCGAACAGGTTCGCGCCAAGATCGGCTTCGAGCCCAAGTTCTGCCACGACGTTCATAGCCACTTGAGCGGGATGAACGCGGCCGAGTTCTGCCGCCGCATGCAGCCGATGCAGATGTTCTTCATCGAAGACGTGCTGCCGCCCGAGCAGATCTCCTGGTACAAGCACATCCGCACGGTCTGCACCACGCCGCAGGCGATCGGCGAAGTGTTCTCGCACCCGTTCGAATATCTGCCGCTAATCACGGAACGGCTGATCGATTTTCCGCGGTGCCGAGTGTCGGCTATCGGCGGGATCACGCAAGCCAAGAAGGTGGCCACTCTATGCGAGATCTTCGGGCTGCGCACGGCGTTTCAAGAGGGCGGCGACAACGACCCCATCAATCAACTGTGCGCCTACCACGTGGACATCTCGAGTCCCGGGTTCGGGATCCAGGAGGAGAATCACTTCCCGGACTCGGTGAAGGAGATGATGCCGGGAGTCGCCCAAATCCGCAAAGGATATCTCTACGGGAGCGGCAAGCCCGGACTCGGCATCGATATTGACGAGAAGATCGCGGCGAAGTATCCGCTCGGCGAGATCAAGGGTGGGGGGATCTATCCGCTCGATCGGACAATGGATGGCGCCGTGGTGAAGCCGTGAGATCCCGTCTCATGGCGGCGTAATCTGCGCCTCTTCTTCGAGCGTTGCGTTGCTCGCCTGCATCCGCGACCGGATCTCCTGATACTTCGCCATCGCGGTCTTGGCGAGGTCCGCTTTGCCCGCGGCCTGATAGGCGCGAGCCAACTGGAAGTGCATGCTGCCGTCGTCATCGAGCGGCAGCGCCGCCTGTATGTGCGGCACCGCGGCTTCGCCCTGGCCGGTCTGGAGCAGCGCACGCGCGAGAGCAGCCTGCGCGGGCAGAAGCTTGGCGTCGGCGGCGACAGCGATCCGCAGGAAGGGAATCGCCTTTTCGGCTTCCTGCTGGACCAGCAGTAGATCGCCTTGCAGGAAGTTGACGTCGGGCGCGGAGGGCTCCTGCGACATGAGCTTGTCGATCACAGCTTGCGCCGCGGAGAAGTCCTTGGCGGCGATCAGCGCCGCTGCCAGTTCGCGGCGGATGCCGGGGTCGCCGCCAGAGAGAGTCAGAGCGCGATCCCAGGCGTTGGCGGACTCCTTGTGGCGGCCTTGCGCGGCGTGGAGCTCGGCGACGATGGTCAGCACCTCCATCGACTCGGGGAGCTTCTCGAGAGTCGAGAACGCTTGGACCGCGAGTTGGTTGGCGGCGCGCACCTTCCAGAACAGGGCCTCGGGCGTGGCTAGGGGGCTCGTCGTGATCGGCAAGTAGCGCGTCGCTGCGAAGTCGCATTCGAGGCTCCGCGCGGCCTTGCAGTCAAGGCGCGGGATCGCAGCTTCGAGTGCGTCTTCTTTGGCGGCCCAGTCGGCGTGGTCGGTGCGGCGATAGATATCGGCGAGTGCAGCGTGGACCCCGCGGAGCTTGGGAGCCTTGTCGGCGGCCTTGCGATAGAAGAAGAACGCAGCCCGGTTCTGGCTTTGTTTGTTCCGCGACTCGGCGAGCAGCGTGAACCAATATGCGGACTCGGGCGCCGACTTCGAAAGCTGCTCGAACGCCTGAACGGAGATCGCCTCGTAGGCGCGGCCGAGTCCGTTCCAGCCCTTGGGGTCGGCTGGAGCGATCTCGGTGAGCTTGCGGAAATGCGGAGCGGCTTCGCCCGCGCGGCCCGTTGCGAGCAGCGCTGTCGCCAGCATCCCCCGCGGAGCAGGGTTGGCTGCATCGAGCGGAACGGCCTTCTCGAGCAACGGGATAGCCAGTTTGGGTTCGTTCTGTTGGAGGCGGGCCGAGGCCAGGGTCAGCAGGGCAGGGAGGAGTCCAGGCTGGGCCTTGAGCACGGTCTCGAGGTGCGGAATGGAGTCCTTGGCTTTGCCCGACATCTGGAGGGCCATGCCGAGGTTGAGGCGGAGCCCGGTGTTGGTGGGGAGCGCCTTGCACAACTCGTCATAGATGGCGGCGGCTTCGGCAAAGCGGCCCTGAGACATGAGTTGCTTGGCCTGCTGGGAGCGCAAGGCGAGCTGGTCCTGGGCTTGGACGCTCGAAAGGAAAAGGGCGGCCCCGAGAAGGAGCCGCCCTGAGAACCCGGTCATGAGTCCAGTTTAGAACTGGAGCCGCAAGCCGAAGCGAACGTTGCGTTCGCCGAACGAGCTAATGACCCGCATGAAGTTCGGGTTGGTCACGTCACCCGAGGCCATGCCGCCGAAGTGCGACGTGTTCGGGAGGTTGTAGAACTCGGTCCGGAAGTCGCCTTGCCAACGCTCGCTGATCGTGAAGTGCTTGCTGAGCATCAGGTCAGTGTTCCAGACGCCGGGGTTCCTCATCAGGTTGCGGCCGGTAGTCCCGAACCGCTGTTGTGTGACTGCGGCAAACGAAGTGGGATCCCACCAGTTGGTGCCTGGGCCTACCTGCTGCAGGAGCTTGATCGGACCCACCTGATCGGCGGTTTGCGAGTTGCTCGGGGCATTCAACGATCCGCCGGGAGCGCTCACGGTGAATGGCGAACCCGTGTAGGCTTGGATCACGCCGTTGACCGACCATCCACCGATTACGTGGTTGATGGGACCGGCGGCGTTGAGCCACTGCTTGCCCTTTCCGAAGGGCAGTTCATAGACCCAGCCCATGTTGAACATGTGGCGGCGATCATACCCGGCTGCTGCACGGTTCCGATAGAAGGCCGGAGCCCAGTTCCAGCCAACACCGGCCCAGCCATCGTCATCGGTCATGTTGATGGCCTTCGACCAAGTGTAGGAGCCCTGCAGCATCACACCCTTGGAGAGCTGCTTACGGATGCTCGACTGCAATGAGTGGTAGTTCGAGCTCAGGTAGCCATCCCACATGTTGGTGGCGGTACGGCGGTTGAACAAGACAGCATAGGGACGGAGTGCCTGGCCCGAACCCGGGAAGCCTGCGTTGATGTCGAGGTCGGCCAGCAGGTGGGTGCTCTGCGTGCCGACGTAGGCGAGCGTAGACGTGATGTCCAGAGGAAGTCGGCGTTCGACGGTGAAGTTCCACGACTGGGTGTAGCCCCGATGGAGCAGACCCGAGTTGGGGCTGCGCATGTCGGCGACTGCTGGCAAGTCGACAACACCCGTCGACAGATCCGGGCCGGTAACCGGCGGAATTCCCTGCGCAAGGGGGCGAACGGCGGTGTAAGAGTCGGGTTGGTTAAACGCGAAGTTCACCGTCAACGGATAGAACCCGCGGAGAGGACGGGAGAAAGGCAGCGGGTCGTAGTGGATTCCATAACCTGAGCGGATCACGGTCTTGTCGGTAGCTCGATAAGCGAAGCCGAGAGACGGCGCGAACAACTTCTTGCTGACCGTGACCCCTACATCGCGAGGCACGTTGCCACGTCCACCCAGGAACACTTTGTTGGTGGCCGGGTCCAACCGCTCGATACCTTTGCCAGTAGCGCGGGTCATGAGCGGATAGTACTCGTAACGGAGGCCCAGCGTCAGCGTGAGCTTACGCGTGACTTGCCAGCGATCCTGCCCGTACCAGCCGAACTGGAATTCGCGCGGGGTCATGATGATGTACTGGATGCTCTTCTGCATCTGGTCCGGAAGGCCAAGAAGGAAAGACGAGTAGGCGTTGGCGAAATTGATGGTGCCGTTGGGGCCGAGAGCAGTCGGGCCGCCGCCGAACGTGATGGCGCCACGCGGGCCAGCCCCGAGTTCGGGCTGCCAGTGCGTCATGCGGTAGTTGGTGCCGTCAAAACCGAAGCGGAACTGGTGAGCGCCCTTGGTCCACGAGAGGTTGTGGCTGGTGGTGTAGCCCTCCTCGATGCGTTCCAGAGGCATCCACCCAGGCACGCCGAAGCCGTTGTAGCCATTGACCGTGATATTCGGGAACCCCTTCTCGCGCGGATCGGCACCGCCAATGCCGGGAATTCCCAACGTTTGGCTGAAGTCCTTGCCGAAGTCCACGCCGCGGACGGTCTGGCCCTGGCGTTGGTAACCGAAGACTCCGTCGAGCAACAGGTTCGGTGAGATCGTGTAGGTGTGGCCGATCGAGGAGTTTTGCACGAGCGTGTCACCGGTGCCCGGGTCCGCGCCCGGAGCGGGCCCGACGCCATCGCCGAAGACCGCGTAGCCCTGAACGAGAGCATCCATTCGGCTGTAGCGTCCCCAGATCTGGTGCGAAGCCGACCGGTTGAAGTTGATCTTCACGTCATTTTGCGGCCGGTTGAACTTCGGTACCGCACTGGCAGCGAAGTTGTTGACTGAGCCGGTAAGGTTCGCAATCGGGAAGTACGACTGGACCTTCTGAGCGATGGGGCTGATCCGCGAAGCCGGAATCCGGTTGCCTGGGAACGCAGTACGGCCGACGCCGTTGGCGGCGCTGCTCGTGTTGGGATCGAGGATGACCTGTCCCTGACCGCTGAAGTCTCCCGCGCGGAAGGCATCTTCGGGAACCGAGTAGCGGCCGAACGCCCCGGCGCGGCGCTTGGTGTTGTCGTAGCTGTAGAAGAAGAACAGCTTGTTGCGGATGATGCGCCCGCCGATGGTGCCTCCGAAGTTGTTGTAGATCGTCAGGGGCTTGGTCTGGCTCGCCGGCAGGAAAAAGTTCCGGGCATAGAGGTGTTGGTTGTCGTGATATTCGAACACGCTACCGTGGAACTCATTCGTACCGCTCTTGGTGGCGAGCGTAATGGAAGCTCCACCGGCCAACCCCTGCTCGGCGTCGCTGGCGGCAGTGGTGATGTTCACGGTGTCGACCATTTCCGCGGGCATCACGTAGCCGGCGTGGTGGGGCAGCCAGAGGTTCACGCTAGCCGCGCCGTCGATACGCGTGGTGTTGTTGTTGCGGTTGGTGCCGTTGATGTTGGTGGTAAGCGAACGCCCCGGGCTATCGGTCACCGAATTCTGGAAGCCGGCCGGCGTAGCGCCAGGGACCAGGTTGATCAGGCTTTGATAGTTGCGATATCCGGGCAGCGGTAGATTGGAGATCTGCTTCGAATTGAGCTCAGTGTGGGTGTCGGCCTTGTCCGTCTGCAACACCGTCGCTTCGGCTTGGACGGTCACCTGTTCGGTGAGCTGTCCCACTTCGAGCCGAACGTCGGCGCGGGTCACCGTGTTGAGCGTGACCTTGACGTCAGTCCGTGTGATCGAGCGGAACCCGGACGCCGTCACTTTGACGTCATAGTCGCCCGGCAGCACGTTGCCGATATTGTACCGGCCGCCCTCGTCCGTCTTGCCCTCCAGAGTGAGGCCCGTGCCCTTGTTGGTAGCCGTCACGGTAGCGTTGGGAACCACGCTGCCGCTCGGATCTTCCACCAGCCCGACGAGCGATCCATACAGGACCTGCGCCCAAGCCGGTGTCTGTGCGCCTATGAGCACGGCCAATGCCAGTGCCACGGCGCACCAATTTCTGAATCTATTCATGTGTTAAACCCCTTCAATTGAAACGTCAATGACGCTCGTTAGAGTGAGAAGCTGAAGGTGTGAAGCGAAACCTCATTACGACCCAGCCGCCAACCAGCGGCCTTTTCTTTGACAGTAATGTAACCGGAGGACGGAGTCAAGTCCGAGTTCTGGGGTGGAATCTCAGCGCTGGTCTTCGCGCGGGAAGAACAAGTAGTTGTCGTCGACCCCATCCACGCCCGCCAGTTCCATGAGCGTCACCCGGCCGTAGCCCCACTCGTTCATTATAGCCACCACCCGATCGTGGTTTGCTGGCTTGACCTCGACCAGTAGGCGCGGACGGTCCCGCCGGATCGTCGCCTGAGCGCCTTCCAGCACCTCGACCTCGTGGCCTTCTACGTCGATCTTGACGAACGACACACTCGAGAGACCCAAGCTATCGATGGAGCACAGCTCCACGTCCAGTTCCTGAAGGTGGCTCGCGCCGGGCAGGTTGCCCGAATCGAGACTTCCCCAGCCGGCTAGCATCCGGCCGTCTTGGCGGGGAACGTAAAGTGTCGCCTGTCCGCTTCGGTTGGAGACCGCCTTGCGCACCAGCCGGATATGGCCGGGATCGAAGGCCGCAAGGTCACTGCTGATTCCGGTGTTCGGTTCGATCGCCACTACCTGATCGAACAGCCCCGACATGCGATAGCTATAGAACCCGAGGTTGGCGCCAGCGTCAATGGCGAGTCCCCCGGAGCGGACGATGCGATCGAGGTGGACGAGTTCAGGCTCGTGCTCGCCCAATTCGTGCCCGACCCGATAGAGCAGGGGCAGGCGCTTGGCTGGGGCAAGGGTAGGCAACCAGAAGCGGCGAATGGCAGACAAGGCCGGGCGCGGCAGCATTCCCGCCAACCCCATCCCGGTTTCGATTTGGGTTCGTTTTGCCGGAGCCGGGGGAGCCGGGACCTGGGGTACCGCAACTGAGGGAAAGGCACCCTCGGCTGCGGGTACCAGGGTGGTATGGGGTTTCGGCAACATCTGTCGCATTCTGTAGAACATCGGCGGCTTACGGGATTTCCTGGAGATCCCGAGTGGATGGAACTCCGCCGGGGAAAACTACGTATGGCTGTCCATGGCGAACTGGAGCCGCGACCTCAAATACGCCCTGAAGCTGATCCGACAGCACCCTTGGTTTTCGGCCACGATTATCTTGACTATGGCCTTGGGTATTGGCGTGAACACGACGGTTTTCACGCTGGTGAATGCGGTCCTATTCAAGCCGCTGCCGTTTCCGGGCGGAGAGCGGATCGTCATGATCGGCTCGGCCGTGCCGTCTCAGGGCAATGAGTTCTCGGGCCTCCCCTACCTGGATATCGATGACATTCGGAAGCAGTCGGCTGGCGCGCTCGAGCGTGTGGAAGCGTTCAGCGGGTTCGGGGCGGTGATCACCGAGGCCGCCAACGCGCCGGACCGGTACCGGGGCGCGCGGATCACTCCGGGGCTGTTCCAAATGCTGGGAGTGCAACCGGTGGCTGGCCGCGGTATCACGGATGCCGACGCGAAGCCGGGTGCTCAGAAGATGGTGCTGCTGAGCTATGGGGTGTGGAAGGATCGCTATGCGCTCGACCCTGCAGTGATCAATCGCACGGTGCGGCTGAACGAAGAACCGGCGGTGATCGCGGGCATCATGCCCGATGGCTTCCTGTTCCCGAACAACGAGAAGCTCTGGGTACCGGCGATGCCCGATACGCGGACTCTCGAGCGAAACAACCGTGCGTTCATGATCGTGGCCCGGATGGCGCCGGGCATCTCCCTCGAACGGGCGCAAGCTGCGCTGGATCCGATTGCGGCGCGGTTGGCGGCGCAGTTCCCGGATACGCACAAGGACCATCTGCTCCGCGCCCGCACCTTTCATCAGGCGATGAACGGCGGTCCGATTCGAACGGTGTTTCTGCTGATGCTCGGCGCGGTCGGGTTCGTATTGTTGATCGCCTGCGCCAATGTGGCGAACCTGCTGCTGAGCCGCGTTTTCGCGCGGACCCGCGAGATTTCCATACGGGCGGCGATGGGCGCCTCGCGCTGGCGGATCCTGCGGCAGCTTTTGTGCGAGAGCGTGACGCTTTCCGTGGCGGGTGGCTTGGCGGGGCTGGGGATGGCGGTGATCGCAACGCGAGCGTTCGGCGCGGCGGTAGCCAACGTCGGGAAGCCCTATTGGATCGACTTCTCGATGGATTGGATGGTGTTCGCCTACTTTTCGCTGGTCTCGGTGGGTGCTGGCGTCGTTTTCGGTTTGGCTCCCGCACTGCGTGCCTCTCGAGTGGACCTCAACGAGACGCTCAAAGAGGGCGCGCGCGACTCGGGCGGCCGGCGCGGCGGTCGACTCACCTTCGCATTGGTGGTGTTGCAGTATGCGCTGACGGCGGTGTTGCTGAGCGGAGCCGGACTGATGATCCGCAGCTTTCTGAATGCTTCGACGGAGTTCGCGAACGTTCCGGCCCGGCAGATTCTGAGTGCACGGATCAATCTGAGCGGAACCAAGTACGCAAAGCAAGACGATCGGCGACAGTTCGTGGATCAGTTGCTCGAGAAACTGGCGGCCATGCCAAGCGCGGCGGGCGTGGCCGTGGTCAGCAATCCTCCCGGGTCGGGCGCTGCGTCATGGCGGTTCGAATTGCCCGGCCAAACGGCGGCGAAGCCGGAACAGCGGCCGTCGGTGGATGTGGTGCTCGTGTCGCCTGGATACTTCGGGCTGCTCGGCCTACCGCTGCTACGCGGCCGCGATTTTGCGAACGTGGACGGAGACAAGGGGCACGAAGCGGTGATCGTGAACCGTCAGTTCGTCAACCAGTTTCTCGCCAAGCACGGAGATCCGATGGGCCAGAAGATCCGGCTCTACGACGACGGCAAGGCGCGAGAGTGGGCCACGGTTGTCGGCGTGGCGCCGGACTTGCGGCAGCAAGGTGGACCGCGTGGCTCGGACTTGACGCCGGTGGTGTTCGTGCCGTATCGAGCAGAAGCGTGGGGTGGGGTGGCGGTGCTGGTGCGGACCGCGGCGGGCGCGATGCCTTCCGGGACCGGCGCGGCGGTGCGGCGCGAAGTGCAGCAACTCGATCAGGACTTGCCGCTGAGCGAGGTGATGCCGCTCGACGAGTTCTTCCACCAGAGCCGCTGGTATTTGCGGGTGTTCGGGACGCTGTTCGCGACGTTCGCGGTGATCGCGATGGGCATGGCGGCGATTGGGATTTATGGGGTGATCGCGTCGTCCGTGGGCCGGCGGACGCGGGAGATTGGAGTGCGGTTGGCGTTGGGCGCGGATCGCGGATCCATCTTGAGCTTGGTGATGAGGCGAGGGGTGACGCAGATCGGGGTGGGGTTGGCGGCGGGGATGGGGGCAGCGCTGGCGGTGTGCCGGTTGATGGCGTTCCTTTTGTTCCGTGTTTCGCCGTGGGATCCGCTAACCTTTGGGACCGTTGCCACTTTGCTCGTTGGGGCGGGTGGGCTGGCGTGTTGGTTGCCGGCACGGCGGGCGGCGGCGTTGGATCCGGTGAGGGCGCTGCGGGAAGAGTGAGTAGGGCGGGCCTGTGGCCCATCAACTTGCGTCCTTGCGGTGCTCTCAGACTTGCCACCTCAGTAGCATTCGACAAGTTTCGGGGCCACAGGCCCCTCAGCGGACCACAGGTCCGCCTTACCATTCAAGGCGCGTGGGGAGTGAGCGGACAATGGCTCACTGGTACGATGAGAGACCAGTGTCCGAACCGGCTCCCAAGCTAACGCGCGGCTTCTCGCTGCTCCAGGCGAGTGCGCTCAACATGTCGAACATGGTGGGCGTGGGACCATTCCTCACCATCCCGATGATCATCGCGTCAATGGGTGGTCCGCAGTGCATGTTGGGGTGGCTGCTGGGAACGGTACTCGCACTGTGCGACGGGCTGATCTGGAGCGAACTGGCAGCGGCGATGCCGGGTGCGGGCGGAACGTACGTCTACTTCAAAGAAGTCTTCGGTGGCACGGCGCTGGGGCGGCTGTTACCGTTCCTGTTCATCTGGCAGTTCATCTTCAGCGGACCGCTCGAGATCGCTTCAGGCTACATCGGCTTTGCGCAGTACGTCACCTACTTCGTTCCGGCGCTCGGCCCTTGGGAGACTCGGTTGATTGTGGTGGTTGTGGGGGCGGGCACCATCGCGCTGCTCTATCGCGACATTCGCCACGTGGGTCAATTGACCGTGATCCTTTGGGCCGGAATGCTGGTGACGGTGGTCTGGGTGATCGCGACCGGGGCCGCACGGTTCGACCCGAAAATCGCCTTCGATTTTCCGCCGGGCGCGTTTCAACTCTCGCGGGGATTCTTTCTTGGGCTGGGCGGGGCGATGCTGATCGCGATGTACGATTTCCTCGGCTACTACGACATCTGCTACGTGGCCGGAGAAGTGCGGCAGCCGGAGCGTGTGATTCCGAGGTCGATCCTGATTGCGGTGGTGGTGGTGGCGCTGATCTACTCGGTGATGAACCTCTCGATCATCGGCGTGGTGCCGTGGCGGGAGGCGATGCAGTCAAAACACATCGCTTCCGACTTCATGGAGCGGGCCTACGGCCATTGGGCGGGCGCGGCGATCACGGTGATGATCCTGTGGACGAGCATGACCTCATGCTTCGCTCTGCTGCTCGGCTACAGCCGGATCCCGTTCGCGGCGGCGATCGATGGGAACTTCTTCCAGGCGTTCGGGCGGCTCCATCCTACGGGGCGCTTTCCGCATGTGTCCCTGGTGGTGATCGGGGTGCTGTCGATCCTGGCCGGGATGACCTCGCTCGACTGGGTGTTGCCCGCGCTACTGACGGCGCGGATCCTGGTGCAGTTCGTGGGGCAAATCGTGGCCGTACACTGGCTGCGCAGGCGGCGAACGGATATTGCGCGCCCGTTTCGGATCTGGCTCTATCCGGTGCCGGCGCTAGTGGCGCTGGTGGGCTGGACTTACATCTTCTTCACCACGGAGGCGAAGTTTATCCTGTACGGCCTGGGGACGATCGTCGCTGGGGTGGCGGCATTCCAGCTCTGGAAACGGCGCGTTATACTGCCGTAAGAACTCCGGACCGCGAATGATTCGCTTCCTTTGCGCGTTTCTCTGTACCGGATTGCTTTATCCGGCGGATGGCACCGGCGCGTTCGTGGATCGATATTGCCTCGGTTGCCATAACCAGAAGTCCAAGACGGGCGGGTTGTCGCTCGAGGGCGTGGACGCGAGTCGGCCCGAGTCACAGGCGGCGATTTGGGAACGCGTGGTGACGAGGCTTCGCATGGGCTCGATGCCGCCACCTGGCTTGCCGCGTCCCGATGCGGCGACCTATCGCAGCGTGGCCACTACGCTTGAAGGCGCGATCGACAAGGCTTGGATGGCTGCACCGGAACCGGGTCGCATTGGCGCTGTGCATCGCTTGAATCGTGCTGAGTACAACAATGCAATTCGGGATCTGTTGGCGCTCGATGTGGATGTGAAGTCGCTGTTGCCCGGCGATGAGACGGCCGATGGTAGCTTCGACAATTTCGCCAGTTCGCTGACGATTTCGCCCGCGCACTTGGAGCGCTACTTGTCAGTGGCGCGGCAGGTGACACGACTGGCCGTGGGAATTGCTCCAGCAGCGCCGAGTGCCGACACGTACCGCATCGCGCTCCACGTCTTGCAGGATGACCGCATGAGCGAAGATCTGCCGTTCGGCACGCGCGGCGGCCTCGCTGTGAAGCAGGTGTTTCCGGCGGATGGCGATTATCAGATCAAGGTGCGGCTGCAACGGCAATATCAGGATTACTTGAAGGGCATTGGTTGGGCGCAGTTGCTCGAGGTCCGATTGGATGGCAAGCTCCTCAAGCGGTTCACGGTGGGCGGCGGAGCGAAGGGCCGAGCGGCGGCAGCGAGCTACGCAGGCGATGGCGAGCCGGGTTTCGCGGGCGATCCGGAATGGGAGCAGTACATGCAGACGGGCGGCGACGCGGGGCTCGAGGTGAAGGCTCGGGTGACGGCGGGTCCGCATCTGGTGGGCGTGGCGTTCGTGCGCGAGATGTTCGAGCCGGAGGGCTTGCCGCAGCCGTTGCAGCGTGGTCGCGTGATCGCGAACGATCAGGTGTACATGGATCATGCGAATGTGGGCTCGGTGCAGATCGGCGGTCCGCTGGGGGCGGTTGCAGCGCCGCAGGGAGCGTCGACTCCGAGCCGGCGCGCGATCCTCATTTGCACGCCGGGCAGCGCGAATGAAGAGAAAGGATGCGCGCAGAAGATTCTGAGCCGCATGGCGCGCCTGGCGTATCGGAGGCCGGCGACGAAGGAAGATGTCCGCACGCTGATGGAGTTCTTCGAGCAGGGCCGGCGCGAGGGCGGGAGCTTCGATCACGGCGTGCAGTTCGCGCTCGAGCGAATGCTGGTGGATCCGGATTTCCTTTTGCGTGTGCATCGGGATCCGGCGAAGGTGAAGGGGCCGGTGTACCGGATGGACGATCTCGAGTTGGCCTCGCGGCTCTCGTTCTTCTTGTGGAGCAGCATTCCGGATGACCGGCTGCTGACCGCAGCCGAGCGTGGAGAATTGTCGAAGCCGGGAGGGCTGGAACGCGAAGCGCGGCGCATGCTGGCCGATCCACGGGCCGCGGATGCGTTGGTGGCGAATTTCGTCTCGCAATGGCTGAACCTGCGCCGGGTGGAAGAAGTGGTGGTGGATCCGATCCGCTATCCGAACTACGACGAAAGCTTGCTGCAGGCGTTTCGGCGTGAGACGGAAATGTTCGTGGCGAGCACGATCCGAGAGGATCGCAGCGTGCATGAGCTGCTCAGCGCGGACTACACGTTCGTGAATGAGCGGCTGGCGCGGCACTACGGCATCGGCGGCGTGACGGGCAGTGCGTTCCGGCGCGTGGCTCTGCCGAATCGTGAACAGCGCGGAGGCATTCTGGCGCAGGGTGCGATTCTGGCGACGACTTCTTATCCCGACCGGACGTCGCCGGTGTTGCGCGGCAAGTGGCTGCTGAACAATATTCTCGGGTTGCCGGTGCCCAATCCGCCGGCTGGTTTGGATACGACGCTCGATGCCAAGACCGCGAAGACGGCTTCGATCCGCGAGCGCCTGGCGCAACATCGCAAGAACCCGGCCTGCAACAGTTGCCACACGGCGATCGATCCGCTAGGTTTCGCGCTCGAGGGGTTCGATGTGATTGGGGGATGGCGGGTGCGCGATGATGCGTCGAAGCCGGTGGATTCGATCGGGACGATGCTGAGCGGCGCGCAAGTGAACGGGTTCAGTGGATTGCGCGAGTTCCTGCTCTCGGAGCCCGAGCAGTTTCCGCGCACGGTGTCGGGGAAGCTGCTTTCGTATGCGCTGGGGCGGCGGCTGGAACACTACGATCAGCCGGCGGTTCGGCAGATCGCGAGAGAGGCGGCGGGGCAGGGCTACAAATGGTCGGCTATTGTTTTAAACATAATTCGTAGTCCAGCGTTCACGATGCGGGATTCGCGGCCGGAGGCGAACTGAGATGACGTGCTCACGGGCAAGGTGCTCGCGGTGTACGGCGTTACGGGAGCTGGGTTCGAAGGTGGCGGCGCTGGCGGTGTTGGATCCGATGGCCGGAGGAGAACTGAGATGACGCTGCTCACGGGCAAGGCGCCGGCGCGGTGTTCGGGGTTGCGGGGCTTGAATCGACGCTGCCCCGTGCCGTTTTATGGCGCGATGGCAACTGCGGTGGGGCGGGGAGGCGAACTGAGATGACGTACCTTACCGGCAAGTCGCTGGCACGGCGCAAGGTGTTGCGAGGGCTTGGATCGATGTTGCCGCTGCCATTGTTGGACGCGATGTTTCCGGCCGGGCTGCGAGCGGCGCCGCGAGCGGTAAACCGGTTCCTCGCGTTCTACGTGCCGAACGGCATGGCGATGGAGTACTGGTCGCCGAAGACGGAAGGCAAGGGCTTCGAGATGACGCCGATTCTCGAACCGCTGGCACCGTTTCGCGAACAGATGACGGTGCTCTCGGGGATCAAAGCGAATTGGAACTATATTCACGCGGGGGCGTCGGGGTCGTTCTTGACGGGCACGGCCCGCGGTGGGCGGAACGAGATCGAGATCATCGCCGACGTTTCGGTGGACCAGTTGCTGGCGCGGCACTTCGCGGGGCAGACGCAGGTTCCGTCACTCGAGATGTCGATGGACATGCCGGCCAACGCGGGAGCTTGCACTGGCGTGTTGAGCTGCCAGTACACGCATACGATTTGCTGGCGGAGCCCGACGCAGCCGCTGCCGATGGAGTGGAATCCGAGGGCAGTGTTCGAACGGCTGTTCGGCGATAGCGGGTCCACTGACCGTGGGGCGCGCGAGGCGCGACTGAGGCAGCGGCGCAGCATTCTCGATTCGGTGAACGGGAAGCTGGCCGGGCTCCGGAGGGATCTGGGTCCGGCGGACCGGAAGAAGGTGGAAGAGTACACCGAGGCTCTGCGGGACGTGGAGCGCCGTGTGGCCAAGGCCGAGGAGCAGCGCGATCAGGAACTGCCGGCTATGGAGCAGCCGCAAGGCGCGCCGCCTGCGTTCGAGGATCATTTGGCTTTGATGCTCGATCTGCAGTTGCTCGCGTTCCGCGCGGACCTGACGCGCGTGATCTCGTTCATGATCGGCAAGGAGCAGAGTGCTCGGCCGTATCCGCAGATCGGCGTGCCTGAGGCGCATCATCCGCTTTCGCACCACAATGATGTTCCGGAATTGGTGGCGCAGATGTCGAAGATCAATCGCTATCACACGGAGCTGTTCGCGAAGTATCTGGCGAAGCTGAAGGCAGTGCCGGATGGCGATGGATCGCTGCTCGATCACTCGACGATTCTGTATGGATCCGGGATTTCGAACAGCAGCAAGCATTCGGGGGACAATCTGCCGCTGTTGTTGGTGGGAGGCGGAGCGGGGACGCTGAAGGGCGGCCGTCATGTGGCGTATCGGGACAAGCCGACGATCGCGAATCTGTTGGTGACGCTCTTGGACAAGTTTGGATTGGCGGTGGATCGGGTGGGGGGGAGTACGGGCAAGCTTCCTCTGGATATGGTGGTCGGGGTATGAAGGTGTGGGTGCAGTTTTGCCACGCTGCGCGTGGCGTCGGCAGCGGGACTGAGGTCCCGCGCTGGCTAAAGCCCGCCCTACAACTGGGGATGCTGCTGCTGATCGGGACGGTGTCCCTTTGGGCCGCCAACGATGGCGACGGCACTACGCCTCTGCATGTGGCGAGCCATGAGAACGACGTCCAGATGGCGACGCAGTTGATCCGCGCAGGGGCGAATGTGAATGCCGAGACGGATCTCGGCGTGACGCCGTTGTGGTTGGCCTGTGAGATCGGGAGTTCGCCGATGGTGCGGTTGTTGCTCGAAGCGGGCGCTGATCCGAACCGGGCATTGCTGCGCGGAGAGACTCCGCTGATGGCCGCGGCGAAAGCAGGCAACGCCGATGTGGTGGAGCGGTTGCTTTCGAAAGGCGCGAACCCGAACGCGCGGGCCACGCGCGGGCAGACGGCGCTGATGTGGGCAGTGTCGCAACGGCGGCTGGATGCGGCGCGAGCTCTGGTGGCGCACGGAGCCGATGTGCACGCCCGGAGCGAAACATGGTCGCAGATGATGGCCGTGCCGCCGCACGGGTATCCCGAGTACAACCGGATGATTCCGCACGGTGGCAACACGGCGCTGCTATTCGCGGCGCGGGTGGGGGATCTCGAAGCAGCGCGGATATTGGTGGCGGCGGGCGCCAACGTGAATGACGCCGATGCGTGGGGCGTGAGCGCGACCGTGCTCGCGGCGCATTCCGGGTTTCGAGAGATGGTGGAGTTCTTCCTGGCGAAGGGGGCGGACCCAAATGCGTCGGGCGCGGGGTTCGCGGCGCTGCACGAGGCGATCATGCGACGTGATGAGGCGATGGTAGCGGCGTTGCTCGCGCGAGGTGCGAACGCGAATGCGAAGCTGCGGACGTGGACGCCGACGCGGCGGTCATCGAAGGACTTTCACTTCGAGCCGGGGATGGTGGGTGCGAGTCCGCTGTGGATGGCGGCGCGGTTTCAGGAGCCGGGGATCGTGAAGCTACTGATCAAGCATGGAGCGGATGCGAAGGTGGTTCACGTGAGCGAAGTGGTGGTGGAGAAGGGCGGGTACGAGAAGAAGAAGTCGTCGGCATCGGCGCTCGAGGCGGCGCTCGGCAAGGGGACGGGGTCGGCTTGGGTGGATGCAGTGGGGGATCGGGCGGCTGCGCGGTATGAGACGGTCCGGGTGTTGGTGGAGAATGGCGCCGAGGTGAGTGCGAAGGCCGTGGAGGCGGGGCGGTCGCTGGGCGATGCTCGGGTGGCGGAGTTGCTGGTGGGGAGGCAACAGGCGGGGTCCGCGAAGTAGCTCTGGCCGTCGCCGTGGATCGGCGGAGTCATGATACGGTGAAAACAGGATTCACGACATGCCTGTCCGTCCGAACGCTCAGAACGACCCAGATACCTACCGCGAGGAGCTCAAGCGAGCCTACCAAGCGGCATCCGAGGAACTGTGGCGAACGGCCGAAGCTGAAGATTGGAGCATCGTCGATACCGAGGATTGGCCGGATGAGCCGGCCGCCGCGGAGAGGTAACGCTTACTGGATCGGTCTCGACCCGGTGGTCGGCACGGAGATGCAAAAGACGCGTCCAGCAGTGATCGTGTCGAACGATGATTGCAACCGCTACGGAACGCGACTTGTGGCGCTCCCGGAAACGAGCAATGGCGAATCGCTGTTTCTGGGCGAAGTGCTGCTCCGGATCAGAGGGAAGCAGGGGGCGCGCCCGATCAGATTCGGTCGATTGACAAGAGCAGCAGCCGAGGTGGCGCTGATTGACGAAGCGCTCGCGATCACGCTGGCGTTGCCATACTGCAAGTTGGCGGGACTGAAGTCCCGCGCTGGCTGAAGCCCGCCCTACAACAACCATGGTGGGCGGACCTTGATGATCTTCTTGTACACCGGGCAAGACTCGTCATGCGCGCCGGGGATATAGCCGCAACTGAGCAGGAACTCCTTGACGATTTCGCCGCCAGTGAAGCGGAACGTCTTCTTGAAGACCTTCACCCAGTCCGCGATCTCGCGCGGATGGTGATGGTCGAGCCAGGCGGCGAAGGAGCCGTGTTCGCGGCGGAGTTGCTGCACGGTCTGCGCATTAGAGATCGCCGCTTCGACTTTGAGGCGATTGCGGATGATGCCGGCATCGGCGAGCAGGCGGGCGCGGTCGCGTGCGGTGAAGCGAGCTACTCGGTCCACGTCGAAGCCGGCATAGGCGGCGCGGAACGACTCCTGCTTCTTGAGGATCGTCTCCCAAGAAAGTCCGGCCTGGTTGATCTCGAGGATCAATCGCTCGAACAGGGGCGACTCGTCGCGAATCGGGAAGCCGTACTCGATGTCGTGGTAACGCGTGTGGACCTCATGCAGCTTTCCGGAGCGGACCGCGGCGCAGTAGCTCATTGCGGCTTGGTGATCCACACCGGGCTCGACCAGGCGATCTGTTCGTCCTCTTGCATCACGCGCACGCAGTACCACGATTGGCCGGGCTTCTGGACGCGATCGGTGAACTCGAGGTTCGCCTCGCGCGTCCGCGGGCGCAGAGTGTAGGACACGCGCTTGTTCGATATGCAGTAGGTCATTGCGGCTTGGTAATCCACACCGGGCTCGACCAGGCGATCTGGCCGTCCCCTTGCATCACGCGCACGTAGTACCAAGACTCGCCGGGCTTCTGGTCGCGATCGGTGAACTCGAGGTTCGCCTCGCGCGTCCGCGGACGCTGCGTGTAGAGGAAGTGCTTGTTCGAGATGCAGTAGCTCATTGCGGCTTGGTGATCCACACCGGGCTCGACCAAGCGATCTGGCCGTCCTCTTGCATCACGCGCACGTAGTACCACGACTCGCCGGGCTTCTGGTCGCGATCGGTGAACTCGAATGTCGCTTCGCGCGTGCGCGGGCGCAACGTGTAGAGGAAGCGCTTGTTCGAGATGAGGTCGATCTGTTTGATCGATCCGGTGCCGAGCGCCTTCACCGAAAGCGTGGCTGGCTTGGCACTCGAGAAGATGTCGCCCTGGATGTGCGCTTTGCCGGCTCCGTCTTTGGCGCGGAAGTCGAGGATGATGTTGTCGGTGGCGGCGTAGGCGTGGCGCGCGCGGATCGCGTCCATGAGCGCTTCGCGCGTAGTCCCTTCGGTGAGCAGGCAGGCGTAGGAAATGTGCGTCGACCAGTGATCGCTCGACGCTTGCACGCCTAGCTTGTAGCCCTTGTCGAGCGCGTTCCACCAGAAGCCTTCCGGCTGCCAACCGCTCTTCTGCGCGTGCTGGTTCAATGCCGTCGCGGCTTTCGGGGCGCCTTCGTACTCGTAGCTGGCGCGATAGCCCTGATAGATCTCGACGAGTGGCTCGATCTGCTGATCGTTGTCGCGCCAGTCGGTTCCTTGCGCGGTGGCCGAGGAGTGCGGCATCGATATGCCGTTGGTCTTGCGGAGATGCTCGTAGAGCTTCTTCGCGCCCTCTTTTCCCGACGCTTCCGCGGGAGGAATCGGGAAGGTCCTCACGCCGCGCTGCGACCAGACGATGTTGCGATGACCGTTGGGGTACTGCAGGCTCCGCTCATAGGCGAAGAGCGGCACGAAGCGGCCGGGCATCAAGAACAAATCCACGTACTTTTGGTTTTGCCACCAGGAGAACTCCTGGTCATAGCCGGCTTGGTGATCGGTGGGGGCGATGTAGTCGAAGCCCGCGGCGTCGAGCGCGTAGCGGTAGACCTCGAAGAGCGAGCCGTCGTATTTGAAGTCCTGCGAGAAGTCGGTGTGGCGGTGCATGTCACCGCGGAAGATGCGGTACTTCTTGCCGGATGCCTCGATGGTGTAGTCGCGGATGGACTTGACATCGGCCGATTCGTTGTCATGCACGCCGATCGCTTCCTCAGGCTTTTCGTCGAACGGCTTCATCGACAGTTGACCGAGCTTGGGAGCCGGCGAGAGCTTGGCGGCGAGTACGTCTGAGTTTCCCGGGATTTGGGTGGCGAACGGGCGGTTGTCGGTCATCCACGCGGCCCAGAGATTGCCGTCTGGGTCCTTGGCGAGTTGCGCGTGCTTCTCGATCCAGCCGCCGCTCGAAGGTAGCGGTTGCGGATCGCTCCAGGCGGCGCCGTCGAACGAGGTGACGTAATTCTCCCAAACGATGGGACTCCCGATGCTGCGGGATTGCTGGCGGGTCCAGTGGCGGAAGATCATCGTGGGCGCGCCGGTGCCGGCGAGCATGATTTGCGGATGCTCGGCATTGAAGCCCATGCTGGGGGGCGGGGAAGCGGTCCGGCGCACTTGGATGCCATCGAAGAGAACCACTTCGAGCCAGCGCTGTTGATGGAGCGGCGTGGCGAGCGGTGTGGGAATGAGGAAGCCTTGGTCTTTGCCCCAGTTGACGCCGGACTCGTTCCAAGCGATCCAGACGTAGTTGCGCGAGTCTACAGCGACAGTTGCGTGAGCCTGGAAGCGAGGCGATGAGGTGATGGCTTGCGGCGGAGCGCCGGTTCCGATGGGGCGGTAGAAGATGTCGTAGTTGCCGCGATCGTAGGAGTCCCAGACGACGTGGGCTTGGCCAGTGAGTGGATTGACGGCGACGGCGGGTTCCCAATCATTCGCGCTCGAGTTGCTCATGCGCGAGGTGGCGGACATGCCTTTGTCATCGCCCATGGCGAGGAAGATGTCGCTCTGGCCGCCGATGAATCCTTGCCAGACGATGTAGACGTGCTGGCCGTCAGACGCCGCGCGGTGGAAGGTGGCCGATTCAGTTCCGCTGATGGCGATCGGTTCTTTCCAGGGTCCGCCTTTGGGTTTCTGGCGGAGCCAGACGCGCCACTGCTGGCCTTCGCGTTGGCTCCAGAAGAGCCACAGCATGCCGTCTTTGGTGGAAGCGAGGGAGGTGCGGAAGATGTCGCCGGGTTGCTTGGAGACTTCCTCGGCATCGGACCAGCGGCCTTGGTTGCGCGTGCGGAGCATGACGCGGTCATTGTTGTCGCGGTAGGCGACCCAGGAGACGGCGATGGAGCCATCGGGGAGGGCGGCGATGGAGGGCTCGTCGTCTTCGGTGTCGGAGCCGGTGAGCTTTTCCGCGGTGGGGACGATGCGGACGGAAGCATTGCCATCGGCGAAGGTCCTGGGGGTGGCGGAGAGGTCCGCGAGGGGAAAATCAAAATTGCCGCGAGATGTTTCGAGGGTGAGGCGCGCACCGGGGTCGGCATCGAGGGTGAGGTAGACGCCGACGGGCTTCTGGAGCACGGCGGGCGTGGAGCCAGGTCGCATCTCGGTGTAGTGGAGGTCGGCGTAGGGTGCGACGAAGTCGCGACGGGTTTTGCAGGTCCACGAGCCGGCGGGGTCGACGGAATCGCCTTGGGAAAAATGGCGGCCTTCGATGGAGAGGAGCTTGGCGTTCGCGAGTTTGGCGGAGCCGTTCCATTGCTCGGGTTGGGTGGCTTTGAGTCCGAACGAGGCAAGGACGGTGACCGCTGGGCGCGGTGCGGGGGGGGCGTTTTGGGAGCGGACGGAGATGGCGAGGAATCCAGCGATGGCGATAGCGGCGGAGGCGGAGAGGAGTTTCTTCATGGGGTGGTGATTGCTCCTTGGGAGTTGGGCAATAGGCATTCGTTACGCAAAGTGGTTGCGAGCTCTCTACGGCGCGCTGGTGCGTGGGTTGGCAGCGGGACGGAAGTCCCGCGCTGGCTAAAGCCCGCCCTACACGGAAGGGCGAGCGTGGTTGTCGGGACGGCAATATTTTCGTGGCTTCGACGCGATTTCCGGCCGCGGGACTGAAGTCCCGCGCAGGCTGAAGCCTGCCCCACAAGTGGAGCCCTTCCCGAGCGGACGAGTTTCTGCAGAGTCCCGTACAGACTGAAGCGCACATGGTGAATCAAAGTGGTTCGTGTAGGGTGATGTTCAAAATGATATCGGAACCGGGCGCGGCTTTCACGCCGGTGCGGAGGACACGCTTGGTTTCATCGTATTCCACGGGCTGCTGGGGCTCGATGGAGACGGGCTTCGACACGCCATGCACCACCCACTCGTACTCACGAGCGACCTTGGATTCGATCTCGAGACGCAGGATGTCCAAGGCGGGCGCGGCGTGGACCTGCGTCGGAAGATCGTCGTCGGCTTCGGCGATGAAGAACTCGGCGCCGAGGCGCGGGAAGTAGTGGAGCTCGAGACGCGAATCGGATGCGATGGGAACAATGGTCCCGTTGTGGGCGAGGAGAGGAAGGCCGCCGGTCGCGTCGATTTCGAGGTTCTGGCGGCCCTTGTAGACTTGCTCGGTGCGCAGGTCCGTCCAGATGCCCATGGGAAGATAGCAGCGGCCAAGAGGCACTGCGATCATCTCGTCGCCCACCATGAAGCAGCGATTCTCGCGGCGCGCGACCGGGTCTTTGGGATACTGCATGGCCAGCGGATGGAGCATCGGAATGCCACGGTCACGGGCTTCGAGGAGGTAGGTGTACAAGTAGGGCTCCCAGCGTTTGCGATCGGGCACGGGATGGGTTCCGTGGACGATGGGAAGCACGGCCGCGATGGCAGAAGGCACGTTGGCTGAATCGATCGCCGGTGCGGCGACGGCGGACATGGCGCTGTGGTTGAGGTAAGCGATGAGTTCGGGGAGGGGAAGAGCCGGTGCCGGATGCGCGAATTTGGGGATGCTGGCGGAAGGCAGCAGGCTCACATGCACGGGGCTCGCGCCGGAGATGTTGCCGGCGACGGCGCGGTGTTCGGGGAGGATCTCTTTGGGGTCGGGTCCGTAGTAGAAGTAGAACTCCAGACGATCAATGAAGGGTGAGCGGACGGTGATGCGGGCGGGGTTCGAGCGGCCGAGGTCGAACTGGTATTCGCCGGGGATGGGGAAGTAGAGTCCGAAGCCTTCGCTCGAGAGAAGGAGGGGACGCGTGGTCTTTTCGATGGAGCCGCGAAGGTCGAGCGTAGGAGTGGTGCGGGGACCGAGGCCCCAGAGTTCTTCGGAGGCGGTGAGAGATCGGGAGAAGAGAGTTCCTGGGGGCGCGACGGTCTCGTTGAGCAGGGCTTTGCCGCGGAGGGACTGGGTGGAGACGAGGAGCGTCTTGCGGTCAACGGTTGCGACGATGTATTCCGACTCGATGCTGATGGTGTCGCGAGATTCGGTGACTTTGTAGCCGACGTTCACTTCTTTGTCGGCGCGGCTGGGGCAGACTTTGCCGGTGGGGCAGCGCTGGTAGCGGAAGGTGGAGGAAGAGATCCACTGGAGTTCGGCCTGCCCGGCGGGGGAGTCGATGAGGACGAGGTTGCCTTTGCGTTGGGTGGTTTGGGCGGAGGCTAGGAGGGGGAGAAGGAGGAGAAAGAGAAGTTTGGGCAAGGGGCTTGGGCGGCGGGACTGAAGTCCCGCGCTGGCTAAAGCCCGCCCTACACGGAAGGGCAAGTGCTGATGCCGGCATCGGGTTGTTTTCGCGGGCCTCGATACGAGTTTAGGGAGCGGGGTTAAAGTCCCGCGCAGGCTGAAGCCTGCCCCACACGTCGAGGCAAGTGCCTCAGTGCCGCTCGCTGACGCGCGCGGCTCGGCAACGGACGAAGTGCTGACAATGAGTTGTTTCTGGAGATGTGTTTTCAAAGAAGCGAAAGGTTGCAAGAGCCGCGTCATCCGGAGCGGCGCTCCTGGGGCGGAGCGCAACTGCCACGGATAATGAGGCTGGTTGGCATGATTACGGCTTGCGGATCGGCGGATCGGCGTTTCTTGAGGCGGCCTTCGATCAACTGGAACGCGCGAGCTCCGATCTCTTCGGTGGGCTGGGAAACGGTGGTGATGGGCGGCTTGCAGAGCGTGGCCCAGATCGGATCGTCGAACATGGCGAACGAAATGTCGCGCGGGATGGAGAGGCCGCGGTCGTGAATCGCCTGCATGGCGCCGATGGCGAGGAAGGCGTTGGTCGCGAGAATCGCCGTGGGGGGATCTGCGAGGCGAAGCAGGTCGGCCGTGACGCGGCGGCCGTTGTCGATACTGCCCCGAACGATCGCCTGGTACTCGGGCCGGGTTTCGATGCCGGCGTCGCGCAGAGCTTTGACGTACCCGTTGTAGCGCCCCGCGCGGGTGGGGACTCCGGAAATGGGACCGCCGACGATGGCGACTTTGCGGTGGCCCAGATCGAGCAGGTAGCGAGTCGCGTTTTCAGCGGCGAGCATGTTGTCGACGTGGACGGTGTCGAGGCCGAGGTTGGGGTCGTCGCGATCGACCAGCACGATGGGGAGGCCCGAGTCGCGCGCCTGCTTGATGGCTTCGTGATTGCCTCCGGTGGTGACGATGATCATGCCGTCGACCTGTTTCGACTTGACGGTATTGAGCGCTTCCTTCTCCTGCGCCGGGTCGTCGTCGGAATTGGCGAGAATCACCTGGTAGCCGGCGCGGCGAGCCTCGTCCTGAATGGCCCGAACAATAGCCGTGTAGAACGGGTTGAGGATATCGGTGACCACCACGCCGATGGTCCGGGACGAGCGGCGGCGAAGCGCGGCGGCCATTGCGTTGGGCTGGTAGTTGAGCCTCGCCGCGATTTCGAGAATGCGCTCGCGGGTTTCCTTGGAGGTCTGCTTCCAGCGGCGGTTGAGCACATTCGAGACGGTGGAGGCGGACACTCCGGCTTCGCGAGCCACGTCTTGAATGGTCGGGACGGCTTGCTTCTTCATCCGAGCTTCCGCTTGCGCAGTTCGTCCACCGACACGGCCAGGATGATCACCGCGCCGATGATCACTTGTTGGAGATAGGGGGAGATGCCGAGCAGGTCTGATCCATTGGAGAGCAGGCCCATGATGAAGGCGCCCACGAGCGTCCCGATGACGCTGCCTTCGCCGCCGCGGAGACTGCCACCGCCGATCACGACCGCAGCGATCGCCTGCAACTCGTAGCCCTGGCCCGCAGTTGGCTGTCCGGTCATGAGGCGCGATGCCTCGATCATTCCGGCCAGGCCGGTGAGCATTCCGCCGAGCGTGTAGATGGCGGTGGTGACCATGGCCACGTTGATTCCGGCGTAGAGGGCGGCCTCGGAATTGCTGCCGATGGCGAAGGCGTAGCGGCCGAGTTTGGTGTGCTCGAGGATCACGTGCACGGCGGCGGCGCAGGCCACCAGAATCCACAAAACAAAGGGGACTCCGAGGACGCGGCCCTCGCCCAGGAAGGAAAACTCCTTGGGGATCTGGTGGACCGGGAGGCCGCCGGAGATGATCAGCGCCAAGCCGCGAACGATGCCGAGCGTACCGAGCGTGACGATGAACGGGTTGATCTTGAGGCGCACCGTCATCAAGCCGTTGGCGAAGCCGCAGAACATGCCGGTGAGGATGCCAACCGCAATGCCCGCCGCGATGGGCCAGTTCTTTTCCATCACCATGGTGCCGAGGAGGCCGCCGATGGCGAGGATCGAGCCAACGGAAAGATCGATGCCGCCGCAGATGATGATCATGGTCATGCCGAGGGCCATGGTGTTGATCACGGCGGTTTGGCGGACGACGCTCGACAGGTTGGTCTCGGTGAGGAAATTGGGGGAAGCGGCGATCGACAGAAAGATGAACAGTGAGATGAGGGTGACGAACGGCAGCAGACGCTGGATCACGAGGGCATTCCTTCACGGGGGCCTTGCTCGGGGTCTTGTTCGAGCGATGACGGCGTGACCGAGGCCGCCAAGTGCATGATTTCCTCTTGCGTGGTGCGGCCCGGGAGTTCGCCGGCGATGCGGCCCTGGGCCATGACCAGGATCCGGTCGGCAACCTGGATCAGTTCGGGCAACTCGGAACTGACCATCAGCAATCCGGCGCCGTTGCGGGCAAGCTCGTCCATGGTCTGAAAGACTTCCGTCTTGGCGCCGACGTCGATTCCGCGCGTGGGCTCGTCGAAGAGGAACACGCGGGCGCCGCAGGCGAGCCACTTGGCGATGACCACCTTCTGCTGGTTGCCTCCGCTGAGGCGGCCGGCCCGCTGGCGGGGCGACTCGGTCTTGATGCGGAGCTTGGCGATGAGGTCCGTGGCCACCTTCCGTTCCGCCTCCGAATCGAGCAGGCCGTGGCGGCTGACGGCATCGAGGTTGGCGATGGTCATGTTGTGGCCCACCGGAAGGTCGCGGGCCAAGCCGGCGCGCTGGCGGTCTTCCGGAATCAAGGCGATGCCCGCGGCGACGGCATCGCGGGGGTGGCGGACCCGTAAGTCCCGGCCGTCCATGGAGATGCGGCCGGAGTCAACGGGGTCGAGTCCGAACAAGGCCCGGCATAACTCGGTCCGGCCAGCCCCGATGAGGCCAGCCATGCCGACGATCTCGCCTTCGCGGATGGAAAGGTTGATGTCTTTGAGCAAAGGAGCCCGGCTTATCCCCTCCACGCGTAAAAGTTCCTTGCCGGGGCTCACGGGTTGGCGAGAAAAATACGAATTTAGTTCCCGGCCGACCATGTGCTGGATGAGCTTCTCTTTCGGGAGCTCGGCCAAGGGGCAGGTGTGGACGGTTTCGCCGTCGCGGAGGATGGTAACGCGGTCGCCGACGGAGCGCAGTTCCTCGAGGCGATGCGTGATGTAGATGACACCCATCTTGCGCTTGCGAAGCTGGCTGACGATCTCGAAGACCTGCCGGCTCTCGGCTTCGGAAAGGGCAGAGGTGGGTTCGTCGAAGATGAGGAGGCTTGATCCGTGCTGGATGGCGCGGCAGATCTCCACAAGCTGCTTGCCAGCGGGCGAGAGGCGCTCCACACGCCAGTCGGCCTGGAGAGGGAAGGAGTGGTCCTGGATGAGGCGCGACGCCATGGCGGTCATGCGGGCGCGGTCTACGAAGCCGAGTCCACGCAGGGGCATTTTGCCGAGGAAGATGTTCTCGGCGACGGTGAGGTGGGGAGCCAGGAGCGATTCCTGGTGGACCATGGCGACACCAATGGCCGAGGCGTCTGACGGTTTCTGAAACGATACGGGCTGTCCGTTCCAGAGGACCTCGCCAGCATCCGGGGGAATCATCCCGGCGACGATCTTCATGAGGGTGGACTTGCCGGCGCCATTCTCGCCCATGAGCAAATGGACTTCACCGGCTTCCACCGAAAGGTTCCCGTTGCGAAGCGCCGTGATTCCTCCAAAGCGCTTCTGAATACCGCGCAGCTGCAGGAGCATGCAAAGGGATCAGTGTACACGATTTCAGCAGTGGGGACTGAGGGGGATCGTTGTCAAGACCACGAAAAGGCCCTGTGGAAACACGCAATCGAGGGTGTTCCCCTGAGGTAGAGGACCCTGCTACCTTAGGGTGAATCAGGGATGGCTGGCGGCGTCCTTGTTGCCTCACAATCAGGGGGCAAGAGGGAACGCCATGCAAAAAACAGCACTATTGCTTTTGATTTGTACCTTGAACTTGGGGGCACAGGCAATCGTGCAACACAGCGTGGCGGCAGCCGCAGGAACTGTTGCGGGCACCGTAGCTGGGAAAAAGATCAGCGACTCGCTGAATGCGACGTCGCGGGTTACAGATTCGGCTGCCCAAACCGGGGCTGATAAAAAGGCACAGTCGTCCTCAAAACAGACGAACAAACAACAGGCGAAGAGCCAGGAGGAGAAGGCGCCGGCGGCCGCAGCCAAGTCAGCGGACGCCAAGAGTGCTCCAGCGGGACAAAAGAACAGCGCAAGCTCTGGAGGAGCCCAAACCACGACCCCGCAGGAACCGGTCCGCGCGGCAAAATCAGGTCCGCGTGCCCCGGCGCCCATTTCAAAAGATTCGAAGCCCGCAGCGAGCGCGGCAGCCAGTGCGAGTGGTAGCGATGCCGCCGCCGGCGCTGCTGCATCGGAGGACACGCCCGCTCCGCGGGTGGTCGCTCGTAAGCCCGCCACGCGGCGGAAGACGCGCGTGCGGCCGAAGCCGGAAGTGGTCGCCGCGGCTCCCGCGCCTGCGCCGCCAGCGGCTGTGGTTCCCGCGGAAGAGCCGGTGAAAGACATCACCGAGATTCAGGTGGGCACGACGCGCCAGGCGGTCTTGAATCGGCTGGGACGGCCGGTGTCGCGTGTGTCGATGCCGGAAGAGGACGGGCTCAAAGAGATCTTCACGTATGCGCGGACTGGGTATGGGTGGGGTACGGTGCGGTTGAAGAACGGCGTAGTGATTGAAGTGGAGCGCCGGCAGTAGGGCCAGCGAGACGGTGCAAGCATCGGCAGCGGGACTTGAAGTCCCGCGCGGGCTGAAGCTCAGCCTACACGGCTACGCCCAGTGCGGGAAGAAGGCTTTCCAGTTCTCGTAGAGGATCATGTCCTGAACCTCTTCGGGGACCTTGGGGAGCCCGGTGCCTTCCACGGGCTTGTTCACGGCGCGCAATCCGGCCACGATGTTCGCCATGGTGCCGGATGGGAAGTCGGAGCCGGGCAGGATTTTGTGCTCCACGCCGTACTCCATGGCGGTGATCATCGACTGCCAGTAGCGCCACGGGCGGTAGTGGACCGCGCTGATGTCGGTGTACAAGTTCGGGCACTTGCGCGCGAGCACGATCACGTCGGTCTCCCATGGATGACCGAGATGGGCAATGATCATCTTGAGATCGGGGAAGTCCATCGCCACGTCTTCCAGTTGCAGCGGCAAGCCCCACTTGAGTTTTGCTGCGGTGGGAAACGTGGTCCCTTGATGCCACATGATTGGCAGGCCGTGATGCTGCACGCGCTTGAAGAAGGGCCAGTGCTTGCGGTCCTGCGGATCGAAGTGCTGGTAGACCGGACCGAGCTTGAGCCCCTTCAGCTTCAGCGTGTTCACGCAGTGGTCGAGTTGTTCGATGCAGTCGGGCCGGCCGGGATCGACTGACGCCCAGCCTTCCACCTTGTCCGGATGCTCGGCGGCGTAGTCTGCGATGACCTCGTTAGGCACGTCAATGCCGGACGCCTTCGCCTGGAGCCCGAAGACGACCACTTTGCTTACGATCTCGGACGCCTTCCAGTGTGTGTCGGGCTTCGAGTCATAGCAGTGCTTGTCGAGATTGGCGGAGTAGGCCAGGCCGCCGGAGCGTTTCAGCTTCACCAGCTTGGAGGCCAGCGCCTCGCCGGCGTAGTCTTCGCTCAAGTGGTCCGGGTACCACATCAAGTGCGTGTGACAGTCGATCAGCGTTTTCATGATTCAGAAATCTACTCTCATCGAATTGACAGCTTCCATATCGAGCTCGACTCCGAGGCCCGGGCCATTGGGTGGGCGCAGCCAGCCGTTCTCGATGGGAACCGGCTTCGAGACGATGTCGCACGCGTAGCGCAGCGGACCGAAGGTCTCGATGGGGAAGGGAAGGTTCGGGAGCGCCACGGCGAGATGCGCGCAAGCCGCCGTGGCAATGCCCATTTCGGCTTGGCTTCCGATGATGCAGGGGACACCGAGAGCGGCACCGAGAGAGAAAATATCCGCAGCCGCGCGCAAGCCTCCGGCTTCGGACACGTAGACGTTCCACACGTCGGCGGCTTCGGCGCGAGCGAGCTCAAACGCGTCGGCTAGCGTGTGGCAGCTCTCGTCGGCCATGACAGGAAGCCCGGTCATGGTTCGGAGCGCGCGAAGGCCATCGAGATTGCGGCGTCCGAGCGGCTGTTCCACCCAGGCGATGGTGGCGGCGCTGGCGAACGAGCGCATCGCTTGGGCAGCTTCGGAAACGCTGGGCCAGGCCATGTTGGCGTCGAGCCGCAGGGGAGTCTCCGGACCAACTGCGGCGGACACGGCGCGCACGGCGGCCAAATCGTCTTCGAGGCGCCGGCCCACCTTGAGCTTGATGGCGTGGAATCCAGCGGCTTTGCCTGCGGCGGCATCGTGCGCCATTTCTTCGGGAGACTTCTGATAGATTCCCCACGCGAGCGGTGCGCGGTCTCGCATGCGGCCGCCGAGCAACTGGTACACCGGGATGCCGTAGATCTTGCCCGCGATGTCGAGCAGCGCCATTTCGAAGGCGCAGCGGAGATACGGCCAGCTCAGTTCTCCGCCGAGCAGGCGCTCCACTTCCGCCAACACCTTCGGCGCTTCGAGCGCGTCAAAGCCAACGAGCGCGGGGGCGAGCAACTTGCGCGCGGCGTGGCACAGCGAGTGGCCGATCCGGGGAAAAGTGATCGAGATCTCGCCCAAGCCTTCGCAGCCGCCTTCCGTGATGAGGCGGATGATGCCGAACTCGGACGCGGTAACCGGATCCCGTGGGTTGAGGCCAGAGCGGACCGCCTCCTTTCGGGGGGCTCGAATGGCGATGACGTCGATCTCACGAATCCGGGTATTCATGAACGGCTCACCAGAGTATACTTCGGGTTTCTCATGCAACGGATCACCCGCGACAAAATCACTCCCGTATTTGATCGAAGACTCGCTCCCGTGGCCCGCGTCAAGGCAGGCGAGGAGTTCCTGGTCGAGACCGAGGACTCACGCGGAGGTCTCACGCGCATTCCGGAACACACGACGCCCGAGTACCTGTTGGCGATCCGAAAGCGGGGCTACTACGGGAATCCGGTGACAGGGCCGATCTATGTAGAAGACGCGCAACCCGGAGATACGCTCGCCGTGCAGATTCTCGAGCAGACTTGCGACAGCCTCGGCTACATGGGCTACTGGCCGTTTCTGTTCCACCTCGAGGATTTTTTCGACAAGCCGGCCACCGTGCTTTGCGATATCGAAGACGGCAGGACCATTCGATTCGCGGAAGATATCCGGATTCCGGTGAAGCCCATGATTGGGACGATCGGCGTTTGGCCGCCCCGCGAAGCGATCGCGTCGGGCAAGATGGGCAAGCATTGCGGCAATGTCGATGTGCAGGAGATGCGCGCCGGAAGCACCCTGTATCTGCCCGTTTTCGTGGAGGGCGCGCTGCTGTGCCTGGGCGATTGCCACGCGATCCAGAGCGACGGCGAGATTGGGAGTCTCGAGATCCGGAGCCAGGTGAGGCTGCGATGCGAGGTGATTCGCGGGCGGAGCCCACAGATGACGTGGCCGCGGATCGAGACGGAAGACTCGCTGGTGACGGTGGGAATCGCGACGCCGCTCGAAGAGGCGATGCGGCAGGCTCTGCGGGAAATGATTTTCTGGATCGGCGAACGCACCGGGATGTCGAAGCACGAGGCGTATCTGCTGATCGGCTTGGTGGGGGACGCGCGGCCCGGGCAGGCACAGGTTCCGGATTACTCGATGCGCTGCATTTTTCCCAAACGCTATTTGCGCGAAAGACCGGTCTCATGAGTGTTCGATATCGAACAACGGTGTCCATAGCTGGTGTGGCTGGCGGAGCCGGCGGAGACCGTAACTATAGCGGGATCAGCGGTAACTGCCTTGGCGAGCGAAATGCAAGAGGTGGTGCGTGATCACCGACGTGCTCCAGGCGCTCCGATTCGCGGTGCGCAACCCGGGCTGGTGGATCGTGACTGTGTCGATACTCGGGATCGGCATCGGCGTCAATTCGGTGATGTATGCCACGGTTCGCGGGTTGGTGTTTGCGCCAATCGAAGAGGTATTCGGTAGCGATCGGGTGGTGATCCAATCGATCTCGAAAGGCGCGCCGGGCGACCGCGGCAAGGTCTCGGCCGAGGAACTCGTGGCGATTCGCGAGCAGGCGCACACGATCGCCGCGGTGGAAGGTTGCCGCGAGCGTGACTTCGCCTGGACGGGCATGGGCGACGCCGAGCGCGTGCCAGGAGCTGAGGTGACCGAAGGGTTCTTCGAGATCACGCACGCGGCCATCGCCTTGGGCCGGGGCTTTCTGGCTCGCGATTCCGAACCGAGCGCCCCGAGAGTGGCGGTGATTTCCGATCTGCTCTGGCGAGAGCGCTTTCAGGCGAACCCAGGCGTGCTCGGAAAGGTGGTGAAGCTCGATGGCGTGGCGCACGAGATTATCGGCGTGGCTGCGCGCAGGACGTGGTTTCCCTCGGTGGGGACGAAACTCTGGACCCTTGCCCGGCTGGATCCGCATGCGCCATCGCGATCGGCGCGTGACCTGCTGGCGATCGCAGTTCCGAATCCATTGGCCGCGGCGGGGCAGTGGAACGAAGAACTCGCCGCGGTTTCGGCACGCGCGGCCGAAACCAATCCCGCCAGCAACACCGGATGGACGCTCCGTGCGACGAGTCCTTTTGACGCCCTGATCAGCCGGACCGATCAGGCCAGCGCAGCCATCATGTTCCTGATCACGTTCGTGGTGCTGATCATTGCGTGCTCCAATGTGGCGAATCTGATGCTGGCCAAGGCGATCTCGCGGCGGAGGGAGTTGGCGGTTCGGACGGCGATGGGCGCAAGTCCGGCACGGTTGTTCCGGTTGGTGCTGGGGGAAGGATTGGTGATCGCGGTACCTGCAGGCATGGTGGCGCTGCAACTGGCCGTTTGGACGGGGAACGTGGTGATTCATCAGTTCGCGCTGCAGTCGCTGCCGCCGGATACGCTGGTGGGCGGAAAGGTAATGGCGATGACGGCGGCGTTGGCTCTGGGTTGCGTGTTGTTGGTGAGCGTGGCGCCGGCGATGCAAGCGATCCGTTCGAATGTTGCCGCTACTCTGAAGGCGGCGGGGCCGGCGACGGGAACGAGTGGAGTACAGCAGCGCATCGCGCGGGCTCTGGTGATCTTGCAGGCGGCGTGCGCGGTGGCGTTGCTCACCTTCACGGGCGTGGCGGCGCGGACGGTTTCGATCTTCCACCGCATTGACCCCGGATTCCCCCGCGAGGGGATAGCCACGGTGGTAACGGCGCCGCCGGTGGGCAGGCAGGGAGGCGAGGTCCGGCGGTATCACGAGGAAATGGCGGTGAGGCTGGCGGCGGTTGCGGGGGTCGAGACTGTGGGTGCGTTCAGCGCCGTACCGAGTGTGCAGGGCGATGGTTCTCCGGTGGCGATCGAACCGGAAGGAGCGGTGGCGGCGCGGCAGAGCGAACAGCCGTTTGGGCAGTTCTTCTCGGTGCTGCCTGGGAGTATCGAGACGTTGCGGATCCCGTTGCTACGCGGACGGGGGATCATGGCAGCCGACGGCGAGAAGGCTCCCCGGGTGGCGGTGATCAACGAAGAGTTCGCGGCGCGATTCTGGCCGTACGACAACGCGGTGGGCAAGCGGTTCAAGATGCGAAATCAGTGGATCTCGATCGTCGGCGTGTACCGCAACACTCGCATGGCGGACCTCCGGCGCGCTCCGGACGCGCAGTTCCTGTTGCCCTATGCGCAGTACCCGAGTGCGGCGCTTACCTACGTGGTGCGCGCCAAATCGCCCGAGGCGATCTTGCCCGGGCTTCGGCGGGCCGTGGCCGAGGCGGATCCCGATCAGGCAGCGCAATTCACGTCGCTCGATGCCGATTTCTACAGCGATCTTCGCGGTACGCGGAGTTTTCTCGGACTGCTGTTCCTGTTTGCCGCGCTCGCCGTGGTGCTGACGAGTGCGGGGCTGTTCGCGCTGATGGCGTACACCACGCGTCAACGGTTGCATGAAGTGGGCGTGCGCATGGCGATCGGCGCGAGCCCGGCGCAGGTGATGCGGATCGTGTTGGGCGAGGGGATGCAACTTACGGTGATGGGGTTGGGGTTGGGGTCGGCGGCTGCGTACGGAATGGTGAAGTCGACCGAGGGGTTGTTGTTGCCGGTTTCCGCCGCGGATATCGCGATTCATGCAGCGGCAGTGATGACGCTGCTTGGAGCGGCGGCGGTGGCGTGCTGGATTCCAGCGCGGCAGGCGGCTCGGTTGAGCGCGATGGCGATCCTGAAGACGGATTGATGGAGAGGTCTCGCGGCCAGCCGAAAGCGCGCTGCAGGCAGCATTTGGCACGGGTTCTGGCAGCGGAACTGAAGTCCCGCGGAGGCAAGTCTTGGCGGCCGTCCCGCGCTGATAGAGCCTCTACGCCACGCCATTCTTCCTGAAGTGGCCGAGCAGACGCTTCCAGGCGTCTTGCGCATCCTGCTTGTTGTAGCTGGGCCGGTAGTCAGCATGGAAGCCGTGCTGCGCGTCCGGGTAGACGATGATCTCCGAGCCCGTCTTGTTGGCGGCCTTGAGCGCGGCGCGCATCTTTTCCACCGTCTCGAGCGGGATGCCTTGGTCCTTACCGCCGTAGAAGCCGAGGACGGGAGCTTGGAGTGAAGCTGCGAGGTCCACTGGATGCTTCGGCGTCATTCCGGAGGGTTGGCCCACGAGGCGGCCATACCAGGCAGCTCCTGCTTTCAACTTGGGATTGTGCGCCGCGTAGAGCCAGACCACGCGGCCGCCCCAGCAGAATCCGGTGATGCCGAGCCGGGCGGTGTCGCCGTTGTTCTTGGCGGACCACGCGACGGTCGAATCGAGATCGGACATCACTTGCGCGTCAGGGACCTTCGACACGACCTTCGCGACGATGTCCTGGATGCTCGAGATGTTCGAGACGTCGCCCTGGCGCGCGTACATTTCGGGCGCCACGGCGAGATAGCCGAGCTTGGCGAAGCGGCGGCACACGTCCTTGATATGTTCGTGGACCCCGAAGATTTCCTGAACGACGAGCACCACCGGGAAGGCCTTGCCTTTGGAAGGCATGGCGCGGTAGGCGGGGATGGATCCGTCTTGGGTCGGGATCTTCGATTCGCCGGCGGTCAAGCCGTCAGCGGGTGTCGAGATCGCGGTCTGGGCGGCGATGGGCTGGACGGCGAGGGCGAATCCGGTGGCGAGTTTGGCGGCGAGAAAGTCGCGACGGTTGTGGTCAGGGAGGGGATTCGGCGGGTTGGCCATCACGCCATTCTAGCTGGCGCTGCGGCGTTTCAGTGGGACGCCGGCTGTGTGTCGCGCGCCAGCAGGCGCGACTCGGCCTTCGCCAGCAGTTCCTCGGCATCGTTCCCGTCACCGGGAAAGACCGCGTGTCCAATGGAGAGCTTGAGGAACGACTCGCCGCAGACGCGATCGCAAGCGTGGCGGGCGGCGGCGATGAGCGACTCCTTTTTGCGCGCTACGTGCTCCGGAGGGAAGGCCGGCAGCACCACCACGAATTCGTCTCCGCCCATGCGCGCGACGAAATCATACTCGCGGCAGGCCTCCGTCATTTGGCGGGCGATCTCCTGGAGTACGGCGTCGCCACGGAGCGTTCCGAAGCGTTCGTTGATTCCGCGCAGGCCTTCGAGGTCACAGGCGAGCACTACGAGCGATTCACGAGTGCGGCGGCAGCGGGAGAGTTCACGGTCAAGTTGCAGGAAGAGAGCCCGGGCGTTGGGGAGGCTGGTAAGGGTGTCGAGAGTGGAGTTGGCCTCGACACGTTGGAAGTTCCAGGCGTTTTCGACTGCGTGGGCTAGCTTCGACTGAATGGCTTGCAGCAGGCGGAGATGCGCGGGCTCAAAGGCGTTCGCTTCGAGGCGGTAGAGAGCCAGCGAGGCTCGCAGCCCACGAGAACCGATCAGGGGTAGCACGAGGGCGGACTTGAGCGACACGGCGGGCACGTCTTCAAGACCGGCGAACTCGTGGAGAGGGTCACCGTTGAACACGGGTTCGCCGGTGGACTCGACTCTGCCAGAAAGTCCCGCACCGAGGCGGATCTCGAGGGCGCCGAAGAGGCGTGCATTTTCGCCCTGGACGAAGACCGGCCGCAGGCGGTCTTGATCACGGACGTAGACGGCGATGCAGTCGTGGGGGACGATTTCCTGGAGGCGAATGCCGGCGACGGAGAGGGTTTCCGAGAGACTGAGCGAGTTGCCTACGTCTTGAGTCAGGTCGTAGAGGCGCTGGATCTCCCAGTGAGCCTGAGCAACGCGGTCGACGCAATCTGGCTGTGACTGCACGTTCGATTGATCGGCACGGCCAAGCCGGGGCGTTAGAGAAAAGGATGCGCCGGCGTACAAATAGGGCGAACCCCCCGGTACCTTCAGGTCTTTCCCGATCGCGTGCCGCCGGGCGAGTACGCCGATGGAAAGGGGAGAGCAGCCGATGAGTCTTGTAGCGTTCCAACTATGAGTCACACTCCCGACCTACAGAACTTTCTCGGTATTGAAGCGGTAGTGGTCAGCCCCGCGATGCGCGAAGTGCTGCAACTGGCTCAGCGGGTTGCGCAGACGCAGGCCTCCGTGCTCATCACGGGCGAAAGCGGCAGCGGCAAGGAAGTGGTGGCGCGAGCGATTCATCACTACTCGCTCCGGGCCTCGAAGCCTTGGGTGGACATCAACTGCGGCGCGCTGCCGGACAACCTGGTGGAGAGTGAGCTTTTCGGCTACGAGAAGGGCGCCTTCAGCGGCGCCGACACCACCAAGCCGGGTCTGTTCGAGATGGCCGACAAAGGGACGCTGTTTCTGGACGAAATCGGCGAGCTCGATCCGAAGATGCAGGTGAAGCTGCTGCGCGTGCTGGACCGCGTTCCTTATTATCGCCTGGGCGGGAGCAAGAAGATTCAAGTGGACGTGCGGATCGTGGCGGCAACGAATCGCGATCTCACCGAATCGATCCGCGACGGCCGTTTCCGCGGCGATCTCTATCATCGGTTGGGCCAGGTGCGGATCCAGATTCCGCCGTTGCGGCAACGGGTGGAAGACATTGTGCCATTGGCGCGCTTCTTCCTCAAGCAGCAAGACCCGACCATGGCGATCACACCGGAGGCCGAAGATCGGATGCTCGCTCACGGCTGGCCGGGTAACATTCGCGAACTGCGCAACGTGATTGTGAGCACGGCCGTGATGGCGATGCACAAGAACATCGGGGCGGCGGACTTGGCGATCGAACAGTACGATCTGACGCCAGTGGTTTCTCCGGCTCCGGCTGCCGCGGCGGCCCCGATCACCACCAATCTCGATGAACTCGAGCGCCAGGCCATCATGCGGGCGCTCGAACAAACCGGACGCCACCATGAACGGGCGGCGAGTCTGCTCGGCATCTCGTCGCGAACCTTGAGCAGAAAACTGAAGTCGTACGGCCTGGCAGGCCTGCGAGGAGGGCGAAATGAGAGCTTCGTCACAGAAGCAACCCAGTAGCGCTGCGGCATCACTTGCTGACCGCCGCCGCGAAGAACGCACTCCGGTGGACGGCGAAGTGATCCTGGCTCCGGATGGTCCCCGGCCCGTGCTCATCCACGCCCGGCTGCTCGACATCAGCGCCAGCGGCTTTCGCGCTTCGCATTCGACGCCCAATCTCGAAACCGGCGCGCGGGTCCACTTTCGCCATGCCGCGGCCACCGGTTTGGCTCGCATTGTCTGGAATCGCAACTCGAATGGAAGCTGGGAGTCGGGGTTTTTGATTCTGACCAAGTAGGGTGGGGGATCCGCACTCTGTTGTGCTGCTCCATAACAACACTGACGCAGCGACACTGAAGCGGCTTGGGCACGAGGCTTCGGCAGCGGGACTCAAGTCCCGCGCTGGCTGAAGCCCGCCCTACACGGAAAGGCCCGTGCCAGTGTCTGAGCTTGGCATGTTCCCGTGAGCTCTCACGTGTGGCTACCTTCCTGCCCGAGGCATCGGCGGCGGGACTGAAGTCCCGCGCAGGCTGAAGCCTGCCCCACAGTCGACAGCACCGCAACCCCAGTTCCTCATAAAATAGGGTGCGTGATCCGCACTCTCTTCGCTGCCTGTTCCATTTCATTGATCGCCGCTGATTCGAGCACACTGCTCAGCTCCCACATCGCGCGCGATTTCGATCTCACAGCCAACCCTTCGGCCAAGCAATGGCGCAAAGCGCCCTCCGTGGTTACGTCGAACGAGCGGTGGGGCAAGCCCGTCCCCGGCGCCCGCACCGAGATCCGGAGCCGCTGGTCCGATGGCAACCTCTACTTCCTCTTCATCAGCCAATACGAAACGCTGCACCGCCAGCCCAACGCTCCGCTCGACCGCGACAGTTGGGGCATGTGGGACTACGACGTCGCGGAGGTCTTCATCGGAGACGATCTCGAGCGGATCCACCTCTACAAGGAGTTCGAAGTGTCGCCATGGGGCGAATGGATCGATCTCGATGTGGATAAGAAGCGCGAAGGCAAGATGGTGGACGCGGACTGGAACTCCGGGTTCAAGATCCGCACGCGCATCGACGAGAAGAAGAAGATGTGGTACTGCGAGATGCAGATCCCATGGCGCGCGGTGAAGCGCCAGCCGGCGAAGGCGGGCGAGGAATTGCGGCTGAACCTGTACCGGATCGAAGGGGCAGGGGAGAGCCGGAAGTACATTGCCTGGCGGCCGGTGAATGCGCCTTCGTATCACACGCCAGAGGCTTTCGGACGGCTGCGGCTCCAGTAGGAAAAAAAGGGCCTGAACCGGGAAGGCTCGAGAGAGACCGGCTCAGGCCATTGATTTGCACGGTGCTTGGAACCGTGAAAAGGAGGAAGTCTCGCTTGTTGTAGAAGCACGCGTGTTGCCACAGAGCCCGCGTTGGAAAACCAAGGGTTTTACGCGAGGTGCGCGTGCGGAAGCGACAGATTGGCGGGCTGGGGTGGCGGAGCGGGCGACGAAATGTCTTACAGCAACGGGACGCGGGGCGCAGCCTCCTGGGACAGGTAGCCGAGCGCACGGGGATCGTCGGCGATTTCGACGCCACGGCGGTAGGGGCGGAATCCGAACTTGCGATAGAAACTGAGGGCGCGCGGGTGGTCAAGGGTGCAGGTGTGGAGCCACACGCGGCGCGGAGAATGCTGCCAGGCGAGTTGGAGCGCGCGGGTCATGAGCCAGCGTCCGGCGCCGCGCCCGATGAGTGGCTCGGCCAAGCCGAAGAAGGTGATCTCGACATCGGGAGGCTGGCGGCGATCGAGTTCGAGCATGCCGAGTGCTTCGCCGTGGTCCACGACGGCGAACGAGTCCACGCCGGGGTGATGGATGATGGAGCGCAGTTCGGCATCCGGCATGCGGAGGCGGCTGAACCAGAGCCAGTCTTCGCCGACGCGGCGGAACAGATGGCGATACTCGTCGAGCGTAGCGGTGCGGAGCGAGCGCAGTTCCCAGGGACCGTTCACCTCGGGCAGGTCCGGCGGGGCGGTCATTTCGAGATAGGTGACCACGGCGGCGATCTTGCCGGGGGCTACGTCATGATATCCGTCGGCGAGCATGACTATTTCTTGAGAGCGAGCGTGACGCCGTCGCCGATCGGGACCATGGAGAGGTGCACGCGCGGGTCGAGGGCAGCCTTGCGGTTGAAGGCGCGGATGCCTTCGGTTTCGGGGTCCTGATCGGCGAGGTCGAGGACACGGCCGTGCCACAGGACGTTGTCGACGGCGATGAGTCCGCCGGGCCGGAGCAACTCGAGCGCGCGATCGAAGTAGTTCGAGTAATTCTGTTTGTCGGCGTCGATGAACGCGAAGTCGAAGGTGCCGCTCTGGCCTTCGGCGATCAGGGCATCGAGCGTCTCGAGGGCGGGCGCGAGACGGAGGTCGATCTTGTTTTCGACGCCGGCTTCGCGCCAATACTTGCGGGCGATGGAGGTCCACTGCTCACTCACGTCGCAGGCGATGATGCGGCCTTCGGCGGGCAGCGCCATGGCGACGCAGGTGGAGCTATAGCCGGTGAAGACGCCGACCTCGAGGGTCCGCCTGGCGTTGATGAGGCGGACGAGGAGGGAGAGGAAGGCGCCCTGGTCGGGACTGATCTGCATGATGGCCAGGGGGTCGAGGGCGGTTTCGGCGCGGAGGCGTTGGAGGAGTTCGGGTTCGGGCTGGGAGGAGGCTCGGATGTAGGCGGCTAGGGCATCGGTAACGGGGAGGTGAGTGGACGACATGAATGGTCATTATGGCACTGCCCTCACTGGCCAAGCAGCGCGAACGCAGGTTGTATACTGAAGCCGTGAAGTTTCGAGTCGTGCTCGAATTCGATCCGGAAGCTGGAAGCTACTCGGCTGTGTGCCCCGAATTACCTGGGTGCGCCTCCGCGGGCGACACCGAAGAGGAGGCCCGGGCCAACATTGAGGACGCGATCAAGCTTTACCTCGCCCCAACTTCGACGGTCAACTTGGCGGACAACGCGAAGTTGACCGAGGTAACGATTGGGTGAGCGCGGCCTGCCGCGAATGACTCCTGATGAAGTCATCGCGGTACTACGACGCAATGGGTTCTGGTTGACGGGTCAGAGCGGCAGTCACCAGAAATGGCGAAACAACGCCGGGAAGCAGGTCATCGTTGCCTATCACAAGGGCCGTGTGCTGCCACTCGGAACCATGAAGTCGATCGTAGATGGCAGCGGCATTCCTCTGGCGCTCTGGGTTCGATGAGCGCCTACTGGTTGTCTTTCCACTCCTCGTACCACGCCATCTGGATCGCTTCGAGTTTCGCTTCGTTGCTCCGCGCCGGGTCGTCGTCGAAGTCCTCGAGCTCGGTGACCCACTTGTGCAGATCCGTGAAGCGGACCTTCAGCGGATCCACATCCGGGAACTTCTCGTAGAGTTCGATCCCGATGTCTTCGAAGTTGTCCCAAGAGAGTGCGTGCGGCATGGTGGCCTCCTAGTCGATCTTGGTTCCCTGCAGCGCCTTGCCCACGGCCTCGTTCATGATCGTTTCGGCGAGGCCCATGGTGCGCTGGTTGAGTTGCTCGATTTTTTCGAGAATCAGATGGTAGTCGTCGTGATGGTAGACGACGATGAGCTCGTTGCGAGCCAGGTTGATGGCTTGGCGCTCTTCTTCGGGAAGCTCCCAGTAGAGGTCGTTGGCTTTCGCTTTCTCGGTGGCGGCCATGATCTTGTCGGCCTCGAGGCGCGCCTCGCGGACCAGGCGTTCGCGGAAGTCGTCTTCGGCCTTCTGCACCGACTCGAGAATCATCGACTCCACCTGCTCGTCGTTGAGCCCGTAGGAAGGCTTGACGTCGATCGAGTGTTCCAAGCCCGTGCGCAGGTCGCGGGCGCTCACGTTGAGGATGCCGTTGGCGTCAATCAGAAAGCGGACCTCGATTCGCGCCAGCCCGGCCTGCATCGGCGCGATGCCTTTGAGGTCGAAGCGGGCGAGGGACCGGCAATCCTTCACGAGTTCCCGCTCGCCTTGCACCACGTGGATCAGCACGTTGGTCTGGCCGTCGACTCCAGTGGTGAATTGCTCGGTGGCGGATGCGGGGATGGTCGAATTGCGATGGATGATCTTCGAGACCAGCCCGCCCATGGTTTCGATTCCGAGCGAGAGCGGAGTGACGTCGAGCAGGAGTTGATCTTCCACCGATCCAGCGAGGATTCCCGCTTGGACCGCCGCGCCCAGCGCGACCACTTTGTCGGGATCGAGTTCGGTATGCGGACGCGCACGGAACAGCCGCTCCACGGCGGCGCGCACGAGAGGTATGCGCGTGGATCCGCCGACGAGCACCACTTCGTCGATCATTTCAGGCGTCACCTTCGCGTCGGCCATGCACTGGCGGCAGGGGTCGAGCGTACGGTCCACTACGGGGGCGATGAGGCGTTCGAACACTTCGCGCGGGAGCTCGCGCCGGTAGGATTTACCACGGTAGTCGAGCGCGATGTGCGCCGCCGGAAGCGTCGACAAGGCGTGCTTGGCTTCGATCACGGCGCGGCGCAGAAGCTGCACGGCCTCGCCGTTCGCGGCGATGCTCTCGCCCCACTCGGACTGGATGTCCTCGAGCGCGATCTTGAGCAGCAGGTTGTCGATATCGTCGCCGCCGAGGTGCGTGTCGCCGCCCGTGGCGAGCACTTCGAAGATGCCGTCGTGGAGCTTGAGAATCGAGATATCGAAGGTGCCGCCGCCGAGATCGTAGACGGCGACGACGCCTTGCTTGCGCTTGTCGAGGCCGTAGGCGAGCGCCGCGGCGGTGGGTTCGTTCACCAGGCGGAGCACTTCGAGCCCGGCGATCTTGCCGGCGTCTTTGGTGGCTTGGCGCTGCGCGTCGTTGAAATAGGCGGGAACGGTGATGACCGCTTGCGTGATCTCCTCGCCGAGGTGCGCTTCGGCGTCATTCTTGAGTTGGCGGAGAATGTGCGCCGAGATCTCCGGGGGCGTGAAGACGCGATCGCCCAGCCGGAGGCGAATGACGGACTCGCTTCCTTCAGCGATCCGAAATGGGAAGAGCTCGAGTTCGTGGGAGACGTCGGAGAGTCCCTTGCCCATTAGCCGCTTCACCGAATAAACGGTGCGCTCGGGGTGCGTGATGAGGGCGTCGCGGGCGGGGTTGCCGACGAGGATCTCGCCATCGCCGACAGAGACGATGCTCGGGACGATGGGATCGCCACCGGCGCCGGGAATCACCTTGGGTACGCCAGCGTCCATGTAGGCGGCCAGCGAATTGGTGGTGCCAAGGTCGATGCCGATGACGCGCTCGGGGCGGTCATTCCCGAAGTCAATTTGAAACGTGCCCATGTTGTCTTTCCGAGAGAGCCTGATCCACACTTCGGACCAGGTTGGCGATGTATTTGCGCCGGTTCAGGGAGCCGCGAATAGCCTGCAGGCTGTCGCGTGAGCGGCCGGTATCCCAGGAAGCGAATTGCCCGTCGAGGTCGCGATCGATCCTATCGAGCATTGCGGCGAAACCAGTGCGCGCCTGCTCGAGCGCCGGGCGAGCCGACTCATCGCCGGACCTCATCTCGTCGAGCGCCATGTTCAACTCGAACACTTCTTCGAGCAGTTCCGGCGGAACGTCTTTGGTGCGTTGTTCGCCGATGTCGAAGCCTTCGCTCGAGAGCACGTACTCGGCGCGCGAGACCGGGTCTTTCAAGGTGCGAAACGCGTCGTTGAGTAACGCGGTGTTGTCGAGGGCCTGTTGCTGCTCGGCGGCGGACTTGCGCGCGAAGCGGTCCGGGTGCCATTGGCGGCTCAGCTCGTAGAACCGCTTCTGGAGAGCGGCGGAGTCGAGACGCAGTTTCGGTTCCAGGCCGAGGAACTCGAAGTAGGGAAGGGAAGCCACCGGATCAGGCGGAGAACGAAGTCCCGCAGCCACAACTGCGCTGAGCATGCGGATTGTCGAAGGCGAAGCCCGATTGCAGGAGCGACTCTTTATAGTCGAGTGTCATGCCACTCAGAAAGATCATGCTCTTGGGGTCGACGAAAATCTGAACTCCGTCGAACTCGAAAACATGATCGTTTGCACGGGGTTTGGCGTCAAACTTGAACTGATAGCTCAACCCCGAGCAGCCGCCTCCCAGCACGCCGAGGCGCAGTCCGCCACCGGTCACGCCTTCACGGGCAAACGCAGCCTTTATCTTGGCCACGGCCTTGGGTGTGACCTGGATCTTGGACTCGGGATTGCCGAGGACTTGGAGTGCGGGAGCGATCTGGGACTGGTCAGTTGCGGTCATGTTCAAACCTTGGCGGCGGCCTCGTCAGGAGTGGCGGCGCCGCGCTTGCCCTTGTAGTCGTTGATGGCGGCCTTGATGGCGTCCTCAGCGAGTACCGAGCAGTGGATCTTCACCGGAGGCAAGCTGAGCTCGTTGACGATGTCGGTGTTCTTGATGGCGAGCGCTTCGTCGACGGTCTTGCCCCTGAGCCATTCGGTGGCGAGGGACGAAGACGCGATGGCCGAGCCGCATCCGAACGTCTTGAACTTGGCTTCTTCAATGATGCCGGTGGCGTCATTGACGCGGACCTGGAGCTTCATGACGTCGCCGCACTCGGGCGCGCCGACGATGCCGGTACCCACATCGGGTGAACTCTTGTCGAGCGAACCGACGTTGCGAGGGTTGTTGTAGTGATCGAGAACCTTGTCGGAATAAGCCATGAGTTTCTCTCCTTGTCAGTGGGCGGGGTCAGTGAGCGGTCCACTGGACCTTGGTTAGATCGATGCCTTCTTTCACCATCTCGTAGAGCGGGGAAAGCTCGCGGAGTTTGCGAACCACCGAGATTACCTTCTCGGCCACGTAGTCGACTTCTTCCTCGGTGTTGAAGCGGCCGATGCCGAAGCGAATGGAGCTGTGAGCGAGGTCGTCACCGGCGCCGAGCGCCTTGAGCACGTAGCTCGGTTCGAGGGTGGCCGAAGTGCAAGCCGAGCCACTCGATACCGCTACGTCATTGATGCCCATCAGCAGGGACTCACCTTCCACGTAGGCGAAGCTGATGTTGAGATTGTTCGGGAGGCGATGGTCGAGCGAGCCATTGACGAAAGTTTCGTCGAGCGCGTCTAGCAGTTTGTTCTTGAGCTTGTCGCGCAGGAACGACGAACGGCGTATCTCCTCGGCCATCTCGGCCTGCGCGATGGCGCAGGCTTCGCCGAGTCCGACGATGCCGGGGACGTTGAGCGTACCGGAGCGCATGCCGCGTTCATGACCGCCGCCATCCATCTGCGCGGTGAGTTGCACGCGGGGCTGCTTTCGTCGCACGTAGAGAGCGCCGACGCCCTTGGGTCCATAGACTTTGTGGGCGCTGAGCGACATGAGGTCGACGTTGTCGGCGATGACGTTCACGGGGATCTTGCCGGCAGCCTGTGCCGCGTCGGTATGGAGCAGCACGCCGCGCTCTTTGCACATCTTGCCGATCTGAGCGATGGGCTGGATGACGCCAATCTCGTTGTTGGCATACATCACGCTGACGAGGATCGTCTTGTCGGTGATGGCATCGCGCAGCATGTCGAGATCGACGAGGCCGTCTTGCTTCACGGGAAGAAACGTGATGCGGCAGCCCTTCTTCTCTAAGTGCTTGGCGGTATCGAGCACGCACTTGTGCTCGGTGGCGACGGTGATGATGTGGTTGCCTCGTTCGGCATACATCTCGGCCACGCCCTTGAGCGCGAGGTTGTTCGATTCGGTGGCGCCGCTGGTAAAGACGATCTCTTTCGAGTTGGCGCCGATCAACTTCGCGATCTGTTGGCGGGCTTTCTCCACGGCTTCTTCGGCAACCCAACCGAATGAGTGATTGCGGCTGGCGGCGTTGCCGAAGTTCTCGCGAAAAAACGGAAGCATGGCGTCCAGCACGCGCGGATCAACCGGCGTGGTGGCGTGGTTATCCATGTAGATCGGGAGCTTCATAGCGTTTGGGTCCTTTCGCCGGCCGCGCCGAGGATGGGCCACACAGTTTGGATGGGGCGGGGCAGTTCGGGCAGATCGGTCGACAGGTCGAATATGGAGATGTCGGCCAGGAGCTTGAGGATTCCTTCGTGCACCTTCCGAAGCGGCTCCTTCACCGTGCAGGTGGCGTTCTGGTCACACTCACGACCCGCGTGGAAACACGAGGCCAGGAAGACGGGGCCGTCAATAGCGGTGATCACTTCGAGGGTGCTGATGGTGCGCGGATCGCGCGAAAGACGGTAGCCACCGCTGGCGCCTTGTTCGGATACGAGGAAGCCGGTCTTGGAAAGGCTCTGCAGGACCTTGGAGAGCAGGGGCAGGGGAATGTGATAGGCCTCGGCGATCTCCTTGGCCGTGGCCGCACTTTCCCGGGGCACCACGGCGAGGTGGCGGAGGGCAATCAACCCGTAGTCCGACTTTTTTGTAAGCTTCAGCACAGTGCGGTCAATCTCCGACTGTTTCAGTCCTAAATCGACTGTACCACAAGGGTCTGCCGTTGGCAACTGTTGTCGTTTCACGGAGTTAAATCCAGACTAGATTTGTCTTGGATGCTATCGAACGGGGAAATTTTGGGGTTGAACGGCACCCAGCCGCGCGGAACGTGCGAGAATCCCAGACATGGGTATCCATATCAGCTACTCGGGATCCCTTGATGATCCCGCTCGTCTGGAGGATGCGCTGGCCATGGTTCGGGAGTTCTGCGGGAAGGTCGAATGGGAGTGCATCGACCACAGCGAACAGATTTCCGGCGTCGTCCTTATCGAAGAAGAGGACTGGGAAAAACCTCGGTCTCGGAAGTCCAAGAAGGAACGTGAAGAAGAGGAGGAGGAAGAGGACGAACCTTGGCCTGAAGACGCGGGCTCGCTGCAAATCCGGATCAGTAAGAAGAAACCGCCGCCACTGATCGAGGACGAGTTGCGCGGACTGTACGTGCAGGTACCTGACAGCGAGACGCTGATTCTGTTGTTCAACCGCAGTGGCAGGCTGCGATACTACCACGAGGTGCCTGCCAAGATCATACGGAACGCGATCGCTGGGGCAACGCACTACATGGGATACCAGAACAACATCAAGACGGGTGGCGTGCTACCGCACGTCGGCGTGTGTGCGGTGCTGAAAATGTTGAAGGCACGCTTCATGAAGAACTTGAAAGTAACTGACAAAACAGGCTTTTACAAGACCGGAAACATGGAAGCTCTCGAGCGCGATCACATGGTGATGGGGCTCTTCACAGGCATGATGAAGCGGAGCTCGCTGTTCCTGGAAAAGATCCTCGAGGCTGCAGGGGTGCCCAAGGGGGCCAAGATTACGGTGCTCGATAACAAGATCTCGACGCCGGCCAAGTCGAAGGCTAGGCGGCAGACGGTGCACTGAGGCGGCATGGAAAGCAACGACGCAAGCGATGCCGGTGCGGCAAAGCGCGACCGGGCCGAAGCAGGCGACGAGGTTGTCGATGACGATCTCCTCGAGTTGTGGGAGTTGCGCGACGGGCACCGCGATTGGGCTCGGCACGGGCACTGCTGAGTAGGCCTCTCCAATTCTCGCCGCTCTCCAATTTGACATAATATGTGTTATCGGAAATCAAGGACGAAAATGAGCCCCAGGGGCCTACTACGTGCACCTCGGCTGCCCTTCGCGGAAGCGTTCGCGAACCACCGCGTCATTGCTCCGGGAGATCACTTGGGGCCATTGGGCCGTTCAAACGAGCGGTTCTTTTTTCAAGGGTTTCGGCTGCTGGCTCTCCTGCGCCTTGCGGATGTCATCGGCATCCACAAGATCACGAGGACGGCCCGCCGCCAGTTTCGACGCGATGAGATCGCCGGCGGATATGAAGTGCGCCTTCAGACCAGTTCCCGGATCAATCACAGCCTCAACGCGCCTTTCCCATGCCTCATCAAAATCCACACCGGGAACGTTGGGCAAAATGTCAAAACCACGCGGATCGCGCCCGAAGCGAAAGAAGCTGTTCCGGTCCTCAAAGTCTTCCGGGCGTATGCCTTGGAGCGGCGCTCCAAACGCGGCCAATGCGGCGTAGGTCGCTTGGGCGTTAGCGGGGCCGGATTGAATGAACAAGTCAAGGTCTTTCGTGAAGCGTGGCTGCGAGTGAAAGGTCACCGCGACCCCTCCGACGATCAGGTACCTAACGCCATGGGACTGGAAGGCGGACAAAAGGTCTTTGTAGTCTTGGTACATCCGGCTCGATCTCCCAACCCTTGAGTCTGTAGGCAAACTCAATCATTTCGTCCAGCGCGTCCAAGCGTTCGTGAGCCGGGCGGCTTTGCCAGTAGCGGTACTCGTCGGCCTTCATCTCGTCGAAGTCCGTGTAGCGGCGAACGGTCATGTCCGTGCGTTTTGCCATGGGTCGGGATCTACGACAGAAGCGATTCCAGACGCGAGCCCTTCAGCACCATCGTTTGCGTGCGTTCCGGGCCGGTGGACACACATCCGATCTCAACGCCGGTCTGGCCTTCGAGATACTTCACGTAGTCTTTGGCGCGCTGCGGCAGTTCGCCGAAGCTCGACACCCCGTGCGTGGAGCACTTCCAGCCCGGCAGAGTCGAATAGATCGCCTCGACGCGGAGCAGGTCTTCCTGCCTTGGCGGCATCTCGTCGATGATCTTGCCATCGAGCCGGTACCCGATGCAGACCGGGATGCTCTCGAGTTGATCGAGCACGTCAAGCTTGGTCACGATCAGGCTGTCGAAGCCGTTCACGCCAGCCGTGTAGCGCAGCAGCGGCACGTCGAACCATCCGCAGCGGCGGGGACGCCCGGTGACCGAGCCGAACTCCTTGCCGGCGTCACGGATCATGTCGCCGTACTTGTCCAGTGATTCGGACGGAAACGGTCCGCCGCCGACGCGGGTGATGTAGGCCTTGGCCACGCCGATCACGCCACTGATCCGCGTGGGCGGGATGCCGGTGCCCGTGCACGCCCCGCCGGCGGCCGCGCTCGAGCTGGTGACGAACGGATAGGTGCCATGGTCAATGTCGAGCATGGTGCCTTGCGCGCCCTCGAGCATCACGCGCTTGCCGGAACGGATAGCGTTGTTGAGCAGCACCGCGGTATCACGCACCATCGGCCGGAGGCGCTCGGCGAGTTCCTGGTAGTGAGCGAGAACGTCTTCGTCTTCGCCCTGGACCCCGAACGTGCGCGCCACCAATTGCTTGTCCTTGCGGAGGCGCTTGTAGATTTCCGGAAAGGCGGCGCGATCGAGAAAGTCGGCCATGCGGATGCCGCGGCGGCCGATCTTGTCTTCATAGGCGGGTCCGATGCCGCGGGCGGTGGTGCCGATGGCAACGCGGCCGGGCGAATCCTCGGAGATGCGCTCCACCAGGCGGTGGAACGGCAGAATGACATGGGCGCGGTTGCTGATTGCCAACTGGCCGCGGACGTCGATGCCGGCCTTTTCGAGCGTGGAGATTTCCTCGATGAGCGCAGCGGGGTCAATCACCACGCCGTTACCGATGACGGCGAGCTTGCCGGGCCGCAGGATGCCGCTCGGGATGAGCTTCAGGACGTACTTCGTGTCTCCGATGAAAACGGTATGGCCCGCGTTGTGTCCCCCCTGGTAACGCGCGACGATATCGAAGCGCTCCGAGAAGAGGTCCACAATTTTACCCTTGCCCTCGTCGCCCCATTGGGCTCCGAGCACGATCACATTATTCATTCGTTTTGTTTCCGGAAGCTCTCATTGTAACCTGTGGGCTCGGAAGCCCTGGAACGGATCATTTGAGCCGAGGATCGAACGTGACGAGTTCGCGTGGGAGGAATCGGATGAGCTTGAAATCCCGGTGCTTCGGGTTGAGCAGGTAGTTGGCTTCGGATGGAATGATGGCCGACGGAACCTCCGATACCGGTGTGTCCAGCGCCAACGCCCAAGCTTGCCCAACGGCTTGGGTTGCCCGCGAACAGGCCGCCGAATCCCAACCGAGCGGAAGGATTGTTGCGTCTATCCTCCGGACCTTGACCTCTTCGGGAATCTCGATGCGGCTAAGGACGTAGTCGGTGGCAAATCCGAATAGGAACGAGGATCTCGAGCGCGGCGAGTGAGATTGTGGCGGAGGTGTAGACGACCTCAACGCCTTTGGGATTCCAACGCCCTCCCGCGAGCGCCGCTCCTCTCCCCGAGTCAGGCGGAAACGCGCTCTTGGAAAGCCGAAAGCGCTTCACTAATAAACGCCGTGCTCAACCCGCGTCAAGACGTCGAGGACCGCCTTGGCGCCCTCTTTGCTTCCAAGGAGCGAAATCGGCGTCGCGTAGTTGAGCGCTCGAACCGGTGTCCCCATCCAGCGTAAGGCTTTGTCTTTGTCACCGAAGACCTCTTGTGCTCGTTGTTCCGCCGATTGCGCCACGGCATGGTCATCGGTCCGGCGTGACGAAATCGTTGGCTTCATCAGCGGCGCTCCATTTGCCCATTCCTGCCGCCCCGCGCGGTGAGCTTTTTGACGCATCTCAACCTATTATGAGACTCCCTGCAGTGCTGCCCTGCCCACTGAGTTGGGTCGAGCCCAGCAGGTAGTTCACACTTCGCTGAGAGCATTCGCGCCATTGAGCTCCGAGCGCACTCAAGAGGCTAAGTACTTCTTCAGCGGCTGCCAGTAGTTGGCATTCCATCCTTCGGCCAGGTGCTGGCCTTTGCCCGCGGGAAAGCCAGTGTGATCGAAGACGATCTTGGTGCCCGAGCCATGTTCGACGAGTTCGAATCTTGCGATCGAGAAGACACCGGGCGCCCAATCCACTACGCGCCAAGCCTGGACAATCAGGTGGTCCGGCGCAAGCTCGATATTCCTCCCCACAATGTGGCCGCCGAATATGGAGAACGGCCCTCCGGCTTGCGGGGCAATCTCGGCGGCTACTTTGCCGGGCGCCATACCGGTCTTCATAGCGGCGCTCAACTGCACGACCTTGGCGAATCGCTTGGCATCGGTGAGTGCTTCGTAGACGCGCTTGCGGCTCGCGGCGAAGACGGGCTCCTGGTGAATGGATTCGGCCGCTTGCGAAACCCCGCTATCCGCGGCTGCCAGCGCCACGGGCGCGGAACTGCCGATCGCAAACGAGCCAATGAGAATCCGCCTCCGGGAAGAAGCGAGTGAACGATCCAAGGGGGTGTTCATAGTAGAATTGGACCACGCGTCGAAAATATGATCAACATAATGTTTTAGGAGACTGAATGCCTTACCCAGACGGACATCGCGAACGGGTCCGCAGCCGCATCATAGACAGCGCGCGTAGGCTTTTCAATCGCGGCGGATTTGACGGCGTCTCAGTCGACGCCATCATGGCTGAGGCAGGACTGACACGCGGCCCTTTCTACTCGTACTTCGATAGCAAGAGCGATCTCTATGCCGAGACGTTAGGGTGCTTCTTCACCGATCCGGAACGGAAAAGCCGTTGGGATGGCATTGAGGTGGACTTGGCTTCATCTGGAGCTGGATCCCAGATCGTGCACGCCTACTTGTCACGGCAACACTTCGAGGATGTCGAGAACTCCTGTCCGATGGTCGCGCTCCCGAGCGACGTGGCCCGCGCCGGCGAAACCGTCAAATCTGCGTTCGAGGCCGTTTTCAAGGCGATGGTAGCGGTGCTCCAGCGAGAGAGCCCAGGCCCACATCCGGAGAAGACCGCGATGGCGATCGCCTCGCTTTGTATCGGCGGAATGGTGGTTGCGCGTTCCCTCAATGACCGGAAATTCGCGGATAGCCTCCGAGCCGCCGCCGAGGAAGCAGCCTTGTCTTTAGGCGGTTGGCATTCTGAGAAGACGCGCGCTCGATCGGGCTCGCGGCCCAAGGCGAAGTCAAGAACGGCTGGCCGGTAGATCTGGTTCGGTACGAACAGCCCCATGCTACGCTGAGAACTTCAGTTTCGCTTCATCGGACCAAGCCGCATGCCTCTTTGTGACGTGTTTCTCGCCCTCGGGGAAGACAACCTCAGCCAGCTCCTACGCCATGTTTCGTTGGGAAAACTGCGCACCTACCAGCTCTTTGACCGCATGAAAACGCGGCTCCATCTGGGCAAGCTGAACCAGGAAATCCTGCGCAAGATCGCACCCAAGGTTTGGTCGCGCATCGGCAACCACGAGGAAGATCTGGCGGTGGAATTGAGCCAAGCGGTGCTCGTGTCGCACCTAGACATGATCGTGGCCGTGCTCGACCATTTGGAAGTTCCGCACCAGGAAGGCTTCTTCGACAAAGACGCCAAGGTGGCCGAGCACCTAACCGGCGATTGGCAGCAGCGCTCCTTCGATGCGTTTCGCGAAAAGTATCCGCACGCGGTGCTCACGTTCTACCTGAATCATCTGTCGCACGAAGTGACGCCCGGAACTCCCGTCTTTGCGCCGGCGGCGGCCAAGGAGAGCTGAGGCCGCGATGATCGACGCGACATTGCAATTGCTCGAGGCTTCGGCGCTCGAGCGGATCCGCTCAGCCGGATCCATCGACGAGTTGGAAGCCGTTCGCGTGGAAGCGCTCGGCCGCAAGGGCGCCATCAACTCGCTCAGCAAGGAGATGGGCAAGCTCACTCCCGAGGACCGCGCCCGAGTGGGGAAGTTGCTCAACTCGGTGAAGCAGGCGCTCGAAGGCGAGGTCGACTCGCGAAAGCGTGGCTTCGAACGGGCGGCGCTCGAGACGCGGCTGGCAGGCGAGTGGGTGGACCTGACACTTCCCTCCCCTGGGATCCGGCCCGGCGCGCTGCACCCGGTGACGCTGATCCAGCGCGAGATCGAAGACCTGTTCATCTCGATGGGCTTCACGGTGCTGAGCGGACCTGAAGTGGAAACCGAGTACAACAACTTCGACGCGCTCAACATTCCGCCCGATCATCCGGCGCGCGACATGCAGGATACGTTCTGGCTCGAAGGCGGGAACTTGCTGCGCACTCATACATCGCCCGTGCAGGTGCGCGGGATGCAGCGGCTGGGTCCGCCGCTGCGCATGATCGCGCCGGGCCGTGTGTTCCGCAACGAAGAAGTGGACCCGAGCCACGAGCACACCTTCTATCAATTGGAAGGCATGATGGTGGATCGCGATGTTTCGGTGGCGCACCTCATCTACTTCATGAAGACGCTGCTGCGTGGCATCTTCGGCCGCGAGGTGACGGTGCGTCTGCGCCCGGGATATTTTCCGTTCGTCGAGCCGGGGTTCGAACTCGACATCCAATGTCTGCTGTGCGGCGGGTCGGGCTGCCCGGTGTGCAAGCAGAGCGGCTGGGTGGAACTGCTGCCGTGCGGACTGGTGCATCCCAACGTACTGCGCATGGGCGGGATCGATCCGGAGCAATGGAACGGATTCGCGTTCGGACTCGGCCTCACGCGCTTGGCGATGATGCGCTACTCGATCGGCGACATCCGGCTGCTGCAAGGCGGCGATCTCCGGTTCCTGAGTCAGTTCGCGCAATAAGACGACGATGAAATTCTCGATCAACTGGTTGAGTGAGCTCACGGGCGGTCCGGCGGCGGACCCCAAGGATGTCGCTCTGCGCATCACAATTCACACCGCCGAGCAAGAAGGCGTGGAAGGCTACGGCGAGCATTTGTCGGGAGTGTGCCTGGCGAAGGTGGTGTCGGCGGAGGCGATTGTCGGATCGCACAATCAAAAGGCTGTGGTGGAGACGGGCCGCTATGGCACCAAGACTCTGGTTTGCGGCGCTCCGAACTGCAAAGCGGGAATGATGACCGCGTATGTTCCGCCTGGGACTTCCCTGCCCGGCGGCAAGCGCATCGAAACGGCGAAGATCAGCGGCGTGGTCTCGGAAGGCATGCTCGCGAGTGGCGCGGAACTCGGGCTGAATCGCGACGATTCGGGAATCCTCGAGTTGGCCGGCGAACCCGGCGGCGCGATCCCTGGGTGCCCACCGGATCATATTCTCGAGATCGACAACAAGTCCCTCACGCACCGGCCCGATCTGTGGGGACATCTCGGAATCGCGCGCGAGGTGGCGGCGATCTACGGCCGGCCATTGCGCGATCCGGTGGACATGACCAAGCTGCCGGGCGCGGCGAACCCGGCCGTGTCGGTGGCGATTGAAGACTACGCCGTGTGTCCGCGCTACAGCGCCTTGGTGTTCGACAACGTGACCGTCGGCCCCTCGCCACTGTGGCTGCAATATCGGCTGGAGGCGATCGGCCTGAATCCGATCAACAACATTGTCGACGTCACGAACTACGTGATGGCGGAGTTGGCGCAGCCGATGCACGCGTTCGACCACGACACGCTTTCTGGTGGGACGATCTTCGTGAGGCTGGCGCGCGCGGGGGAGCAAATTGTCGCGCTGAATCAGGAGAAGTACGATCTCGATCCGCACGCGCTGGTGATTGCGGACGCGAAGGGTCCGGTGGCCGTCGCGGGAGTGATCGGCGGGCTCGACACGGGCGTTACTGCGAAAACCACGCGCATCGTGTTCGAGAGCGCGAACTTCCATCCGGGCCACGTGCGCAAGACGGCGGCGCGGCTGAAGTGCCGCACCGATGCTTCGATGCGATTCGAGAAGTCGCAGGACCCGCACAACACGGTGCGCGGCTTGGCCCGCGCGGTCGCTCTGCTCGAAGAGGTGTCGCCGGGGATTCGGCTGGTGGGCGGGCTGGTGGATAACTGCGGTCCGCTGAAACCGGCGCCGGTGATCGATCTGCCGCTCGATTGGCTGCGGCGCAAGCTGGGGCGCGAAATCGAAGGCGGCGAGGTCCGGCGGATTCTCGAGGCGATCCAATTCACGGTGGAGGAGCCGTCGAATGGGAAGCTGCGCGTAACTGTGCCCTCGTGGCGCGCCACCAAGGACATCAGCATCAAAGACGACCTGGTGGAAGAGGTCGGCCGCATGGTGGGCTACGGAACAATCACGCCGACTGCGCCGCTGGTGCCCGCCGCGCCTCCGCCGCCGAGCGCCGAACGCGATTTCCTGCATGAAGTGAGGCGCAAGGTGGCCGCGCAAGGGTTCACCGAGGTCTACAACTATTCGTTCGTGAACGAGGATCAGATTCGTGAACTGGGGCTCGACGCGGCGGATCACGTGAAGGTGCTCAACCCGATCGCATCCGATCAAGGGCTGCTGCGGACTACGCTCGTGGCGGGATTGGTGCGCAACGTCCGCGACAATGCGCGGCATGCCGGTGCGTTTCGCTTCTTCGAGATCGGGCATGAGATCCACAAACAGGCCGAGGGGCTTCCGCGCGAGGATTCGCGCTTGGCCGCGTGCGTGTTCGCGCATGAGGGCGATGGACTCGCTGGCTTGTTCGAGGTAAAGCGGCTGGCGGAGTGTCTGCTGCCCGGCGCGACCGTCCAACCCGCAGCCGCGCGCGCGTTCGAGCATCCGCACCGCAGTCACGTGGTGGAGTGGCGAGGCGCCGAAGTTGGCCGGATCTTCGAGTTGCATCCGAACCTGGTGGAAGGGCGCGCCGCCGTGGTTGACGTGCACCTCGATCGGATGCGCGAGATGGGTCCGCTGCCGATCCGCTACGCGCCGCTGCGGCGATTCCCCACGAGCGCGTTCGACTTGTCCGTGGTCACAGGATTGAAGCAATTGGTAGGTACGGTGGAAGGGCGGATCCGCGCGCACGGCGGCGAGTACTTCCAAGGCGTGGAGTTCGTGCGCCAGTATGTGGGACAGCCGCTCCCGCCGGATCGCAAGAGCGTCTCGTTCCGCGTGACCGTGGGCGCGGCGGACCGCACGCTCTCGAACGATGAGATTTCGAAGGCTCGTTCGGCGTTGATCGAGGCTCTGCAAAAAGACGGCTACGAATTGAGGGTTTGACCATGCGTGTTCTGCTCGCGTTGGCGTTGGCGCATTGCGCATTGGCGTGGAATGGCGTTGGTCACCGGGCCGTGGCGGGCTTGGCCTATGATCAGCTCACGCCTGCGGCCCGGGCGCGAGTGGATGAGCTGATCCGGCGGCATCCGGACTACTCGATGCTGACCGCGGGGACTCCGGAAGATCCGGCACAGCGCGCTCGCTACGCGTTCATGAAGGCTGCTTTTTGGCCCGACATCATCAAGGGCGATCCGCGATTTTACGACGAGAGCCGGCGAGATGCGGTTGCACCGGCGAAGGCGGAAGGTTTCGCCGATATGAAGCAGCGGCGCAATTGGCACTACATCAACGTCGCGTTTTCGACGGACGGAACCGTGGTGCCGCAGGCGCCGGCGGTGAATGTGCTGTCGCAAGTGAAGTTGATCCTCGAACGGATCGGCGGAGAGGCTGCGAAGCCCGGAACGGTGGAAGCGGAACGCGATCCGATCTATTTGTTGCCTTGGTTGGTGCATCTGGTGGGCGACGTGCACCAGCCGTTGCACTGTGCCACGCGATACAAGCGCGATCAAGTGGATCCGGCGACGGGGAAGCCGTGGTCGGACTTGGGCGGCAACACGGTGTTCGTGCAGGGGTCGGGAAACCTGCACGCGTTTTGGGATGACGCGCTGGGCATCACGGACACGAACGGCTACGTGGATGGGCTGATCAAGGTGTTGGCGAAGCGGACTCCGGAGGGTGTGGACGTGCTGACGCCGAAGGCGTGGGTGGACGAGGGGTTCGAGATCGCGCGCAGTTTCGTGTACTCGTTCGGGAACGAGGGCGGGTCAAAGGAGAACCCGATCGTGCTGGGGGATGAGTATTCGATGAAGGCTCGGGAGATTGCGCGGCAGCGGGCGGCGCTGGCTGGGGCTCGGTTGGCGAGGCTGTTGAATGAGCGCTTCCGGTAGGACCATGCCAGGCAAGAAATCCAAGACAGTGACAAGCGACGCGCTGGAGATCCTTCACCGCCGGTACTATGAGGGCAGGCCCGCCCGGCTGAGAAGTTTGAAAGAGGCGCGAGAGAACGAAGAGATCGCCCGCAGGATCCGCGAACTACGGGCGGCGATGTGCCGAATCTCACGATCGGACGGCCCGCCGGGTTCCGCCACAAAGGCATTGTTCGCAAGCTGAAGGCATGCGGCTTCGAAGTTCGACCCTCAAGCCGCCGGCAGCCACGAGATCTGGTTCAATTCCCCAACAAACCGTTACACCACGATTCCCAATCATCCCGGTGACGTGCCTGAACTGAAGGCAAGCTCTGGGCGATCTTGAGACAAGCGGAAATCGATCCGGATGACTTCTTAGGGTCTTGATTCGGGATCCGGTATGGCCTGCCATCCTTTGATCCCGAAACGACGAAGCGTAGATGCAAGGAGATGCAAGCCAGCCGCGTGGACCAGCGGGTGAGAATTGCGAGATGGCCCTAGTCCTAGTTGTCGAAGTATCTCTGGAGCACCTCTGGGTCCCCCGTTTTTGTCAAGCCCAACATCAGCAGGACACGCGCCTTTTGAGGACTGAGATTATCCGCCAGCACGCATCCGATCTGCCTGAGCGTGAGTGCTGATCCCTTGTTCGCGCTCAAAGGAAATACACGGCCAGTGGGCACGCGCGTACTGATCACGACGGGGATACCACGCGCCCGGATTTCCTGAATCGCCTCGAACATCGAGCTGGTGACGGCGCCGAGGCCCATGCCGGATACCACTAATCCCTGGACGGCGTTGTCACGGACAAGTGATCGAATTGTCAGCCCATCTGCACCCGCATAGCTCATGACAATATCAACGCGCCCGAGTCGGGTTCGGGCATTGACCGTGAAGGATTGACGCCGTAACGGAGCACGGGAGAATCGAATCTTTTCCACGTCAACGGTTCCCAGAGAGCCGAACTCCAGGCTGCGAAAGGTTTCCACTTGGCTCGTATTGGTTTTTGTGACGTCACGAGCGGCATTGATCTGGCCGTTCATCACGACCATGGCGCCCTTGCCAACAGCTTCGGGTGCAATCGCAACGCGTATCGCATCCAGGAGGTTCCTCGGACCATCCGAGTCCGGGTCCGAAGCCGGACGTTGCGCTCCGACCAGAATAACCGGCTTGTTGCTTGCGACGGTCAGATCTAGAAAGTATGCAGTTTCCTCCAGCGTATTAGTGCCGTGCGTTACAACGATTCCCGTGACGTCAGGTCTTGCAAGCAATTCATTGGCTCTCACAGCGAGCCGCAGCCATATCTCCGGCGTCATATCCGAACTTGAAACATTGGAGATTTGCTCGACGTCAATCTGCGCGAGTTGCTTGATCGCCGGTACAGCCGCGACTAGGTCTTCCCCCGAAAGAGCGGGTACGTAGCCGCCTTTGGCCGGATCGTGCTTGCTCGCTATCGTTCCCCCAGTGGAGAGCACACTGATGGCTGGTAGCTTTTGCGCAACGGTAGACACGGAAATCCCCAGAATCAATGCAACGGCTTTGGTTGGACTCATGGAACAATTGTAATGACGATGCTGATAGGCGGTGTACCAAGTCCGCAAGATGTCGATCCTCCCGTCCGCGCAAATTACCGTGGCCGCTCGTCTGTCGGATCGGAGTCATCCCGCCTGAGGTCGGTATGCCTGGATGACGGGCGTTAAGAACGGCGTCTTGGATCGTGTTTCAAGTACAGTCGCGGGCAGCATCGAGATTCACTTCACATCTTCCATGGCTGCCCATGCGGCAAACGGAGTTTGGACTCCACGGGCGAGGATTTTGGCGGAGCGAGATCCGTGGGTGTTTGGGAAGGTTGGTGGACCTGGTGAGATTCGAACTCACGACCTCTTCCATGCCATGGAAGCGCGCTCCCAACTGCGCCACAGGCCCACGTGAAGGGCGGCTGAAACCGCTGCCGCTTCAGCTAGTATAGGACAAACCATGACACGAGACCAAGCTTGGGAGCTGTTGTGCGAATTCACGAAATCAGAGAGCCTCCGCAAGCACGGTGTGGCCGTCGAGACGTGCATGGCGGCGTACGCCCGGCGCTTTGGCGAAGACGAAGCCAAGTGGTCGCTCACGGGCCTTTTGCACGACTTCGATTGGGAGATCCACCCCACGCTTCCGGAGCATCCGCTGAAGGGCCAGCCGATCCTCGCCGAGCGCGGCGTCGACGAGGAGATTCGCCGAGCCATCCTCTCGCACGCCAATCTGCCCGAGACACCGCGGCTGTCCCTCATGGGGCATGCGCTGTTCGCTTGTGACGAATTGGCCGGCTTCATCACGGCCATCAGCTACGTGAAGCCGGGGCGAACCATTGCGGAGGTCGACGTCTCGAGCGTGAAGAAGAAGATGAAGGACAAAGCCTTCGCCCGCGCCGTCAATCGCGACGACATCGTCAACGGTGCAGCAGAACTCGGAGTGCCGCTCGAGGAGCACATCGCCTTCTGCATCGAGGCGATGAAGGCGCTCGATCCGCGGGGCTGAGTTCGCCACCCGGCGACCAGTGCCAGTATACTGGAGTCAGTTTCCACGAGAGGTTTTCGCCATGTCCATCAGCGGATCGGGTCGCGTCCCGAAGATCGATTCTCGACGGCATTTCATCGGCAAAGTGGCCGGCGGACTCGCCACCACTCTCGCCGCCCCTGGCACCGTGCTCGGCGCCAATGAGAAGATCCGGCTCGGCATCATCGGTCCGGGCGACCGCGGCATGCAGATCGTGCGCGAGGCGATGTCGTGTCCGAACACGGAGATGGTCGCTTTCGCGGATATCTACACGCGGCGGCTCGAGGCGGCGAAGGCTGTTGCTCCGGAAGCGAAGACATACCTCGACTATCGACATTTGCTCGAAGACAAGAACGTCGACGCGGTGCTGATCGCGACGCCGCAGCATTTGCATTGCGAGCACTTCACGGCCACACTCGACGCAGGCAAGCACGTGTACCAGGAAAAAACGATGGCGTTCACCGTGGACCATGCCAAGCGCATGCGTGCGGCGTATCAGCGCTCCGGTGGAAAGCTCACCGTGCAGATCGGGCACCAGTCGTGCTCGAGTGGCATGGTGGCCGATGCGAAGGCGTTTCTCGCTTCGGGCCGTGTGGGCAAGATCACCGCCATCGAATCGCACATGTACCGGAACACACCGCACGGCAAGGCGCAGTGGGCGCGGCCCGTGTATCCGGACATGTCGCCCGAGAACATTCTTTGGAAGTCGTTCCTCGGTGAGGCGCCGCAGCGTGAGTTCGATGCCAACCGTTACGTCAACTGGCGCTTCTTCTGGGACTACTCGGGCGGCAATGTCTACGAGAACATGTGCCACCAGCTTTCGTTCTGGTATCGCTCGATGGGGTTGCAGATTCCCAAGGCTGTGACGATGACGGGCGGCGTCTACTTGTGGAAGGATGGCCGCGAAGTGCCGGATACGATGAGCGTGTCGATGGAACATCCCGAGGAAGTGCTGTTCACTTGGAACTCCGGCTTCGGCAATAATCAACTGGGCGCGACGGAAGACGTGCTCGGTACCGACGGAACCATCAGCAAGGGGCAAGGGATTCGATACGTTCCGCAGAAGGTGAACCGGCCTGACGACAAGGAGACGCTCGGGATCACGCCCACGCCCAAGAACGCGCACATGCAGAACTTTCTCGACGCGATTCGCGAGAGCAAGGAACCCAATTGTCCGTTCGACGTGGGATTCCGGGTGTCGATCGCCTGCCGCATGGCTGTGGAGAGCTATCGGCAGAAGCGGACCATGCAGTGGGACGCGACGAAAGAAGAGATCGTCTAGTTGGGGTGGCGAACTTCTTGCCACCGCTCTGAGCGCCATGGACTTCCGCTACTCCGACGAACACCTGCAACTGCGCAAAGCCGTTCGCGCGTTCGCCGAACGTGAGATCAAGCCGCACGTACTCGAGTGGGATGAGAAGAACGAGTTCCCGCTCGAAGTGATCCGAGAACTCGGCCGGCTCGGTTACCTCGGCTCGGTGTTTCCCGAAAAGTACGGCGGCGCTGGACTCGACTACGTCAGCTACTGCCTCATCATCGAAGAGCTCGCGCGCGTGGACCCTTCAGTCGGGCTCATCGTCGCAGCCCACACCTCGCTCTGCTCGAACCACATCTACCTCGCGGGTAGCGAAGCGCAGAAGGAGCATTACCTCACCAAGCTCGCCTCGGGCGAATGGATCGGCTGCTGGTCGCTCACGGAACCCGAGGCAGGGTCCGATGCGGGTGGCACGCGAAGCCAGGCGGTCCGCGATGGCGATGATTGGATCCTCAGCGGGTCGAAAACGTTCTGCACCAACGCCCACTACGCGCAGGTTTGCGTGGGCATGGTGGTGACTGACCGCGCAGCCTCCTCGCACGGGATCTCGGCGTTCGTGATGGAAACAAACGCGCCCGGCTTTCGTCTCGGCCGCAAGGAGAACAAGCTCGGCATGAGGGCGAGCGCGACTGGGGAAGTGATCTTCGACAATCTTCGTCTGCCAGCGGACAACATGCTCGGCCGGCTAGGCGAAGGCTTTGTCGACAGCCTGCGCATTCTCGACGGCGGACGCATCTCGATCGCTGCGCTGTCTATCGGGATCGCGCAAGGCGCCTACGATGCCGCGCTCAAGTACTCGAAGCAGCGGCGGCAGTTTGGCCGCTTCATTTCCGAGTTCCAGGCGATTCAGCACAAGCTTGTGGACATGGCTGTGTCGATCGATGCCGCGCGCTTGTTGAACTATCGAGCCGCCGTCATGCACAGCAACCGGCAGAGCGTGAACAAGGAATCGGCGATGGCTAAGCTCTTCGCTTCGGAAATGGCAGTGCGTGTGTGTGACGAGGCCGTGCAGATTCACGGCGGATATGGGTTCATCAAAGACTACGGCGTCGAGAAGTTCTACCGCGACGTGAAGCTGTGCACCATCGGCGAGGGGACCAGCGAAATCCAGCGGCTGGTCATCGCGCGGCAGCTTTTGAAGGCGTGAGCGAGTTGGATCAGCCACTAGCCGAACGTATCCGCTCGGGCGATGTCCGGGCGTTGGCACGCGCCGCCACGCTCGTCGAGAATCGCGACTCCGCCGCCGCGGCTGTGCTCGATGCGCTCGCGCCGCACGAGGGCCATGCGCTCGTCGTCGGCATCACCGGACCTCCGGGAGCCGGAAAAAGCACGCTCGCCGATCATCTCACGGCCGAATTCCGCGCGCGCGGCAAATCCGTGGCGATCATTGCCGTGGATCCATCGAGCGCATTCACCGGAGGCGCAATCCTCGGAGATCGGGTGCGCATGCAGCGCCATCACGCCGATCCCGGAGTGTTCATCCGCTCGATGGCGTCACGCGGCGCGCTCGGCGGTGTGGCTCGCGCAACCGCGGACATGATCCGTTTGCTCGATGGCGCGGGTCGCGATGTGGTGATCGTCGAGACGGTGGGTGTGGGGCAGGCGGAGATTGACATTGCGAGGTTGGCGGAGGTCACCGTCGTCGTGCTGGTACCGGGCATGGGTGACGACGTCCAAGCCATCAAGGCAGGTGTTCTCGAAGTGGCCGACCTGTTCGTGATCAACAAGGCCGACCATCCCGGCGCCGCCAAACTTGCACGCGAGATCCACGAGTTCTCAGATCGGCCGATCGTCGAGACCGTCGCCACGGAAGGCACAGGCGTCGCGACTTTGGTTGAGGCGATGGAGAAGCTGCCACGCAGGTCCAAACGCGCATCGAAACCCGCACAGGCGGCGATGGTCGACCATCTTGGCATCGCGGTACGATCGATCGATGCCGCGCTCGCGTTCTATTCCGACCGTCTCGGGCTCGACGCCGGCCATCGCGAGACAGTTGCGCACGAGAAGGTCCACGTGGCGATGCTGCCCGTGGGCGAGTCACGCATCGAACTGCTCGAGTCCGCAGAACCCGATTCGGTGATCGCGAAATTCATCGACAAGCGCGGCGAAGGGATCCACCACGTGGCGCTCCGCATCCGCGATTTCGCGGCAACGATCGAGCGGCTGCGGGCGTCGGGAGTGAAGTTGTTGAACGAGCCCCGCAAGGGCGCCGGGGGGCACACCTATGTGTTCGTCCACCCGGCCAGCACCGGGGGCGTGTTGTTGGAATTGATCGAACAGGAGCACGACAAGTGAAGGCAGAGATCGGAATCATCGGCGGCAGCGGACTTTATTCGATGCCCGGATTCACCAATCAGCAGGAAGTGGCGCTCGAGACGCCGTGGGGCAAACCCTCTGATGCGTACATGGTGGGCGACCTCGCGGGACGCAAAGTCGCATTCCTCGCGCGGCACGGGCGCGGCCACCGCATCTCCCCCTCGGAACTGAATTTCCGCGCGAACATCTGGGGAATGAAGATGCTCGGGGTGGATTGGATTCTTTCGCTGAGCGCGGTAGGGTCGTTGAAGGAGGAGCATCGGCCGCTCGATTTCGTGCTCCCGGACCAGTTCTTCGATCGCACGCGGGGCCGCGTGTCCACGTTCTTCGGCGATGGCCTGGTGGCGCACATCTCGTTCGCCGATCCGGTCTCGCACGAGTTATGCGATGTACTCGAGGCCGCGTGCAATCAGGTGGGCGTCAATGTGAAGCGCGGCGGGACGTACTTGTGCATGGAGGGGCCGGCGTTTTCCACCAAGGCGGAGTCGAACGTCTATCGCTCGTGGGGCATGGACGTGATCGGCATGACGAACCTTCAGGAGGCGAAGCTCGCACGCGAGGCTGAGCTCGACTACGCGACGGTCGCGATGGTGACCGATTATGATTGCTGGCATCCGGAGCACGACGCCGTCACGGTGAACGACATCATCGCCAACCTGATGAAGAATGCCGAAAATGCCGCCAAGGTAGTGACTGCGGCAGTGGCACTGCTTCCGAAGGAGCGAGTGACGAAGGCGCAGTCGGCACTGTCACACGCGCTGATCACGGATAAGAAGGCGATCCCGGCGGAGACGCGCGAGAAGCTGTCGCTGCTGGTGCAGAAGTATCTGGGCTAGCAGCCCGTGGCTAAAGTCCCGTGGGTCGCGCGGCGCGGGATCTGTGCCCGCAGGCGAGGCGCGAGGAGGAAGCAATGCGGATTTATTTCGAGCGACGAGCAACAAAGCATGCGGGCACAAGCCCAGTAGCAGAGGGTTGCGGCGGCATGGGGCCATCTGCTTCGTTGTGGCTCCTGAGAGATGGCCGCATCGCCTGCCTCGCCACGCCTCGCATCTGGCCCCATGGCGCTCGCAACGCGGCCCACGCGACTTTAGCCACGGGCTGCTAGGGATTTGCGGAGCAGTCTCTCGTGTGCGCCGGGCTCGAGCCCCGGATGCGGAAGGCGGTCTGAAGTCCCACATCCAGGCTGTCCTGTCGGAACGCCGGCAACGGATTCTCATTTGCCCGGAATCGCGTGATATATCCGCGGTCGGAGCTTCTGCCGAATCTCCTTCAGCTTCGCCGCTCCGTCCACACCCCTGGCCACCTGCTTCTTCAAGCCCTGGTAGCTTTCCCTGCGGTAGTCTGATCGTCAAGTGGTGCAGCAGGGCCGCAAACCGGCACTCGGGTCCAGCTTGGCCTTCCCTCGCACACGGTCCAACCCGCTCGACTTGTTTCCCCGGTTCTGTGCCCGGCTCGAGTTGGGTTCTTCCGGCAGCCGAGTTCTCCAACACTGGGTCAGATTCTTCAGAACCTCGCGCTGGCCAAAGCCCGCCCTACGAGGCGCTTAGGACCAGAGTTCGGGGATGAGGCTGCCGCCGACGATCGTGGGCCGCTCGGAGCGGCCATTGCGCATGTAGGTGACCTTCAGGTGGTCGAGCCCGAGCAGATGGAGTATCGACGCGTGGATATCGTGCACATGCGAAGGCTTCTCGACGGCGCGCAGCCCGATCTCGTCGGTGGTCCCGATGGTCTGGCCGCCCTTGACGCCTCCGCCAGCGAACCACATGGAGAATCCCCAGGGATTGTGGTCTCGACCATTGCCCTTCTCGTTGAAAGGCGTCCGGCCGAACTCGCCGCCCCAAACCACGAGCGTGTCGTTCAACATGCCACGCTGCTTGAGGTCAGTGAGCAGTCCGGAGATTGGCTTGTCGGAAACCTTGCACCACTTGCCGTGGTTGGCTTCGATATTCGAGTGCGCATCCCAGCCGCTGCCCGACCCGCAATAGAGCTCCACGAAGCGCACGCCGCGCTCCACCAGCCGCCGCGCCATCAGGCAATTGGCTCCGAAGGCCGCCGTGTCGGGATCGTTCAGCCCGTACAGGTTCCGCGTGGCCTCTGACTCCTTCGCCATGTCCACCGCTTCCGGAGCCTGCGCTTGCATCTTGTAGGCAAGCTCGTAGCTCTGGATACGCGCTTCGAGTTCGGTGTCTTCGGGCTTGTCCGCCGCCCAGCGCTGGTTCAGTTCCTTGAGGAAATCGAGCTTGGCTCGCTGCCGGTCCGTATCCACGCCCTTGGGCGACTTCAGGTGCAGAATCGGCGTATCGCCCTGGCGGAACTGCGTACCTTGATAGACGGCAGGCAGGAAGCCCGAACTCCAGTTCTTCGGCCCGCCCACCGGTTCGCGATCATCGAGCAGGATCACGAAGCTCGGCAGATTCTTGTTCGCGCTGCCCAGCCCATACGTCAGCCACGCGCCCATCGAGGGCCGCCCGGCTAGGATGTCGCCGGTGTTCATCTGGCACACCGAGCCGACGTGATTGAGCCCGTTGGCCCAGCACGAACGCAGCACCGCGATGTCATCGACGTGGTTGGCGATGTGCGGGTACCAATCGGAAACCCAGGTGCCCGCCTGCCCGTACTGTTTCCACTTGCGCGGCGAGCCCATGATGGTGTTGTTGGCCGTGCCCATCGCGGTGATGGGCTTGCCGAACGAAGCGGGCATGGGCTTGCCGTCGAGCTCATTGAGCCTCGGCTTGGGATCGAACAGATCGACGTGGCTGGGGCCGCCTTCCATGAACAGCCAGATCACTGACTTCGCCTTAGCCGGATGGTGCCCTTCCCGGGGATCGAGCGGATCACGCGAAGCCGTGGCGGCGAAGGCACGGTCTTCGGCGAGCATACTCGCCAGCGCCATGCCAGCCAGCCCGCTCCCGGCACTTTGGAAGAATTCGCGCCGGTTCCGCACTCTCCAATGATGATGCAGCTTGTCGATCATGGATCCCTCCCGAAACCTAATTCAAATAGACGAACTCGTTCGAGTTGAGCAGCATGTGGCACAGGTCCGCCAGAGCGGCTTCGCGAGACTTGGCGAGCTTGGTCTGGCGTTCCAGAAATCCGGCCGCCATCTTGATCTCGTCAGCGCTCGGCGTACGTGCATAAACGAGCCGGTAGGCGCGTTCGGCTTGACCCTGCGGACTCAAACCAGCGTCGTTCGAGACCTTCTCGGCCAGCGACCGCGACCAATCCACCACCAGTTCGCTGTTGAGCAGCTCGAGCGCCTGTGACGGAGAGACGGTGTTGTTCCGGCGAGCGCAGCTTTCGTGCGTGTCCGGCATGTCGAACGCTTCGAACATCGGATAGCGCGTGTTGCGCCGTACGAAGGTGTAGACGCTTCGCCGCCGCGTCTCGGGCAGCGCCTCGTCTTTCTTCCAGCCACCGCGCGTGCTCATGCCCGGAGGCAGCGGCGGGAACACGCCCGGACCGTACATCTTGGGATTCAGGATTCCCGCCACCTGCAGCATCGAGTCGCGAATGATTTCGCCTTCGAGCCGCCGGCGGCTGAAGCGCCACAACATCTTGTTCTCGGGGTCAGCCTTGGCGGCGTCTTCGCGGTACGACGATGACTGTTGGAACGTGGCCGACATCAGGATCATCTTGTTCAGAGCCTTGATGCTGTAGCCGTCTTTGCCAAAGCGCGAGGTGAGCCAGTCAAGCAATTCGCGATTGGTGGGCCGTTCACCCATGTTTCCGAAGTCGCTCGGATTGCTCGAAAGTCCACGGCCGAACGTGTAGTGCCAGACGCGGTTGGCCATCACGCGATAGGTGAGCGGATTCGAGGACTCGGTGAGCCACTTCGCAAGCGCGGTCCGGCGGCCGGTGCTCGAGGCTTGCGGATCCACCTTCGCATCACCCCATTCGAGAATCGAAAGGAACCCAGGCTGCACTTCCTCCTTCGGCGAGAGGTAGGCGCCGGCGTTCAGCACATGAGTCTTCGGAGCGTCGGTACTCGCGTCCGTCATGCCCTGTGCCACGCGCAGCGGAGCCGGCTTGATGTCGTCGAACTGCGCCAGTTCCTTCTTGAGCGCCATGTACTTTTCTTTCGAAGCGCCCTTGAGTAACGCGGCGATTTCGGCATCGCTGAAGGTCACCTGCGCCTTGGCCTTGTGATACATCTGCCACTGGAATGCGTTCCGCTTGGCCGGCTCCATGGTGATCACTTCCTGAATCTCTTCGGGGAAGCGGCTCAACCGGTCCTCATAATGTTTGTCGCGCGCGGGCTTGAGCACTTCGTCGATTTGGTGGCGGATGGCGGCGGTTTTCTCTTCCCACACCTGCTGCTTGGCTTGGAACTGGGCGCGGCGGTCGGCGTTGTCGAGCACCAGTTCGTCTTCGATCTTGAGGTTCGCGAAGAACGCCTGCAGCCGGTAGTAGTCGCGGTGGAGGATCGGATCGAACTTGTGGTCATGGCAGCGGGCGCAGCCCACCGTGATGCCCATCATGGTGCTGCCCACCACGTCAGTAATGTCGTTGAGCAGTTCCTGCCGGCGCAACATGATGTTGGCGGCGTTGCTCTCGTCCGGGAAGTGGCGGTTGAAGCCGGTGGCAATCAACGCGTCGTTGTTGCCAGGGAACATTTCGTCGCCGGCGATCTGCTCCTGCACGAACTTGCTGTAGGGTTTGTCGGCATTGAAGGAGCGGATCACGTAGTCGCGATAGCGCCACACGTTCGGCCGCGTCTCGTCGCTCTTGAAGCCTTCGCTATCGGCGTAGCGCGCCAAGTCGAGCCAGTGCCGCGCCCAGCGCTCGCCGTAGTGGTCGGAGGCGAGCAGGCGGTCGACAACCTTCTCGTAGGCGTTCTTCGACGTGTCGGTCAGGAATGCCTGCATCTCTTCGGGAGTGGGCGGAAGGCCCGTAATCACAAGGCTCGCGCGGCGGATTAGGGTAGCCTTGTCGGCTTGGGGATTCGGCGCGATTCCCTTCTCTTCCAGCTTGGCCAACACGAACGCATCGATGTCGTTCTTGACCCAGGCCCTGTTCTTGACCTCCGGAACGGCCGGATCGGTGACGGGCTGGATGGCCCACCAGCGCTTCTGCTGCGCGGTGAATTCCTTCTTGGTTTCCGGAGCCTTTGACTCAGTGGCGGGCTCGGCAAACAGGGCAAGGCCAGCGGTCAGGGCGACTGCTGCGGCCGGAATCGCGATTCCGCGAATGTTCATGCTCCCTCCCAACTCGCTCCAGTGGCGAGAGGTGAATCGATTCGTTCCAAGTTTATCAGGAAGTTAAGCGGCGCGGGAATCCCCATCAGGGAGCCCTCCGGCAACTCTCAAGCCAACTTGTTGCCGCACTCGGGGCAGAACTTGGCTTCCGACGCCGTGCCGCATTTATTACAGATCTTCGGACCCGCCTTCACCGTGGCTTGGCCGCACTCGCCGCAGAACTTGGCTCCGGCCGCGATCGTTGCGCCGCAGGCGGGACAGGTAGCCTTTTTCGCTTGGGTATTGGTGACCGCAGTCTGCCCGGCGACGTAGGAATCGGCACCCATGTCGACGCCTGACACGTAGTCGGTCTTCGCGGCCTTGTCATAGAGCTGCTGCCGTGCTGCATCCGCCTTGGCTTGGGCTTGATTCGCCGCCAGTTGCTCCTGGAAGTCGGGCGCGCAGTTCTCGCATTGGTTCACCTTGGCGTTCCAGCAAACCTCGGCGCAGACCCAATGGCCGCAGCGCGTGCATTGGCGAAACGCGGGGCGCGCTTCTTCCACCGCTTCGGCCAGCGCGGCATCATGCGCCTTGCCGCCGACGGCCCGCTGCACCTCGTACGCGGCGTTGCCCATGCTGCCCATGCCGCCGAACAAGCTTCCCGCGACATTGAGAATCGACTGCGCCATTCCGAGCGTCGAAGGCTTGAACTGCGTCATGTGGCCGTTGCCGCATTTGTCGCAGCGGAACCGAAACTGGTAGCCGCGATCGGTGGAAAGGTCGTCGTAGTTGGAGACGAAGTTGATCAAGGCCATGGCTGAGACCGTGCCTTCAGTTTACGATGACTACGCTTACCATGAGTACATGGACCAACGGCTCCTCATGGGCGGCGCTGGACTCATGGCCGCCTTCGCAATTCCGGGACCAGCGCGCATCGTGGCGCTCGGTTGGCTTGGCCCGGCGCCATCGTTCCCGCTGCTGGTGATCCTCGCCGCCGTCGCCTTCTCGGTGCTGACTGGCGGAGCGCTGCTGGTGTGGAAGATCCTCACCAATAGCTGGCCTCCGCGCGAAGTGGTCCAGGTCCTGTTGGTGGTGGTCGCCGCCCGGATCATTCTCGACATGGTCCGCATGATGGGCTTTTGGCTGTTGTAGCAGGAGCCCCTCAGCCACTGATTATGGTACAGTCTTCAGCGTAGAAGGGGTACCTCATGAAATCCAGCAGCCATGTCTTGCTGCGGCTCTTTGCCGCTACAGCATTCACTTCTCTCTCGTTTGGGCAGACGCTCGGTACCGTCACGGGCGAGATTCGCGACTCCACCGGAGCCGTCATCGCGGGCGTAGAGATCACGGTGCGCAACACCGAAACCAACGTCGCGCGCAGCGTGGTCACCAACCAGGATGGCGTCTACTCGGTCCCCGCATTGAACCCGGGGATGTACGAAGTGAAGGCCGTCAAGAGCGGATTCAAAAGCGCCACACGCGGCGGCATCGAGTTGCAGGTGCAGCAGACTGCCCGCGTCGACTTCGCGCTCGACGTCGGCCAAGTGTCGGAAACTGTCGAAGTCACGGGCGCCGTTCCGCTGCTGGCCACCGAAAACGCAACCGTCGGAACCGTGATCGAGCGCCAGCGCATCACTGACCTGCCGCTCAACGGGCGCAACTTCCTGAGCCTGGTGGCGCTCAGCCCCAACGTGAGCTACGGCTTTGCACCGGCGGCGCAGGCAGCCGGCCGACAAGGTGGAACGCGGTCGGGGATCACGATGTCGCTTGCCGGAGCTCGCGCGACGTGGAGCAACTACACGCTCGACGGCATCACCAATACCGATATCAACTTCAACCTCTACATCGTGCTGCCTTCCGTGGAAGCGCTGCAGGAGTTCAAGGTCCAGACCGGCATCTACCCGGCCGAGTTCGGACGCGCCGCCGGACAAGTGAACGTCTCCACGCGCGGCGGCACGAACGAATATCACGGTTCGGCGTTCGAGTTCGTGCGCAATGACCGGCTCGATGCCCGCCCGTACTTCTTCAAGGATCCCGAAAGCCCCAACCAGGTGGCGCCCGAGAAGGCGCCCTATCGCCAGAACCAGTACGGCTTCACTCTCGCCGGACCGGTGCGCATCCCGAAGCTCTACAACGGAGCGAACCGGCTCTTCTTCATGGCGAACTACGAAGGTTTCAAGTCCCGCCGCACCGTGACCACGTTCGGCACCACGATGACCGACGCGATGCGCAAGGGAGATTTCTCAGTGATCCCGACGGCGCTGCAGGATCCCAATACGCGCGCACGCAGTGGCAATACCATCACTTCCACGGCATTCCCGGGCAACCAGATTCCCGCCTCGCGCTTCGACAAGGGCAGCGTCCTGCTGCTCGATCGGTTCGCGCCCGTGCCGAATCTCGCCCAGTCAGGCGTGCCCAACCGCAACTATCAATACTTGGCGAAGACGCCGGTGGACAAGGATCAGTTCACCGCGCGCATCGACTTCAACGAGAGCCCTAACTCGCAATGGTTCGGCCGCTATAGCTGGACCGACGAGCTCACTCTCACTCCTGGCATCAAGCTCAACGGCCAGCCGCTTTACACGCGCGCTGGACAGTGGGTGCTGGCGAACACTCGAGTCTTCTCGGCAACGAAGGTGAACGAAGCGCGGTTCGGATACAACTCGCTCTTCAACAACATCAGCCAGGAACTCGCGGGAGTAGAGAACGTTAACGCGCTGCTCAACACGCCGGTGAAGATCACCGACCCGAACTCGTTCGGCATTCCGAACATCTCGCTCGCCAACAATCTCTCGGGATTGGGCAACGACGCCAATGGCCCATTCACCATCGACGACAAGGTATTCCAAGCCACCGACAACTTCTCGTGGGTTCACGGCAAGCACTCGTTCCGCTTCGGCGGGGAGTATCGGTACAACCAATACCTGCAGTTCGGAAACGAATTCGCGCGTGGGCGCTTCACCACCAACGGCAGCTTCACGGCAAACGCGAACACGCTCGCCGGCGGATACTCGGGCGCGGATTTTCTCATCGGAGCCTTCACGCAGCTCGACAGCGCGGTGGCGCTGGCCAAGGGCGATTTCCGCGACAGCGAAGTGGGCCTCTATTTCGACGATACGTACAAGGTCACTTCGAAGCTCACCGTCAATCTCGGTTTGCGCTGGGAACTGGCGCAGCCGTTGTGGGACAAGTTCGGCAACGCGGTGAACTTCCAGATCCGCCAGCCGCTGCCCTACTACGCGAACGAACCCGACGCGAGCAAGCACCCCGTGTATGTGCGCACCGGCACCGGCGACTTCTACCAGAACATCGATTTTCGATTTACCGGTCCGGTGCAGTTGGCGCGCGATGGCCGCCTCGGCAATCGCCTCATCAAGACCGACTACAACAACTTCGCGCCGCGCTTGGGCATCGCCTACAGCCCGTCGGCGAAGTGGGCTTTCCGCGCGGGCTTCGGGATCTTCTACTCGCAAGAGAGCAAGAACTCGATCTTCGACATGAATCGCGGCATGGGCGGGCGCGCTTCGATCGTGCCTGACGTGCAGGCGCCGCCCGTGCTCGGCTACACCAACTTCATCAACGCGAGCCAGCTTCCGGTGCTGCTGGCAAGCCCATCCGGACTCACCTGGGGCGCGGACTCCAATCTCGCCAACACGTACACGATGCAGTATCTCTTCAACGTGCAGCGCACTCTCGGCAACAGCTCCACGGTGGAAGTGGGCTACACGGGCAACCAGAGCCGAAAGCTCGCCTACCTGATCAACGCCAACGGACCCGTTCCCGGAATCACGCAATTCCGCCTTCGCGCGCCGTATCCGGAGTGGCAGGCGATCCAATTCATCGCCGGCGACGGCAACGCCAACTACAACGCATTCAGCGGCAAGCTCACGCAGCGCTTCGGTACCGGCTTCACCACATTGCTCGCCTTCACGTGGTCAAAGGCGCTCGACGAGAACAGCGCCATCCGCGGTACGGGCGACGATTTCACGCCGGAGAATCCGCATTGCCGGCGTTGCGAGCGCGGACCTGCCGGGTTCGATGTGCCGCGGCGGTTCGTGGCGTCGATCCTCTACACGCTGCCGTTCGGCAAGGGCCGCCGGTATTTGAATCGAGGCGGGGCTGTGAACCAGGTGCTCGGCGGATGGCAGTTCTCGACGATCACCACGGTGCAGGACGGCAACCCGATCACCACGCGATCCTGGGATTCGGCCGGCCAGGCGATCGTACCGGACGGCAATCGGTTGAACTGCGTGGCGGGCGCGCAGCAAGTGGCTTCGGCTCCCACGCCGGATCGCTACTTTCTATCTTCCGCGTTCGTGAACACGGTGGCGGGCGAGTTCGGCTCGTGCGGACGCAACAATCTCTATGCGCCGGGGCAGTGGAACATCGACTTCTCGACGCTCAAGGACTTCCGGCTCAACGAAAAGCACTCGCTCCAATTCCGTATGGAAATGTTCAATGCGCCGAACCATCCGGCGTGGGGGCGTCCCAACGCGCAGTGGGGATCGTCGAACGTGGCGCCGGCGGTGTTGTTCGGGCGAATCCGGGGCACGAGCCAGTTGCGGCAGATCCAGTTCGCGCTGAAGTATTACTTCTGACGGGTGTGCCGCGCCACCGGCCGTGCAAAGTTCCGGTGGAAAATGTATACTTGTGAGTAGACATGAACGCGACCATTATCGACCTTCGCTACAAAATGAAAGATGTCCTCCGAATGATCGATCAGGGCGAAGCGGTGACAGTTCTATACAGAGGAAAGCCGAAAGCCATGCTCACTCCAATTTTCGTAGACGACAGCTCTTCCCTGACGCGAGTCGAGGAGCAACCTGCCTTTGGCATGTGGAAAGACAACGCGGCGATGGCCGATCCGGATGCATATGTGCGAAAGCTGCGTGAACCCCGCTTCGCATCCCGGTTCGCTGATCCGAAACCATCCCGAGCACGCAAGCGCAAGTGATCTTCGACACTGACGTTCTCATCTGGGCCTTCCGTGGCAACAGCGCCGCCGCGCGCGCCATTAATCTCGAGCGAGACCGTTCGATGTCCGTCGTCACGCTGATGGAGTTGCTGCAAGGCGCGCGATCGAAGCTCGAAGCACAGCAGATTCAGAAGTCGCTTCGCCAACTGGGTTTTCGGACGTTGCATCTCTCTCAGCCCATCGGGACCACCGCCACAGCGATGGTCCAGATGTACTCACTCAGTCACGGGATCCAGGTGACGGACGCGCTGATCGCCGCCACCGCGCTCGAAGTTGGCGAAACGCTGTGCACGGGAAACATCAAGCACTTTCGAGTAGTACCGGGGCTCGAGCTAGCCGCATTCAAACGCTGATCATTTCCGCCTCACGGGCGCGGCCTTTCGCACTAGCGCCGCCGGCTTCTCCTCTGGGACCACCTTCTTCCGCTCCACCTCCATCGCATCCACAGCTTGCGTGAACACCGCCTTCGCCTCCGCCTTTCGCTCGCGGACCAACTGCCGCTTCGCCTCCTCGCTCAACGCGCCGGTGAGAAACCCTGTCCGGATCGCGAGCGACCGATCCACCGCCGCCTGACTCTCCTCGAGCTTGCCTTGCTCGCTATAGAACGTCGCGATCTTGTCGAGGGTCAACGCCACCATCGGATGCTCGGGACCCGCGCTCACCTCCCAAATCCCAAGCAGGCGCTTGTAGACCGGCTCGGCATCGTCGTACCGGCGCTGCCCGAACAAGCTGTAGGCGAGGCCGTCGAGCGTAGCGATGAGGTCCGCATGATCGCCGCCGTGAATCCGTTCGCGAATCACCAGCGCTCTGCGGAATGTCGCCTCGGCGCGATCGTAGGCGCGCTGGGAATTCTCGAGTTCGCCCACGCGATCGAGCATCGGCAGCACCTGCGGGTGGTCCGGACCAATCACGCGATCGAGCACCCCGAGCGCCTGCCGGTAGTCATCGAGGGCGGCGTCCGGCTGCTCCATGTCGAGGTGAATGAGCCCGAGCCGAGCCGTGTCTTCGGCGAGCCGGATGTTTTCGCTCATTCCCGGCCGCCACCGCATGAACCGCGCCTGCTGCGCGACGAACAGCGCCCGCTCGAACTCCTTTTTCCCGCGCAGGATTCCGATGAGCTTCACGTACTCGTCGGCGATCGACGGGTCAGTGCGGCTGATGGCCACCTCACGCCAGTTGATCGCGAGTTGCAGCCACGCCTCGGCTTCGTCGTACTTCTTCAGGGCGATATTGGCGCTGGTGAGAGCCTCGAGCGCGTCGTAGCGTTTGGGGTCCTTGAAGTCGGCCTGCTCGACGAGCTTCCACGCTTTCTCGAACGTGGCGAGTGAGCTCGCGTACTGTCCGCGGGAGTAGGCATCCCGGCCCGCTTGGAGCACCTTTTCGAACTCGGGGACGGGGTCCTGATTGGCGAAGGCGGCGAGGCAAACGAGCAGCGGCAGGAGAAGGCGCATGCCGGTGATGGACACCGGATGGGCGAGGAAAGTTCCCGGGAATTGGTGAGCCGGGCGGGGATCGAACCCGCGGCCATCTGATTAAAAGTCAGATGCTCTACCACTGAGCTACCGGCCCACGAAAACGAAGGAACTTGTTTCAGATTAACACAAGCGCCTCTCACAGCCTTTGTCTCTGGAAGCAGATGCGGGTACAGCACTTATCGCGCTATAATGGCTATTCGTCCGCCTCCGCAGGCTTGTGCCCGTTCGGGTGCGATCGCCGCCTAAGTTCTTTATGTTCCTGGCAGTCAACGAGTTAGAGCTCCGCAAGGTACCCTTCGACGTATCCTTCGCGCCAGGCAAGCTCGACTTGCTCGACAAGACCCTGGATCTGAAAGAGCCCCTGGCGGTGAAAGGGTCAGCGGAGTTGGCCGGAGTGCTCGATGAGATTCGGGTGCGGGGACACATTCGCGGCAGGCTGCAGTGCGAATGCGACTTGTGCCTGGAGGCGTTCGACATCCCGGTGGACGGAGATTTCTCGCTGAGCTACCGGCCCGCCGAGAGCCTGGAAGAGGCGTCCGAGGTCGAGATCGCCGGCGAGGAAACGGATATCGGGTTTTACGAAGGGGCCGGCATCGAGCTGGCCGACGTGGTTCGCGAACAGGTGCTGTTGTGGCTGCCGATGCAGCGCACCTGCCGGGCGGACTGCAAGGGAATCTGCCCGCAGTGCGGGCGCAACCGGAACACAGGAGATTGCGGCTGCCAAAAGCCTCACTTGGACGAGCGCTGGGCTGCCCTTCAGAAACTCACAGGAGATTAACGATGCCGAATCCCAAACGACGCCACTCCAAGCGCCGCAAGAACAGCCGCCGCGCCCATGACTTTCTCTCGCGCCCAGCCTTGGCCACCTGCCCCGATACGGGCAACCCCACCATGCCGCACCGCGTGAGCCCGCACACCGGCAAGTACAAGGGCCGCGAAGTCATCGAAGTGGAAGAATCCTGAGAGCGCCCAGGCGTTCCCCATGGTGACCATCGCCGTCGATGCCATGGGCGGCGATCACGCTCCGAAGAACGAAATCCTCGGCGTGATCGAGGCCGTCAAGGCCTACGACGTCCGTGTAAAACTCATTGGCCGGAAGGAATTGCTCGAGTCCGAACTCGACCGTCATTCCAGTTGGAGGAGTTTGCCCATCGAGATCGTGCATGCCTCCGAGCACATCACGATGGACGATAGCGCGGCCAAGGCCGTTCGTGGCAAGAAGGACAGCTCGATCCGCGTCGCCTCGCGCCTGGTTCGCGATGGCGAGGCTGCGGGCGTCGTGTCGGCGGGCAACACCGGAGCCGTCATGGCCACGGCGAAGATGGTGCAAGGCATGGTCCACGGGGTGGAGCGCCCTGCCCTGGCCGCCGTTTTCCCCACCCGGACCGGCAAGCCCGCAGTGGTGGTGGATGTCGGCGCCAATGTCGACTCCACGCCGCAAATGCTCGCGCAATTCGCGGTGATGGGCGAGGTCTATTCGCGCGTGATTTGCCATACGGATAACCCGCGCGTGGGCCTGCTTTCGATCGGCGAAGAGGAGCACAAAGGCAACGAGCTCACCAAAGCGGCCACGCCGTTGATCAAGGCTCTGCCGATCAACTTCATCGGCAATGTGGAAGGCCGCGACATCTTCCGCGGCCATGCCGACGTTGTGGTGTGCGACGGATTCATCGGCAACGTGCTGCTCAAGACGGGCGAGGGCGTGGCAAGCATGATCACCGGGATGCTCCGCGAAACGCTCAGTTCGAGTCCGCTGTACAAGGCAGGGGCTTTCCTCGCCAAGGGGGCGTTCGCGCAACTCAAGAAGCAGATCGACTACTCCGAGTACGGCGGCGCTCCGCTGCTGGGCGTGAAGGGTGTTTGCATCATCTGCCACGGGAGCTCGAATCCCAACGCGATCAAGAACGCGGTTCGGGTGGCGGCCGAGTTCGCCGCGAGCAACGCGAACACGCGCATCGAGGAGGAGTTGATGAGCGGCTCCTCGGCGCAGTAGGCAATCACTGCGACAGCTTGAACCACGAAGCCACTGCCCGGCCGCATCGATCGCCACCTGCACGAGCAAAGTATGTTCGTTCGCGATGCGGGCAGCCCGCACCGCGCGTCGCGGGAGACGATCGCTTTGATCACGGCGGTGGCTGTCACGGCGGGCCGATTGAATTGAAGTTCATCTCGGCCATCGGGATCACCTCCACGGGTTGCCCGTTGAGCATGGCCGGCGCATCGAGCCTTCGAGCCACGGGCGGGGCCGTCGGGGCAGACGATCGCTCCCATCGCGAGGGCAGCTGTCACCACGACAGCTTGAAGTTCACCTCGGCCATCGGGCTCACTTCACCGGTTGCCCGTTGAGCATGGTGGGCGCATAGGGCCTTCGAGCCACGGGGGCGGGGCCGTCGGGGGAGATCGCCTCGACTAAACCAACGCGCCGACTGTCACTGCGACAGCTTGAAGTTCACCTCGGCCATCAGGATCACCTCCACCGGTTGTCCGTTGAGCATGGTGGGCGCGTAGAGCCACTGCCGCACGGCGTCGATCGCCGCCTGCACCAGCAAAGAATGTCCGCTCGCGATGCGGGCCGCGCGCACTGCGCCGTCGCGGGAGATGATCGCTTCGATCACGACGGTGCCCTGGATTCGCGCTTGCCGCGCCAGCGGAGGATACACGGGCTTCACTTCGCGCAGCAGGCGAGGCGGACGAACGTCGCCGCCCACGGTCACGGGACCGGCGGGAGCCTTCGGCGGCACGACCGCGGGCACCGGCTTCGGTGGATCCACCGGACGAGGTGGAACCTGGGAAGAGCGCGCGGCCCAGGAGGGCACTGCCGGATCAGAGGAGCCCTCGATACGCGGATCAATGAGCACGAGCGGCTCTTGCCAGTCCACGTCCGTATGCACCGGACCCGTGTTGCGCGCGAGGAATCGCGTCACATCCAGCGGCCGCCCGGGAACCCTCAACCTAGCCTCGGCAGGCGCAGCAACCGGCTGCGTCGGCCTCGGACGTTGCACCTCGACCACTTGCGCCGCCTCGCGCCACGACCGCAACTGAACCTTGGGCAGAGGCTCTACCCGTAGCGCGAAATAGAGCAGACCGCCCGCAATCAGCGTGACCTGTGCCAACGCCGAGAACGATACTGTAACCGGCCGCGCCGTCTTGCCTGCCCCGACTACCGATGTTTCGAACATTTCTGCCTCCCGCCGCTATGGACACCGGCAAAGAAGCGAAAGTTCCGGCCTACTTGAACTCGAGCAGTTCCTTTTCCTTGGCCTTGGCGAGTGTATCGAGTTTCGCCATCTGCGCATCGGTCATCTTCTGGACTTCGTCGTGCGCCCGGCGGTCATCGTCTTCGCTGATCGTCTTGTCCTTGAGCAGCTTCTTCACCGCTTCGTTGGCGTCGCGGCGGATGTTGCGCAGGGCCACGCGGTGGTCCTCGGCCACTCCGTGCAGCCGCTTGACAATCTCCTTGCGGCGCTCTTCCGTCAACGGTGGAATCGGGATGCGAATCAGCTTGCCGTCGTTTTGCGGATTGAGCCCGAGCTCAGCCGCGCGGATCGCTTTCTCGATGGGGCCGATTTGGGACGCGTCCCATGGCTGCGCGGTGATCATCGCGGGCTCCGGAACGTGGAGCGTGGCCACCTGGTTCAGCGGCGTCGGGGTGCCGTAGTAGTCCACCCGGACGTTGTCGAGCAGACTCACCGAGGCGCGCCCGGTGCGGATGCTGGCCATGTGGTGCTGCAGGTCAGCGAGCACCTTCTCCATTCGCGATTTTGCGTTCGCTTCGATCTCTTTGACGGTCATGTTCGGCTCCGAATGTCGGATTTGGCTCAATTGGCGATCAGCGTACCTACGGCCTCGCCCATCGTCATACGCATTATATTGCCGCGCACGGTGAGATTGAAAACCAGAATCGGCATCTGGTTGTCGCGGCACATGGCGACTGCAGAGGCATCCATCACCTTGAGAGCCTTGGCGAGAACTTCCTGATAGGAGACGGTGGCGTACTGCACGGCGTCGGAGTGCTGCAGCGGATCCTTGTCGTATACGCCGTTGACGCGCGTTGCCTTGGCCACCACCTCGGCCTTGATCTCGAGGCCGCGCAGCGTGGCTGCCGTGTCGGTGGAGAAATACGGGTTCGAGGTGCCGGCGGCGAAAATGACGATGCGGCCTTTCTCGAGATGGCGGATGGCGCGGCGCCGGATGTAAGGCTCGGCCACCTGGTGCATCTCGATGGCGGTCATCACCCGCGTGGGAATACCTTCCTTTTCGAGCGCGTCTTGCAGGGCGATGGCATTGATCACCGTAGCGAGCATCCCCATGTGATCGGCCGCGACGCGATCCATGTGACGGGCCGCCGAAGCCACGCCGCGGAAGAAGTTCCCTCCCCCGACAACGAGGCCGATCTGGACGCCCGTTTGCGCTACTTCGGCCACTTCTTCGGCGAGCGCCTTGACGCGCGCCGGATCAATGCCGAAACTGTTCTGCCCGGCGAGCACTTCGCCGGAGAGCTTGAGCAAAATCCGCTTGTATCTCGCCATGGCGCCGGAGATGCGATCGTTAACCGGCGGCTTCTTCGGCAGCTGCAGCCGCCGTTTCGCCCACCTTGAAGCGCGCGAAACGAGCGATCGAGATGTTCTCCTGCATCTTCGAAATCATGCCTTTGATGAGTTGCTCGACGCTGGTGGTGTTCTCTTTGATAAACGGCTGATCGAGCAGGCAGACTTCCTCGTAGAACTTGGCCACGCGACCGTCGACGATCTTTTCGATCACCTTTTCGGGCTTGCCTTCGTTCTTGGCGCGGTCGGCGGCGATCTCGCGCTCTTTGGCGAGCACATCGGCAGGCACGTCATCGCGCCGCAGGTACTTCGGATCGGCCGCGGCCACCTGCATGGCAAGGTCTTTGGCAAGCGCGAGGAAATCCTCGGTGCGGGCCACGAAGTCAGTCTCGCAGTTGAGCTCGAGCATCACGCCGATCTGGTTTCCGGCGTGGATGTACGACTGGATGACTCCGGCTCGCGCCGCGCGCGACTGCCGCTTGGCCGCCGCCGCGATACCCTTCTTGCGCAGAATCACTTCCGCTTCGGCGAGGTCGCCCTTCGCATCGTCGAGGGCCTTCTTGCAATCCATCATGCCCGCGCCGGTCTTCTCCCGGAGCTGCTTCACCAATGCCGCGCTGACTTCCGCCATGCTACCTTCCTGCCTTTCCTGCTACACTTCTCGCCCGACACCCGGACCGGACCGGGCCGAAACCAAATCGTCAACAAAACTTCGAGAGGGGGGAAGCTCTAATCCTGGAGAGCTTCGAGTTGCGCCTTCTTCGGGATGAGGTTCGGGAGCTCTTCTTCGATCAGGCTCTCGCTCATCAGCTTTTCGGCGTACTGCGGCTCGAAGTATTGGCTGTACTCGGAGGATTCCTCGAGTCCGCCTTCTTCGGTCACGATCCGCTCGGCCGTGAAGTCGTGTTCGCTTGCCAGAGCGCGGCCTTCCACCACCGCTTCGGCGACCTTGTTGGTGAACAACCGGATGGCGCGGAGCGCGTCGTCGTTACCCGGGATCACGTAGTCGACCATGTCCGGATCGCAGTTGGTGTCGACGACGGCGACGACCGGAATGCCGAGCTTGCGCGCTTCGGAAACGGCGATCGCCTCTTTGCTCGAGTCAATGACGAAGAGCAGATCCGGGAGCGAGGACATGTCTTTGATACCGGAAAGGTTCTGCGACATGTGTTTGCGCTCGCGCTCGAGCCGGCCCACTTCCTTCTTCGCGCGGCCACCCCAACCGCCTTCGGTAGTGGCCATCATTTCGAGTTCCTTGAACCGCTTGATGGACCGCTGCACGGTGGAAAAGTTGGTGAGAAGCCCGCCCAGCCATCGCTGGTTGACGTAGAACATCCCGCAGCGCAAGGCTTCTTCCGACACCGCTTCCTGCGCCTGGCGCTTGGTGCCCACGAAGAGGATCGTCTTGCCTTGCGAGGCCTGTTCGGCCACGAACCGCATGGCGTCTTTGAACAGCTTGAGCGTCTTCTGCAGGTCTATGATGTAGATCCCGTTACGTTCGCCAAAGATGTAAGTCTTCATCTTTGGATTCCAGCGCTTGGTCTGGTGCCCGAAGTGAACGCCGGCTTCGAGCAATTCCTTCATTGAAATCGACGGCAAAATACCTCCCTGAGGCGGCTCCCCGTAAAGAGCCTGTTCGAGAAAACCACGGATTGCGCGGAGGCCCGCTGTTCAAGCGGAATTTGCAGGCCGCCGCAGGATTTGAGAAAACGTTAGCGTTTGGAGAACTGGAAGCGCTTGCGGGCGCCCTTCTGGCCGTACTTCTTGCGCTCATGCTGGCGCGGATCGCGCGTCAGCATGCCGAGCTGTTTCAGCTTGCCGCGGAGTTCCGCGTTGAACTCGACGAGCGCGCGCGCGATGCCAAGGCGGATCGCGCCGGCTTGGCCTCGCATGCCGCCGCCGGAAGCATTGATCAACACGTCAAACTTGCCGTCGACTTCGGCGGCGAGCAGCGGCTGGCGAACCGCGGCGCGAGAGGATTCCGACGGGAAGTATTGATCCAGGGGCCGCCGGTTCACGGTGATTTTCCCCTGTCCGGGGCGCAAGAATACACGGGCGACGGCTGTCTTGCGGCGTCCGGTGGCGATTTGCTGGGATAGCGCTGGCACTCGAAGTGTTTCTCCTGATCCTAGTTGGCCAAGGTCACCGGCTGTTGCGCCGCGTGAGGATGCTTGGCTCCGGCATATACCTTCAGTTTGCGGTACATCTGCTTGCCGAGCTTGGTCTTCGGCAACATGCCCGCGATAGCAAGTTCCACCATCCGCTGCGGACGCTTCGACCGCAACTGGAACGCGGCCGCCTGCTTCAATCCGCCCGGATAACCGGAGTGATGGCGATAGATCTTGTCGGTCTCTTTCGAACCGGTCAACTTCACCTTGTCGGCGTTGATCACGATCACGTGATCGCCGGTGTCGAGAAAGGGCGTGAACGTGGGCTTGTGCTTGCCCATCAACAACCTGGCGGCCCGCGCCGCTACACGGCCAAGGACTGCGCCCTCGGCATCGATGAGGTGCCAGGAACGCACGATGGTCTGGGCCGATGGAAAAAGGGTTTTCATAAGACGGAAGTCTCCCGGGAGAGAACTACAACTATTTAAGGTAGCCGATCGGGCCCGGAACTGTCAAATCCACGGCCGGGGTGTGCGTGCGCGAATGCGGGTTCTTGCCCCCGATTGCGGGTACGGCGGGGCGCTCCGGAACTCTACCTTCCGGACTATTCCTTCACCGTCAGGGCAGCCACAGAACCGCATTTTGCAACTGGGATTCCATTGGCCCACCACGCTCCAAGCCTCATAACACATGTAGCAGGCGCCACTGAGCGGGCGCCGCAAAAAAAAAGGACGCGGCCCCGAAACCGGGGGGTGGATCTGGAGGAGTTCCACCGCCCCCGGCCCGAGGGCCGCGGTCCGAGTGAATGACCGGAGAACCAGAACAAATGATCAACAAAATGTTTCGCACACTGACTGTCTCTTCCCTGCTTGCGCTGTCCCTCGCTTCTTCGGCCAGCGCCGGCGTGATCCTCTTCCCGATGAATTCCGGAGGCTTCTCGATTGCGGCGGGGTCCACTTCGTCCTTCGACTTCGACAGCGTCGCCGCCGGTACCGACATCTCGGGCCAAACGATGTCGGGCATTCAGTTCCAGGCCGACGGCGCGCCGCTGATGGTGGTGCGCGGAGCCGACACGTTCACCTCGGGCGGATTCCTGGGCGTGATCGACGCGAGCACGAACAAGCTTCTGCCGACTACGGGAGAGAACATTCTCTCGCCGGGCGGCACGGATCTCGCGCCTGGACCCAACCCGTCTGTCGAGAACGACTCGGTCACGTTCCGTTTCACCATTCCGCTAACCGCCTTCGGTCTCGACCTGATCTGGCAATCGGCCGATGGCGCCTCGTTCACCGAGGTACGGATCTATGACGAGTTCAATACTCTGCTCTACAGCGGACTGGTTCCGAGCACCAATATCGGCGGCATCGGTGGCGGCGCTCCTGGCGGAGCCGACTTCTTCGGCGTGGTGGCGACGGGTGGCACGCGGCTCGGCGCGGTGCAGTTCGTGGACCTCGACGATGACTTCCGCTTCCCCGATTCGAACAAGGGGTACGACAGCATCGTGTATGCGCAAACGAGCGATGTTCCCGAACCGGCATCGATGGCTCTGATGGGCGCCGGGCTGGTGGTTCTAGGCGTCGCCAAGCGGCGCCGGACGGTCCGGCAGTAACCAGTGTCCTGAAAAGCACGGCCCGCCGGCGGAGCAGTTCGCCGCGCGGGCCTTCGTGCTAAAATGAAGGATTCCGCGCACGCGGGTCCGTAGCTCAGTTGGTTAGAGCGCTACCTTGACACGGTAGAGGTCACAAGTTCGAGTCTTGTCGGACCCACCATCCCGCGTTGGTTCTTCCACGGTTTCGGTTTCCCCCCCTGAATGGTCGCTTGAACCGACTTGCAAGCGACCGTACCGAAAGGGGCGCAGTAGCGCCTCGCCCATGCAGTCGAGCGCGGCACGTGCGACGACAGCGGGACTGAAGTCCCGCGCAGACTGAGTCTGCTCCACATCCGAAGCAGCGACTATTAGCTCCAGAGTTCGTTCAGCGGACCGTACAAATCCTGCGACGCCGAAAACGGCACGTACTCGAACCCGCGGCCCAGCGGATCATCCCGGCGCACCGTCATCCAATCAATGCCCAACGCGGAGTAGATGGTCGCTTCGATGTCTTCGGCGCGCACATCGCGATCGCGACTCCAACCGGGGCTATCCGTTCTCGACCCGGCGCCGTCGGTTACGCCGATCGCCTTGGGTCCGCGGATGCCGCCTCCGGCGAACATCACCGCTTGCTGCAAGAAGTGGTCGCGGCCGGCCTGCGAATTGAGGGGACCGATGGTGCGTCCGAATTCGCCCATGCAGAAGACCAGCGTCTCGTCGAGCAGCCCGTCTTGCTTCAGGTCCGCGATCAGGTTGCCCAGCCCGCTGTCGAACTGCCGTCCGAGCGAATTCGCGTTGGCCGGATTCAACGCACCCGTGTAGATGCCGGTGTGGTTGTCGAAGCTGCCAACGCCGATCTGAATGAACCGCACGCCGAACTTCGCCCGCAGCAAGTTGCGAGCAGTCACGCACGCGTTACCGAAGGCCGAGTTGCCATAGCGAAGCCGCTCGTCGTTGGTGAAGCGAAACGCCTCCTCCACCCGCGAGTTGTACATCAGGTTACGCGCAGCAAGATTGAACTGCTGCATCTCGCGCGTGCCCGCTCCGAGTTCGTTGTGGGTCCGCTCTTCGGCTTCGAGCTTCAGCAGCAAGTCATAGCGGCGGTCGAATACCGCCGTGCCATCGCGGTGAGTGGTGTTGCCCAAGCCACCGCCGTTGGGATTGGCGAAGAACGGCGCATGCTGCGGGGCGAGATATCCGTTGGAGGGAATGTCGCCGGTGTTGAGCGCCATGAAAGCGGGCAGCGTCTGCTGCGCGAAATCATTCGAGCTCAACTCGAGCGAAACGATCGAGCCGATATGCGGGGCGATGCGCGACGTGCTCGCCGTGGGGTTGCGCCCGATCTGTACCCAATCGCGCGCCAACTGATGGACGGCCGCCCACGACTTCACCGACCGCACGACTGCAATCGAATCCATCATCTCGGCGAGTTTGGGAAATAGCCCACGCGGCCATCGAATGTCGCCGTAGGAGGTGGGTTGGAACGAGGCCGGCAGCCAGGAACCTTCCTTCAGATCGAACGTGTCGACGTGGCTGGCTCCGCCGTTCATCTGGATGAAGATGATGTTCCGCACTCTGGCGGTTGGTGCGGCGGCGCCGGCGATCTTCTCGTGTGGCCGCAGCGGAAGTAGGAAATATCCGCCCACGGCGGCCGCCACGTGGCGGAACATCACGCGCCGCGAGAGATGAGGCTTGCGCCAGAACAGCGTTCCCGGAATCTTGGTCCAATCGAATCCGAATCGGTCTTTCATTTCCGTGCCTCCTCTCTCAGTAGCTGAAGATGAACTCGGCCTTGTTGATCAAGGTCCAGGCCAGATCTTCGATGTACGCGTTCCGGGTAGCGGCGTTGGCTGCCTTGGCCAGAAACGCTCGCGACTCGCCGCGCTCGTACTCGGTCGGCTTGCGCGAGAGGAAAAGCAAGAAAAGTTCGTCGATCACGGCGTCGTTCGACGTGATCTGCGAGATGGCTTTCAGCGTGGGAGACGAGGCGGCCTTGGTCTTGTTGGTGACGAACGAATCGTTCATCAGGAACAACTGCTGCACCACCGATCCAGCCTGGCTGCGGCTTTGCGTATCGCGATTCCCCCGCAGGAACGTGTTCATGAAATTGAGCGAAGTGACGTTGGAACGAGGCTCCTGCGGATCGGGCATTCGCATCGCCCACGGCGTGGGATCGATCCAGCCTTGCACCGGGTAGTTCGTGATGACGCCAGTCGACTTGACGATGGCGTCGTGAATCTCTTCACCTTCGAGGCGCCGGGGTATGTGCCGCGCGAACAGAGGCACCATGGAAACACTCCACTCGCCGTCGTAACGCGAGCTCAACTGATATGCCGACGATTCCACGATCACTTTGAGGAACCGTCTCAGGTCATAGTTGTTCTCACGCAGGAACGTCGCCAACTGCAGCAGCAGTGCCGGATGCGAGGCCTGCAGGGCCCAAGGAGCAGGCGGAGGGTTGTCGGGATCGAGCCGCGCCGGATCGAGCGACGTCACCGGCTCCACCAGCCCGTAGTTGAACATCGCCTTCCACAAACGATTGGCGAAATTGATCGCGAAGAGCGGATCGGTGATGATCTTGTCGGCGAACTGAGCCCGCCACTCGTTCGACGTGGGCTTGGTGCCATCGCGGTACTCGGGATCGAGCGCCGTGATTGTACCCACCTTCACTCGATTGGGGCGATTTCCGAAGGTAGTGTTCAGCGTGTAGTTGCCGGTGGTTCGGTCTGACACGATCCACGCCTGGAAGAACGGATCGTTACGGTCACCGATCTGGGTCCAGTTCGTGCGGGAAAGCCACGCGGCCATGCGTTCGGCATCGAGCCGCGTCAACTGGCGTCCCCAGAGGCTGATGTCGGTGAGATGTCCGCGGCCGTCGTGGCAGAGCAGGCAGTCATAGTGCGAAAGGCCGAGGAACTTCTCGGTCGCTTGCCAGGTCATGTAGTCGTACACGTCCTGGTTCGGGCCCATCGTTTGTCTTCCGCCAATGATGTAGTTGACCGCCGCCTCTTCGTTCTTGTAGTTGTTGCCGCGCGCCGCGATCATCTCCCAGACCATGTCTTTCAGCGGCTTCTGCTCGTAGAGAGAGCCGCGAATCCAATCGGCGAAAGCGTTGCGGCCGGGGAATCCCCGGTTGACGTTGTTGGTAACCACGACATTGCCGAGCAGGTCACCCATCCACATCGCCCACTTGTCGACGAACTCGGCGGAGTAGAGCAGACGGTCGACGGCGTTGCGCCGGCGGCTTTCCGCGGGTTCCGCGAGAAACGCGCGGATCTCGTCAGGCGAAGGAATGCGGCCAGTGAGGTCCAACGTCACGCGGCGCAAGAACTCTTCGTCGGTTGCCAGCGCAGCCGAAGGCGTCTTCGACTGGATCAACTTGTCGAAGATCTGTACATCGATGAAGTTGCGCTTCGGGATCGAGTCTGGCGCGACAGCGAATGCACCCGCGCTGGCCGTTCGCGTTCGAAACTTGGCCGTGCGGTCGAACACTTCCCGCCGCTCACGAACCGCACGCGATAGATACTCGTCCGGATCGGACCGGAACGTACAATTTTCCCCGGAAGCTTCCTGCCGTTCGGCGCCTACCGCAATCGCGGCTACATACAAGACACCACCGAGCAGAAGGTGCCGTTGATTCCCCGTCATACGACGAACCTCCCCAAGAATGTTTCAGGACGCAGGCTGTCCCAGAGTATAGCTCAGTTCGCGGCCGTAAATGCGGATCGGGTAGAAATAATGTTACCTCTTTGCCGCCGGGACGGGATCAGTAGATCAGGCTGCCTTGCGAAGCACCACAAGCAGGTTGCTCCGAAGCCACTTCAAGCTGTCGCGTTCGATGAACCGCAGGTACAGCAGTTCCACAATCGACACCGGACCGAGCATCACCGAGACGGCCGACGTGGACACCATTTGAATCTCGTCTACCGGCAACCCCGCTGCGGCTCCCAATCGTGTGATGTCCTCCAAGCTGTTCAGCCGGTAGCGGGTCGGAAACACGTCCTCTTCGCTGCGTCCCTCGAGCCACAGAACCATCAGATTCTTAATCCACTGGGGCAGCCATTTCGTTAGCCGCACCGTGAGACAACGGCGATTGGGAGTATGGAAAATGAAGAGCCCGCCGGGCCGAAGAACCCGGTAAACCTCGGCGAGGACTTTCGACGGGCTGCCCAGGTGCTCCACCACCATATTTGCGGTCACCAGATCGAACTGAGAGGTCCGCAGAGGCAATTGCTCCAGATTGCCGAAGATTTTGCCGTGCACTCCCGTATTCTTCTTCATCCCCTCCCAGTCAAGATCGATCCCCACCACATGCCCGGACCGCTCGATCAGCCGCGCTTCTTCATTGGGCATCCAGGGCGCGAACATCTGGTGTCCGCAGCCCATTTCGAGCCAGTCACAGCGGGGCTGGACGCGGCGGTTCAGCAATTGGTAGTAGCGATACTGCGAGGACGAGAGCTGCGGAAAGAAGATCTTCTCCATCCGCCAATAGAAACGCAATAATAGCGATCTCATATCAAATGTTCATCAGACGATTCAGAAGCCGCCATGGCAGTGGTGGCAAAATGCGTGTGCGGCGGATGAGGCGTGGCCCAATTTCCGTGAGCCTCGGGGTAGCGTGGCAGCCCACCGCCGTGCCTGATTCTCCTCCGCCGGCGGCACCCGCGGGGTGACAGATTGCTTGCGTCCGGCTCACTCCGGACGCCCACCGTCACTCGTCCAGTTTACCTCGGCATGACTCTGGAGCGACCCGAGGCGGTTGGACTTCGAGCGGTACCATTGCCCTGCGGAATCCGCGTGGTCGAGGCTGTAGTTGCGGCCGAGCAGTTCCAACACGTTTCCGCCGTGGCGGCGCAGCATCGGGAGGTAACCCGCATCCACGAATACGTATGCCGGCTGCGCGACGCCGAGCTCGCTCGGCAGGGCTTCCCACTGCGACGGGGCGGCCGTGTCCCAGCCCCATCCGTTCTGCGCGATGGCTTGCTTGCGATTCCCCAACAACAGGTAGAGCGGGTTGCCGAATACGTAGATGGGCCCGGGTTGCGCCTCGGAAGCGATCAAGAAGCGCGTGTCGCGCCAGATCTGGTCATAGTCCGCGAACACGGAGCGCTGGTAGGCGAGCACTGCCTCGCGGCGATTCCAGGCAGCGCTCCACTCGAGGCCCTGCGCCTTGCGCGCCATCAGAGCGGCTCCGGGAGCGAATGCGGCGCCGATCGCGATGCAGGCGATCCACCAGCGCGGTTTCGCTTTGTCGAGTCCGTAGAGCCCCAGCAGCACGGCCGGAGCGATCAGCAATTGGAAATGATATGGCCACCAGGAAATCCGTTGCACCGCAATCACGCCGAGCCCGCAGACGAGCCAAACTGCCAGGAGGAGCGGAAACAGGTGGACGCGCTTACGGGTCCATTGCCACAGGGCCAGGCAGGCCAGCGTGAGCCAGACGCCGAACCGCACGACAAACCATTGGATGGCATCGAGCAACACGGTGACGCTCTTCGATCCACCCGCGCGCATCGCTTCCACGGGGTAGGTGAACGTGGTCCAAAGGAAGCCATCGAGCCCGCCTGTGACTGCAAGCCACATGACGGCGGGCGCCGAAGTCACGGCGAATCCGACAGCTGCCATCAGCCATCGCTGCACGACGATGGCATGCCAACTGTTCTCGTCGCGGCCGTGCACCCAGAGTGTGCCGGCCAACCCAGCAACCAGCAGAATCGGCAGGAACGCGAGCTTGAACATCGCGGCCACCGCGGCGGCGCTGCCGGCAGCGAGGTTTCCCAACATGCGGCCGCGGAGTGTCCGCCATGGACTGCACATGCACCACAAGGCGCAGTAGATCGGAAAGGCCGCGAGGAATTCCACTTGCGTCATTGACCAAGGCGTGGAGATCAGGTAGTAGGAGCCGGCCACCGCCAGCGGCGCCACGGCCGTGGCCCAGCGCGAAAGGCACGCTCGCGCGGTCCAGGTGAGAACGAGCGCGAACGCAGTCAAGTAGAGCCACTCGAATACGTGCACGCCGTACTCGGTAAAGCCGAACAGCTTGCCGCCGAGCCAGAAAAACAAATAGACGCCGGGTTGTTTCAGGTCCCAGAAATCGCGGTAGAGGGTGGCTCCGCGGTCGAGTTCCTGGGCGCCGAGCAGAAACAGCGCCTGGTCTCCGCCGAGCGGATGGGGCAGATGAACGAAGCCGAGCAGCATTACTGCCAAGATCGAGAGTGCCGGCAAAAGACGCTGCATCCCAATTCGGATTCTGCGAGACTTGCACGTGGCCAACAAGCGACCCCGGTACCGCTTTTGACTAGTACTCTCCGGTGTTACAGTAGGCGGAATGGCCGAAAGCTACGCCAAGGGTCCGTCGATTCCGCTTCTCGAAACCACCATCGGTGAGAGACTGCGCACCACCGCGAAAATGTTTCCGGACCGCACGGCCCTCGTCTCGCGCCACCAGGCGATTCCGTTCACCTGGGCGGAACTCGACGACGAAGTGGATCGATGGGCGGGCGGCCTGATCGGCGCTGGAATGACTCCAGGCGACCGTGTGGGTATCTGGTCCGCCAACTGCGCCGAGTGGGTCATCCTACAGCTTGCGTGTGCTCGCGCTGGGCTCGTGTTGGTGAACGTGAATCCGGCGTACCGGTCCCATGAGCTTTCGTACGTCATCCGGAAGTCCCGCATGAGGATGCTCTTTCTGTGGGAACGCGATCAACGGGCGAACTATCGCGGGATTCTCGATGAAGCGTTGGCGAGCGTGGATCCGGCAGGCGCGCCGCGCGCGGTGTTCCTGAACGAAGGTGTGCGCTGGGCGGCCCAGGGGAAGCTCACCTATGAGCCGCAACCCAACGATGCGGTGAATATCCAGTACACTTCTGGCACCACCGGGTCGCCCAAGGGCGTGCTGCTGACGCATCGGAATCTGATCAACAATGCGCTGATGGTGGGCCGCCAGATGAAGGTCCGCGAGATCGACAAAGTCTGCATTCCGGTGCCTCTCTATCATTGCTTCGGATGCGTGATGGGCGTGTTGACGTGCGTCGTCTACGGCTGTGCGGCGATCCTGCCGTCGTGGACCTTCGACGCAGGCGCTGTGCTCGAAGCGGTAGATGTGGAGCGCGCCACGGCCCTCTACGGCGTACCCACGATGTTCATTGCCGAGCTCGAGCATCCGTCGTTCTCGAAGATGGATCTCAGTTCGTTGCGCACGGGGATCATGGCCGGAGCGCCTTGCCCCATCGAGGTGATGCGCAAGGTGATCGAGTTGATGAACTGCCGCGAGATGACGATCGCTTATGGGCAGACGGAAGCCTCGCCGGTGATCACGATGTCCGCCGCCGATGATCCGATCGAGGTGCGTGTGGGAACCGTGGGGGCGGCTGTTCCCGAAACCGAGGTGAAGATCGTCAATCCCGAGACCGGCGCTGCGGTGGAGCGCGGAGTGCAAGGCGAGTTGTGCGCACGCGGCTACATGGTGATGATCGGCTACGACGGCGAGGCAGAAGCAACGGCGAAAGCAGTGGACCCGGACGGCTGGCTGCATACGGGAGATCTCGCCGTGATGCGCGATGACGGCAACTGCAAGATCACCGGCCGGGCCAAGGACATGATCATCCGCGGTGGCGAGAACGTGTATCCACGCGAGATCGAGGAGTTCCTATACACCCACCCGAAGATCGCCGACGTGCAGGTGGTGGGCTTGCCGGACGCCCGCCTCGGCGAGACGATCTGCACATGGATCCGGTTGAAAGCCGGCGAGACGATGGACGAAGCCGAGCTACGCACCTATTGCCAGGGGCGAATCGCGCACTTCAAGATTCCGCAGTACATCCGGTTTGTCGATGCGTTCCCGATGACGGTGAGCGGCAAGATCCAGAAGTACAAAATCCGCCAGGAAGAAATCGAGAAGTTAGGCCTGGAGACCGCCGCCAAGATCGCCACCGCCTGAAGCTACCGCTTGGCGCGGCGCCGCCAACCGAACGCGAGCATGGCTCCGCCGGTTGCAAAGAAGAGCATCGTGGGAGGCTCGGGAACGGGCGTCATGTCGGGATCTTGCTTTTCCAGTGGGGGGGCTTCGATGGCCGAGGTCTCCGGATCATTGACCGGAATCTCGGTGCCGTGAGCCGATGCCGCAAAGGCAAGGGCAAAAGAGAGCAGTGTCAGCAATCTCATTTTGATTCTCCCGGGCAAGGAGACTCTTCGCGCACGACCGCGCGCGTTCGGAGTGGATGCGAGAAGTATACGGGGAGCCGTAGTCCTAGTCAATGAAAATTGATCCCGAAACGAAAGGAAACGCCGGCGACTCCCCTTGCGTCGAATTGCCCAGGGGTATAAGCTCGGAATCGGGTAGTCTCTATGCGAACTCTTCTGTTGGCCATCTCACTTTCCGCGGCTTTGTTCGCCCAAGGGCGCGGAGCCGGTGTGGGTCCGATCGGCGGTGGATTTGGCAATGTGGTGTTTCCGGGTACTGGAATCCCTAGAGATACTGGGCATGCCGCGAGCCTCGGCCCCACCGTGCGTGGTGTGTATCCGCCAAGCTTCAATCGCGGCACGCACAACGCAGCTCCGATCTACCCGGTAGCGGTGCCGGTGTTCGTGAATCCCTATGCGGGCTACGGTTACGGATATGGCTACCCTGCCCCGCAGCAAGCCTCGGCTCCGGTAACGGTGATCAACGCTCCCCAGCCTTCTCCAACCGTGATCATCAATCAGAACTATGCGCCGGAGCGAGCCAACCCGGTCATGCGAGACTACTCACAGGAGCAGTTGCCCGAGCCGGCCAGTGTGCAATCGTACCAAGCGCCGATCCCTTCGAACCCCGATCCGCCCAAGCGTAGCGCTGCCAGTGACCAGCCGACCATCTACCTGCTCGCCCTCAAAGACGGCACGGTCTACTCGGCATACGCCTACTGGCTGGAAGGTGACACGGTTCACTACGTCACCACCAAGCATGCCCACAATCAGGCTTCGCTCGATTTGGTGGATGCATCGGTGAGTGAGCAGTTGAATCGCGAACGCGGCGTCGAGTTCAAATTGAAGCGCTAAACTGGTTCCTGCTTGCGCCCTTCGACCTCCCTTCTTTCCACGCTTGCTCTCTGCGTAGCCAGCTCAGCCTGCTCCGGCCAAACCGCTTCCGGCCCAAAGACCTGGGATTACGACGTGGTCAAGACCTATCCGCATGACACGGGAGCCTTCACACAGGGACTGGTGTACCGCGACGGGATCCTGTACGAAGGCACCGGACTGAACGGCGAGTCGACGATTCGTAAGGTCAGGCTCGAAACGGGTGAGGTAATCGAACGAAAGAACGTGCCGAGCGAGTATTTCGGCGAAGGCATCGCAGTCCTCGGCAACAAGCTGTATCAGCTCACCTGGCAATCGAAGATCGGGTTCGTTTACGACAAGACGACCTTCCAGATGCTGAAGAGCTTCACCTACGACACCGAAGGGTGGGGCCTCACGCACGATGGCAAACGGCTGATCATGAGCGATGGCAGCGACGTGTTGCGGTTCCTCGATCCCGAGTCACTGGCCGAGACCGGCCGCGTATCCGTGCACGACGGAAACAATCCGGTGGGGCAGCTCAACGAGCTCGAGTACATCAAGGGCGAGGTCTGGGCGAACGTTTACACGACGAACAAGATCGTCCGGATTGACCCGGCAAGCGGGAACGTGACCGGCTGGATTCTGCTGAATGGACTGCTCACGCCGGAGGATCGAACGCAGCGCGTGGACGTGCTGAACGGCATCGCCTTCGATGAGAAGTCGGGTCGAATCTTCGTCACTGGCAAATGGTGGCCGAAGTTGTTCGAGATCCGGCTCAAGTAGCGCTCCCCCCTGCCCTTCGCGGGCATCCGGCGCTCGTATGCGGATCCCCCGCGATTTCCCTCAACCCCTTCGCACCAGTACCGAAGAGCAACTGTGGGAGGTACCGACGCATGTCTTCTCACAGCAACCTGTGGCCGGTGACCGCCATCCTGGCCGGAGCGGCGGCATTCGAGCTCGCTGCGGCAAATGGATGGGCGGCAGGCAATGGTTCTATCCGGCGCATCGCCGGGCATGACGTTGCAGTTTCCGGATCGCTGCCAGTGATGTACGTAGCCGATCCAAACCACGGAGGTATTCGCGCCCAGACTCAGGATCTGAGTGCCAGTTTCGAGGCTTCGCGGGTGGCGTTCCAATTCGCCGATTCCCGCTTCTATTTGACGTTTCCTGGGTCGCGCGAGGGCGTCATGCCCAGCGGCAAAGGCACAACCGGCCATGCCAATTTCTACCGCGGGAATGATCCGGCGCAGTGGCGGCAGGATGTCGCCATCTACGGAGGCGTCCTCTACCGCGATCTCTACCCGGGCATCGACATGGCATATGGCTCAGCCGCTGGCCGTCGCGTAAAGTCGGAGTTCGTGGTGGCGCCCGGCGCCGATCCCGCCCCGATTCGAATGCAATACGGGGGCGCCAAGAGCGTCGTCGTGAGCGCCGGAGGGGCACTCGAGGTTACGTTGCCGAACGGCGTGCTCCAAGAGGACAAGCCCTACGTCTACCAAATAGTCAACGGCAAGCACGTTGACATCGACGCTGGCTATGTTGTGGACAGCGCGGGCGTGGTGTCATTCGAGTTGGGCGCGTATGACCGCGCCTCCGCGCTCTGGATCGATCCGACGATCTCCTACAGTTCTTACGTGGGTTCACCTCGTTCGGACTATCTGCAGGCAGCACAGGTGGACACCGGAGGAAACCTGTACGTGGCTGGTTGGACGGAGTCCGCGTCATTCCCGACGCAGTCGGCCGCGATGGGTTTTGCGGGCAATGTCGATGCGTGGGTGGGCAAACTGAATCCCTCGGGAACCGCTTGGGTCTACGCCACATTCCTGGGTGGAGTCTCGGAAGACAAGGCCTATGGAATCGATGTCGATTCCAACGGGAACGCCTACGTGGTCGGCTACACGCAGTCGAGCAATTTCCCTTCGATCAATGCGATTCAGAATTCGATCGCCGGCGGCCGAGATGCATTTTGGGTCAAGCTCGATCCTTCGGGAGTGATCCTGCGCAGCAGCTTCTACGGTGGCGGCGGCAACGACGCAGCGTGGTCGATTGCGGTGGATTCGTACGGGCAGTCGTACGTTGCGGGTGACACGGAGTCATGGAATTTCCCGCTGCGATTCCCGTATCAGACTTCGCTCAAGGGCGGCAAAGACGCGTTCCTCTTCAAAATCGGCGTCAACGGCAACATTTCGTTCTCCACCTATGTCGGCGGCAATGGCGACGATCGCGCGATGGCCGTAGCCGTCTCCGATACGCTCACCCCCTACATCGCCGGCTGCACCACGTCCACCGATTTCCCGACCAAGAATGCTCAGCAGCCGAACAACGCCGGAGGCCAAGACGCGTTCGTGGTTCGCTTCAACGGCGATGCGAATGACTTCGTGTACAGCACCTATCTCGGCGGATCCGGGGGCACGTTCAGCAACCCCGAATGCGCCACCGGAATCGCCGTGGACGCCTTCAAGAACGCCTACGTCGTGGGAACCACGGCGTCCACGAACTTCCCCGTGCTGGGAGCATTTCAAAGCCAACATGGCGGCGGCACGCTAGACGCATTCGTCACCAAGTTCAACTCCGGTGGCACGCGCCTGTTCTCGAGTTTTCTCGGAGGACGCAATCCCGACTTCGGCACGGCCATTCGAGTGGACTCGAACCGCCGCGCGTACGTCACCGGCTACACGGCTTCGAACAACTTCCCAACGGTTCAGGCCACCCAAGGGGCCGTCGCCGGACTATACGACGCGTTCGTGACTCGCGTGGACGTCTCTGGTAGCCTCCTCAATTTCTCGACGTACCTGGGAGGCAACTCGAGCGACCTCGGCTTTGGCCTCGCCTATCATCCCAACGGCGATCTCTACGTGGTCGGCGCCACAACGTCAACCACGTTCCCCGTCGCGTCTCCGATGCAATCCTCATTTGGCGGATACGTCGACGGGTTCGTGACCAAGATCAGTGGCGCCAGCTTCTGATCCATTGCCGCAACGAACGAAGGGGCGGGTTCGCGCCCGCCCCAACAGTCTATTTCACGTCCGCGACATCGAGCGCCCACTTGGTTCGTGCTACAGCCACCACCATCAATTCCAGATCCTCTGAACCGTCGTTCTCCACCGAACTCGTCTCACCCAACAACACCGGCACGGCGTCCCACTTCCCTATCGACGCCGCCTCGTCATTCACCGTCACACGACCCTTGCCGTTCATCACGTAGTAGAACTTCTCCACGCCCTCATGCCGATGCTTGCCCACTGACGCTCCCGGCGGCACTACGATGTGATCCACGTATGACCAGTTCGTGTAGAACACCTCCGGCTGCAGCGCACGCCGGTACATCACGGCGCCCTTCCCTCCGTGCATCCGCTCCACCGGCTTTGCCATCGCCTTGTCGAGCCGCATCGAAATGTACACGGGCTTGGCGTCGATTTGCACGTCTTTGCGATCGTCGCCCAGATCCGTCGCGTCGTACTTGCCCTTGATACTCCCCACGGCGATATTCATCCACTGCACCGGCTTGTCTGTGGGATTGTAGATCGCGTGCGAGTGGCCCATGCGGCAAGGCGCGCCAGCCGGACCCTTCAGCGTCGATGTGCGCCCGTCGATCGTGAACTGCGCCTCGCCATCGAAGATCACGAACATCTCTTCCATGTGGTTATGGAAGTGGTGGCCAATCCCTCCCCCCGGCGGCAGAACGCCGCGATGCAGGAAGATCAAATTGGTGTTGAAGGTCTGCGCGTCAAAGAGCCCCATGTAGTTGAGCTCGCCAGCGCCGCCATGCACCGATTTCGCCTGGCGGAACTTCGCCGGATCGGTGTGGGCGATTCGTTGCGCCAAGGGTTCGCGCGCCAGCAACGCCGCGCTACAGCTAACCAGCAGAAGTGTACGCATCATTTTTTCTCCACGTGGTAATCGAACGGACCGTCAGTGTAGAACAGAATCTCCGATTCTTCGAGCGCCTCGAGCGGACCATGCGCCTCCATCACGGCCGCGTAGTGGAAGCTGCCCGGGGTCCAGACCGAGCCCGGCGCTTTGATCTTGCCCTTCAGCACGTAGATCGAGTGGCCGCACTTGGTGTGGTAATGCCGCGGTTCCACGTAGCCCTTGGGAAACTTCACGATCGCTGACGAGGTCTGCTTTTCGCCGTTCTCGTGCAGCAGTCGCTGCGTCAATCCGGGCGGCGCGCCCGGCGGTGTGACCGGCTGCCACGCCACCTTCGAAGCGTGCGTTAGAATCGACTTCTCATTGGCGGCCGTCGCCGTCATCAGACCGAACAGCGCAGCCGCGGCCAGCATTCTCATCGGGTGCCTTTCTCGTCCAGTTGCCGAAATTGGAAACATTGGCCATTCTAAAGGAAAACGCCATGCCGAGAAAACCAGCCAAGGTCAAACTGCCTCCCGCCACCAAGCGCAACATCGCCGCCAAGCAGGCTCGGGATCAGAAAGCTGGAGCCATGAAGGACAAACGGGGAGGTCGCGGAGGCGCGAAGAATGTCATGCGCGAAGATCTCCGCGAAGCCGACTGAGCCTCACGCAACCGGCTGCCGGATCGCCAGGCAGCGGAAGAAATCGGCCGGACTCCCGATTCGCAAACCAGCCCGCTTGGCTACCTCACCCGTGAAGTGCTTGCGGTTGTTGGTCAGCAGCCAGTCCGGATCCGCTTTCTGCGCCGACAGGAGAACCGGCACATCGGCCGCATGCGCGATCAACCCGCGCGCCGCCAACACCTCCTTCGCGGGCGGATACGGCACCTTTTCCGGAGCGGTCAGGGCCAGTAGCTTCTGATAGTCCGCCAGCAGTTGCTCGGCGTCCGCGTGTGGCAAACTGGCGGCGTGCAGAAGCAGGTTCGCTTCCACTTCCTCGCGTACCGCCTCGGCCAACACCAGCTTGCACACACGCGCCGCGCACAACGATAGCACCGCCTTGTCCACCCCCCATCGGGACACCATGCCCCCCGTCAGTACGTTCGAATCGAGGAACAGGCGCAGAGTGCGGCGATGCAAATTCACTATGGGTCTCTAGCGGCGCTTCTTTGCGGAAGCTTCCTCAAACAGCTCCGGATAGCGCTTGCGAACCAAGGACTCGCGTACTTCGGGTAGCGTGACCTGCAGTTCGGTCTCGGTCACGCCGGCCTTCTCGATGCGGGCCGCAATGGAGTCGCAGAGCGTGTTGAAGCGTGTTTGTTCGGGAACCAGAAGTAGCGCGTCTCCCAGACGAAGAATGGTCATGGGGGATCCTGCCTCGAGGTCCATCTGATTGCGGTACTCTTTGGGGAGCGTCATCGTACCGCGCTCTCCCATACGGGTTGTGGCAACGTATTCGATCAGCTTTCCATCCATGTCCACATTATATCTGATTTTCAGAAGGCTTCTGCAAGTCCCCCTGATCGCAGCCGCGGCTTGGTGCCAGCAGCTTCCAGTCGCGTTCACCGGCGCTCGCATCATTCCCATCTCCGGACCCGAGATCCCTTCCGGCACCCTTCTCGTCGAGAACGGAAAGATCACTGCCGTCGGAGCCTCCGTCAACATCCCACCCAACGCCCGCCACGTCGACGCATCTGGCAAAGTCATCATGCCCGGACTCGTGGATAGCCACAGCCACATCGGCTCACCCGAAGGCGGCGACTCGAGCGCGCCCATCCAACCTGACGCCCGGGTCCTCGACTCGATCAACGTCCGTGACGCCCGCATCCAAAAGGCGCAAGCTGGCGGAATAACGGTCGCCAACGTCATGCCCGGCTCCGGACATCTACTCAGCGGCCAGACTCTCTATCTCAAGCTCCGCGATGGACGCACCATCGATGACATGCTGATCCGCCTCCCCGACGGCCGCCTCCCCGACGGCCGCATCGCCGGCGGCATCAAGATGGCCAACGGAACCAACTCCCGGCGCCAGAGCGGACCATTCCCCGGAACGCGCGCCAAAAGCGCTGCGCTCGTCCGCGAGCAGTACATCAAGGCGCAGGAATATCGAGACAAGGTCCGCCGGGCGAACGGCGATCCCGAGAAGATGCCTGCTCGCGACCTGCGCATGGAAGCACTCGTGGAAGCGCTCGATGGCAAGCGTACCGTGCAGCACCACACGCACCGGCATGACGACATCCTGACCGTCCTCCGTATTGCCAAGGAATTCAACCTGCGCGTCGTCTTGCATCACGTCTCCGATGCCTGGGCCGTGGCTGACGAGATCGCCAAGGCCGGCGTCCCCGCGTCGATCCTCTTGCTCGACAGCCCGGGCGGAAAAATCGAAGCCAAAGACGTACGGTTCGAAAACGCGGCTGCGCTCGAAAAGGCTGGCATCGTGACCGGATTCCACACTGACGATGGCGTGAGCGACTCGCGCCTCTTCCTGCGGCAAGGCGGACTCGCCGTGCGTGGCGGCATGTCGCGCGAGAAGGCGCTCTACGGGCTCACCATGGCCAACGCCCGCATCCTCGAACTCGACAACCGCATCGGCTCGCTCGATCCGGGAAAAGATGCCGACTTCATCGTGCTCTCCGGCGACCCGCTCAGCGTCTACAGGAAGGTACTCGAAACCTGGGTCGACGGCGTCAAGGTCTTCGACCGTACCAATCTGAAGGACCTCCTCTACGCCACGGGAGGCGAAGGCGCCAGCCACGATCAAGGCGCGTTACTGCACGAGGAGGAGTTGGAACGATGAACCGCGCAATCATCTTCATAGCCGCACTTCCCGCTTGGGCGCAACTCGCCGTACGCGGCGACCTCGTCCACACCATGGCCGGCGCGCCGATCCGCGATGGAGTTGTGCTCGTTCGCGATGGAAAGATCGAGCGCGTCGGTCCGGCCGCTTCCACGCCCATTCCGACCGGATGGAAAACCGTCACGGCCAAAGTAGTGACTCCAGGGCTCGTCGACGCCCACGCCACCGTCGGCCTCACGGGCTATCTCAACCAACCGCATGATCAGGAACAAGTGGAACGATCTTCACCAATGCAGCCCGAACTGCGCGCCGTGGATGCGTACGATCCTTCCGAGCGCCTAGTGGAGTATGTCCGCACGCTGGGCGTCACCACGGTCCACACAGGCCACGGTCCCGGGATTCTGATTTCCGGCCAGACCATGATCGTCAAGACTGCGGGCAACTCCGTGCTCAAGCCCGCGGCGATGGTGGCGGCCACACTCGGCGATGACGCGAAAGACGCGGCCAAACAGCCCGGCACGCGCGGCCGCATGATCGCCATGCTGCGCGGCGAATTGATCAAGGCGCAGGACTACGCCAAGAAAATGGAGAACGCCGACGCCTCCAAGCGCCCGGCTCGCGATCTCCGGATGGATGCCTTCGCTTCGCTGCTGAAAGGTGAGATGCCACTGCTCGTCACGGTGAATCGCGCACGCGATATCGCCACGGCGATCCGCGTGGGCAAGGAATTCGGGTTGAAGCTCATACTCGATGGCGTGGCCGAGGCGCCGGCCATGATCGCGGAGATCAAGGCGTCGGGCTACCCCGTGATTGTGCATCCCACCATGCAACGCTCGGGCGGCGACACCGAGAATCTGAGCTTCACCACCGCCTCGGTGCTGCGCGCTTCGGGAATCCCCTTCGCCTTGCAAAGCGGATTCGAAGGATACGTGCCGAAGACCCGCGTGGTGCTGTTCGAAGCCGCCTGGGCCGCCTCCAACGGACTCACCTTCGATCAAGCGCTCGCATCGGTGACCATCGATGCCGCCCGACTGCTCGGCGTGGCCGTCCGCGTGGGATCGCTCGAGGCCGGCAAAGACGCCGACCTCGCTCTCTATGATGGCGATCCGTTCGAGTACGCCACACACTGCACCGGCGTGGTGATCGACGGGAAGCAAGTCAGTGGCGCTACGATTTGAGCCGCCTCTGGAGTGCGAAGACTCCGAAGAACACTGCCACAGCGAAGAAAAACGTTTCCAAGCGATGCTGAGCAATCGGCAGGCGAAGCGCGCGATTGCTCAAATGCCAATTCCCGACGCGTAGGGACTCCGCGAAGCCGAACCACAGTTCGCCCACCACCAGTGCCGCCGCACCCATGGCCAACGCAGCCAGTGCCATCACGGGAAATGGGTAGTTCCCGTGCATTCGGCGAATCAAGACGGCAGCCGCCATGGCGTAGAGCGCAAGAAACGGCAGGCCGAGTCCCAGATCCACCGCGAGATTCCGCTTGCCGAAGAAACGGAAGGCCTCCCGCGCGGTAATTCCGTGCGTCTTGCCAATTTCATCGAGCAGAACGCCCATGCAATGATTCTTGGCCTGCGCCGCGGCATGCAGGTCGCGTGGACCCGCATGCGCCTCCATGTAGCGAATGGCCAGTTCCTCGGCGAACTCCGTGTCGCCGCTGAGGTGTCGCTCGAAGCCCGGGTCGCCCGCGCGGAGTGTCTCCGTTCCAGGCTCGCCGGGCCAGCGGCAATCGGCATTTCGCCCGTCGCGCCGCACGCATCCCGCGAGGGCGATACAAGCCACCAGCGCCGGGACCCTCGTCATTTCAGTCTGAAATTCACCTGGATCGTAGCCGCCACGGCCACCGGGACTCCCTTCTTCTTACCGGGTATGAACGTCCATTGTTCCAGGGCCGCGACGGCGTTCTCGTCCAAACCAGGATCGAGGCTCGTCGTCACCGTGATGTCAGTGGCCTTGCCATCCTTGGTGATCACGCAGTAGAGGACCGTCGTCCCTTCGATCTTCGCGTCGCGCGCCGCCTCCGTGTACTTCGGCTCGGTCTTGTAGAGCACTTGCGGAGAGGTGACCTCGCCGCCCACCTTGTGGACTTCCTCCGCAGCTCGCACTGCCGCCAGCGGCATGAGCAGCATCGCCACCATCGCCATTACCGCGAACACTCCCCGGCGAGATGCCGGACGCCGATCGGTGCGCGCATCGAGCATCGCGCGAATGCGCCTTTCCAACCCGGACATCGGAGCGAAGGTCAACGCCGCCAGCGAGGCCGTGCGGGCTTCTTCCACCAAAGCCGAAGCGTAGTCAACCGGCGAAGCGCCGCCCGCGAGCACCAGATCGTCACAAGCCCGCTCAGCTTCCTGCGCAGCCCTCCGAGCCGCGATCCAAACCAGCGGATGGAACCAGTAGACAGCGCACGCCAGTTGCGCGATGAGCCGCCACACTCCGTCAAAGCGGTCAATGTGCGCTTGCTCGTGAGCGAGCACCGCCGCACGGGACTCGTCTTCTGGCAGAAGGATTGTGGGCTCGATGAGTCCCCAAGTCATCGCTGACGGCACTTCCGCGTGCCGGACTACGGCGCCTACGACGGGGGCTCCCCCCAGTCGCGACACGAACCTCCACATGAAAAAGTGAGAAAAAAGCAGCCGTGCAAGCACTACTATAGTGCCGGTCCACTCGAGCCAAATCAGCCACGCGGACCAATTCGGTCCCGGGGCGCCACGGCCCGTCGAGGCCGACACGGTAAACAGCGTGCCCGCCACCGCCGTGGACCACGAGGGAAGGGTCCACACCAGCACCGGTAGCGCGAGCAGCGCGGCGAAGCAGGCGGTGTACACCATGTGCCGCTCGGCGGCGGACCGGCGTTTCAGGAGCGCCGTCGCGGCAAACGCGGCGGCCAGGAGGATTGTCGCTTTGGAGGCGATTTCGAACGTCATGACGTGCCTTCCTTTCTTGCCTTTTCCACGAACTCCGACAACCGGTTCAGTTCCTCGGCCGAGAGTTTCGCCTTGGGTCCGAGCAGCGCCAGCGCAGCCTGCGCCGCTGACCCTTCGAAAAATGTTTCCACCAGGTTTCGCAACGCGGATCGCCGCGCCGCTTCCGGCGACACCGCCGGATGATACACGTGTTTCCCCTGCTCCGTTTCGTGCCGCACGACGCCCTTTTGCTCGAGGATCCGCAGCGTGGCGCGGACAGCCGAGTAGCCTGGCGGATCGGGTATTCCGCCTTGGATCTCCGCCGCCGTCGCCTGCTCGAGCCGGAACAGAACGTCCATGATCTGGCGTTCGCGGCGGCTGAGATGGATCAGAGGTTTGCGCTCCATGCTAAGAAATTAGCACGAGACCTCGAGGCCGTCAAGAGAGAAGTGCTAAGTTTTTCGCACTGCGCGCTAGGCGCCGGCATCAGATATCAGTTGCAACCGGAAGTTCAGATCCACCGCCACGGCGGAGTGCGTGATCGCACCGCAGGAGATGAAGTCGGCCCCGGCGTGCGCGTACTGTGGCAGCGTTTCGAGCGTGATGCCGCCGGAGAGCTCGGTAACAGCGCGCGCACCCACGTAACGCACCCACTCGGCCGCTTCGGCGGGCGAGAGATTGTCGAGCAGCAGCCGTTTGGCGCCGCACGCCAGCGCCTCGTCGAGTTCCGCTCGCGTGCGCACTTCGATCTCCACCGGAAACGGCGCGCCCTTCACCTTCTCGAATGCCTGGCGCACGCCGCCGGCCGCGGCGATGTGGTTGTTCTTGATCAGCACGGCGTCGTACAGCCCCATGCGATGGTTGGTCCCACCGCCCGCGGCCACGGCCATCTTCTCGATCTGCCGCCATCCCGGAGTGGTTTTACGGGTGTCGAGGATCCGCGTCTTGGTTCCGGCAACAACCGCCGCGTACCGGCTCGCCAGCGTGGCCACACCGCTCAGGCGCTGCATGAAGTTCAGAGAGACACGCTCGCACGTGAGCAGAGTGCGTGCCCTGCCCTTCACCCTAGCGATCGGCTCGCCGTTCGAAGCCCGGCCGCCTGTCTTCTTCAGCAACTCGAGCGACTCGACCCCACCCCGCAATTCGTAGATGAGGGAAAGCAGTTCCACGCCCGCCACCACGATGTCGGCACGGGCGAAGAAGGTTCCAGTGGCGCGAGCCTCTGCCGGCACGCAGAGATCGGTGGTGATGTCGCCGCTTCCGATGTCTTCCTGCAGCGCGCGAACGACCAAGTCGCGAATCTCGGGCGTGATGGTCATACCAGGTTGGCGAGCGCCTCCCGGCTCTTCGCCAACTGCGACTCATAATCCGCAAGCTTGGCGCGAATCGAGGCGACCACCGGCTCGGGAGCCCGGCTCAGGAACTTCTCGTCGCCGAGTTGACGATTCGAGCTATCGATCGTCTTGACCAATTGCGCGATCTCCTTCTCGAGCCGCGTACGCAGCACGGCCAACTGCGCGGCCGGAACCGACAGTCCGAGGTCGAAAGCGGGAGTCGCACGCATGGCGCCGCCGACCTTGGGCGCATGCCCCTCATGCAGCGCGAGCTTCACGCCGGCAAGTTTCTGGATCGCTTCCGTCTGCTCGCGAGCGACGATCAGCGCGCGACCCGAAGAATAGAGCACGCCTTCCAGTTGCTCCTTGGGATCGAGCTTCAACTCGGCGCGCAGATTGCGAGCCGCGCCGATGATGTCGACGAGCAACTGCATGTCGGCTTCGGCTGAGTCATCCATCGCCTGTGCGACGGCCTGCGGGAAGCGGGTTTGCGCGATCGACTGCGGCCGCGATGCCGCGTTCACCGAGATGCGCTGCCACAACTCCTCCGTAAGGAACGGCATCACCGGATGGAGCAGACGCAGCGCGCCTTCGAACACGGTGAGTAGGTTGCGCCAGTCGGCATTGAGCCCCGAGCCATCCGTAAGGCGCAGCTTCTTCATCTCGAGATACCAGTCGCAGAACTCGTTCCAGAAGAACGCCCATGCGGTCTGCGCGGCTTCGTGATAGCGATACGTCGCGATCGCCTTGTTCATTTGCTCGGCGGCGCGGGCGAAGCGCGAGAAGATCCAGCGGTCCTCGAGCGCAGCCCCTTCGGGCGCGCCCACTTCGGCGGCGGGAATCCACGGCTCCACTGCCGAAGATTCCATCTTCATGAAGACGAAGCGAGCCGCATTCCAGATCTTGTTGGCGAAGGCGCGAGCGCTCTCCATGCGCTCGTTCGACATTACGATGTCGGTACCCGGCGCAGCACCCTGCAGCAGCGCCATGCGGATCGCGTCAGTGCCGTACTGCTCGGTAACCACGAGCGGATCAATCACATTGCCCTTGGTCTTCGACATCTTCTGCTTGTCGGCATCGCGCACCAAGCCGTGGATGTAGACCTGCCGGAACGGCACATCGCCCATGCACTCGATACCGAGCATCGCCATGCGAGCCACCCAGAAGAAGAGAATGTCGAAGCCCGTGATCAGCAGCGACGTGGGATAGAACCGCGCGAGATCCAGCGTCTTGTCGGGCCAGCCGAGCGTGGAGAATGGCCAGAGTCCCGAGCTGAACCACGTGTCGAGCACGTCCGAATCCTGCGTGAGCTTGGCCGAACCGCACTTGGTGCACGCGGCTGGGTCCTCGCGCGACACGATCACTTCCGCGCAATCGTGGCAATGCCATGCCGGAATGCGATGCCCCCACCACAGTTGCCGCGAGATGCACCAGTCGCGGATGTTGTACATCCACTCGAAGTAGGTCTTGCTCCAGTTCTCCGGGATGAACTGAATGCGGCCCGTTTCCACAGCCGCGATGGCGGGTTCGGCCAGCGGCTTGGTCTTCACGAACCACTGCGTGGAAACCAGGGGCTCGATGATGGTCTTGCAGCGTTGGCACTTGCCCGCGGCCAGGCTGTGGCGCTCGGTTTTCACGAGCAACCCGGAGTCCGCGAGTTCCTTCTCGATAGCCTTGCGCGCCTCGAAGCGACCCATGCCGGCGAAGCGGCCGGCCTCGGCGGTCATGTTGCCATCGTTGCCGATCACCTTCACGTGCGGCAGCGAATGGCGCTTGCCTGCTTCGAAGTCGTTCGGATCGTGCGCGGGCGTTACCTTCACCACGCCTGTGCCGAACTGCGGATCGGCAAGGTCGTCGCAAATGATCGGAATCTCGCGATCCATCAGCGGCAACGTCACGTGCTTGCCGTGGAGGTGCGTGTACCGCCCATCTTTGGCGTTGATAGCGACCGCGGTATCGCCGAGCATCGTTTCCGGTCGCGTGGTGGCGACTACGAGGAACTCGTCAGAGCCCACCACCGGATACCTGATGTGCCAGAGTTGGCCCTCGGTTTCTTCGCGGTCAGTCTCGAGGTCACTGATGGCCGTGTTGCAGCGCGGGCACCAGTTCACCATGTAGTTGCCGCGGTAGATCAGCCCCTTTTCATAAAGGCGGCAAAATGTTTCGCGCACGGCGCGCGAGAGGCCGGGGTCGAGCGTGAAGCGTTCGCGGGACCAGTCGCAACTGGCGCCCACGCGGACCATCTGCCGCTTGATCGTACCGCCGGATTCTTCCTTCCACTGCCAAACGCGCTGTTCGAAGGCCTCGCGGCCGAGGTCGTGGCGCGACTTGCCTTCTTTGGCGAGTTCGCGTTCCACAACCATCTGCGTGGCGATGCCGGCGTGATCGGTGCCGGGGAGCCACAGCGTAGCGTGGCCGAGCATCCGATGCCAACGGATGGTCACGTCGATCTCGGTGTGCTCGAGCATGTGCCCCATGTGGAGCGAGCCTGTAACGTTGGGCGGCGGGATGACGAGCGAGAACATTTCGCCCTGGTCGGGCACGCGGAAGATGCCCTGATCGATCCACCATTGGGCCCAATGCGGCTCGAACCGCTGGGGTTCATACACTTTTTCCAGTTGCATGCGGAGGGGAAGATCTCAATATAGCAAGGGGGCTTCGATGAGACCGTCTGCGCACGGTGCAGAAGATGGCCGTCACCTTGGATCGAAGAACAGTCGCCCGCATCGATCGCTGGATTCGAGAAGGCAAGTATCCGAATCGAAGCGAGGACGCTTCAAGAGGCCGTGAACCTTGAACCCGGCTCCGATGAAACGCCTCACGGCCAAGGCGCAACAAACTCGAAGTCAATGAACCTTCGTATCCTCGCGAAGTCGCGATGATTCTCGGTAACGAGCACGCAACCGCTCTCCCGGCAGGAGATCGCAAGCAGGATGTCGTTCGAAAAAGACTTGGATACCCGAGGCAGATCCAGCCCTTCGTCGCTGGCCATCGCGGCCAGAAGATCGCCGGACCGGTGCCAAGCGTTCGCTGAAGGAGTGATCATGCGACCGCGTATAGACGCCGTGTACATGCCGTTCGAGCGCCCTGCGCTGAGACGCATCACGAGTTCCTGCTCTCACTTCTTGGGCGACGCCTGCGCTACCTACTCATGCGGCGTCTGCGCCTCCGGTGAAACTCCTGAATCGCTTCTTTCGCGGCTTGGTCACGGTACGCACGACTGCGTGTCGAGTACGTATTTCTCACGCGCCGGTATCATTCTCATCATCCGGCGAAACGATGGTAATCCCGAACATTGCTTCCGTTCCCTGGATGAGCTCGCGCCGGAAGACGACGAGATCGAGCGCTTGCTCGATGGCCTCAGTGGCAGTAGCACAACCCAACTCACGTCTCGCCGCTTCGATCTTTGACAAGGAGAGCCGGTAGGTACGCGCAACACGCCGTTCACGAGACTTCTTGATCGAGCGACCCGATCGAGCTCCCATGCTTTCAGTGTACGGGCTTCTCCCCTACTGGACCGCAACCCAGGCAGCGCGGACCAGTCCCGCACCGAACTCCCGCCGGTCAGCCGCCGTGGGTAAGCGACCCAGCCGCGGATTGCGGGCGATCATTTGCTCCATGAGAAACGCCGGCAGCTTGCGATCGCGATAGAGGCCCTGATTTACGGTCATGCGACCCGGCTTGCCCGCGGTAGTCGTCTCCGCCGCCCAGAAAAACGGACGCGTCGGCGCAAACGTGCTGCGTTCCTTCAGCGCCGCGAAGAACCGCTCGCCCAGCTCACGATAGCGGCCCTCGCGGTCCGGCGGACCTTCGAGATACTCGCCCGTCTCTGTGTTATGCACGCTCAGGAACAGATCCAGCCGCCGGCCCGCGTCCACCCAATCGAGAATCGCACGGCGTTGCGCCGCGATCTCGGGCATCTTCGCCCTGTCCTCCACGTCCCAGTTGCGATTCAGGTCGAACCCGAACTTGTTGAAGCGCACATTGCCACGCGCCACGCCGTCGGGATCGGCCATGGGGAAGATGCGGAAAATCGTCTCGCGCCGAATCTTCGCCGCCTCCGGATCGTTCGACGTGAGAAATCGGATCGCGCCTTCGGACGCCCATGACGAGCCGGTTTCCCAACCGTGTTGCCGAAACATGAGCCACACGACATGTTTCGCGGCATCGGGCGTTGCAGGGTCCGTAATGGTAACCAGCGGCATCGGACGGCCATCCACAGTCTTGCCTGCGCTGTCCACCTTCAGCATCGGCGAAGGCTTCAATAGCCGCGTGAGATCCGCGTTCGTGTAGGGAGGCACGTGAGCGATCTCGAACCGGTCTGACGTGGGCGTGAATCGCAACCGCAGACGAGGCTCGGTGGCATCGTACTCAGTGGAAGTGAAGTGGCGCCACTCACCCGAACCATCGCGAAAAACCGGAACCGTGTCCGCGGTGACGGCCCCGCGATTGGGCTTGTAGTTGTACTCGCCCGGCAGATTCACCAGATCGACGGTGACGGTCTTCCCTTTGGCTCCCTCCACGCGAAAGAAGTACCAGTTGGCTTGCCGGTTGCGCCCGTCTTGGTCGACGTCACCTTTCAGGTGACAGCGGAAATGAGTCGCCGAGACGGGCTCCGCTTTCTCGAGGCTTGCGCCCTCAAACCCCGTGAAGGCGACGTGTATGGCGAGTGCTAGTGGCAGCATCGCCCTACAACCTCGGCTGCGGCGGTTTCGAAACCTGCCAAGGCCACACCCCGTGACGCATCACATGGCGGCGATACACGCGATCGCCTGCGGTGACGTAGAGCCAGTCAAGGTCCTTGCCGCCGAACACCACATTCGAGATCGATCCCGCGTGCGGCTTCGCGATCACCGCCACCACGCGACCCGGCTGATCGCACACCTGCACGCCCAGCTTCGAGGTGACGTAGAGATAACCCTCGGAGTCGATCGTCATGCCGTCAGCGCTGGTGGAGGAACTCTCGTCGAGCGTCTCGAGCCGATAGAACGGCTGCCCGTTCGCGAGCGATCCATCTGGTTGCACCTGGAACGACCACACCCACTTCGATCGCGAATCGTCCACCATCACGAGCGATTGGTCCGGCGACATCACCACGCCGTTCGGAAACTCGAAGCCCTTGTCCACCACAACGCGCTTGTTCCCCTTCGCATCGATGAACCACACGCGCTTGCCGGGAGGATCTGTGAAGTAGATCTCGCCCTTGGCGTTCACCACCAGATCGTTCGAGTTGACGTCTTCGGCAATCACCGACATCTTGCCGTCAGTGGTGTACGCCACGATGCGCTTGCGCCCGTTCTCACACGCGTAGAGCCGCCCATCGGGACCGAACATGAGCCCGTTCGTAGCGCCGGAGTCCTCTTTGAACACCGACACCTTGCCATCGGCACCGATCTTGTGGATGCGGTTGTTCGGAATATCGGTGAAGTAGACGTTGCCATCGCGATCCACCGCGGGACCCTCGGTGAACTTGTGTCCCTGGCTCAGCAGTTCCCAATCCGACGCAGGATCGAGGATCATCTGCACGAAGTGGCGATCACCCTTGCCCGGCTTCGGCTTGGCGATCGGCTCCGGATATCCGCGCCACAGCCACCGCAACGCATACGGCAGGATCGCCGAGCCGTGCTTGGCGTTGTGACCCTCGGTGCCGGCGATGAACGTGGTGTCGTAGTTGGCGTAGCGGAGCGCGGAGGCCAAGTCCTGATTCGCGATCCACCAATTCCCGGAATAAATGTTTTGGTCGGCGCTGCCATCTTGCAGGAACACGCGCAGCGGCTTCGGTTCCATTTTGCGCACCAGGGGCGAGTAGTCATGGCCGCCGCGAAGATTGGTGTAGCTGCCGACGAAGCTGATCACCCGCCGAAAGGCGTCGGGCCGCTCCCAGGCAGCCGTGAACGCGGCGATGCCACCGGAACTCGACCCCGCCAGGCCGCGGTCATTCGGATCGCTCGACAACTTGTACTGCTTGCCCACCTCGGGCAAGATCTCGTCGACGAGGAAGCGCGCATAGCGGTCGCCCAGGCCGTCGTACTCGAAACTCCGGTTGTAGCGGCCCTGGGCTTCGGCGGAGGATGGCTGCAGCACTCCTGGATTGATGAAGATCCCAATCATCGCCGGTATATGGCCCGTATGGATCAAGTTGTCGAGCACCACATGGGCCTTCCACGTACCGGTGTCGCTGACAAAGCCGCCGCCATCCTGGAAGATCATCACCGGCATCGCCTTTGAACCGTCATATTGCGCGGGCACGTAGACCCAGTAGTCGCGCGTGGTGCCGGGGAAGATCTTGCTGGTCCACGAATACTTAGTGACTTTGCCTTCGGGAACGCCCGCTTGCCTCGTGGTTTCGGGCGCGGGCTTGTACTCTTGCGCGGCAGCGAAGGGCGCGGCTGCAGCCAAGGCAAGCAGCGCGAATTGTCGGATCATGGAGCTTCCTTCTATCATTCGTTTATGTTGATCGTACAGGTCCACGCACGCGTGAAGCCGGAATTCATCGAGGCCTTTCGCGCGGCATCCATCGAGAACGCGTCGCACAGCATCCAAGAGCCCGGGGTCGCACGGTTCGACGTGTTGCAGCAGGCCGATGACCCGGCGCGTTTCTCGCTCATCGAAGTCTACCGCACCGCCGATGCTCCAGCCGCGCACAAGGAGACGGCGCACTACGCCAAGTGGCGCGACGCTGTGGCTCCGATGATGGCCGAACCACGGTCCAGCGTGAAGTACTCGAACGCGTTCCCGGACGACACGCGATGGTGAATTTCGAGTTCGCTACAGCAGGGCGAATCGTCTTCGGCCCGGGAAAGATTCGCGAGTTGAGGGTACCCGGCGCACGGCCGCTGTTGGTAACCGGACGTTCTGCGCAGGTCTCGCTCGATGCCGCAGCGCGCGTGCTGGTAACGGGCGAACCCACCGTGGACCTGGCGCGAGACGGAGCACGACAGGCGCGCGAAGCAGGCTGCGACTCGGTGGTCGCCATCGGCGGCGGAAGCGTGATCGACGCAGGCAAGGCAATCGCAGCCCTGGTTCCGAACTCGGGCGAACCGCTCGACTATCTGGAAGTGGTGGGCCACGGCAGAACACTGGAGCGCGATCCACTGCCGTTGCTGGCCATCCCCACCACGGCCGGAGCCGGAGCCGAGGCAACGCGCAACGCCGTGCTTGCCAGCACAGAGCACAAGGTGAAGGCCAGCATGCGCCATCCGGCAATGCTGCCGAGACTGGCCCTGATCGACCCTGAGCTCACCGTCACCCTGCCGCCTGCGCTGACGGCAGCCACCGGGCTCGATGCACTCACGCAATTGATCGAGCCCTACGTGTCACTCAAGGCGAATCCTCTCACCAGCGCGCTCTGCGCCGAGGGAATGCGCTTGATCGCCGACTCGCTGCGCCGCGCCTGGAGCGATGGGAAGAATCTCGAAGCGCGATCCGCGATGTCGCTCGCGAGCTTGTATGGCGGAATGGCGCTGGCGAACGCAGGGCTCGGTGCAGTCCACGGGCTGGCCGCTCCCATCGGTGGTCTGTTCCTTGCCCCGCATGGCGCTGTGTGTGCGGCTTTGCTTGGTCCCGTGATGCGAGCCAATATCCGCGCATTGCGCCGCACCGATTCCGGCGCTCTCGATCGCTACGGCGCGGTGGCCGAATTTCTCATGGGCCGTGGCGATCCCGATGCGGCCGCCGCTTGGTGCGAGAAGTTGGTAGCGGATCTGAAGATTCCGCGGCTCTCGACGTACGGTATGTCCGCAGGAGACATCCGCGTGGTGGTGGCGCGCAGCATGGAAGCCAGCAGCATGAAGGCGAATCCGGTGAAGCTCGATGCTTCGGAGCTGGCCGCGGTTCTCGAAGCCGCCCTGTAGGGCGGACCTGTGGTCCGCTCAGGAGTTTGTACATTTCACTCAAGCTGCTGCGGCGGCATTGATGGCGCGATCGGAGAAGTTGAGACCGAGATGAGCGACCTGTTCGGGGTGTTGGGTGACTTCTTGACGCAACAGCGTGACCAGATCCAGAGCAGAGGGCCGTTTGGCGCGTTTGCGCCAGTTAGGAAGGGGTAAGTAGGCCGAACTGCGCTCGGGGCCGAAGGCCAGCAGAGAGGACAACAGCATCGTACTGTAGCCGGCGACAGCAAAAGCAGGTTGTCTGGGAACGGCAACCAGGTTCCACAGTTGAGCTTGACCGATCCCCAGGGTGTCCTTCTCTTCGCGATGATTGACTTCGATCTGCCAGCGGTCAAAGTAGATCTGGAGCAGTTGGGCGGCATTGGCCACCAGATCGGTGGTGAGCAAGTAGGCATGCTGGCGATAGTACATCCGGGAGCTTTTGCGCTTGCGATAGGGAGTGGCGCGCACCACGAACAAGCGCAGTGGGCGGCGGCGTGCGCCGCCTTGCCATAACACCTCAGCCACCTGTTTGTAAAAGACGTCGCGAAATCGGGAGCCATAGAAAATGTGGGCCCGCTTCCAGGGGCTGGAGCCGTCTTGGCGCACCTGCTCGGGAGTGAACTTGCCGGGATCGTAGACACGGCGGGAACCGGCAGGGGCGGGAAGACACAACACAATGTTCTTCTTCGCGCGGGCAATCAACTCCACTCCGTGCACGGCGGCGGCGGTGAACACGGTGCGATTGCAGAAGCTGTTGTCGACAGCGAGAACCAGAGTCCGGGCGGCATTGTCGCAGGCATCGAAAGCATCGCGGAGGTGCTTCATCAACTGGACAAAGTGCGTGGAGAGGTTGCAAACCTTGCGGGCGGCTTTGTATTGCTGCCATTCCTTTTGCAACTCCCGGTTGGCTTGCTCGGTCTTGGTGTTCCCTTTCCCTTTCCCCTTGGCGTTGGCTTTGCCCTTGGACTTGGGCTGGGGCTTGCGCTTGGGTTTTTTCACCACCGGGGAGTGTTCGAAGGCGATGGGCAAGGCCCGTGCCCCCACTGGGGCCTTCTTGTACAACGGCACCAGCAGCGAAGCCTGCAGGAACCGCAGAGCGAACATCAGATTGGGGTGGAACTTGGGTGACAGTGGATCGTGTTGATAGGAGGCTTGCTGGATGCGAGGTCCACTCTTGCGCAGGTGGGTGGCGTCGACGGCGACGCCGACATAGCCGTCCGGACAGTAGGGCAAGGCGCGGCGCAGAATGGGAGCGAACAACTCAGAAGGGTTCCATTTGCAGCGAGAGAACAGGAAGTACTCGGCACGCCAAGGTTTGTGTTGCCCTCCGTTGGTCCAGATAATCCGGGAGATCGTCCGCCGGCCCAGACAGATCAACCCTCCCAGAGCCTGCCGGACAGCGCGCAGATAGGTGCGCTGTTGCGGAAACACGTTTTGCCATTCCGAGACGATCGAAAGGAAAGCGGCCAGCAAGGCCGCCGCTGTGCCGGTGGCCGGAGTCTGCGCCGCGCTTGCTTTCGGCGAGGGAACTGGTTTCGGCTTGGGCTTGGCGTTCCCCTTACTCTTCTTCCTGGCGTTGCCGCGCTTGTTCTTGGTCGTGCTGCGCTTGCCGGTGGTCATCCAGAGATAGACTCCTTTCCGTGTCACACAACTGGCTTTGCCAGCCGCGTCGCAGCGGGTGCAGGAAGATTTCTTTCTCCGGACCTTCGGCTTGGCGCGAGCGATCCATCCGTCCCCGTCCTTGCGTCATCCCCACGCTGATCCAATTGGCCGCTCGATAGCAGGTCCCGGCGTAGCGGCTGCGATCCACCAGCGTCTCCATAAGCACCGGCTCGACTCCGTACCACGCCCGCCAATCCTCCACCAACCGCTTGCTGGCCATCGACAGTACATGGCTGGCCAGGTTGGCAATTCGCACCCAGGGCAGGATGAGAAACCGGCTGTTGTTGATCACTCGCGGCAGATTCCGCACTCGGGCCGGTTGGCTCCAGCCGATGTAGCTGTCGCGCGGCGCCATCTTCCACGCTCCACTGGTGTACAGCAGGCACCCCAGCACGGGCTGATTCTGCTGCCCGCTTCGCATCAGGTACCGCAGTTGTGCGCCGAACGGCACGCGGTAGCCCAGGTAGTGATACCGCTCAATGTATTGCTCGAACAGCTTTCGATCGCTCGCCGTGTCCACCAACTCCAAGCTCACCGGCAACCATTGCCGCAGCGCACCCTCGCAGCGCTGTTGCGGATCGCTTGCCACATTGAGCCGGGTTTGATGCCCACCTCGGGCCTTGGCGCGCGGGGCAGGCAACCACGGAAGCTCTCCTTGCCCTTGCAGGGTTTGCAGGAACGAATAGCATTCCCGGCTCTTCAGCTTCCCGTTGGGACGTTTCCACTCCAGCAGTTCGCATACTGTGTGCGCCAATTCCGTCAGCGCCAACTGCCGGAAATCGGCCGTGATCTGCCGGATCAGTTCCATCTGTTGCGGCTCCACGGGCCGGCCACAAAACGATATCTCTTCCCTTGCCTGGGCTGACATTGGTGTAGCCCCACGTAGGGCTCTACGTTGACACTACACCGATCCCCTCAATTTGTCCAGCGGAAAATGTACAAACTCCAGGGCGGACCTGTGGTCCGCTGAGGGGCCTGTGGCCCCTCCCTTGTTTGCGCTGCATCCTCCTGGGGTCGGTGACAAGTCCCGCGCGGCCACAGGCCCGCCCCAGCAAACGTGGGCGTACCATCAAAGTATGACTTCGGCACTGCGGAGCCGCGACCGCGAGCCTGGCTGCAGCACTGCTCGCGTTGGCCGAAGCTCCGCCCCTGACGATTCCGCAAGCAGCGAAAGCCGAGTTCCACTTTCTGCGCGTGGAATACAAAGACCGCGCTGGCACTCGCCGCATGTGGGGCGGCCGCGGCTGGTGGATGCAGGATTGGCCGGAAGCCGACGTCCACTTCGCGCAAGGCATCCAGCGCCTGACGCGTATCGACATCGGCGAAAACCGCCATGTGCCCCTCACCGATGATCGCGTCTACGAGTACCCGTGGATCTATGCGACCCAAACCGCCTACTGGGATCTCTCCGACGCCGAGGTGAAGCGCTTGCGAGACTACCTGCTGCGCGGAGGCTTCCTGGTGGTGGATGACTTCCACGGGCCGCGCGAGTGGAACGATTTCGCCGAGACCATGAATCGCGTCTTTCCGGGTGAGCCCATCGACGATATCGACAACACGCACTCGATGATGCATGTGCTCTACGACATCAACGAGCGGACATACATCCCAGGGCTGCGCCACCTCCGCCGTGGCGCGGGCGGAGCGATTGTGGTGCAGCCTCAGGCCGTGCCGCCCACTTGGCGCATCATGTCCGATCCGAAGGGCCGCGTGGTGGTGGCGATCAACTTCAACATGGATATCGGTGACGCCTGGGAGCACGCCGACCTGCCCGAGTATCCCGCCGAGATGACCGGCCTCGCCTATCGGTTCGGGATCAACTACATCGTCTACGCGATGACCCACTGAGCGCGCGCGGGCGTACAATGAAGGTACCCCTAGCGCATGGCCAGCCGCATGCTGGCGACGCTCGCCGCCGGGCTGTTTCTTGCCGCCGGCAGAGCGCATCCTCAGGCGCCCGCCTATTCGCCCTCGAGCATCGTCAACGCCGCAAGCAGCGAACCCGGTCCGCTGTCTCCCAATGGCATCGGCACGCTGTTCGGGCAGAATCTCGCCTACGTAACACGCGCCCTGCAAAGCGACGACATCCGCGACAACCGCCTGCCCACGCAGTTGACGGGCGCAGGCGTACGCGTGCTGATCGCGAACATCCCCGCGTTTCTCTACTTCGTCTCGCCACGGCAGGTGAATTTCTTGGTGCCATCGAACCTGCGCACCGGGAACTATGACTTGCAGTTGGTGCTCGACGGTCGCGCCGGTCCGTCGGTTCGGGTTGAAATCGCTCCGGCCGCACCCGCATTGTTCGTCCGCGATGAACGCATCGCGATCGCCGTGCGCGCAGATGGCTCGCTGGTGACGGCGTCCAAGCCGGCTCGGCCTGGCGAAGTGGTGATCCTTTACGCGAACGGCCTGGGCGCGACGCAGCCTCCCCTGCAGCCTGGGCAGGTCGCGAAGGAGGCGGCGTGGGTGGAACCGCGCGATGGATTCCGTGTACTGCTCAATGGCCAACCGGTGGCGCCCGATCGGATCCTGTACGCGGGTGTGGCCCCGGGATTCGCGGGCCTCTATCAGGTCAACCTGATGCTTCCAGCCGGCCTCCCGGCCGACCCGGAGATCCGAATCTCGGCCGGCGGAGGCACCAGTCCAGCGGGAATTCTGCTCCCCGCTGCAACGGGCAGCCCAGAAGCCACGTCGAACTTACAGCTACAATCTCGGATAAGGACCTCCGTTCCATGAAGCCGATCCGTTCTATCGCTTTCATGGGTGCTGTTCTCGCCGGCCTGTCTGGACCTTCCGCCTTCGCTGAAGATCCTGCCACGCCGGTCAACGCGCCCAAAACCTATCAAGTGGATGCCGGTACGCGCATTCCGCTCAGCCTCATCAACAGCATCAGCACCAAGCAGGCGGTGGAAGGCGATCGCGTCTACCTCGAGACGGCATTTCCCATATTGGTGGACGGCCGCATCGTGATCCCGCCGGGCAGCTACGTCGCTGGCACCGTCAGCGGCACCAAGCGGGCGGGGCGCGTCAAGGGTCGCGCGGAGCTGTTCGTGCGCTTCGACTCGTTGACATTACCGAACGGCGTCACGCGGGACTTCCGCGCCCGGATCGGGTCGCTCGATGGGCGGGCGGGCGAGGAACTCGAACGCAACGAAGGCAAGATCAAGGGCGAAGGGAACAAGGGCGGCGACGCACGTACTGTGGGCGAGGCCGCGGGTGCGGGTGCCACTGTGGGCGTGATCGCTGGAAGCGCGGCCCGTCATGCGGGGATGGGTGCGGGGATCGGCGCAGCAGCGGGCGCGACGGCCGGACTCGTCGGCGTGTTGCTGAGCCGGGGTCCGGATGCGGTGCTGGCGCGTGGGAGCACGATCGAGATGGTACTTGACCGGCCGCTGTTCTATCAAGAGAAAGAGTTAGACTTCGCCACGCCCTCGGGGCGGCGCGTGTCCTCGGATGGCCCCGGGCCCGAACCGAAGAAACGGGAGTCACTGCCCCTGCCTGGGCGCAGGATTCCGGGGGGCCGGTAGGGCTGCGGTACTACTGCGGATATCCCCGGAGTAGAGCGCCAAACGCAGGGCGATCTAAGGGTGGAGAGCGTGTGTTGCGCCGCCAGGGACTGATTCTGATCCACTTAAATCGCAACCAATCTCAGGGCAGATCTAATCTTCGCGAACAGATGCGACGATTAGACTAGTGGGCCGGTCATGGAATTCGGATCATTAGAACTACAAATCGGGATGAGCCTTCTGGTGGTGCTGGGCGTAGCCTTCGTGGCGCTCATCTGCGACCTCCTCAAGGGAAACAACGAACTGTTGCGGGAGCGCAACGCGGAACTGCGCGCCCGGCTCGACGAACGCGAGCGAATCGCGGAGTTGCAGCCTGAGGGACTGTTGCAGAACTTGGCGGCGCTCGTGCGCAATCCGCAAATGGTAGAGGGGCTTGCGGCGGCGACGCCTGCCGGGGTCCTGCCCGCGAACGACGTGTTTGACCAGCCTTCGGTTCCGGCCGAAGACGCCTCTGGAGAGAGCCCTTCCATTAACCTCGGACCGCCAGCGGCAAGCGTTCGGCGCAAGATGTACGACGAGGTGAAGGCGCAACCGCAGCCTGCGGCTTGGGCCAGTAAGGAAGAACTGGAGCAACTGGCCGGACGCGCTGCGCGAATTCGGGCCAGGCAAGAGGCGGCTGCCCGCCGTGACGAACCCGCCTCCGGTACGGGCGATATCGGGTTCGATGAGCCTCAGGATTCGGAACTGACCGGGACGCCGGCTTTGGCGCCAGCCCTCGGGTTGGCGACCAGCCTTTCCTCCGGACTCGCGCCCTCCGGCGTGGCGGCGCCTCCCAGCTTGCCTTCTTCAGGCCTGTCACCTTCTCCAGGCCTGTCACCTTCCCCGGGTCTGTCACTGGTTGGGCGAGAGACTCCGGCTCACGGATCGGATTCGCATTCGCTGTACGAACAACCGGAAGCCAGCCCAGAAGAAATCGCCGGTGACGACGAATCCGGGCTGCTATTGCCGATCGCCGAGGAGCCTATCCACCAGGTAAGGCCTTCAGCCAGCGCATTGGCGCCCCAAGCGCAGCCTGAGCCGGATGCCAGACCGGACGCGAAGCTCGAAACCAAGACCCCTCCTGTAGAAGACGGCCTCGAAGCATGGCTCGCTTCGAAACTGGGGCCGAAAATCGACACTCAGCAGAGCACTGAGGCGGCTCCTGTGGCGCCGCCTGCGCACCGAACGGAACCGGCTGCACCCGCTCTCAACGATGCCGTGATTTCCTTGCTCGATCACCCGGTGGCTGCCCAGGCGCCGGCCTCACACGAGACGCCGCGCCGCGACTGGGGCGTTCCTGCCTCGCTCGAGCAGCCGCAGGAGTTGCAACCGGATTCGCGCTGGGTGTTCACCCCGCAGCAGCAACAGCAGAAGGATGAACAGGCCCATCTCGCGACCTTGCCGGTCGCAACGCCGGCTGTGTCCCGAGATCCGTTCGTCGTCGCTCCGTCGGCCCCGTCAACACCGCCGCCCTTGCCTCCAATGGAGCATGAGTTCGCCATTGACGACGGCCGGTCCATTTGGCTCGAGCAGCCCTTCGGGCAGCAGCCCACTGGAGCTGACGCGGCGAAGCCGAAATCGGAAGACGAACTTTTCGGCACTCCCGAAGTTCGCAACAGCAAGGTAGTTCCGTTCGATCTGCCGGCCGAGCGGCTGGAAACACGCGAAGACCTCGACCTCCAGGACGAACTGCGCCGCGTCGCCACCATTGACGCTGTAGATCCCGACGCGACACTCGCAGCGCCGGTCATTCCGCAACCCGTGGCCGCGCAGCCTGTCCCCGAGCCGCCCGCAGCTCAGCCAGCCGTCCAAGTTCCTCCCCAAGCGGACCGAAGCCAAAGCGGGCTGCGAATTCCGCCGGGGCTCCAGGATTCCTCGATTCTCTCGAAGCTGATCGAGAGCCCTGCGCCGTACTCCGGCGTCGTGGTCGCCATCGGGATCAACGACTTCGACTCGCTACGCGACAAGCTCAACACCTCGCCGAGCAACGACTACATCACGCTGCTCAACAAGATGGTCCTGTCGATGCTGCGGCCCGAAGACTTCGCCTCGCGGTTCGTCGACGACGAGTACATCTTGCTCTATCCCGGCGAAAGCGGAGCCTCCGCGCAACGCCGCCTGTTCCAAGTCTCCGAAAAGCTCTGGGACTTCCAGTTGCGTTCGCTCGGCCACCTCTCGGTGATGTTCAGTTGGGGTGGACTCGAAGTGCAGGAAGAGACCCTGGCCGAAGCCGTCGCCTCGGCGCGCGAGCGGATGTACCAGACTCGCCGGAATCGCAAATCTTCGTCCGATATCGGTTTCGGCCGCAAGCGCGTCGTCAACGGCTAGGCTGTCCACCCGCTTGGGTCGCCAGCTTCTCCACCGCTTCCAACTCGCGGCCGGCTTCCCCGTATTTGCCCTGCGACCACAACTCTCGGTACCGCTGTAGCCGCTGTCGAATCTCGCCCAGTCGCCGCTGCGGATCCGTTGTTTCCGCCGGCTTGGACTCGGCCGCACCGGGAGCAACCGCTGTTGGCGCCTCACGCCCCCGCGCCGGCATACCCCCGCCGCCCAGGGCAGCCACAGCTTCGCCATAGGTATTGCGATAGATCACGTCATTGCCGTTAGCGATGACCACCTTCTTCAATTGCGGCATCCGCGCCTCAGAAGCCTGGATGTAGATCGGTTCCACATAGAGAATCGATCCGTCGATCGGTAGCGACAGCATCCGTCCGCGAAGGACCTGTGAGCCCTTCTGGTTCCATAGAGTCAGGTCCTTCGAAATCTCCGGATCTTGGTCGATCCGCGCCTCCACCTGCATCGGGCCGAATACCAACTCCTGCTTCGATAGCCGCAGCAGCCGCAACTCGCCCAGCTTCTCGCCGTCGCAGCGGGCGATGAAGAGACCTTCGAGATTGTCCTTGCCGCGCGGTGTGAACGGCAGCAGCAGCACGAACTCCGGAGCGCTCTCGCCGGGAAGCACCGTAATCACGTAGGTGGGATCGAGCGGCTGCGGACGCCCCGTACTCGAGATGCCTCGGGCGATGTCCCACACGTCCTCTTTGTTGTAGAAGGCCTGCGGATCGAGCATGTGGTACGTGCGATAGACCGCCGCCTGCGCGCGGAACATCGGCTCGGGATAACGCAAGTGCGCTCGCAAGTCCTGTGGCATGGCCGAGAGCGGCTCGAACAGTTCCGGGAACAGTTTCCGGTAAGCGCCTAACACCGGGTCCGCCGGGTCAGCCACGTACAAGCGCACCGAGCCGTGATACGCGTCCACCACCGCTTTCACTGAGTTCCGGAGATAGTTCACTTCCCGATCGCTGAACTCGATCGGCAGCGAGTAAGGATGCGAGTTCGACGACGTGTAGCCGTCCACCATCCACACCAGCCTGCCGTCCGCGGCAATCACCAGATACGGATCGCTGTCCCAATCGACGAACGAGGCCAACGCACGCACACGTTCACGCACGTCGCGGCGAATCATCATTCGCGTCTCCGGAGTCACCAGGCTGGTCAGTAGAATATTGAAATCGCCCTCCCAAACCGCCGCCGCCAAACGCACGATAAAGGACGACGCGGGAAATCCGCCTCGTCCGTCGTACTGGCTGAACACGCTTTGGTCGCCCGAGGGATGGTTGAACTCCTGCTGCCCGCTGTGGACGAACACCGGCTCATGAGTCCGCTCTCCGTAGTAGATCTCCGGGCGCGTGATCTTCAAACCTTCCGCCTTCACCCGCGGCGGCGCGTCTTCGATGAGCGTCTCAGGCAGGCCTTCTGGCGTGATGTGACTCGCGTCGGCCGCCACGAGTCCATAACCATGCGTGTACACGAAATGCGGATTGATCCAACTGCGTTGCGCGTCGGGGAGTTGCCGAATGTCCACTTCGGGCTGATCATCAACTGCCGCAACTCGCCGCCGAGGCGATACCGGTCCACGTCGCTGTCCGGAAAACGTAGTAGGCCGCAATGCCTGAATCTGGGTGATCGTGTCGTGGAACGCGTGCCAGTCCCAAAGGCGGACGTTTTCGAGCAACGCACGATGCCGTGCCGGATCCACCCTCCCACCGGACCGCACGGCGTACTCCTCCTCGCGCGACCGTCCCGTGATCCCGAATGCCGCGCGTCGCCTGAATATGCCGGTCGATGTAAGGGCGCTCGAGCGCCAACTCGTTCTACCGCACATAAAGAGTGGAAATTGCAGCGGGCACGACCCCAGCCACCAGCATCGCCACCGGAATCAACAGCAGCAAGCGCCAGAGCCGCATCCAAACGAACACCGTGCCAGCCACGAGGCACGCAATCAACAACCACGTCAGCGGAAGGCGAATGTGCTCATCTACCCAATTGATGCCCGTGAGGAACCCGTGCTGCGAAACCAGCATCTGGTAGCGATTCAGGAACACACGCACCGCCGCCGCCAACAGCAGGAACACGCCAGCGCCGCGCAAGAACACCGATCCGAGCAGCACTTCGGGATGAATGTCGATTCTGCCGCTGCCCTGCGGCCGCTGCGGAACAGGTTCTCCATGTCGCCCCCGCGCGCCGCGAACCAGTACACGCCGCCGCTGAGCAAACACAGCCCGATCACGTAAGCCAGCAGCATGCGCCAAAACGGAATATCGAACAGATAGAAACCGAGCGGATTGCCGAACACCGGATCCGTCCAGCCGCCCGTTCCGGAACCGCCTGCCCATCGCATCACGGTCCACGAGTTCACGGTCGCGCTCGCCATCAGGAATCCCAGCACGATCACCCCGATGCTCACGCCCCGAGCCAAGCGTCCCGGCAACTTGCTCAGCCCGCTCTCGGCGGACTTCAGCCCTCGCGCCAACGCCACCCAAGCCACCACTGCCGCAAGGGCTCCAGCCGCGAGCACCGGCCCCCACTCATACAGCAGCAGACGCGCCCACACTCCTTCGTGGCCCATCTCGCGCCACCAAAGCCAGTCGATCACGGCTTCCGCGCAAGCGCGGCCGCCCACCAGAATCGCAACCAGTAGAACAATGAGCCAGCGCATGGCAGCGCCTCCCTTGCCGTTAGTCGTGTCGCCAGACGATTCGTCCGCCGACGATCGTCGCCACCGGACCGCCGCGGAACTCGCGCCCATCGAAGGGCGAATTCTTGCTCTTCGAGAGCGTCTTGTTCACGTCGTAGGTCCAGCGAAGCTCCGGATCGAACACAGTGATGTCACCCGGGCCGCCCACTCGCAGCGATCCGCGGTCGAGGCGCAGCACGCGCGCCGGCCCCGTGGTGTAGAGCCCGATCAGATGCATCAGCGAGATTCGCCCGCTGTGCACCAGCAGGTCCATCGAAAGGCCAATCGCGGTTTCTAGTCCCGTGATGCCGAATGGGCAGCGCTCGAACTCCTGCATTTTGTCGCTGCCGGCGTGCGGTGCGTGATCGGTGGCAACCACTTCGATCGTGCCGTCGGTCAGCCCATCGAGCACGCAGTCCACGTCGCGTTTGCCGCGCAACGGGGGCTTCATCTTGTAGTTGGAGTCGTACGGCGCCGTATCTTCATCGGCGAGCACGAAGTGGTGCGGCGTCACTTCGCAGCTCACCTTCAGACCCTGCGCGCGCGCGAAGGCCACCATCTTCACGGCGTTGCGCGTGGAGATGTGGGCCACGTGGTAACGTGCGCCCGTCAGTTCCGCGAGGAGAATATCGCGAGCCACCATCACGTCCTCAGACGCAGCGGGAATCCCACGCAGGCCGCGCCGCACTGAGGTGCAACCTTCGTGCATGTCGCCACCCGCGCTCAAGTTGAGATCTTCGCAGTGGTCGATCACGGGCAAGTCCCAGCCGGCGGCGAGTTCCATGGCGCGACGCATCACTCGCGAGTTCATCACCGGCTTCCCATCGTCGGAGATCGCAACAATACCTGCCTCACGCATAGCACCGATCGAAGCCAGTTCCTCGCCAGCGCTGCCCTTGGTGATCGCCCCGATCGGAAACACGTTCACCGGAGAATAGCGCTTGGCGCGTTCGATGATGTAGCTGGTGACGGTGGCGTTGTCGTTCACCGGCAGCGTGTTCGGCATGCAGCAGATCGTGGTGAAACCGCCCGCCGCGGCCGCCTTGCCGCCCGTCTCGATCGTCTCCGAATACTCGTACCCGGGCTCGCGCAGATGCACGTGCATGTCGATGAAACCCGGAGCCACCACGCGCCCTGCAGCATCGAACGTTTCATCCGCGGTCACGGCCAAGCCCGCAGCCATCGCGGCGATCTTGCCATCCACTACGAGAATGTCGGCCACCGCGTCGTGGTTCGACGCCGGATCCATGACGCGGCCGTTCTTGACCAGCAGCGATCTCATTCTTCGTTCAGCACCTTCTCGAGCACTGCCATTCGCACAGCGACGCCGTTCTCCACCTGATTCAGAATCACGGACCGTTGCGAGTCGGCCACTTCGCTCGACAGTTCCCGTCCCCGATTGATCGGCCCCGGATGCATCACCAGCACGTCGGGCTTCGCCAACGAAATGTGTTCGAGCCGCAAGCCGTAGAAGCGGAAGTATTCGTTCGGCGGGAACGGCGTCTCGTGCTGACGTTCCAGTTGTACGCGCAGCATCATGATTACGTCGGCGCCGCTGATCGCTTGCTTCATGTCGTGCGTCAGTTCCACCCCAGAAGCCAGTTGCGCCAACTCCCGCGGCAGCAACGCCGGCGGACCGCACAAAACCACGCGCGCTCCGAACTTCGATAGCAGATGCAAGTTCGAGCGCGCCACGCGGCTGTGCGCAATGTCGCCGATGATCGCCACGTGCAGCCCTTCGAGTGAAGCGCGATGGTCCAGAATCGTGCGCGCATCGAGCAACGCCTGCGTAGGATGCTCGTGCGTGCCGTCGCCGGCATTGATGATCGGCGTCGGCAAATATCGCGCCAGGAAATGCGGCGCTCCGGAAGCCGCGTGCCGCATCACGATCGCGTTCGGCCGCATCGCCCCGAGCGTGTTGAGCGTGTCCACCAGTGACTCGCCCTTCGACACGCTCGAACCCGAAGCAGTGATCGATACGGCATCGGCGCCCAACCGCTTCGCCGCGATCTCGAAGCTCGTGCGCGTTCGCGTCGAAGACTCGAAGAACAGATTGACGATCATCTTGCCGCGAAGAATGTCGAACTTCTTCACCGGCTGATGCTGCACGGCTTGAAAGTCTTTCGCTCGTTCCAGAATGCGCTCGATGGCGTTGCGCCCGAGGCCTTCGATTCCGAGCAAGCCCTTCATCCGCGCTAGTTCACCTTCTCCACCAGCATGACCTTTTCCATGCCGTCCACTTCCGTGAACTTCACCTCGATAATCTCGTTGGCAGTGGTCTGAACGGTGCGGCCGACGTAGCGCGCTTCGATCGGCAGTTCGCGCCACCCGCGGTCGATCAACACGAGCAACTGCACACGAGACGGGCGGCCGTGGTCGAACAGCGCATCGAGCGCAGCACGGATCGTGCGGCCCGTGTACAAGACGTCGTCCATCAAGATGATGTCTTTGTCCTTCACGGGGAAATCGATCTGCGTCGGATTCACCACTGGCTGGTTCGACACCGTGGTGAGGTCGTCACGATAGAGATTGATGTCGAGAATCCCCACAGGGACCTTGCGGCCCTCGATCTCCTCGATCTTCCGCGCCAGCCGCTGCGCCAGCGGAATGCCGCGCCGCTTGATGCCGATGAAGGCGAGCTTGCTCAGGTCCTCCGTCTTTTCGAGGATCTCGTGGGCCAGCCGCACCAGAGTGCGATCGATCTCGCTGGCACTCATCAACTGTCGTTTTTCTACCGTCTCCGCCATGGCAAGAAAGCATCGTAGCATATGCGGCGCGCACCCCATCCACCTGATGGACCACTTGATTTAGAATAGTTACGCGTATGCGAGTTCTCATTCCCGCGGCGTTGGTGTGCTCGCTCTCCTCGGCCATGGCGCAAACCGATGGAGCAGCCTTCTACGAATCGAGCGTCAAGCCCATCCTCAGAGCCAACTGTCTCGGTTGCCACTCTGATCGGAAGCTCACCAGCGGACTCTCCCTGGAAACCCGTGACTCCATCAAGAAGGGTGGCAATCGCGGAGCGGACCTGCAGGTGATCATTGCCGCGGTGAAGCAGACGGGCGACCTCAAGATGCCTCCCGGCAAGAAACTCACCGATGAGCAGGTCGCCACACTCGCCAAGTGGATCGACATGGGCGTGCCCGTGCCCGCCGACCTCGTCAAGTCGCGGCGTCCCGGCGCCAACCACTGGGCATTCCAACCGATCCGCCGCCAGGAACCGCCAGCCGTGAAACAATCGGCCTGGATCCGGAATTCGATTGACCGCTTCATTCTGTCCAAGCTCGAAGCCGCGAACCTCACGCCCTCACCCGAAGCCGACAAAGCAACGCTGCTGCGGCGCGTTCATCTCGACCTCACAGGCATCCCTCCCACGCCGAAGGAACTCAGCGACTTCGTCGCCGACACCACTCCCGAGGCCTACTCGAAAGTCGTGGAGCGCTTGCTCTCCTCGCCCCACTATGGCGAGCGTTGGGGCCGCCACTGGCTCGACCTCGCCCGCTACGCCGACTCCGACGGCTACACCATCGACGCGCCACGCGACATCTGGAAGTACCGTGATTGGGTCATTGACGCAGTGAACCGCGACATGCCGTTCACCCAATTCGTCATCGAACAGATCGCCGGTGACCTGCTACCGAACCCGACCACGAACCAACTCATCGCCACCGGATTCCACCGCAACACCACATCCAACTACGAGGGCGGAATCGACTTCGAACAATACCGCGTAGAAGCGGTGGCTGACCGCGTGGCCACCACCGGCGCAGTCTTCCTGGGCCTCACGCTCGGCTGCGCCCGTTGTCACGATCACAAGTACGATCCGGTGACGCAGAAGGAGTTCTACCAAATCTTCTCCTTCTACAACAACACCGACGAGATCGACAAGGAAGACGACCGCAAGTACTTCAACCGTCCCTTCCTCGAACTGCCCACGAAAGAGGAAGGCGCGCGCCGCGACGCCTACTACGCGCAGTTGAGCGCTCTCGAAAACGAGTCCGAAGCCTACAAGAAGAAGCTCGGTGAACAAGCAGCCAAGACGGATCCCGGCGTCATGGAGCGCGACAAGAACATCCGCAATCTCAAGTCGCGCGAGCCCAAGGTCACCTCCACGCTCATCATGCACGAACTCGCCACCCCGCGCCAGGCGTACATTCATCTCGGCGGCGAGTTCACGCGTCACGGCGCGAATGTCGGCCCGGGAGTTCCCGCATCCATTCAGCCAGCGCTCGACGTGAAGGGCCGCGCGCCGAACCGAGTCGACCTCGCCAAGTGGCTGGTCGACGAGCGCAACCCGCTTACGCCGCGCGTCACCGTGAACCGCGTCTGGCAGAAATACTTCGGCAAGGGCTTCGTCGATACGGAAAACGATCTCGGAACTGTCGGCGACAAGCCCACGCATCCGGAACTGCTTGACTGGCTGGCGTCGGAGTTCATGGCTCGCGGCTGGAGCCAAAAGGAACTGCACCGCCTCATCGTGCACTCGGCCACCTATCGCCAGGCTTCCAAGGGCCGGGCCGATGCCACCGCCGCCGATCCCGACAATCGCCTCCTGGCGCGCCAGAATCGTCTCCGGCTCGAAGCCGAGATCGTGCGCGACGCGTCGCTCCAGGTGAGCGGACTCTTCGCCCCGGCTGTCGGCGGCCCGAGCGTGTATCCGCCCCAACCTCCCGGCGTCTATCAAGTGACGCAAGTCCGCCGAGAGTGGAAAACCTCGGAAGGCCCGGACCGGTATCGCCGCGGCATGTACACCTTCTTCCAACGGTCCGCGCCACACCCGAGCCTCGTCGTGTTCGACGCTCCCGACTCGACCGCGACCTGCACGCGCCGCAATCGCTCGAACACTCCCCTCCAAGCGCTCACGCAACTCAACGACGAGGGCTCGGTGGAATGGGCGAACGCGCTCGCCAAGCGCGTGGAGTCCGAGTCGCAAGACGACAACCAGCGCCTGCGTAGCGCCTACTTGTACGCGCTCTCCCGCGAGCCCCAAGCAGCCGAACAAGACCGGCTCCTGCGGTTCCTGAAAGCGCAGCGCGATTCCAAGAGCCAGAATGCGTGGGGCGCGGTAGCGCGCGTGATTTTGAATCTCGATGAGTTTTTGACCCGGCCCTAGCCGGAGGTGAGGACCATGACCTTCGAAGATCGTTTTCTGCAACAAAGAACACGGCGGCACTTCTTCCGCGATTGCGGGGTCGGAGTGGGCAAGGCGGCGCTGGCGTCGCTGGTAGCCGAGTCGGCCTTCGCCGCGGGTAAGCGCATTCTGCATCATCCGCCCAAGATCGATCACGTCATTTACTGCTTCCAGTGCGGCGCGCCCAGCCAGCTCGAACTGTTCGACTACAAGCCCGCGCTGCAGAAGTATGACCAGAAGGTCGCTCCCGAAGAGTTGATGAAGGGCAAGCGCTTCGCCTTCATGGACACCTTCGCCAAAGATCCGCCGAAGCTGCTCGGCACGCGCCGCAAGTTCGCCCAGCACGGGCAAAGCGGCACTTGGTTCTCGGAACTCTTGCCGCATCTGGCCGGCATTTCGGACAAGCTCACTTTCGTCAAGGGGCTTTCCACCGACAACTTCAATCACGGTCCGGCGAAGATGTTCATGAACACCGGATCGATTCGCGCCGGCCGCCCGAGCATGGGCTCCTGGGTCACCTACGGCATCGGCAGCGATTCGAAAGACTTGCCTGGTTTCATCGTGCTGCAGTCTGGCCCGCGCGGACCGCGAAGTGGCGCGGCTTTGTGGGCCAGCGGATTCCTCCCCACGTCGTATCAAGGCGTGCCGTTCCGCTCCGTGGGCGATCCGATCCTCAATCTGTCGAACCCTGCGGGAGTCACCTCTGACCAGCAGAGCCAAACCATCGACGCCATTCGCGATATCAACGCGATGCTCGCCAAGGAGACCACAGACCCCGAGATCGACACGCGCATCTCGCAGTATGAAATGGCGTTCCGCATGCAGACGAGCGGCCCCGAGTTGATCGACTTCTCGAAGGAAAGCAAAGAGACGCTCGACATGTACGGCGTGGAGCCCGGCAAGGCATCCTACGCCAACAACTGCCTGCTCGCCCGCCGTCTGGTGGAACGAGGAGTCCGGTTCGTGCAGCTCTATCACGCCGACTGGGACCATCACGCCGACCTCACCAAGCCTCTCGACGAAGTGACCGCCGAAATCGACCGGCCCACCGCCGCGCTGATCAAAGACCTCGAGCGCCGTGGACTGCTGGACCGAACGCTCGTCGTCTGGGGCGGCGAATTCGGGCGCACGCCCATGGGCGAGGAACGCGAGAGCGGCAAGATCGGCCGCAATCACCACATCGACGCTTATACGATCTTCATGGCTGGCGGCGGCATCAAACCCGGATTCCAAGCCGGCGCCACGGACGAGTTGGGCTTCTCGCCCACCGAGCGCATGCACGTACACGATGTGCAGGCGACCATCATGCACCTGCTCGGCATCGACCACACGAAGCTGACGTTCCGCTTCCAGGGCCGCGACTTCCGCCTGACGGATGTCGGCGGCAACGTGATCAAGTCGATGCTCGCTTAGGACACTAGGCGGCACATTCTTCTATTCCTTGCACTCGCCTTCGCCGGCGACTTAGGTTCAAAAGTGAAGGAATTGGCCCTAAGCGGGGGCTTTGAAGTTCTCATAGACGGCTGCGATGGCGGAACCGACCTGCTCGTGTGCTTCCGGGAATGGAAGCAGAGCGTTGAAGATGGCGTCGCGGATGGCGGTCCAGAGCTGGGAGTCTTCGACCTTCTGCTGCGCTGTCTTCTGCACCGTGGACCGGGCCCGGCCTCGAATGGCCGCGAGCAGCGCGCGGAGAGACCATCCGGGCTGAAACGTGAGCGAGTCATAGACGGGCTCGATGGCGTCGTCGAGATAGATGTTCATTGCGGTAATTCCTCGTTTTGAAAAAATGCTTTTGGTGGGAGCGTTTGCGGGGTTTTGCCCGCGCTTGCGGTGATGCGTTCTTGGATCGCGATGAGCTGTCGCATGCTCACGGGGGAGGCGTCTCCTGCCGGCCGATACTGGTCAGGGCAGTGGTCTCGTGACTGAGATTGCGGGAGGCGACGGCGCGCGGGTGGCGAAATCACGGTTATGGCGGTGAGTCCGTGCTCGAGCTTGACGGCGGCAAGAGCCTGGTTGTTCATAAGAGCCTCCTCGATCACGAGAGTAGAACGAGAGGTGTTGGCGCCTGCAAAATCGAAACCCGCGAGCGATTGAAAATACGGAAGAAAAGAAATTTCCAGTACACGAAATCGCCTGGTTTCGACGGTCGCGCGAGCACAGCCGCGGACAGGCCACTCAACCCCGGCAACCGAGGAGCGCCGCCGTCAGCATCCGGTATGAGCGATTCCGTTCTTCACCAGGAGGCTTATACCGAAATTGGCGACATCTGAAGCCTATGTCGCCGAAGGCAGCCCGGACGCCGCTGACCGCATCGTCACCGAAATGTTCGACACCATCCGCACGTTGCCGCAGGCTCCTCATTGGAAGCATGCCTTGACAGCATGTACCAAAACTGGTACTGTACCCCATGAACCCAGGTCTCAAACGCCTGCCTGCCCGCTTCTACCGCCTCGACAGCGGACGCGAGCCTGTGCGGGAGTGGCTGAAGAACTTGGAGCCGGAAGACCGGAAGATTGTCGGCGAGGACATCCGGGACGTGGAATTTGCGTGGCCGATTGGAATGCCGTTAGTGCGCGGGTTGGGCAACGGCCTTTGGGAAGTGCGCAGCGATCTTACCGGCGCAAAGATCGCCCGCGTGATTTTCACTGTGGAACACGGGGCCATGGTGCTCTTGCACGGCTTCATCAAGAAGACACAGAAAACGCCGAAACAGGATTTGGACTTGGCGCTCAAGCGGAAAAAAGGAGGTGGCGCATGAAAAGGAAAAACGTCGGATCGTCTTTCGATAGTTGGCTCCGCGAAGAGGGCATCTACGAAGAGACCACATCGGCTGCCATCAAGCGCGTGTTGGCGCGCCAGGTTGAAGCTGCGATGAAGGAACAAAAGGTCAGCAAGGCGGAGATGGCGCGGCGTATGCATACGAGCCGCGCGGCGCTTGATCGGTTTCTCGATCCGGACAACGACGCCGTCACTCTTGCGACGTTGCACAAGGCCGCCGGGGCGGTGGGTCGCCAACTTCGCCTGGAACTGGTCTGACCCGCATTAGGCCGCACTTCCGGTAATCCGGCGTTATGTCAAACGGCAGGGCTGCGATCGCTTGGCCCGGTGCGGTGCGGCGACGATTCCCTTCCCGGCCCGTCACGCTTCGTGAGGAGGCCTCGTGTCTGAGACCGTCATCCGCGGCGACTGCATCGAGATCCGACTCAATCGTGCGATGCCGGTCGTGCTCTCGGGTTCTTCTTGCGCTCGGCGCTGCGCTTGCCCAGCTCTCTAGGTCTAGGACACCGGGACCATCGACGAGTTCCCCGCGATCAGTTTGCTGAGTGCCGATCAGAAGCTCCTTCCGGAGATCCACAGGCTCGGGCCGCTTCGCTGCACCTCCACCGGCCGGATCGGAATCACCACCGCCGCTGGCTTCGCCCTTGCACCTGCAGCGCGTTGGGTACGTTAGTTAGTCGCGGCGGGCGCGGAGGGGGCGCGAATCTCGTCGATGTGGGAGGGCCGGACGGTGTAGGCGATTCCGGCGGCGGTGAGGAGTTCGGCGCGGTGGGTGGTAGCGGCCGGGCAGTGGAGCGGGTGATTGCTGGGACCAGATCAGGCTGGTGCGCGGTCGGTAACTTCGGCCGAAGCCCCCCCGGCATCGAGCTTCGATCCCGGCTTGCCATGCTCCACCCGCACATAACCCAGCGCCATCACGCAATCGTTCGCAGGCGAGTACGCCGCCGTAGTGATCTCGCCCACTTCCTTGCCATCGGCCGTCAGCTTCGTCTTCGCCGCCGGAGCCTGCTTGCCCTCCACCTTCAACTGCACCAGCTTCCGGTTGACATGCCCGCGCGAACGGACGCGCTCCACGATCTCCTGCCCCAAGTAGCAGCCCTTGCTGAAGTGGATCGCGTGAAGCAGTTGGGTCTCATGAGGAATTTGTTGCTCTGAGATGTCGTCGCCGTATCGCGGGCGGGCGTTCTCGATGCGCACCGGATCCCACTCGGGCCGGCCAGCCTCGACCAATCCCATGCCCGCGAACCAGCCGATCATCTGCGACTCTTCGAGCCGCGGACCATAGAAGCGAAATCCGGGAAGCCCGGTCACCGAAATGGCCGCCACCTGCCAGGCATTCCACGTGGTCCAGTTGCCCGCGGCGGGCGGCTTGTCGATGCCCATCCGGAGCGCAATCGCATCGGCAGCGGGGCCCTCAACGGCGAGAACCGACACCTTGTCGCTGAGATCCTCCACAGTCACCGCGTCCGCAATCACATACCGTTCGATGTGTTGCGCGATCTTGCCATGCGTCTCGGGCTCGGTATCGAGCAGGAAGGCGTCGTCGGCGCAAAGGATGTGCGAGTCACCGAGAATGCGCCCCGTGGCATTCAGGAAGAAGGCGTAGCAACCTTGCCCAGGCTGCAACTGCTGCACGTGGTTGGTGGTCATCGCATGCAGCAGGCGCGCACGATCTTCGTCACCCACCCGGATGTATCCGCGGCCGGAGAGATTGATCCAGGCGGCATTCTCGCGCAGAGCCTGATAAGGGACGATTCTCATGGAAACTCAGTGCGAAAGCCAACGCAACACGCCCGACAGCAGCACGATCGCGATCCCCGAAAACATCACTCCGGTCACCCATCGCGCCCGCTTCGAATCATCGGCGCCCTGTCCCGTGGAAAGCCAAGCCACCGCGAAGACGTGCAGCGCCAACAGGAATTTGACGCCGAAGATCGCATGATAGCCGGGCGGGACGGCCGCCTTCGTCAACAGGTTGTAGAGTCCGCTAAGCGCGAGCCCGGCAATCGCGGCTCCGGCCACGCCTCGGAATCGCGCCAGCAACCCGGTCTGCGATGCCGGAACCAACGCCACTCGGGCGAAGAACATCGCCCCCAGAAGCGTGACGGCGGAAAGGATATGCACCCAGCGCGAAACCAGCGCTACGACATCGGCGGCGTCCATGCCTCTTCAGTATAGGGGACCAGTGCCGGCCTGCCGCTAGAATCGAGAAGTGATCCACGAAATCCTCCCCGTCGGCGCGCTCCAGTGCAACTGCTCCATCTTCGGCGACGAGACCTCGCGCGAGGCCATCGTGGTCGACCCGGGAGACAACATCGGCGAGATCCTCGCCATCCTCGCCCTTCACTCCCTGCGCGTGACCGCCATCGTGATCACCCATGCGCACATTGACCATATCGGCGGCGCGGCCAAGCTCAAGTCCGCCACCGGAGCCCCGGTCTACATGAACGGCGACGACGAGGATCTCTACGCGCATCTCGACATGCAGGCCGCATGGCTCCGCATGGAGACTCCCGAGCGCACCGTCATCGACACGCACGCTCGCGATGGCGACTTGCTCCGCCTGGGTCCGGCGGAGTTCCAGGTGCGTCACACGCCGGGTCACACGCAGGGGAGCCTGTGCCTCTACATTCCTTCGGAAACCAAGCTCGTGGCGGGCGACACGCTGTTCCACGATTCCATCGGGCGCACCGATCTCCCCGGCGGCGATCATCGCAAGATTCTCCGTTCGATCAAAGACAAACTGCTGGTGCTGCCGGATGAGACTGTGGTGATTCCCGGCCATGGTCCGAACACCACCATCGGGCGGGAGCGCGAGTTCAACTGGTTCCTGCGAGACCTGTAGTTTTCAGAGCCACGACCGTAAGGGAGCGGTGACCTGATCCGATGCCGCGTCCACTGGGCGCTCCAGCAGGCGGCGCTACGCCCGAACGCCGCACCGTCATTCACGCTGTTTCGCGTCGGCGGCCAGCGGGGCTGAAACCCCGCGCTGGCTAAAGCCCGCCCTACACCGAGGTGTCGCGGAATCACCCGGCGAACAACTCATCGCGAAACAAGCTTCTTCCCGCCATGGCCGACCGAAACGCGAACGCGGCGATCAGTGCCACGGCCACAAACGCGAGCGCGCCCGTAGCCCCGTACCACTGATCCCAATCGAGCGACAGATACATTTGCTGACGCAGGCGGAAAACGAAATCGGCAGTGGCGGCAGCCACAGGACCGAACCGCAACAACAGCAGCACGACAATGGTCAGGCTAACCAGCGTCATGGCTACGTTCACCACCCGGTGGCCCTGATCGAAAAACGACGGAATCGCCAGCCCAACCACGAAGAGAACCGCCGCAAAGCGCTCGTTGCGCACGACAATCCTGACCAGAAACAACAGGAAGAAGGCCAGGATGGCGCTGGCTGCGGAGTTGATGATCAGCACCGCAATCATACCCGCCACGGCACGGCGCAGGCCCAGCGTGGTGAACAGCGACGGCGCCAACGGATCGAGCCCGCGGGGAATCCCCGCGAACAATCTCACGTTGTCAAGCGATAGCAGCAGCGCCCCTGCAGCCAGCCCCACCAGGATGTGCGCGCCCACCAGTGGGTCGCGAAGGCGCCCCGCCAACAGCCGTGTCCACGAGACCAGTGTCTGAGGCCAGTGCCTGCGCACGGCGGGCTCGAGCGCAAGGTACGCCAGCCAAACCAAGCCACCAAGAAACGCTCCCGTCGAAACCGAACTTCTGATCAAGCCGAGTTCGGCATCACCCCCGGTGTGATGTCCGGATAGCATGGCCAGCGTCACGTAAGAGATCGCGATGGCCCAGCCGAGGCGCGCGGCCCCGCGACGGTCGCCGCGTCCTCGCTTCGAGTTCTGCCACGCGAAGAACAGCACGGCCGCGGGCACCGTCACCAACAGCACGAGACGCACCAGCTTCACCGCTGCAGGAAGCGTATCGTCCTCTGGTTCCTCTTCGCGGCTCCAAGGGCCGATCACCCGAAAATACGTCGGACGCCCGCGCCATGCAGCCGCTTCTACCCGGAGCTTGACGCCCGTCAGATCCGGAGCATCACCTTCCCACGCAGAACGCTGGTCCCAACCGGAAAGCGGATGCCATTTCGGCTCTACGGCAGTGAAGCGCGCCTGCTCGAGTCCGGCAGCTTCGAACAAGGCTGACCAATCCGCTTGCCCCAGGTACTTCGAATCGTCCACGGCGGGCGGCACGGCTTCGAATCGCGTCAGCTTCCCGCCGCGGTCGAGGACCACGTTGACCATGCCCGGCTTGGTCAGCGGTGGGTCAAACGGACCGACCGTGCTCGGCAGGTGCTCATGCGACTCGAGCGCCGCGGGACTCTGCCGGTACCAGAACTCCACCGCACTCGGCTGCGGATCGCTCATGTGGACGCACGCCTCTACAGCCTCATACTTGCCCTCGAGCCAATGCAGAACGCCGTGGTTGGTCTCGAAACCGTAGGCCGAGTCACTGACCGCACTGTAGCCAAACCGGGCAGCGAGGCTTCGTGATTTTTCCTCGAGCACCTGGGGAGGTTGCGGCAACCCGGAAAGCCCCGGCACGGTGAGCCGGTGGCTCATGAACGCCGTCCAGCCGAAGCCGGCCACGAGTACGGCCAGACACGCCAGCGCCCACTTCACGGGCATCGCGGTGCTCTCACCCGCCGCTGCCACCAACTCTGGAGACGGGAGCTCACCGGCGGCCAGCGCAGCCGCCAGCGGATCGCCGCCCGGTAAGGCCGCAGCCACCGAGAGCGCAGAGGCGGGCCGGGCCGAGGGCTCGGGCTCGAGACATCGCTGGATCACGCGTTCCACGGCTGGGTCGAGATCACTCACCTGAGTGGAGAGGCTCTCGGGTTGAAACTCGCTTTGCAATTGCTGGAGCTCGGCAACGGTGTTCGCCGAAAACGGCTTCTTGCCAGCGAAGATCTCGTAGAGCACCAGCCCCAGAGCGTAGATGTCGCTCCGCTGGGTCACTTCCCTGCCCGCGATCTGCTCCGGGGACATGTATGCGAGCGTGCCGCTGCGGATGTCGGCGCCGCCAACCTGGCCAGCCAGTGCGGAAAGTCCGAAATCCATCACGCGAATTTGCCCGCGGCCATCGATCATGACGTTCGATGGCTTCAGGTCGCGGTGGAGCACGCCCTTGTCATGCGCTGCGGCAAGGCCTGCGCAGAGTTGGCGCGCCATCGCCATTCCTTTGTCCGCCGGCACCCGGCCGATCCGGCGTAGCAGTGAGGCAAGGTCCTCGCCGTCGATGAACTCCATCGAGATGTAGACTTGCCCCTGATACTCGCCGAGATCGAAGACGCGGCAGACGTTCGAGTGCGCCACCTGCCGGGCGATGCGGACTTCGTTATAGAAGCGGTCAAGCGATCGGGCGTCGCGCGAGAGTTCCTCGGGCAGGAATTTGAGCGCTACGGGTTGGCTTAGCCGGATATCGGTGGCGCGGTACACTTCACCCATGCCGCCGCGGCCGAGCAAGGTGACGATGCGGTAGCGCTCAGCGAGGATGGTTCCGGGAAGAAACCGCCCCTCCTCGGATCCCGAACTGCTCGCCAGCGCTACGGCCGCCGCAACTGGCTGGAGAGCAGGCGCCGCTTGCGTGCGAGTGGCGTCCGCCGCCGAAACCGCTGCCGCGGAGGCCCGCCCACTTGGCGCTGGTGATGCGGCGGAGCCGCATTGGGCGCAAAATCTCGCGTCGGCAGGCAGGTCGGTTCCGCAGGTCGGACAGGGCATTTCGGTCACTGTATCACGCAAGGGCGCCAGTTTAATCCACGTAGGGCGGACGTGTCGTCCGCTGCGGGACCTGTGGTCCCGCAAATCCCGCGCGGAATCCGGTTCGCGGGACGAAACGTCCCGCAGCGGACCTCAGGTCCGCCTTACCAGCATACGGAGCCGGGCCCGAATCGGATCCTTCGGCTATGATGGTGCTGAGAAGTGACGCCATGGAGGGGTACCTCCGCATCCTGACCATCCTCGTGGCGGCGGCCTGTCAGGCTCAGGTGCGCTTCCAAGGGCAAGTGCTCGGACCCACACGGGCGCCGTTGGCGGGTTCACGCCTGCTGATCGCCCGGGCTGGAACCGTGGAAAAGACCGCCTTCACCGATGTCCACGGGCGCTTCTCGATTTCCCCGATCTCGCCGGGAGACTACGCCATCACGGTAGAGCATCCGGGCTACTTCCCCATTCGCGATCGTGCGCTTCGCGTGGAACCGGACGGCGAAGACGCGATCTTCACGCTGGAGCCTGTACGTGAGGTGACAACCTCGGTCGACGTGAACTCGGCGCCCGTCTCTGTCGACATGGAGACCGCAGCCTCGAAGCAAGGAGTCAGCGGCGCAGAGATAGTGAACATCCCCTATCCGAACACCAACGACCTCCGCTCGGCCCTACGCATCGTTCCCGGTGTGGTGCGCGACCGGCGCGGCGGGGTCCACGTCAACGGCGCGGGCGAAGACCAAGTGCTCTACACGCTCAACGGATTCAACGTGAGCGATCCGCTGACGGGAAGATTCGAGAGCCGGCTGAGTGTGGAATCGATCCAAGCAGTGGAGGTGGTCACGGGCAACGTGCCCGCCGAATTCGGCAAGGGCTCGGCTGGGACGCTCGCAATCCGCACCATCTCCGGCGACGACAAGCTGCGACACTCGGCCACCAACTTCATCCCTGGCGTGGAGAATCGCAAGGGACTGATCATCGGCGATTGGACCCCGCGCGCCAACATCTCGGGACCGCTCGCGCGTGGAAGGGCGTGGATCTCCGACTCGGTCGACGTGCAGTACGTCAACACTGTGATCCGTGACCTGCCCAAGGGCGAGGACCGCGGTTCGAGTTGGCGCGCCAGCAACCTGGTTCACTCGCAGGTGAACCTGACCCGATCGAACATCTTGTACGCCAGCTTCCTGCTGGGCCTGTGGCGAGCGGCCAAGACCGGCCTCGGCGCGCTCGATCCCGCCGAGACCACGGTCGACCGCCGCTCGCGCCAGTGGTTCTTCAACATCAAGGACCAGATGTATCTGGGCCGCAGCGGGATCATCGAATTCGGCTACGCATCCAACCGCACCTTCGGCCGCGAAATTCCCCAGGGCAGCCAGCCGCTGCTGATCACTCCCTTCGGCCGGCACGGCAACTACTACGTGGATGCCGCCCGCAAAGCCTCGCGCGATCAAGTGATCGCGAACGCCTTCGTGCCATCTTTCGAATGGCACGGCGCGCATCAGTTGAAGAGCGGCATGGACCTGAACCGCATCGGCTACTGGCAAGACGTCCGCCGCACGGGCTTCGAGAACTTCGACGACACCGGGCTCCTGGTCCGCAAGACGCAGTTCGAAGGCAGCGGCCTGTTGCGCCGCGGCAATTACGAAGCATCGGTCTACGCACAGGACTCATGGCGCGTGCGGCCGTCTCTGCTGGCGGAACTCGGCCTGCGTGGCACCTGGGACCACCTGCTTGCTCGCTGGGATCCGTCGCCTCGAGCGGGCCTCGCGTGGTCACCGCCACGGTTGCACGACACGAAGTTCTTCGCAGGATTCGGACGGCTGTACGACTCCACCAATCTGCGGATCTTCACGCGTCAGCTCGACCAGTACTCGATTACGTCATACTTCGACCCCGTGGTGCAAGACGTAATCAAGATCAGCCTGGCACGCTTCCGGATCAGCAATCCGCTGCTCTCGCGGCCCCGCTACTACAACTGGACCGCGGGCGTGGAGCATCACATCGTCTCGAAAGGACTGTCGCTCAGGGCCGAGCTAATGCACCGGCGCGGAGTGCGCGGCTTCGCCTACCTGCCGCAAATCGACGACAGCTACGAGCTAACCAACTTCCGCACGGACGCCTATGATTCCGCGGTATTCACAATGCGCCACAACTTCAAGAAGCAGTACCAGTGGATGGCCAGCTACACATGGTCGCGTGCGTTGTCGAACGCGGTGGTGGACCTTTCGGTAGAGGATCCGATCGTGCTGCAGAACAATCGCGGTCGCATGCCATGGGATGCGCCTCACCGGTTCCTGAGCTGGGGCTACCTGCCTACACCGCTTCGGAATTGGGCGGTGGCCTACCTCGTCGACTCGCGCACCGGCTTTCCCTTCAGCGTTCAAAGCCTCGATGGGACCGTGCTCGGCGGCGTGAATTCGATGCGGTTTCCCGTCTATGTGGAGGTAAATCTCCACCTCGAACGTAGGTTCGAGTTCCGCGGACATCTCTGGGCCTTTCGCTTCGGCGCGAACAACCTGACGGGCCGCATCAACCCCGACGGCGTCTACAACGTAGTGGGTTCGCCGCGCTTTCTGGCGTTCACGGGCGGCAACGGCAGGTCGAGCAATTTTCGGATCCGCTGGCTCGGCAAGGCGCGCTGACACGTCCAGGCTTGGTATAGTGAAAAACTATGGAAGGCGATACCCTAGCCTTACTCGAGGAGAAGATCCTCAAAACCGTCCAGGCCGTCACACACCTGCGAAAAGAGAAAGAAACGGCGCTGGCCACTGCGTCAGAGCTTCAGTCGCTAAAGTCGAAGCTCGCCGATGTCAGCAGCGAATTGGAGAGCGTCCGAGCCGAGCGCGACGCGCTCAAGGCCGACCGCGACACGGTTCGCAGACGGATCGAGAAGCTACTGGAACAGATCGAGACACTGAACGCCGGCTGACCGGTTGATCCGGTTGTGAGGGCGGCCGGGCCCGAAAGGTCAGAAATTGGAGCAAGACAGCGGCGAGCGCAAACAGGTCAAGGTCACGATCCTGAACCAGAGTTTTACCCTGCTGACAACCGGAAATCCCCAAGACATGGTGGATCTGGCGAACAAGGTGGATGAGCTCATGATCTCGATCGCCCGCAAATCGCCTAACCTCGATTCCACCCGCATTGCAGTGTTCGCGTGTTTGCACCTGGCGGACCAGTTGCGGTCCACCGAAACGACGTTCGAGGCCAAGGCCCGCCAGTTCGCGACGCTGCTGGATCGCGCACTCGAGCAAGCCTCCTAGCCTCCTCCGCTCAGGGGCTCTGGAATCGATCGAAGTATCATAGCCTCATGGACCCGATCCTCCGCCGTGAGCTCCTCGCCCTGCCCCTCGCCGCCCCATTCACCACTTGGCTGGCCAAGGCCGCCGAAGGCGATCAACCGGTTCCCTTCCTCGACGTCAAGCCGTTCAATCCCGAGCGGCCCATGCTGCCTTGGGATCAACTCGATTCCTGGATCACCCCCACCGAGCAGTTCTTCCGAGTCGGCCACTACGGCTTCCCCGAAGTCGACCTAGCCAAGTGGACCCTCGACGTCAGCGGACTCGTCGAGCGTCCGCGATCGTTTTCGCTCGACGAGCTTCGCAAGCGCAAGAGCAAGGAGTATGTCGCGACGCTCGAATGTTCCGGCAACGGTCCGGTGGGCGGACTCATCGGCAACGCCAAGTGGCGCGGCACGCCGCTCGCGCCGATCCTGAAGGAATGTGGCGTCAAGCCAGGCGGCATCGAGGTGGTCTTCTTCGCGGCTGACTCGGGTGTGGAAAAAATCCGCAACGCTGAATATCCGCAGAACTTCGCGCGAAGCCTCTCCGTGCGCGACGCCATGAAAGACGACGTGCTGGTGTGCTGGGAACTGAACGGCAAACCGCTCGACAAGAACCACGGAGCGCCTGTGCGATTGATTGTTCCCGGCTGGTACGGCGTGGCGTGGGTGAAGTGGCTGACCCGGATCGAGGTGCATGATCGCGCATTCCTTTCTCGCTTCATGGGCCGCGACTACGTGACCATTCGTGGCGAAAAGAAGGGCGACACCACCATTTGGCGCGAGACCTCGGTCGGCCGGCTGAACTTGAAGTCCGTGGTGGCGCGCGTGGTGAAGCGCGCCGACGGCAGTTATCGCGCCATGGGCGCCGCATGGTCAGACGGAACGCCGATCCGCAACGTGGAAATCCGCGTCGACGACGGCAACTGGAACTCCGTCAACATCGACAAGAAAAACAGCGCGCCGAACTGCTGGGTGTTCTGGAGCTGGGATTGGAAAGACGCGAAGCCCGGCGAGCATACACTGACCGCGCGAGCGACCGATGCGCGCGGGCGCGTGCAACCCACGCCTGACGATCCGTCGATCGCGCTCAAGAAGACCTACTGGGAAGCCAACCAACAAGCGGTTCGGAAGATCAAGGTGTGACGCGGCGCAACTTTCTTGCCGCGCCCGCCGTTCTGGCGGCGCAGGCGCGGCGGCCCAACGTCGTCCTCATCATGACGGACGACCAGGGCTACGGCGACCTTTCGTGCCACGGCAATCCTCACGTCAAGACGCCTAACGTCGACCGTTTGGCGGCCCAAGGAACCGAGTTCACGCGCTTCACTGTGTCGCCCGTTTGTGCACCTACGCGCGCGAGCCTGATGACCGGCCGGTACGCGATGCGCTGCGGAGTCCACGGGGTCACCGCGGGCCGCGAGACCATGCATCGCGACGAGATCACGCTGGGCAAGGCGATGCAAGGCGCCGGGTATCGCACGGCGTTGGTGGGCAAGTGGCATCTCGGCGAGAATTATCCGTACGTGCCGCATGCGATGGGCTTCGACGAGTTCACCGGCTTTCGGCTCGGCCATTGGAGCCGTTACTTCGACAGCCCCACCGAGCGAAATGGCAAGCCGGCAAATCTGAAGGGTTATGTTTCCGATGCGCTCACCGATGAGGCTCTGCGATTCATCGAAGCGAATCGCTTGCGACCCTATTTTCTCTATCTCGCCTACAACGCGCCGCATTCGCCATATCAGGTTCCGGACAAGTACTTTGACCGGTTTCGTGGCCTGAAGGATGACGAACTCGCCGCGATCTACGGCATGGTTGAGAACCTCGACGACAACATCGGCCGAGTGCTCGGCGCGCTGGATGACAACACCATTGTCATCTATCTTCAGGACAACGGTCCGCAAACGGATCGCTTCAACGGAGGGCTGCGCGGCCGCAAGGGCCAGGTCTACGAGGGCGGAACGCGATCCCCCTTCTTCATCAAGTGGCCGGGCCGGATCTCCGCGGGCAAGAAGGTCGCGGCTATCGCTGGGCACATTGACGTCTACCCCACGGTGCTCGATCTGTGCGGGGTCACGCCTCCGGCGGGCAAGCCCATCGACGGAGTGAGCTTGCGGCCGATGCTCGAAGGCAAGTCCGCGCCAGGCCGCATGATCTTTTCGCACGCCGATCATCAACCGGATCCGCTGAAGCCGTATCCCGGTGCGGTCCGCACGCAGCGCTTCAAAATGGTGAACGGCGCCGAACTCTATGACCTGGAAGCCGACCCCGGTGAGCGCAACAATCTCGCGGCGGCGAATCCGGACGAACTGAAGCGCCTCAACACCGCGTACGACGCTTGGTTCCGAGACGTCACGCACGGATTTCGCACCGGGCATCCGCCCATCCCCGCCGGTTACGCCGAGGAAAATCCCGCTGTGCTCTCGGCACCGCAGGCCAAGCTCGAAGGCGGCACGCGCTTCTTCGCCAAGAGCGGCTTTGCGCATGACTTCATCACGGGCTGGGAACAGACTGGCGCCAAGGCTTCCTGGGAGATCGAAGTGGTCAGCGGCGGGCGCTACGAACTCGTGATCGAATATCTCGCTGCGCCGGCGCACGAAGGGCAAAACCTCCAGGTCCGCGTAGGCAACGAATCGCTCGAGGCGCGTATCGACAAAGCCACTCCGGCCGAGCCCAATATTCTGCCGGAGCGCTCCGAGCACCGAACCGCGGCTCCCGACATGAACTGGGCCACTCTCCGCTTCGGGCGCATGCCGCTCGAACCTGGAATCAAGCAACTGACTATCGAGGGCAAAATGCTACACCTGAAAAGCGTTCGCCTGCGGAGGATCCCGCGATGAACGCTGAACTCTACCAATCCGATCATTCCTTCGTGTGGAAGTACGGCGAGGGACTCCTTCCGCTGCTCGCCCCGCGAGAGGGCGAATGGATTCTCGACGTAGGGTGCGGCACGGGTGAACTGACGGCCAAGATTGCCGCTGCGGGAGCGCACGTTGTCGGGGTCGACCTTTCGGCCGACATGATCGCGAAAGCGCGTGCACAGCATCCCGGGATCGAATGGGTGAATAGCGGAGTGGTCGAGTACCAGCCCGAGCGCGAGTTTGACGCTGTGTTTTCGAATGCTGCCCTGCACTGGGTCCACGATGCCGATGGCGCCGTGACCACCATCGCGCGCGCCCTTCGCCCCGGCGGCCGGTTCGTGGCGGAGTTCGGCGGAGCCGGAAATTGCCAGGCCGTGACCGGAGCAACCGGAGTCCACCCATGGTATTTCCCGTCGATCGGCGAGTACGCGCCGATCCTCGAACGGCACGGATTCGAAGTAAGCCGCGCGGAACTGTACGACCGATGGACCGAGCTCGAGGATCCGGTGGACGGATTGAAGAACTGGATCCGCATGTTCGGCAAGGGCATGCCGCAGGACGACGAGTCGCTCGAAAAGCTCCAAGAACAATTGCGGCCCGTTTTGTTTCGCGACGGCAAGTGGTGGATGGACTATCGCCGGATTCGCGTGGTGGCGCTGAAGCGGACATGATCGAGACCGCGTGGCGCTGGATCCAAGAGGCAGACTCGATCGCCGTGCTCACCGGAGCGGGTATCAGCGCGGAAAGCGGCATCCCCACCTTCCGCGGCGCAGGCGGGCTCTGGCGCAATTTCCGCCCGGAGGAATTGGCCACGCCGGAAGCCTTCGCGCGCGACCCGGTACTTGTGTGGGAGTGGTATGACTGGCGGCGCGGCATCGTGGCCAAGGCCAATCCGAATACGGGTCACGTGGCACTGGCCGAGCTCGAAGCCGAGAAGCGCGACTTCACACTGATCACGCAGAACGTCGACGGGCTCCATGATCGCGCCGGGAATCACCGGATCCTGAAACTGCACGGCGACATCTGGCGCCTGCGCTGCACCTCGTGCGGAGCCGAGTGGCCGGACCGCCGGGTGCCCCTCCCGAAGATTCCGCCCAAGTGCCAATGCGGAGGCGTGGCGCGCCCTGCGATCGTGTGGTTCGGCGAACAACTGCCGCCCGGCGTATTCGCCGAAGCCGAACACGCGGTCGAGCACGCACAGGTGTTCCTTGTAGTGGGCACTTCCGCAGTTGTCTATCCAGCCGCGGGCCTGATTCCGCTTGCGAAGCGGGCCGGAGCGAAGGTGATCGAAGTGAACCCTGACGAGACTCCGATGTCGAGCGTTGCCGATTGTTGCCTGCGCGGAACCGCAGGCGAGATCCTTAGGCGTCCCCCCCACGAACGGTACTAGCCCAAACCGCCCGGAATTAGGATAATGGAGTCCTGTGCCCGGCGACTATACGTCTGTCAATCGGCTGCTGAGACTCAGCACGCCCCTCGGAGCCGACAAGCTCATACTCACGGGGTTCACCGGAACCGAGGAGCTGTCGCGACTGTTCCGATTCCAACTGGACGTCGTCTCGCTCGACCGCAACATTGCCTTCGATAGCATCGTTGGCAAGAACCTTACCTTCGGGCTCGAGCTCCATGACGGTTCCGTGCGCCACTTCAACGGATTCGTCAGCCGGTTCTCGCAAGGCAATGACCTGCGGCGATTTTCCTCCTACCAGTTGGAAGTGGTCCCGTGGTTCTGGTTCCTCACCCGCATGTCCGATTGCCGGATCTTCCAGGACAAGACCGTCCTCGAAATCGTGAAGGAAGTCTTCAATGACGCCGGCTTCCCCGATTTCGAAGACAAGACCCAGGGCAGCTACAAAACGCGGATCTACACCACGCAGTACCGCGAGACTTCGTTCAACTTCGTCTCGCGCTTGCTCGAAGAAGAAGGCATCTTCTACTACTTCCGCCACGAGAATGGCAAGCACATGATGGTGCTCGCCGACAATCCGGCCGCGCACAAGGAGTGTCCGGGCGGATCGAAGTTCGACTTCGCGCCCCAAGGGGCCACCGAAACGTTCCAAGACGGAATCCGCGTGTGGAGCTTCGAGCATGCCTTCCGCACCGGCGCCTACGAACTGGGTGACTACAATTTCGAAAAGCCGAACCTGACGCTGCAGTCTGGAACCGTCGGCCTGGTGAACGAAGGCGGCAACCAGAAGTTCCAGATCTTCGATTACCCGGGCGGATTCCAAGCGCTGGCCGATGGCGAGAAGATCGCCAAGATCCGCATGGACGAAGAGGAAGCGCCGCACGCCGTGGCCAACGGCGAGAGCGATGCGCGCACGCTCTGCGCCGGCTTCACCTTCGACATGAAGGAGCATCCGCGCCGCTCTTCGAACGGAAGCTACATCCTCACCGCAGTGCGCCACTATGCCCGCCAGCCTGGCGAGTGGGCTCCGTTCGAAGATCAGGAAGCCGAGTACGGCAACAGCTTCAGTTGCATCCCCAAGGCGATTCGGTTTCGTCCGCCGCGGCTTTCACCCAAGCCTTTCGTACAGGGGAGCCAAACCGCCATTGTCACCGGACCGAGCGGCGAGGAAATCTACGTCGACAAGTACGGCCGCGTCAAGGTGCAGTTCCACTGGGACCGCCGCGGCAAGTACGACGAAAAGAGCTCGTGCTGGATTCGCGCGGCGCAGATCTGGGCAGGCAAGGGGTGGGGCGCGGTGTTTCATCCGCGCATCGGCCAGGAAGTGATCGTCGATTTTCTCGAGGGCGATCCGGATCAGCCGATCATCACCGGGCGCGTCTACAACGGCGGCGAGATGCCGCCTTACTCGCTACCGGGCGAACAGACCAAGACCGCCATCAAGTCATACAGCTCCAAGGGCGGCGGCGGCTTCAATGAATTCCGCTTCGAAGACAAAAAGGGCAGCGAGCAGGTCTTCATCCACGCCGAGAAGGACATGCACGAGCGTGTGAAAGAGGCGAGCTTCGAGACCATTGGCAAAGACCGCAACCTCATCGTCGGCGGGGACCAGTTGGAGAAAGTGTCCGGCGACAAACACCTGACCGTCAAAGGCAATCAGAACGAGAAGGTGGATGGAACCGTATCGCTCAAGGCCGGAATGAATCTGCAGCAGAAGGTCGGCATGAACTGGGGCGTGCAGGCCGGAACCGACATTCACTTGAAGTCCGGCGTGAACATGATGATCGAGTCGGGTACGATGCTGACGCTCAAGGTTGGCGGCAGTTTCATCGCGTTGACTCCGGCGGCGATCTTCATCCAGGGAACGATGGTGATGATCAACAGCGGCGGCGCGGCTGGCTCCGGCGCCGGTTGTTCTCCCACTGCCCCGAAGGATCCCAAGGAAGCAGACAAGGCGGAACCAGGACAAGCTCCTGAACCGCCTCAACCCAAGCGGCCGCCCAAGCCGCCCGCATTCGGTCCGCAGGCGCAAGCGCTGGCCGATGCGGCGAAGGCGGGCGCTCCATTTTGTGCCTTATGACAGCATTGACATCGCGGCCCGGCGGGCCGCCAACATCGCAAACCGCGGGAGCGCCTCAAACTCTGGCGAGCATCGTGTTTCCCGGCGAGGGATCGACCTACGCGTTGCTCGATGCCGCTGCCAATCCCGATTTGCTCGATTGGCTCTATCGCTGTCTGCCCGAGTTCGAGTGCTTGTATGAAGGGGAAGTGGAGCCTGACGTGGCGGAAGTGGCCCCCTATCTGGTTGCGGTGCCGGCCGAGGGCGAGTTCACGTCATGGCTGCGCGAACGGGGCTGGGGGAAGAACTGGGGCATCTACGTGCTCTCTACCGGCAGCTTCCGCGACATGCGCCAGCACTTGCGCCGCTTCGTGAAGGTCCACACCGAAGAAGGCACGCCGATGCTATTCCGGTTCTACGATCCACGAGTGCTGCGGACCTACCTGCCGACGTGCAACCCTGGCGAGGTTGCCGAGTTCTTCGGTCCCGCGCAGGCGTTCGTGGCCGAGGCGGAAGATCCGGGGTCCGCGATGCGGTTCGAGAATTCAGGCGGGAAGTTGAAGACGGTTACGATCAAGCTGAAGGAGGGTTGAGACTATGCCATTTGCCGCGCGCGTAACGGACCCCCACGTTTGCCCGATGGTGACGGGCATCGTGCCGCACGTGGGAGGTCCCATTCTGCCGCCGTGCTGTCCCAAGGTTCTGATCGGAAATCTGCCGGCCGCGCGAGTCACGGACTTGTGCACGTGCGTGGGTCCCCCGGACATGATCGCGAAAGGGTCCACGTCGGTGCTGATCGGGTTCCTGCCAGCCGCGCGCATGGGTGACATGACGGTGCATGGTGGCACGATCGTGATGGGGTTCCCGACGGTGATCATCGGCGGGTAGCTCGATGGGTGACAACGTAGGCGAACGCGGCATCTTCGGAGGCGGATCTTCGGCAGGTCCCGTCGGAACGGGTCCGGCTGGCCAGCCGATGGATGGCTGGACTGGTCCGCCCCGTGGTGAGCCGCTCGATTCCGGCCCCAACGCCAAATTGAAAGAAACCAAAGACGTCATGAAGGGCGTCACGTTCTACACCAAGGAAACCGAGACGGGTTGGGAACTCGAGGTGGACAACGGCAATGTCGACTATGTTGTAGCCACTGTCAAACTCACCACGGCGCTCGACAACGTCAAGACCACCCAAAAGTTTCCCGTCAAAACGACCCTCGCTCCCAGCTCGGGACGGACTCGTATCGCCGTGTTCACCATCATTGACCTGTCGAAGGCTTCGGCCCAGCCGGGGCTCGATTTCGATGTCCAGTTCGGCGATCCCACGGCCACGCAAGACAGCACGCTCTACGGCTTCCCGTTCGCCAAAGGGGCGGCGTTCAAATGCGTGCAGAGCTTCGGAGGCGCTCAAACGCACACGGGGGCAAACGCGGTTGACTTCGAGATGCCAGTGGGGACGGCGGTGCACGCGGCACGCGAGGGAACGGTTGTCGAGACAAAACAGGATTCCAACCAAGGCGGCCCGGGCAAGGCGTTCGAGCCGATGGCCAACTTCGTCCGCATCCTGCACTCTGACCGTACCTATGGCCGCTATCTGCACCTGCAGCAAAACGGCAGCAAAGTGTCGGTGGGCGACAAAGTGACGAAAGGACAGCAGATCGCGTCGTCGGGCAACACCGGCCAATCCTCCGCGCCGCATCTCCATTTCGACGTCTCCATCTCCGACGGCAAAGGCGGCATGAAGACGGCGGATTGGGGCTTTGAGAAAGACGGCGTGAAGTACGTGCCCAAGGCCGGCGACATGTGCACCAATCCGAAGTAGCGCAGTGGTGTGCAGGGTATAATCGATCCGATGGACTTCCCCCGCCAGTACCTCATTCGCCAGAATTTTCCTGACCGCCGCGTTGCCGACATCCCAGGAACCGTGCACCAAGAGCTCTCGGGGCTAGGTGCGAATCTTGCGCCCGGATCGCGTGTCGCCATCGGTGTCGGGTCACGGGGTATCGCCAACATCGCCACGATTTCCCGCGCGGTGGTGGACTTCTGGAAGTCGCGCGGCATGCAGCCGTTCATCTTCCCGGCCATGGGGTCGCATGGCGCCGCGACGGCGGAGGGTCAGGCCGACGTGCTGGCGCACTACGGCATCCACGAAGCCACGATGGGCTGTCCGGTGATCAGCAATCTCGAGGTGGTCTCGTTCGGCAAGACGGCCGAGGGCCTGGAAGCTTTCATGGACCGCAACGCGTTCAACGCCGATGGCGTGATGCTGATCGGCCGCGTGAAGTGGCATACGGATTTCGCGGGCAAGATCGAAAGCGGGCTGTTCAAGATGATGGCGATCGGGCTCGGGAAGTTCGCCGGCGCGCAGCGCTATCACACCTGGGCGTACAAGCTGGGGCTCGAGAACGTGATTCGGAGTGTGGGCCGGCAGGTGCTGAAGTCGGGCAAGATTCTCGGTGGGCTGGCGATTCTCGAAGACGCGAACCACAATACGGGTCAACTCACGGCTGTTCCGGTGGACGTGATGGAGCAGAAGGAAGAAGAACTGCTCGCGCTCGTGAAGAGTTGGCAAGGGCACGTGCCGGTGCAAAATCTCGACATCCTGATTCTCGACGAAATCGGCAAGAACATCTCGGGCGCCGGCATGGACACGAAAGTGGTCAACCGCTCCGTGCAAGGGGTTCCGAATCCGTGGCCCGGCGTGCCGGTCATCGAGCGCGTCTACGTCCGCGACATCAGCGACGTCTCCTATGGCAACGCCGTGGGGCTCGGCATGGCCGATTGCATCCATGACCGGTTGCTCGGAAAGGTGGATTGGGTGCCCACGCGCATCAATTCACTCACCGCGTCCACTCCGGCGGCGATCAAGACGCCGATGCATTTCCCCACCGATCGCCAGTGCCTCGAAGCGCTCATGCCGACCGTCGGCAAGTTCGATCTCAGCGAAGTAACCATTTGCCGCATCCGAAACACGATGCAAGTGAACCAGGCTTGGGTCAGCGAGAACATGCTTCCGCTGATCAAGCAGAATCCGATCTGCGAGATCGTGGAAGGGCCGGTTCCGTTCGAGTTCGGCAGTGACGGCAACTTGCCAGAAGTGTTCCGCGGCGAGCGGCAACCGGTGGGCGCGCACTGAAGGCGACTGACTAGTTCCCATGAAAGACAACCGACTGAAACGCATCGTCGCCCAAGGCGGCGTCCCCGTAGGCCACATGGTTTGGGAGTTCGGAACTCGCGGGATCGCAAAGATCCTCGAGTCCGCCGATCTCGACTTCGTGCTCATCGACATGGAGCACTCCGAGTTCGACACCGAGCGAGTGGCCGATTTGTGCGCGTGGTTCAAGGCCACCGACATCGCGCCGTTCGTTCGCGTACCCTCGTGCCTCTATCACTTCATGGCTCGCGTGATGGATGGCGGGGCGCTGGGCGTGATGATCCCGAATCTCGAGACTCCCGAGCAGGCACGGCTCGCGGTGGATTCCGTAAAGTACGCTCCGATGGGTAAGCGTGGCGTGGGCCTGGGGTCCGCTCACACGGACTACATCGGGCCCGATCCGGCCGCTTACTTCCAGCGGAGCAACGAGAACACGACGATCATTGCGCAAGTGGAGTCGCCGATTGGCGTGGCGAATCTCGACGCGATCGCGGCGACGCCGGGTATCGACATCCTTTGGGTGGGCCATTTCGATCTCTCGCAGGCGATGGGCATTCCAGCGCAGTTCCAGCACCCGGATTTTCTGGCGGCGATGGACAAGGTGATCGCGACGGCGCGCAAGCACGGAAAACTGGCGGGGATCCAACCCGGATCGATGGAGCAAGCCGATCAGTGGATCAAGATGGGGTTCAATGTGATCTCGTGGAAGGCGGACTCGGCGCTATTTGGCGGCGCGTTGCGGAGCGAGGTCGGAGCGCTGCGGCAGCGATTGGCGGCGAAGTAGCGGCATTACTTCGTTGCGGCGGCCAGCGGGACTGAAGTCCCGCGCTGGCTGAAGCCCGCCCCACACGGCAAGGCAAATGCCGATGTCGGAGCCGGCTTGTTTTCTCAGACGCCACATCGAGCGGTCGCCTCGTGACATAATGCGCGGATATGCCGCGGTTGGTTCCCATTGCACTCTGCTTCGGCTCGGTCCTCGTGGCCGAGACCGTGACCGTCTACCCAGAGAAGTACTTCAACTCATTCGACCATCGTCATCCGGTGTTGCGGCGCATCAAGCCCGGCGACACCGTGGTCACTCGAACCGCCGACGCGAGCGGCCGCGACTACACGGGCAATCCAGTGGCGTCGCCGAGCAATCCGCTCACCGGACCGTTCTATGTGGAAGGCGCCGAACCCGGCGATGCGTTGCTGATTCGATTCGACCGAATGCGGCTCAACCGTAACTGGGGCTACACGGGCCACCGGCTTGGCCTCTTCGCCCTCACGCCCGAGTACATCGAGCGCATCTATCCACGTGCCTATCGCGAAGGCGCGGCTTATCCGGGACGCAATGACGTGCTCCCGTGGGATCTCGACATCGAGAAGCAGACCGTGAAGCTGCGCGAACCCACCAGCAAAGTGATGAAGTTCGAATTTCCGGCGAGGCCCATGCTCGGCTGCGTGGGCGTGGCAGCGCCCGGGGTCTTCGGACCCACGTCGGGCATCAGCGGCAACTACGGCGGCAACATGGACTACAACGAAGTAGTGGAAGGCGCCACGGTGTGGCTGCCGGTCTTTCATTCTGGCGGCTTGCTGTTCGTGGGCGATGGGCACGCGCTGCAGGGAGATGGCGAGCCCACTGGAAACGGCATCGAAACTTCTATGAACGTGACCATGACCATCCAAGTGAAGAAGCGCGCCAACATCGCCGGACCGCGGCTCGAGAATGCCGACTACATCGTCGCCATCGGATCGCAGCCGGAGTTCGTCAGTTCGCTCGACCACACGCAGCGCGTGGCCACGGTGGCCATGATCGACTGGCTGGTGAACGAGTACAAGCTCGAACCCTGGGCCGCGCATCAGTTGATCGGATTCCAGGGCAAGTTGGACGTCATTACCGTGGGCGGCTCCATGGGCCTTCGGATTCCCAAGAAGGTGTTGCCGAAATGATCACCCGCAGAATGCTGCTAGCGGCGCTAGCCGGGACGAAGCCGCGCCTCATCATCGATACCCATCTCGAGGTTTGGACCGACGATCCACGTTTTCCTTTCGCTCACCCCGAGCGTCCCGAGCTCAAACGCGTACCAGTGCAGGGACCGATCGAGAATCAGGTGGAGCAGATGAAGGACTTCGGGCTGAAGTACGCCGTGCTCATCAATCCGCGCTACTTCGGCTGGGACAACTCCTACATCTCGTATTCGCGGAAGAAGTATCCGAAGCTGTTCGTGGCGCACGGGCTGATCAACCCGCTCGATCCGAAGGTGCACGAGCGGCTGCGCTACTGGGTGAAGGAGCACGGCTTTCAGGGTATGCGCTTCAGCCCTATCTACCATCCCAAGGCGACTTGGCTCAACTCGAAAGAGCACTATCCACTTTGGAAGGAAGCCGAAAAGCTGCGCGCGGTATTCAACTACTACATCGCTCCGCACCAGATGCCAATGCTCGAAGAGATGTGCGGCCGCTTCCCGGGAGTGAAGGTAGTGGTGGATCACGCTGGCAAACCCGATCTGAAGCTCGCCGACCCTTGGCCGGAGTTCAAGAAGATGTTCCGCCTGAGGAAGTTTCCGCAGGTGTGGATCAGCAACTCCGAGCCCTACGAGATGACGGAGATCAAGAAGTATCCGTACGAAGACACATGGCCCTTCTACAAGGCTATCTACGAGGAGTTCGGCGGTAGGCAATTGGTTTGGGGAACGGGCTATCCGCGGCCGCGTTGGGAGTTGCCGATGGACAAGGAGCTCGAGTTCGTGGACAAGTTTTGCTCGTTCTACAGCGCGGCGGACCGGGAGTTGATGTTGGGGAAGAACGCCTTGCGAATCTGGCGTTTCCCGAAGCAGTAGCCTCCCGGTACCAGGACCTTCGATCCAGGTAAGACCGGCCAATTGTGCCCAGCATAGTCCCACGGAAAGACGTAGGACGCCGCAGGACTTTAGATTGATTCCTCCGGCGTTCACCTTAGGCCACAATTGCTGAGGCAACATGTATCGATCACGCACCACGTTTCTGCTGCTCTCCGCGTCTGTCGCCGCCATGGCTGCCGCAGCGCTCTACTGGTTGAACCGCATGGATCCTGAATTGCTTGATCAGGCAAGCGATGTGCAAAAGGCGCTCAACCGAAAGGTCACTCCTCAGCAGGCTGCCCTCGAGGCCTTGCGGCAAGAGCCGTTGCTCGGGAGCGAATACAGCGATGCTGTTCAGCAGCGGCGGGAGGCGATTCGGCTGGCCCGGATGCGTCCGGCTGCGCCGACGAAACAGGCGAAGTCGCTCTTGTCGACAATCGCGAATCAGAAGCTCGAAGCCCGGGCTCGGGCCAATTCGGCGCCGCTGCGCGTTACCGATGGAATCGAATATGCAGGCATTCGCTTTGCGAGCCGCGCAGGAGCAGCGGGTTCGAGCCCAAGCCAGTCCTCGGCCCAAGACAGCGTGGGTGGAACCGGACTGGTTGTGGTGGCCGGAGACGGGCAGGACACCGAAGCTATCGAAATCGCGATCAAAGACACCGTAGCGTTCGTAGCAAAGGGCGGCGCTGGAATCAGCGCCGGAGCAACGGGAGAAGCAACCAACACGGGCGGCGGCGCCGACAGCGCTCTGAACAAGGCTTTCATGACTCTCGGACTGCTGCAATTGGGCGGCAGTGGCGCCGGTGTCAGTGGCTCAATGGCCTTTCTCCAAAGCACGTATTTGCCAGACGGGCTGGAGATCTATGTGGATCCGGGCAAGATGTCCCCGGGCAAGGCGGGCTTGGTGGAAGGGCTGTCGGTAGCTTCAGTGCTGCCGTTCTTGAACGACAAACTCGGAGCCGGTGCGGACGATCCGAAGTCAGCCACGGATGATGCGGCACTCGATTTGGCGAATCTCTCGCTGTCCCGGACCGGGCCAGAGGCTTTGCTGTTCGAGTCGCTGCCGGGAATCCCAATGTCGATGCCCCTGGAAGTGAGTGAGTCGGCACTGCCCGGATTGATGAACCAGCTCACATCGAATTTTGCGGGCGTCGATCCGTCGGGGCTTCCTGGCGGAGGCGCTTCCGAGATCGACAAGAATGGCGGGATGGTGCCCGTGCCGGAGCCTTCCACGCTTACGCTAGCGCTTACCGGGCTGGTGCTGTTCGCACTGGGATGCTGGCGCAGGTCGGGCAGGTCGCGCGCGAACCATTGAGCAGCCCGTGCTATCGTAGCTCGGGATGATCGCTCGATTCGCTCTTTCGCTGGGGCTGGCCGGTTCAGTGGCGGCGCAGCGGCCCCAGACGCCGAATACCGACGTTCACTATCAGCTTGGTCCGGACTCGCTCGAGCGTGAGGGAGTTCCGCGCGGGAAGATGAATGGTCCGTACACGCTGCCTAGCGATGTTTTTCCGGGGACGGCGCACACATATTGGGTATATGTGCCGGCGCAATACAATCCTGCAACTCCTGCCAGCCTGATGGTGCTCAACGATGGCCAGGCGTTCATGGCGTCCGAAGGAGATGTTCGAGCCCAGAACGTGCTCGATAATCTGATCTACCGGCGCGAGATTCCGGTGATGATCGCGGTATTCATCAATCCAGGCAGGCGGCCCGACCAGCCGGAGCCGCATCCGAAGGATTGGGGCGACCGCAACACGAACCGGCCCACCGAATACAACTCGCTCGATGACCGCTATCCGCGCGTGATTGTGGACGAACTGCTGCCAGTGCTCTACAAGGAGTACACGATCTCGAAGGATCCGGAAGCGCATGGAATCGGCGGCGCCAGTTCGGGCGCCATCGCGGCGTTCACCGTGGCTTGGGAGCGGCCGAATCACTTCCGCAAAGTGCTGAGCATCGTGGGGAGCTACGTGAACCTGCGCGGAGGCCACGCGTATCCGGACATCGTGCGCAAGAGCGAGAAGAAGCCGATCCGGATCTTCTTGCAGGATGGACGCAACGACAATCGCGGTCAGCGCATGGACGGCTCATACGATGAGAAGCGAGACTGGTTCTTTCAGAACGTCCGTTTGATGCACGCGTTGACCGAGAAGGGTTACGAAGTGAACTTCACGTGGGGCATCGGGCGTCACGGGCAGAAGCAGGGTGGGGCGATTTTTCCGGAGATGATGCGATGGTTGTGGCGGGATCAGCCGGTGTCGACGGATGTGAAGAACGCGGTGGAGCGGTCGTTTCGGGAGCCGGCAGCGCGGAACTGACGGGAGCGGGACCCGCCTACTCTTTGGGCGTCACCACGACGGTTTTGGCAGCGGAAGTTCCGAGCGAGTTGACGGCTCGGACCGCGAGGCTCGCCACGGCACTGTAGTCAGCGCTGGTTTGGATGGTGACCACGGCTAGGAACTGCCCGCCGAACGGACGTGAGTTCGTGCTCGAGAACCACGAGTCGAATTGCTGACCCACTTCGACTGTGAGCTTGGTGGCCTGGAGCCGCGCGCCGGGAGACGGCGTGAGATCGATGATGAAGCGCGACACCGAGCGCGAGGGAGCTGCGCCGCCGATCACCACGTCAAACGCCTTTGCAGAGCGAGCCGAGATGGCGAGCGTGCGGATGACGGGAGGTCCGGCGGGAATGTCGACCGTGGCGACGGGCGGCGTGGAACGGGTGAGGTCGAATTTGCCTACTGAGACGCTTGCCACGAGCGTGATGGTTCCGGCGAGGCTTCCAGTTTGAAGGCGGATCTCGCGCAGCGAAGATCCAAAGATCGCGCGCGTCGTCTTGGCGGGGATGCGGAAGTCCACGGTGCGGTTTCCGCTAATGAACTGCACCGCCGGATCATCGATGAGCGATTCCGAAGTGAAGCTGAGCGTGAGCTTGCCGGTGAGATCGTAAGGGTAGCTCTCGGCGAGCTCGAGCGCCACAGCCGGCTGTTGGAGCGCCTCTCCGCGTTGCGGGAGCCCGAGGAAGCTCGCCTTGGGCAGCGGCGGCGGCTCGTCTCCCACGCCCACCAGCGTGTACGACAAGTCATGCACGAGCAGGCTGCCGCGCACGGTTCCGGTTTCAAGCGGAGAGAACAACGCAGGAATACGAACGGTCTGCCCAGCGGGAATAGACAGCGGGAAGCTCACGGTGCGGACCATCGAAAAGCCGTCACCGTTCACGCTCACTGCCGAGAGAAACCCCTGCTCGTCGCCGGTGTTGCGCACTTCCACGAAGAAGGTGCGCCTTGCGCCGACCGGAGTGTTCGGCACCACTACCAACGCGTTCTCCCGTAGCGGCGTCACCGCGTCATCCACAGCGAGCGCCATCGTGAGCTGGGCGCCGGAGGCTTTGCCCTCGAGGTTGTATTGCGAGTTGTCGATGCGCAGTTGCCCGAAGTGCGAACCGACGTCGCGAGGAATGAAGGCGATGGAAAAGGGCACGATCTCGCCCGGGCGGATCGCGGTAGGGGCGGGTGGATCCACCAGTTGGAACGACGGTGAGCTGAGCGATGCCACGCCGAAGCGCCCGTCGGCATTGCCCGTGTTGTGAATGCGAAAGCGCAGCAGCGAACGGCCGTTGTTGGATGTGGTGAGGGGAAACTGGATCGTGCCGCCGGAAGAGATGCGGGTGACGCCATCGGCGGTGACCAGTTCCAGGTCGAGACTGGGAGCCACAGCTCGCGCCTTCAGCCGGATCGCATACGATGTTCCGCCCGCTGTGAGGCGCAGTTCGCCTTCGGCGTCTCCCGTGCGATCCGGAAAGAACGCGATCGTGAATCGCAGTTCGCTTCCGGGCTGGATCGTGGCGGGCAGAATCGGGAGTCCACTGGTTTCGAAGCCCGCGCCGCTGATGGAGGCCGAGGCGAATGTCGTGGTTGCGCTGAGCAGGCGATTGTTGATGATCACCGCCAGGCTCACGCGCGTGGCCACCGTGGTCTCAGGGAACGGAATCGTGTCGCCCGAGTTGACCACGGTCTGATTGCCGCCGTTGTAGTTGATGTAGCTCACGAGGGCGCTACCTTGCTCCACGCGCGGCGTGCCGGGAGCTGTGGTTTCCGTGCCGGCCGCGAGGCTGAACGAGTAGGGCGAGGTGACTCCGTTGGGCCCGCGAAGCTTGACGGCGAGTGTCCCGGTTGTGCCAGACTGCGCCGTGGGGCTGTAGAAGATCGAGAAGAACGTTCCGCCGGTGGGCAGGACGGTAGTGGGTTTGGCGTTGGTGGAGTAAGGGCCGCTGGCGGTGGCCTCGGTGAGCGCCCATTCCGCGGTGTCGCGATTGCTGACGACGAATGAGATGGTAGCAGTGAAGCCGGCCGCGATGGTGGGAAAGTTGATCGTTCCGTTCGGGCTCACGGTGACCGCTGCGGACGTAGGCGTGGTCTGGTACGAGAACAGGAACGTCTGCGCGGCCGTGGGCAGGGCTGTCATGAGGATCCAGGCCGCGAGTTTCATTGCGAGCCACCGGCACGCGCCCCGGCCACGAAGTAGGGCGCCGCGTCTTGCTGGAGATCGATCACGAGCAGTGGATCATCGCCTGGACGATTGCAAGCGAGCACCCGGCCCGGCACGAGATAGTAGAGAGCAGCCGGTACGATCGGCAGGTCGATTGTCTGGACCACCGCCTTCGCTTTCGCGTCGACGATCCAGGCGCGCGGTGAAGCGGCGCTGGCGATCAGAGCTCGCGTGGAGGAGAGCGCCTGGGCTCCGGCCGGCATGTCGAGCCCGAAGGCGATTGGGTCCATTGCGCCGGAGTCGAGAGGTGTGCGGAGGAGCGTGACGCGGCCCGAGCGGTCCGCGAGGAGCAGCCCGCCCAGCGCTTTCGAATAGACAATCGCCGCAGGATCCAGGCCGGGCAAGCTTCGCAGGAATCGCGCTTCGGCAGGCCGTGAAGGACAGAACTCGTGGATCCGCGTCTCGCCTTCGGCCGTCGAAACGACTGCCGCGCATCCGGAGTCTTCGTCAACCGAGGCGAAGCGGAACTTGCCGCCGAGCGTGTCCTCGGACACGGCAGGACCCGCATTCGGCTCGCGATCGAGTTGCGAGACGATTCGCAGCGACGTTTGCGAGCGCGAATAGAGCACCACCACTGACGCGCGGATCGAAGCGAAAGCATCGGTCGCCGAGCCGAGTGAACGCGCGGCGGGCGAGGCCGAGTCGAGATCCCGCACGAGCCAGGCTTCCGGCTGGTCGCCGCCTGAGATGGCGACGAGCGCGCTTCCGCCGGAGATGAGCGACACGGAGGCTACGGGAAAGTCGAGGTTCAGGGCGGCGCCGAGATAGGCCGCTCCGGGGATGCCGAGCACGGGCCGGACGACACGCGTGGTATCGTCCGCCACGTAGCCCGTCCGCAGGCCGCCCAGTTCGAGTTGAGCAAAGAGCGAAGAGGCAAGAAGCGAAGAAGCAATCGCCAGGATTGTGGCAATCCTGATCAACGAGGCCCTCCCACGGCCACGCCGCCGACACCGACGGCCACTGGGGGCGAAGTCGCGCTTCCCCCGCCGCGGGTTGCCAGGACGCCGGCTGCCGTGGCTGCCGCGCCGAGGCCGAGAATCAGGGCGAGACTACGGCTGCGCCGGGGCTTGGAGTCGATGGCCGATTCGACGCCGGCCTTGGGGGGCAGAAACAGGGAACTGCTCTGCGAGATGGCCGTATTGGCTTCACGGCCGTGTGCGATGGCTTCCACCGCGATGCTGAAGCGCCCCTCCTGCTCGTTGATCACGAATGAGGAGAAGCCGGCGTGGCCTTCGGCGTCTGTGAAGGTCTCGAGGGTGCGGCTACCGTCGATGAAGCGGCCGCCCGGGCCGATCTCAGGCAGCGTGAACCGGACCTTCGCCTCGGCTACGGGGCGATTGCGCGCGTCGCGCACTTCCACCATGACCGGGCTGACCGCTTTGCGCCGAATGTTGTGCACCGCGCCGTCGCCTTCTTTCACGACAAGCAGAATCTCTCCGGTTTGGGCCGGAGCGGGCGCGGCGAGAGCCGCCACTAACACGAGTGCGAGAATGTTTCGCGTCATATTCCGTTACCTCTTGACGAGCACTGTGCTTTCGAGCACGGCCTGCAGCGTGCTCATGCCGCCCGGTGTGGCCACCACGGTCCGTTCCCAAGCGGCCTTGTCAGGCGAGCGGAGCTGCACCTGGTGTTCGCCCGGCGGCAATCGCAATGTGGCGGGTGTCTGCCCCATGAATCGGCCGTTTACCCAAATTTCCGCACCCTCGGGCTTGGAATGCACGGCGAGCGAGGCGAGCTCCGGCTCGACGATCACGGGTGCCTTCCGCTGGATCTCTTCTTCTTGCGGCGATGGGCACGACTGCGCTGGCTCTGGTCGCGCGAGAGGCTTGGGCATGGCGATGGTTTCGCCCAGGAAGGCGGTGAACTCGCGGCCCTTGGGGATCGCGACGTCTTTGCCGTAGAGGAACGCGATCACGGGCAAGGCAGGGATGGCGAAGAGGCTGTCGCCTACGGACGGCTGGTCAGTGGCCACCCGCTGCGCTCCGCGGCGGTAGGCTCGCAAGGGCGCGCCCGTTCCGCCGGGGAGGCAGACGGCTTGGAGATCAATGTCGATCTTGCCGTTCTTGCGCATGCGGCTCTTGGGTTCCACGGCGGTGACGAGTCCCCAGGCCCGGCTGCCTTGGGGGATGACGATCGTCTGGTCAACGATGACGTCGTCGACGACTTCGAACAGGACTTTCTCGTTCACGCGCGATTCGGCGGAGGAGACGGTTTGGAGGATCCGGAGTTCGACCTCGGTGTCCATGGGGAGAACGATCCGGGGCTTGGGAGCCTTGGAAGGCGCTTCGGCAGCGGCCAGCGCGAGTGCGAAGAGCGCCGGGATCGAAACCCAATGTGGGGCAGGCTTTAGCCTGCGGCGGACTTCAGTCCGCAATCCGGAGCGGGACTGAAGTCCCGCGCAGGCTGAAGCCTGCCCCACACGTCTTGGACCTGCCGACCCACAAAAGACTTGGCACAAAGACCAGAGGCAGAGGCGGATCATGGGCACACCCCGCACTTGGGCGCGAACACGCGCGGCCACACCGAGGGGTCCTCTTGGCCCATCCGCCACACTGAGTAGCCACGCAGTCTGTATTTCGCCACGAGCTCCGTGCGTAACCGCAAGCTTTCTGAATCCTGGAACCAAATCACCGTCTCGCCGCCATCGGTCCGCATTCGCAGCACTGGCTCCTTGTGGACGTCATGCAGCTTCGATGCCACATTCGCCTTGTTCGCCTCGGCTTGCGCTTCGGCCCAGGATCCCGTGGTCACCTTGCCCGCATTCCAGCGCCGATGATAGAGCGCCAACCCGAGCGTCAGCTTCTCAGCGGGAACAGCCTCGAATACACGGCGCACGCACTGCTCCATCCACTCGACCCCGGCGATGGGACCCGGCGCGTCTGCCGTGGCGTACTGGTCATACGACATCAGAGTGAGAAAATCCGCCGCCGCTCCGAGCCGGGCGTAGTCGAATGCCGCTGCACGCGGAGCCGGCAAGTACTCGCGAGCGGGCTCATCCACCGGACCTGTAGAGTACACCGGCGCCGCCACGGCTACGCTCAACTTCATCCCGCGCTTATGGAGCAGCGGCGCCAGCGTCTCGGCCAGTCGCGAGTATCCATCGCGATCGGAAGCCTCGAGATTCTCGAGGTCGAGTTGGAGCCCTTGGAAGCGGTTATCCGCGGCCGTAGCGGCAAGTTTCGCGGCCAGCGCGGATATCGATTCCGGGGTCGCCAACGCGGCGCGGGCGATCTCGGGCTTGAAATCCGCATTCATCACCACCGGCATCAGCGCGATGTTCTTGTCGACTGCCAACTGCCGCACTTTGGGATCGACCGCCAGGCGAACCTCGCCGCCCGAGTCGACGAATACCCACACCGGAGAGAGCAGTTCCACGTACCGCCAGTTGCGTTCTAGCGACTGCCACGCAGCGGCATCATCCACGTAGTAGAAATGCGCGAGCGGACGCCGAGCCGTGGCCTCTGGCGTTCCGGCCAGGGCGGCGAACACGGCCATGAAACCGAGCGCTCGCATCAATCGTCCAGCGCCACCAGGAATACGTGGCTACTCTCCTTTTCGACCCGCGGGAACCGCAGCAAGAGTACGTCTTCGTTCGGCAGGAGCTCACTCGCCGGAGTGGTCTTGCCGATGAACTCCGAGATCAAGCGGATCGAGTTCGGCCGGTAGGGCAGATGCAGATGAACCGTGAGATCATCGAGCGCCTGCCGCCCTCGATTCACCACCGACACCCGCAAGCGGTGCTGGTGTACCAGGATCGCCTCCGCGCCGACTCTCTCCCGGCGCGACCACCAAGACGTCATGTCGGACGCAGTGGTGAGCCAAACCGGATTCTGCTTGATGCGCCGCAGCACTGACTGTGTCAGATGCAGATTCTCCTGCTTGGCCAGCAACGGCGCCGAAATGCTGAGCACGTACGATCCGCCGAGATAACGGCTGACTTCGTACTCTTTCACGAACTGATCCCCCAAGTCCTCTCCCCACGGTGTGGGCCCCTTATAGTTCGCGACGGCATCGAGATCGTCGGACCAGTGCGAAGGAATTTTCGCCACTTCCACTTTGCTCCCGAACCACGTGGTAGCTGGAAATTCGATCAGCTCCGGTACGGTGCGGTGGTTGCCTGTGCGGTCGAGCATGTAGCGGTAGCCCGCCGTTCTCAGAGCCACCAGCGTGTCGAGGCTCCAGACATCCTGCGGCGGCTTGAAGCCGGTCACCCAGGCTCGATTTCCCGCTTCGAGCGCCGTCTTGGCGTCTGTGAGCGCTTGCGACTGGTTCAGCACATTGCGCACGGTGAAGGGATCGTCGGCGTCGCCGGTAGCGGCCACTTCGAGCGAAGTCTTTTCGCGCGGCGAGCCGCCCGGCGCGACAAACAAGGTCCCGGGCACGTACTCGGATTCGAGCATCCGCGCAACGCTGGTGGCCACGCGTGGATCGCGGCCAGTGTCGGCAGTCACCACCACGGCGCTCGGGCTACGCTTCGGCCAAGGTTCGAGCATGATCAGCGGCTGGCGGCTCACCCATCGGATGGCGGATCGGGTGAAGCTGTCGCGGAACCGCGGCAGTTGCCCGTTCTTCGTGCCGATCATGCGCTCGTTGAACCCGAGCCACACCACGCGTCCGGCTCCCCACTCGCCGTGAGTGGCCAAAGCCACGCCGCCGGGCGCGCCGCCGTCGATGGGCATCACCTTCGCGTCGCTCCAGTAGGCGTCAGGCCGCTCGTGGAAGCCGTAGGTAATCTCTTGCGTAGGCAGATCCAGGCGGAGCCCGGGCGGCAAGCCTCCCGAGTAGTACTGGCCCCCGCGAAATGCGACGAATGTATCGGGTGGCGGCGAGACGCTTTGGAAGTCCTCCACGCCGGTGATCTCGGTGGTGAAGTCCCAGCCTCGCCAGGAGCAATCGGCGTTGCGCGCGCCGGTGGCTCCCGAAGCGATCACACCATTGCCGCGCCCCACGAACTCGCGGACGGCTTGCCGCTGCTCATCACTCATGCAGACTGCCCAGGGAAGAATGAGCACGTTCACGGAACGGTCAAGGCCTTTGGCGAGCTCCTGGTCATTGATGATCTGATACTCGATGGCCTCGCTCTTCAACTGGTGTTCCCAATAGGTGGCCAAGTCGAAGTAGTATTCTGGATGGTCTCCGCTTCGAATGGAGCTGAACGCGCTTCGCAGAACCGCAACCTTGGTCGGCAATTCCTCGCCGCCCATCCAGTTCAGCCGTTTGCTCAACGGGAACGAGCCGACCGTGCGGTCGACGATATGCATGTAGGCGTAGAGCTGGATGGCGAAGATGGTGACGCACATCAAGCCCAGCGTTGCGCCGAACGGGAGATATCGCTTTGGAGCCGCCGAGTACATGCTATTTGGCCGGGTCGTATGGTTTGAAGAATCGCGGCCCGGCCGCGCGGGGCTTGGCGGGCTCTGGCGCAGCAGCCACGGGCGCCGCCGGAGCCAACGTCACGGGTTCTGGTTTCCGCGTGGACCTTGTCACAGGTTCCGCGGCCGCTACGGCGGCGGCGACCGCGGCCAGCGACTTCACGGGCTCGGCGGGCGCCACTGCTTCCGGTGCGGGCGCAGGCGCTGGCGTAGCCCCATGAGCCGCCTGTTTGCGGAGCTTCTTGCCCTCCCTCACGCGGAACAGCACGTAGGAGTAGAACGCGAACACGATGGTGGCGAGACTGACCAGCAGGATCGAGGTAGCCAGCAGTGTGTAGAGTTCGAATTGCATTTCGGCTCAGATTCTCCCCATGCGTTGTTGCGTGAACCATCCCATGCGCACTTTGAATAGCTCATCCACTGTGGCGAAGAAGCGCATCGAGTCGACGAAGGGGATGAAGAACAGCCGGTACAAGATGGCGTAGGGAATCAGCTTCAGTTCCTCGTTCTCGGCTGTCACGCAGAACACCGCTGCCAGCACGTCGAGCAGTGTCAGCACCACCCACCACAGGAACACGAGGGACGACAAACCGCCGCCCACAGCCATCAGCAGAAACATCAGAATTCCGCAGAAGTTCATCCCCACCATGGCGATGCTTTCGAACACCATGTTCCAGAGCATGAACCACCCCACCACGTCGCGCCGCGGCTCAAACAGGGCCCGGCGGTGCTTCAGCACGGCCTGCAGGATCCCGCGGCCCCAACGGTAGCGCTGCTTGAACAAGGCGTCGGCCTTCTCGGGAGCCTCGGTCCAGGCCACGCAACGGGGCTCGTACTTGATGCGCTTTCCCGCCAGCATCAGCCGCAGCGTCAGATCGCAGTCTTCGGCGAAGGTGTCGCTCAGGTAGCCGCCCAGATCGATGATCTCCTGCTTTCGAAAAACTCCAGCAGGGCCAGGGATTACGGTAATTTTCTGAAGCAGTGCTTGAGCGGCCCGCACCAGATTCAGTCCCTCGATGTACTCGAGGCTCTGCAAGCAGGTCAGCGCATTCAGACGGTTGGCGATCTTGACGTTGCCCGCCACCGCCACCACGTTCGGATCGGAGAAATGCTTGATGGCTTCGCGGAGCGTCTGCGGTTCCAGGCGCGAATCGGCATCGGTACAGAGCACGTACTCTCCGCGCGCGTGCGAGATCCCGTTGTTCAGGGCGGTGGATTTGCCGCCGTTGCGCTGGGTGATCACCTGGAGCCGCTCGCCGCCGTATACGGGGATCATTTCCTTCGCCTTGGCGTAGGTGTCGTCGGTGGACCCGTCATCGAGCACCAGCACCTCGAAGTTCGGATAGTCCATCTCCATGGCACCGCGAATCGAGGCTTGGATCACCGGACCCTCATTGTGGGCCGGCAAGATCATGGTCACCATGGGAAATTCCGCCAATTCATGTCCCAGCGGCGGATTCCTCACCTGGTACATCATGGCCAGCACGAGCAGCAGCGTGTACCGCAGCAGCATCACGATCAGGAACGCGAGAAAGATCGCTCCGGCGACGTTCACGAACGCGTCGGTCACCATCAGGCGCGACACGTAGACGTCAAAGTACATCGCAGTGAACAGCAGCAGGATCACGAGAGCGATTCCTGCAATCACGGCGATCTGGAGTGCGCGTCTGAGCATCGTTTATCGAATCTCGATCCTGTTGGGGTTGGGCCGTGGCATGGCCGGTACGAAGAAGTTGCTGAGTCCGAAGTCGAGGCTTCCGGTGGAGTAGACCGGTGAGCCGAAGGCACTGCTTCGTCCGCGACCGAAGCGATAGCCCATCTGGAGCGCGAGGTCCGGCCTCACGCGCCACAGGAACGCCGGGTAGAGCGAGAATTCGGTGTTGTAGACGCCACCCGTGTCGTAGCGGTTGATGCGGCCGTAGCCGATCTCGAGGTCACCCACGAAGCTGACGGTCTTCGAGATCTGCTTGTCCCAGGTCCAGCTGACGCCGGTGGTGCCGTAGAAGTCCGGACTGAAGTAGAGCGGCGAGAAGCGCTGGAAGTTGCTGGCGCGGACGTAATATCCGGCGGTGATCCAGGGCATGATCTGGTAGTTCACCCTAGCGGTGATCCGTTTTTGCGTGTTGTCGTCGAAGCCGGCGATCCGGCCGCGGGAATAGCGCGCCGCGCCGCCAGAGAGCCAGAAGCTCCAGCGGTCATTGAGCGGCACTTCGAAGCTGCCTTCCACTGTGGTGCTCGAGATGCCCGCGTAGAGACTCGAGATGGTGTTGAGATCGAAGATGCCGTCACGATGACGAAAGCCGAGAATGAAGCGAGTGCGGGGGCGAGGCGTCATCACCAATTCCGCGCTGAGCATGGGGCTCCACCGGGGCCGGGGACCATTGAACTGCAGGTCCACCGCTTCGGCCGTGAACAGATAGCCTTCCTTGGGACTGAAGTCGAGCCGCACGCCGCCGCCCAGCCCGTGCATGTTGCCCCGGGTATCGCAGATCTCCTGCGACAGTGCGCTCACGGCGGCCGAGGTCAGGGCAGTGGGCGCGGCGTTGCAATCTCCACCGCCCACTTGGCGGAATTGATTGAAGGTCCCGAAGCGGGCGAGCGGCGTGATGCGCAGGCCGCCTTGCATTGGGAACGCGGCTTCGATCGTGTTCAGCGACCGGCTGAAGCTGTCGGAGTCATGGAATGCGTTTTGGCGATAGTGCAGAGACGGCGAAACGCGCGTCGCGATGTCGCCCAAGCGGTCTCGGGAAGCCCGGTGACTCGGGTCGAGCCCGAGCACGTCGCGGTAGGAGTTGTAGACCGAGAAGCGGTCATCGCCGCGCTGGTCCGAGATCTGCGCCAGGCCGAAGCGCGCTGCGGTGTTCGTCGTGTCCGACTTGACGATGCGCCGGTACTCCGTCTCGGCGAGCCGGGGTTTGCCGTTCCAACGAGCCAAGTCCGCCAATTCCAGCCGGGCGTCGTTGTCCTGCCCATAGCGGCTCAAGTATTCCTGATAGGCCTGAATCGATTTGCCGGTCTGGCCGTCCCAGGCGAAGAGCCGGGCCACCGCCAGTTCGATCTCGCGATCGGCACCGAACTTCTGCACGAACTTGCGATAGGTTTGCAGCGCATCGGAGAACTTGCCGGTGGAGGCGAGCAGCCGCGCCCGCTCGAGTTCCTGCGTGCGCGCTCTGCCCACGATCACGCTGCGCGCGTTCCGCGCCACTTCGTGGTTCGGATCGAGCGCGATCAGCTTGTCGATGAACGGCTGCGCCGCATCGTAGTGTCCATCCCAGACGTGCGCGTTGATCAGGCCCGCGTAGTCATCGGCGGTGGCTTTGCCGCTTTCGACGATGGTGGCGAATGACTTCCGCGCTGCCGCGAAATCGGGTTGCGTGATCTGGATGCGGGCCACTTCACGGAGCGCGTCAATGTCCTTCGGCTGCTTGCCGAGGTAGGTGGAATAGTAGCCGAGCGCCTTGTCCTGGTCTTTGTTCCAGGAGTGGAGCCGCGCCAACTGGAGCACGACCGACTCGTCCTCGGGGTTGCGCTCGTGATAGACGAGGAAAGCTTTCGCTGCGGCCGCGTAGTCGCCTTTTTCCTGGCGATCATACGCATCGCGAAGCATGATCTGTTTGCTCAGTCGATCGCGGCCTTCGGCGGCTTCCTTGATCCCCGGCGACTTCGCCAGGGCGCGCTCGAACGCGGTGAGCGCCTCACTCGGTTTGTCGAGATGCTCGTAGCATTCGGCGATCGCGAGGTCCACCATGGCGTCGCGCGAGGTCTTGTTCAACTGGCGGGCTTTGAGGAAGGAGGGCAGCGCGTCGGCGTAGTTCTCGGTCCACAGCAGCGCGCGACCACGATTCAGATTGGCGTCGGCATCGTCCGGCTTGAGTTCGAGGTAACGGCCATAGGCCTTGGCGGCTTCCGGGAGGCGATCCTGCCAGAAGAGGACATTCGCCAGAGCCAGCCGGGCTTCGGCGTCATTGGGCTTGGCGTTCAGATAGGATTCGTACAGCGGAACCGCTCCCGCCAATTCCTTGGCCCACGTCAAGTTCTGCGCCGCGCGGAGGGTGAATTCGGGCGAAGCATCGGGAAGCCGGGCGAGTTGTTGATACTGGTGCGCTGCTTCCTGGAACCGGCGCGTGCCACTGTAGATCTCGGCCAGCCTTACCCGGGGCAGCGCGAGCAAAGGCTTCTCTTCCACCACTCGAGTCAGCAGGCGTTCGGCTTCCTGCAGCCGCCGGGCCTTGATGTGGATCTCGGCTTCCAGGAAGCCGTTCCCGGCCAGTTCGCGCTCGGTGGGCGGAGCTGCTACTGGTGGAACCGATACCTTGGGTGTCTCGGAGTCTTCGTTCTTCTCGGGCGGCGGGGCCACCTTGCGAGAGGCGCGAGCCACGGTGGTCTTCGGTTGCGGCGTCTCGCAACTGGCGATCAGGCGGCGGATGGTGGCGTTCTTGGGTTGCCGCGCCAGCACCTTTTCGAGCAGCGGCTTGGCGTCTTTGCAGTTGCCCCGGCGATACAGCTCGAGCGCCTCCACCAATGTGTCGGCGGCCATCGCTGGAACGAGCGATGCCAGAACGAGAATCACGATGACACGGATGCTCATTGGTAAACGAATCCTCTATGCCGCGAACCGTAGGAGTTCGTCTCCGGTTCACGGGCAGTGCGGCGCGACGAGGGAGGCGCGGCCGCGGGCCTGTCCGGATTGGCGCCCACGCGCTGGCGCACGAACTCGCGCACCCGGTGTACGAAGGCGTCTTGGTTGACGAAGCGCAACTCTTCTGCCACCGGACCCACGGCTCCGCGCCACTGGTTCCAGAATTGACCCAAGAAAGGCGCAGCAGTCTCGGCTTCCGCCAACAGGCAGGCGATGCCGCCGGGGCCCGCGTAGACCACTTCGGGAAGCCGCATCAGGGCCGACGCGGCGGCGGTCAGTTCTTCCACCGCTTGCGGAATCTCGGGTACGCGCAGGGTCAGCACTACCAAGGGCAGCCCGTTCTCGCGCGCATAGATCGTTTCCCGCGCTACTCGCGCGCAGAACGTTCTGAGATCGGTGGTGCAGGCGAAGCCTTCTTCTTCCGCGGGCCGCGCGATGCGGTTGGTTTCGCCGGCGAGGTCCTTGCGGCGAATCGTTCCCAGCCGCTCGAGGAAGTTGAGGATGGTCAGCCGCAACACGCGATCGTCGGTCGAGTAGGTGAGGCAGAGATCGATGCCAGCGGCCAGGTGCGCCAGTTGTTCGAACGCCGTGGGCGTATCGTTCACCAAGCCGAGAATCAAAGCGGAAGAGCCTTGCTCGCGCAGCAGGCGCGCCAGATCTCGCCCCTGCATGTCGGGCATGGTCTCGGCGAGCACGATGGCCCCCGGCCGGCCGTGTCGCGAGTACTCCACTGCTTCCCGCGAGCTCTGCGCTTCCACAACCGAGAAGTTCCGTTCTAGTTGCGCCCGCAGAGCCAACCGGCGCGTGTGCGAGGGTTCGATCAGCAGGACCCCAGGTGCGGGACCATGATGCGGCGCCGTCACTACCGGAGCAAGCATTACGGGCTCGGGTTGTTGGCGCACCGGAAGCGGAGCCGGCGCAACGCGCGGCGTCTCGTGCCGCTGAATGGTTACCGGACGCGCTTGCACCACGGGCGGAGCTTCACGCACCGGTTCCGGCTTCGGCTTCGCTGCCGGGAGTTGCGCGGAGACCAAACCTTCCCCGGGCCGCACATGGAAGCGGAGCGGCGGAAGCATCTCGGTTCCAGCGAATCCATCGAGCGTCATGGTTCTCGCCGAGTCCGCCTGGAAGCCGCGGCGCAGCGCAATCACGCCTGATACGGCGCGACGGGACAGCTCGAGAATGGGATCGACGTCGGAAGTTTCGAGGACGGCCACTGTGCAGGAGTCGAGAATCGAGAAGGCGCGTAACACAGACGCGCAGCGCTTCACGTCGAGCCGTCCACCCTGCGACGCGAGTGGCGTTAGCGGATCGAACACCACGCGGTCTACAGGGCGACCGCCCAGCAGGTCTTCGAATTCGGCGAGAACGCGCTCGTGGTCTTCCACGCCTTGCACCGCATCGGCGATGTCTTCCGGATATTCGAAGATGAGCAAGTCACGCCGCTCGACATAGGTATCGAGCGGGAGGCCAAGCTCGCGGGCATGTTCGAGCACTTGGGAAGGAGGCCGGTCCGTCACCAGCACGGCGTTTTCGCCTTCGGCCAAACCTCGTTCGAGGAAGGTGAGCGCGAACGATGATTTCCCAGACTGAGCTTGCCCCGTGACAAGGAACAATCCCGGCGTGGGCAGCCCGCCCGTCAGGTCGTCAAGCGCGAAAAAGCCAGTCTTCTTCATTCCAATAGACGCCAACAGACTAGTAGTGCTGCTGCCGGCTGATCCTCGCGAATCTGTACGTGGTCATTCATCGGCTGACTGGGCGTTCAACCTTAGGCCCTATTGCTGCTTTCGTAATGGTGGTCTAAGACTTGGTCCGTAGTACCCATGCACCTATCGCGGCGCGCCGGAATCGACGATGATGAAACTGAGATGGTGTGTATCGGAGGCGCGGCAGGTAGCTCGAAGTGGTTGCTGCCGTTGGCTTTGTTTGCCTTTGTGGGACCGGCCGCCGCAGGTGTTGTGTACAAGACCGCATCCGATTGGGGCAGCGGGTTCAACGGCGAGATTACGATCGTCAACGACACAGGTGCTTCCCTATCGGGATGGGCCCTCGAGTTCACCTTTTCGAGGGATATTACCTCCATTTGGGACGCCAGGATAGCCCAGAAAGCGGGGAGTCGTTACGTGATCCGGTCGGCTGGCTGGAATGACACAATCGAGCCGGGGAAGTCGGTCAGCTTCGGGTTCGGCGGAGCCCCAGGGGAAGTCAAAGAGGGGCCGGCGGACTATCGGCTGACGGCCGGGAGCGATCCGGGTCCAAGCGTTGGCTCGGGCAACGGCGGAGTCCAGGTGGCGATCCGGGAGACGGGCCGCTGGCTTGACGGATTCTCGGCGAGCGTGACGATTCAGAACGGCGGCGCGGAAGCCCGCGGGTGGAAGCTGAACCTCGGAATCGACGTGCCGGTCTCCGGATTCTGGAACAGCGAGTGGGTGCGCGAGGGGTCCGGCTACGCGGTTACGGCAACGGGCGGCGCAGCGATTCCCGCCGGTGGTTCGCTCGTGCTGGGATTCACTGCTTCCGGCCAGATTGGTGCGCTACAGAACGCCACTTGCCAATGGAACGCGGGCGCTTGCACGGTGACCGTGATGGCCTACTCTGGGCCCGGCCAGACCGCGGCGATCCTGCTCGACAACGAAACGCCGCTGGCTCCGGCGAATGCGCTGCCGATGCGCGCGGGTGCGAACCGTTTCCGGCTTCGTTTGGCCGGAGCCGGCTCGCCTGTCTTCCGCGCCATCTCGAGCAACCCGGCCGTGGCCGTGGTGACCGTTGAGGGCGACACGCTGAAGGTGGACGCGCTGACTCCGGGGCGGGCGGCCGTGCGGATCGACGATCAGGCGGGCGGTGCGAGCCGCGTGCTGGGACTTCGCGTAGACGACGCCGAGGGTAATCCGCCCGGGTTGCCGCCCTGGCTGTCACTGGGATCGGTGAGCGAAGATACCACGGACCATCTGAACTTCTGGCGCGCCATAGAGCCGGGTGCACGGAACAAACGGGTGGACATTCGGTACATCTACATCAATGGCGGTCCGTTCAACGGTTGGGACACCTGGAGCAATGAGCCGGGAGGGCGCGCGATCAACTACATCCGCAACAGCCGGATGCTCGGGATGGTTCCGTTCTTCGTCTTCTACAACATCGCCGATGGCGGCGAGAGCTATGACACGGACCTATCGCACGTCCAAAGCGCCTCGTACATGCAAGCGTATTTCCGGAATCTGAAGCTGCTGCTCGACATCATCCAGCGCGAGTCGCCGGATGACATGGTGGGCATGATTCTCGAGCCCGACTTTCTCGGGTACCTGGCGCAGAATTCGGGAAAGCGGCCGGCGCAGATTCCGGCGATCACGCGTGCAGCATACGAAGTGGGCGTGCTTGGCGGCGCGGATCCGAAGTTCGAAGACAACGTGCAGGGGTTGGTGCGCGCGATCAACTACACCATTTCGAAGTACGCCCCGCGCGTCTACTTTGGGTGGCAGATGAACTTGTGGGCGAGCCCCGCAGGCGGATACACGACCTCGATTCCGGGCAAGGGGCTGATGCGCAAATCCGATGGAGCGGATTTCGCCGAAGCGCGCGCGGCGATTTCGCGAGAAGCGGCGGCGATCACGCAGTATTATCTCGAAGCCGGAATCGCCGAACACGGTGCGCGCTTCGTATCGATCGACAAGTACGGGCTCGATGCGGGGGCCGAGAACGGTGCTGGGGCGAATCCGGCGGGGTCCACGTGGTTCTGGAACGCGGACCACTGGAACAACTACCTCACGTTCGTTCGGGCGATGCACGATACGTCACGGCTTCCGATCGTGCTGTGGCAACTTCCCGTGGGACGGATCAACGGCACTACCGCGCTGAATCCATACGGGGCGGGCGGGCGTTTCCCGGATTTGCCGAACACGCACCAGCGCTTCGAGGATTCCTCGCCGGCGTACTTCTTCGGGGACTCGTTTGAAGCGAGCGCTCCGCGCCTCGACTACTTCGGGCAGAATCGAGCTGGAGATACTGGGGTTTCCACTTCGGGTGGTACGGTGACGTGGCCGCCGCACATGCAGGAAGCGGCTCGAGCGGGCGTGGTTTCGATCTTGTTCGGTGCGGGAGTGGGAGCAAGCACTTCGAGCGTGGGAGACCCGCCGACGGATGGGTTTTGGTGGATCGTGAAAGCTCAGGACTATCTGCGGGCACCGGTTTTGCTGGCGCAGCCGGGGCTCGCTGACGAGAAGATCCGGTAAGAGTTGGCGAACACGCCCGCATTCAACGCAGGATCTGCGTCAGTGTAGAGCGAGTGCAGGATTGCGGTTGGAGCTGTTCGCGGTGGTCCGCGCCACTCATTTTGCCGCGTTGGCGCGCGAGTCGGCAGCAGGGTTGGCGCCGTGGATCGTGAAAGCTCAGGACTATCTGCGGGCGCCGGTTTTGCTGGCGCAGCCGGGGCTCGCTGACGAGAAGATCCGGTAAGAGTTGGCGAACACGCCCGCTTTCAACGCAGGATCTGCGTCAGTGTAGAGCGAGTGCAGGACTGCGGTTGGAGCTGTTCGCGGTGGTCCGCGCCACTCATTTTGCCGCGTTGGCGCGCGAGTCGGCAGCAGGGTTGGCGCAGTGAGGCCCTGAGAGGCCTCCGGTTCAATGCCTCAGCCGTTTTCCCATTCCTTCTCGAGGATGCGAGCGTACTCGCCGGAAGCGTAGAGATCGAAGTCGAAATCGCCCACGGGCAAGTCGACATAGACGCTCGAGTGCTGGCGGCACAGATAGAGGTGATCGGCGTAGCGATAGTAGTGGCGAATGAACTCGGCAGCGAGGTATTCGCGCTCCGGCGCTTCAGCCAGGATGCAGTTCAGCCCGATGGCGCGCTGGAAAATCGCCTTGTAGTCGGCCACGCCCCATTGCTTGAGCTTGGTGACCACGCGGTGCGGCGGATTCTCCACGAGGAACGCCGCGAAGGTCTGGAACTTGTAGCCCTTTTCGCGGAGCTCGGGCTGCATGTCGACGAACTCGAGGCATTGCTCGATCCATCGCAGCAAGTCGCGCCCAACGTAGAACAACATGCGAAGCTCGCAGTAACGGCCATCGAGGAGCCGATTCTCGAGCTCATCCATGGTCAACTCGCCCGTCGGCAGCAGGCCCTGCAACATCAGGCTGGCTCGTGAACTCTCGACGAGCCGGCCCGGCCCCGACGCATCCGAGAATGGATGCAAAATCAACGGCGGCAGGACCCAATTCTTCGGACCGCTTTTGCCCCCGACCGGCTTCTTGGTGGATTCCGACATGCGCATTGGTCTCCTTAGCTTATCGGCCGGTTCGGACGATTGCATTAGTATCCACGGACCAGTACCTATTTCCTCTGCTCGAGCTTCACATCCACGTCGAGCGTTTCCCCGCCCCGCAACGCCTTTACCTTCACTACATCGCCCGGCTTCTTCGAGCGCAGCAAATACGTGAAATCCATCAAGTTCCCCACTGGCTTGCCATCGAACTCGATCATCGTGTCGCCGCCCTTCAAGCCCGCTTTGGCAGCCGGCGAGTTCTCTCGCACGTCAGCGAATTTCACACCTTTGACGTTGTCCGCCATGTCTGGGATAGACCCAAAGTAGGGACCGTAGCCCCCCCCAGACGAGGACCCCGCCAATGGGCGTGGCGGCTCGGCCACCTTCACGAACTGCGGCCGCGCTTCATCGTTCGCCAAGTGGCTCACCGTCTGCGACACGAAGTCGAGCAACCGCACCGTCTCGGGGGCGTCGATCTTGTCCCAGGTATCGGAAGGCTTGTGATAATCGGCGTGGAGCCCCGAGAAGAAGAACAACACCGGAACCTGCTTGGTAGTGAAGGAGGTGTGATCCGACGATCCGTAGCCCGTCTTGTCAGAGAACTCGAACTGCAAAGGCGACCCCTTCGCCAACCCCTCCACCAGTGACTGGAACGAACTCGCCGTGCCCAGCCCGCCCAGGTACACCTTGTGATCGCGGATGCGGCCGATCATGTCCATATTGATCATCGCCACCGTCTTGTCGAGCGGCAAAGACGGATGGTTCACGTAATAGCTTGACCCGAGCAAGCCCAGTTCCTCTCCGGCGAAGGTCATGAAGATGATGCCGCGATGCTGCTTGCCCTTGGCTCCGAAATACCGCGCCAACTCGATCACGCCCGCCGTACCTGACGCGTTGTCATCGGCGCCCACGTGCGGCGTTCCTGCCTGGGATGGCGCCATCGAGAACTGCTCGCCGAGCCCGAGATGATCGTAGTGCGCGCCGATCACCACCCACTCGTCCGTTTCGCCCGGCAGCACGCCGATCACGTTGTTCACGCCCTTCGACTCGCGCTTGATGTCTACATGCATTTGCACCACAGGCGACTCCGCCAGATCGAAGCTTTGCGGCTTCAAACCGTGATCGATCTCGAGGTGCAACGACTTCAGGCTCTTGCCAGACTTGCCCAACCACTTGTCGACGATCTCGGCCTTCACCTGAACGAACGGAATGCCCGCCTGGCTCGGACCCACGCTCTTGACGAATGGCTCGAGCTCGTCAGTCTCGTTGCCATGGTTTCCGATGTCGTTCACCAGGATCACACCGCGCGCCCCGTGGATCTTCGCGTTGGTGGCCTTGCTCGCGAACTGCGAATGCTCCGTGTAAACCTTGCCCGAGAAGACGCTGTTCTCTTCGAACTCCTGCGGCTCATGGCGCATGACGATGACGAACTTGTCCTTCACGTCAATGCCCGCGTAGTCGTCGTAATTGTATTCCTTCGCCGTGATCCCGTAGCCCGCGAAAACGAGCTTCCCTTCGAACGACCCACCGGACGAGAAGTTGAACGGCACGAATTCCTTCTGGAAGGCGAGCGATCCCTTGCCGCCCGGTCCGCGCCAGGCGAACGTATTGCTCTTTCCCAAGCGCGGATTCGTGGTTACCGAGAAGGCCTGGAAATAGTTGTGCGAATCGGTCACCTGCAGCCCGGCCTGGTGGAACTGGCGCGCGATATACTCGGCGGCCTTGTTGAGCTCCGGAGTCCCCGACCCGCGACCTTTGAGCGCCGGCGAGGCGAGGAACCGGATGTGGCTCAGGTAAGCTTCGGGTTCGAGCTTGGGCGAGTGGCTCTCGGCCGCATGCGCGGCAAACGCACCGATCAGGCAACAGGCGACAGCGGTTTTCATTGGGGGGGCGACCTATTTGGGCAATACGGGATTCGGACCGGGATTCAACAAACTCGGTGAGGCCAGCCGGCAGCAATGTTCCCCGGCGTTCTTGGCGCTCACCTGGTAGTTGGCTTCGAATTCGACAATCTGCTTCAGGTTCTCCCAGGGCAGATAACCCGGGATCTTGCGTCCATTGATGAACATCGTGGGCGTCGACGTCACGTCGAGCGCGCGGCCCTCCGCCGTGGTTCGATCAATGTCGTCCGCCGTGGCCTTTGACGCCGCGCAAGCCTTGATCGCGCCCGAGTCGAGCCCCTTGCTCTGCACGAACTCCGCCGCCTTCGCCTCGAAGTTCTCCACCGTGACCTCGGTCTGCTTCGAGAAGATCCAATCGTGGTACTCCCAGAAGGCGAGCGGCTTCTGCGTGAAGATGCAGCGGCCCGTGAGCGCGGCCGGCCGGGCCCACGGGTGAATCTGCGGAATCGGATAGTTCTTGAAGTAAAGGCGCACCTGGGTGGGGAACGCCTTCAGCAACTCCTTGCGAATCGACTCGGCTTCCTGCTTGCAGTAGGAGCACTGGAAATCGCTGAAGAGCACGATGACGACCGGCGCACCGGGAGTGCCGATGCTCGGTTCGAGGTCGGTCTTGATGCGGTCGAGCGCGGGTTGGAACGGATTCTTGTTGATGTCGTAGACGCTCGCTTCGAGCACCTTCTGTCCGTCTTTCGACACGTAGAACTTCAAGCTTTCGCTGGCATCGCCAGCCTGGGCGAGCGTGGTCACTTCGAGAAACCCGGGCACGTCGCTGGGCTTCGGATCGGCCACCGTGACCTTCACCGCCGGCACATAGAGACGCAGATGGCGGACGTAGGCCTCCATGGCCGGCTTGTCGAGCGCCGACTTCTTTGCTGCCGGGGCCTGCGCCGCGGGGGCCTGCGCCATCGCTCCCAACACCAACACGAGAACTGCAAGAAATGTTCTGGGGAGCATCACATCACCGGCCCGATCCGCCACGGCACGAATTCCTTGTGGCCGAGGCGCTCGGCGCAGGTGTGTTCGCCCGAGGCAACTCGTAGGATCAGGTCGAAAATCTCCTTGCCCACTTCTTGGATGTTCGCCTCGCCGTCCGCGATGCGTCCCGCATTGATGTCCATGTTGTCTTTCATGCGGTTGTACATCGTGGTGTTGGTTGCGATCTTGATCACCGGAATCGTCGGGAACCCGATCGCCGATCCGCGCCCGGTGGTGAACACGATGATGTTCGACCCGCCCGCGGCCAGTCCGGTCAACGACACGGGATCATACCCCGGCGTATTCATGAACACGAAACCCGGCGTCTCGACGCGCTCGGCGTAATCCACTACGTCAGTCAGCGTCGAAGTTCCAGCCTTCGCCACCGCCCCAAGCGACTTCTCGAGGATGTTGGTGAGTCCGCCTTCTTTGTTCCCCGGCGACGGATTGTCGTCGAAGCTGCCGCCAAACCGGCTGAGGTACTGCTTGTAGCCCTTCACCATGGCGAGCAGCTTTTCGGCCACCGCGCGATTGCGTGCGCGCTTCACCAGCAGGTGCTCGGCGCCGAAGATCTCGGTGGTCTCGGCCAGCACCGGCGAGCCGCCGATCTCGGCGAGCAGATCCGACGCATAGCCGAGCGCCGGATTCGCCGTGATGCCCGAGAACGAATCCGATCCGCCGCAGTTGAGCCCGAGAATAATCTTCGAAGCCGGCGCCTCCGATCGCTTCTCTTCTGCGGCCCGCGCGATCATACCATCGATCACCTTGCGTGCAGCATCAACAGTAGCCTTCGTCCCTCCAGTCTGCTGCAGCGTCATCCCATGCAGGCGATCCGTACGCGGAGCCCCCTTGCCCAGGTAGTGCTCGATCTGGTTCACTTCGCAGCCGAGCCCCAAAATGATCGCCGCCGAAACGTTGGGATGATGCAACACGCCGGCAAGCGTGCGCTGCAACTGCACCGTGTCCGGACCGATCGAGTGGCCGCATCCCTCGCCATGAGGAAACGCCACCACGCCGTCGACATTGGCTGGCAGCGATGCGCCGTCATAGCTGTGCGCGATCAACTCCGCCGTGTGCGCGGCGCAGTTGGAAGCCGCGACGACCGCGATGTAGTTGCGCGTCCCCACCCGGCCGTCTTCACGCGCGTAGCCGAGGAACTTGGGCGCATTCGCCGGCGTCACCGGTAGGGCCTTGTCCGCCGTGGGGAACTCATAGTCGAAGGTCAACTCTTCGAAGGCTACGTTGTGTACGTGCACGTGTTCGCCCGGAGCGATGTCTTTGCGGGCGCGGCCCATCACTTGGCCGTAGCGGACAATATTTCCGCCAGCCGGGATTGGCTGCAGCGCCACTTTGTGGCCCATCGGCACCGCGCTCGCCGTGGTAACGTCGAATCCGTTCACCTTGACATGCTGGCCTGGAGGCAAAGGAACCCGAGCAACTCCGATATTGTCATGGGCGCTCAAATGAATCACCGCGGGTCCAGCGGTGGGTGGAAGGGAAATCCCAACTATGCTCATGCGTACCCTTTCATTGTCGCTTATCGCAACAGGACCGTCTCTGTGATGCCTTCGCCAGTGTGTACTCGAAGCATGGAACCTACCGGATGCACCCAGACACCGGTGTTGTCGGCAGGGATGAGAATCTGGTCCACACTCGAAACGTCGTAGAACTTACCCGGCGCCAAGCCCTTCAACAACTTCCCGATGTGGATGTGCCCGTGGCACTGCGTCCGGTGGACCTGCGCGTTGTAGGCCAGCCCCCACTCATCGCCCCATAGTTCCTTCGCCTTGGTGATCGCTGCCGTCCATAACGCCGCCTGCTTCGCCTTCGGCAGCTTGTACAGCGGGTGGCCCGCGTCTCCATGATCTTTCGGCAATGCCAACCAGCGATTCGGCTTGCGCGGATTGTTGTCTTTCAGGAAGAAGACTTCGCCCGTCTGCTTGTCAGCCTCTCGGCAGAGGCTGCACTCGCGCGCCTCCATGGTCACCGGTTTTGACGCGTCACAGGCGCAATTGGTCACATCGGCGGCGATGGGTAGGGCGCAAGCTACCAGCAGCAACCACCCTGAGCGAGACGGCGCGATCATGCTGGTCATTATACTGACAGGGAGTGATTGGGCGGACCAAGTTTTGGATCGTGGCGGCACTCACGGCTGGCTACCTCTCCTTGGGCGAGCTCGCTCAGAACGGGTTCCTTAAGGAAGACGAGCCCCGCTACGCGTCGATCGGACGTCAGATGGCCCGCTCCGGCGATTGGATCTCGCCCGTGCTCTGGGGCGAGCCGTGGTTCGAAAAGCCTCCGCTCATCTACTGGACCACGGCCGCCGCCACGCGCGTTGGCCTTCACGACGAGTGGGCGGCTCGCCTCCCCGTAGCGCTCGTTTCGCTCGCGTTCCTCGTTTTCTACTACCTTCGGCTGCGTGTCTTCTTCGGAGCCGACACCGCTTGGGCCGCCGCAGTGATGCTTGCATCTTCCATCGGTTGGGTCGCCTACAGCCACCTCGCCGTTCCGGACTTGCTCCTGAGCGCGACACTCGGCGCAGCGCTGCTCTCGATGATGTCGGGATGGTTCGTGGCAGCAGGCATTCTGCTGGGTCTCGCGATCCTGGCGAAAGCGCTCGTCCCCGTGGCGCTGGCCGCGCCCGTGGTGGTGGCGCTCCTGATCGCGGACCGCTCCCGTTGGAAGGGCGTGCTCACCATGGCGGCGATCGCCCTCGCCATCGCGCTGCCCTGGAACATCGCCATGTACCAGCGGTTCGGCCGCGCCTTCGTCGACGAGTTGTACATTCGCCATCACTGGCAGCGATTTCGCACGGGCGAGGATCTCCACGGGCGGCCCATCTGGTTCTACGTGCCCGTTCTCGCCGCCGGGCTGTTTCCATGGATCCCGATGTTCGCCCTGCTGTTCCGCCCTGTGCAGTGGCGCGATCCGGCCCGCCGGATGCTGTTCGTCTGGCTCACCGGCGGATTCGCGGTGCTATCGGTGCCGGCGGGCAAGCTGCCCGGCTACATCCTGCCGCTTTTTCCCGCAGCGTTCGCGCTGATCGGGCGCGAGTTCGCCGGGCTCGCGAGCAAGACGCGACTGGCCTTCCTCGCCCTATGCGCGTGGCTTGCCGCGGGTCTTGCTCCGGCAATTGAAGATCCGCTGGTGCAGGCGTTGCAGACCGGACTCAGCCGCGCCTCATCGGCTCCGAATTGGAAATGGATGGGGATCGGCGCGGTAGGCGTCGTAGGCGTGGCCGCGACAGCTCTACTCGCGCGGCAGAAGCTCGATCGTCCGGGATGGGTTGCGCTGATCGCCGGGACCGTGTTCGCTTCGTTTTGGTGGTCCAAGCGGCTCGACGTGGAGGTCTCGTCCCGTTTCTTGTGGCGCACCGAATGGGAGACACACCGCGAACAGATCTGCATCGGCGACATTCACCGTGCCTGGCGCTACGGCTTGAACTACTACTCGGAAACTCCGCTCCCTGATTGCGACAAGGAGATGCGCGTGTGGCGGCTGGAAACGGATCCGGCTATGGGCCGTCCGCGGCAGCAAGTGGCGGAAGAGTCGCGGTAGCGATCGCCTACCAGCGGCGCGGCTGCCCCGGCGGAGCGGCAGGCGGAACCGTCCGCGCAGGGGGAGCGGCCGCGCCAGCAGGCGGCGCTGCGGGACGTTGCGGCGGAGACGGCGGAGTCTGGCGTTGTGGCGGCGGAGGCGGGCCAGCCGGCCGCGGACCCGGCGCTGCCTGCCGCTGTGGCGCGGGAGGCCCAGCAGGAGCCGCCCTAGGCGGAAGAGGTGGCGCCTGCCGTGCTGTGGCCGGTTGTGGTTCCGGCGCTGCCGCGGGCGGAGCCGCTTGCTCAGGAGGCGCGGGGCGTCTCACGTTAACGGGCCGAGTGGCCGCAGGGGGAGGCGGAGGTGGAAGAGCGGCCGGCTTCACGGATGCCCCCAACGCTTTCCGCAATGGCGTCAAGTCCGGATCCTTCTGCTTGGCCACCGGCGGCAGAATCGACCGTTTCACCGGCGCGTTGCTGCCGTCGAGTCCCCGGTATACCCACTTGTTGTCGTCCAGTTTTACCTCTTGCGGACTCGCATCTTCGGGCACCACCGATAGCAACATCTTGCTGCGCGGCGCATAGAAGAGCCGAACCGCCGGCCGGTAGTCATCATACTTGCTCACCAACAAGTTGTACCCGGCCGAGGTCACATCGAACTCCATGTCCTTCACGCAGTACTTGAAGATCGAAATCTTGTCACCGCGCGCCTTGCCTAGGCCTGTCGCGTCCACTTCTTCCCAACTCGGATTGACCCGCCCCTGGACCGACTGTACATCTCCCTGTAGCGTGTCGAGAAACAGCATGAAGGTGCGCCGCCCAAACCGCAGGAACGAAGCCAGGAAGCTCCCCACGGTGGTGAGCGTAATGCCGAGGATCGTGATGCCGATCAGCTTCCAGAACCACACCTTTTTCATCAACCACATCTCGAGCGAGGTGGGCATCAAGGCGTGAGCGATCCACAGAGTGAGGAACCAACCCAGCATCGCCGACGTCGAGGTCCACATCGGGCTCCAACTCCGCCAACCGAGCATCGCCAACTGCCGAGGCGAAACTTTGCCCTTCTTGTTCAGTTCCACGTCTTCGAGCGTGAAGCGGTTGGCAACCGCCATGTCGTAGGCGAGTTGTTCGTTAGACGGACCTTTGTGGAATTCGAGCGCCACGGTTGTTCAAATCGACCGATTCATCGTTCCCATCGGCAAAGATGGACCTTCTCTTTAGCCGAACCCCCTGCGATACGCTAGGGAAGTGATCGCGCGCCGCTCCTTTATCGCTACACTTGCTGGCCTCCCTGCCCTCCCGGCGCAGCCACTGGCCGGCTCCGTCCTCGTACACGAACACGTCCTTGTCAATTTCAAGGGAGCCACTTACGATCCCGAAATCGTTTTCAGTAAGGCGAAACCCCACCTCGACGACGTCGTCAAACTCGGTTGCCGCCGCTTTCAGGATTGTTCTCCCAACTTTCTCGGGCGAAACCCGAAGCTCCTGGCCCGCCTCGCCGACGCCACCGGACTCGAGATCTGGACCAACACCGGACTCTACGCCGCTCGCAACCATCAATATCTACCGCCCTACGCCAAAGCCGAATCCGCCGAACAACTCGCCCAGCGCTGGATCGCCGAAGTCCGCCAAGGCGTCGAGGGAGCCAAGCCCCGCTTCATCAAGATCGGAGTCAATCGCGCTCCCCTTCACGAGCTCGATCGCAAGGTGGTGCAGGCCGCCGCACTCTGCTCCCGCGAAACCGGACTCACCATCGCCTCCCACACCTCCGGCGCCGGACCCGCAGCCCTCGAACAGATCGAAATCCTCTCCGCCGCCAAGCTCGATCTCGCGAAGTTCGTCTGGGTCCACGCGTATAACGAGAAGGACACGTCGATCCACGAGAAGGTGGCGAAGATGGGAGCTTGGGTCCAGTTTGACGGCCTTGGGCCCCAGTCGCTCGATTGGCACTTGACCGCCGTGCGCAACATGGCGGCCAAGAAGCTCCTGCACCGCACGCTCGTCTCACAAGACGCCGGCTACTATCGTCCCGGCGAACCCGATGGCGGTCCCTTCAGGCCTTACGCGTTCATCTATGCCGGCTTCCTACCCAAGCTCGACGCCCCTTGGGCTCGCCAGTTGATGGTTGAGAACCCAGTAAAAGCCTACGGTTGAGCTTTGCTATCTTCCGCGCTCCTCTACACCTGATATTACGGAGCACGACGCCGCAGGGCTTCCCGAAAGAGGCTCTCCAGAACCCCACCGATCACAGGGTGGGCCTCAGCCTGCGAGGGCATCCCTCCGTCCGCGCCGGCGACCCCGCGAGTTCGGCGCTTGCGTCAGCGCCTACCGTACGCTCTTTCAGTCCCCAACCCGGGCAGCAAGGCTTCTTCGGATCCATGGGGAAAAATGGCTACGACAAGGCTTGTTGCCTGCCGGGCATCGGTGACCCAACGAGGCGGTCGATTCACGAACTAGCGCGTCACGGGATCGGCGATCTCGGGATCCACGCCCATTTCGGCGAAAGCCTGCTGGGCGCGGTGGGCATCGAACTTGCCTTCCCGAGCCAGGCGTGACAGTGTCGCGGTGACGATCGATTCGGCGTTGACTTCGAAGAATCGCCGCAAGTGCTCGCGGTTCTCGCTGCGGCCGAAACCATCGGTGCCGAGCGTGACGAGGCGTTGGCCGATCCAAGGCGCCAACTGATCGGGCACCACCTTCACGTAGTCAGAGGCCGCGATCACCGGTCCGGGAACGCCGTCGAGGACCTCGACGATGTGCGGGCGCCGTTCGGGCTGTGTGGGGTGCAGGCGGTTCCAGCGTTCCACCGCCAAGGCTTCGCGGCGGAGTTGGTTGTAGCTAGTCACGCTCCAGACGTCCGTGTGGACACCGTAGCGCTCAGAGAGGATCTCCTGCGCCTTCAACGACTCGTTGAGGATTGGGCCGCTACCGAAAAGTTGGGCAACGGCATCCCCCGCCGCGCTGGCTTTGTATTTGTAGATGCCGCGGAGGATACCCTCTCGGATGCCAGGCCCTTCGGGCATGGGCGGCTGCACGTAGTTCTCGTTGTAAATGGTGATGTAGTAGAACAAGTTCTCGTTGTTCTCGTACATGCGCCGGATACCGTCTTGCACGATGACGGCGATTTCGTAGGCGTAGGCGGGATCGTAGGTGGCGCAGGTCGGGATCATCGAAGCCAGCACGGGGCTGTGACCATCTTGGTGCTGCAAACCTTCGCCCGACAGCGTGGTGCGCCCAGCCGTGCCGCCCATCAGAAAACCTTTGCCGCGCGAGTCGGCGAAAGCCCAGACAAAGTCGCCGATACGCTGGAAACCGAACATCGAGTAGTAGATGAAGAACGGAATCATCGGCACGCCGTAGGTGGCGTACGAGGTTCCGGCGGCGGTGAAACTCGCCATCGACCCGGCTTCGGTGATCCCCTCTTCCAGGATCTGGCCGTCGCGCGATTCCTTGTAGTAGAGGAAGTTGTCGCTATCGACGGGGGTGTAAAGCTGGCCTTGCGAGGCGTAGATGGAAACTTGGCGGAAGAGCGACTCCATGCCGAAGGTTCGCGCTTCATCGGGAATGATCGGGACCACGAACTTGCCGATTTCCGGATCCTTGAGCATCGCTCTCAGCATCTGCACGAAACCGGCCGTGGTCATCGCCGGACGTCCGCCGGAGCCAGCGAGAACATCCTTGAACGACTCGAGCGGAGGGGCCTTGATCGCGATCGGCTTCGGATTCCGGTTGGGCAGATAGCCGCCGAGGGCCTGCCTGCGCTCATGCATGTAGCGGATTTCGAGGCTGTCGGCAGGCGGACGGTAGAAATCGATCTGCTGCACGGTGTCGTCGGAAATGGGGATGTTGAAGCGGCCCTTGAAGTACATCAACTCCTGTTCGTTGAGCTTCTTCTGGCCGTGCGTCGAGTTTCGGCCTTCGCCGGCTTCTCCGAGACCATACCCCTTGACGGTCTTGGCAAGAATCACGGTGGGTTGGCCCTTGGTCTCTGTGGCGCGCTTGAAGGCGTTGTAGATCTTCACCGGATCATGGCCGCCGCGGGGAAGGCGCGCCAATTGGTCATCGGTCATGTCCTCCACCAGCTTGGCCAGTTCGGGATACTTGCCAAAGAACTCCTTGCGCACGTAGGCGCCGCCCTTGGCTTTGAATTTCTGGTACTCGCCATCGACACATTCCTGCATGCGGCGAATGAGCATGCCCGACTGATCTTTGGCGAGCAGGCGATCCCAATCGCCGCCCCACAGGCACTTGATCACGTTCCAGCCGGCGCCGCGGAAGATACCCTCGAGTTCCTGGATAATGCTGCCGTTGCCGCGGACCGGACCGTCAAGCCGCTGCAGGTTGCAGTTGACCACCCAGATCAGGTTGTCGAGCTTCTCGCGCGAACCGAGCGTGATGGAACCGAGCGTCTCGGGTTCGTCGCTCTCGCCGTCGCCTACGAATGCCCAAATCTTGCGATTGGTTACCGGGATGAGATTCCGGTTCTCGAGGTAGCGCATGAAGCGCGCCTGGTAGATGGAATTGATGGGTCCGAGGCCCATCGAGACGGTGGGAAAGTTCCAGAAATCGGGCATCAGCCACGGGTGCGGATACGACGACAGGCCGGGATGTTCCCGCAACTCGTGCCGGAAATTCTCGAGGTGCTTTTCGCTCAGGCGGCCTTCCAGGAACGCGCGGGCATAGGCGCCAGGCGATGCGTGACCTTGGTAGTAGATGAAATCGCCGGGCTCGGAGCCGTGGCTGCCGCGGAAGAAGTGATTGAAACCGACCTCGGTGAGGTCGGCCAGCGAGGCATATGTGGAAATGTGGCCGCCTAGGCCGTCATCGTACTTGTTCGCCCGTACCACCATCGCGGCGGCATTCCACCGGATCAGGCTCGTGATGCGCTTCTCGAGGTCCGCGTTACCGGGATAAGGCACCTCGTCATCCACCGGAATCGTATTGACGTAGGGTGTAGTCAGCTTGACGGGTGAATTGACGCCGAGCATGTAGGCACGGTCGGCGAGACGGTCCATGAGATAGCGGGCGCGATCGGGACCGGCTTCGTCGATGATCTGGTCCAACGCTTCCAGCCATTCGCTGGTTTCGATGGGATTCAAGTCTTCGACGGCTTCGGATTTGGGCTTGAGCATAGTTTGAGAGACAGCGGTAGCTGAATATCCACGATAGCGTACTTTGGAGACCCGACGAGGTCCGCTGGGACCCGGCAGCGCTGCCCCTCGCCCCTATGTCACAGCCGCCATTCGAGTCCGATCAGCGGGAAGAATCCGAGCGGCCGGTTGAAGCGGGGTCCGTTTCGCTGGCGGTCCCATGACGCCCCCCTTGGCCGGCGGTGCGCACCGCATTGCCCCAGGCTGAGGTGATCGCCAAACGGTGACAGCGCGGCGTTGGATCTACAACTGAGCGTCAGTCAGAATGCCGGGAGATGGCCGTCGTCAACGTTAGCCGCGGACAACCGGCGATGCGGTCGAAATCCGCATCGAAACTGCAGATGCCTTCCAAGCGATATACGATGACAACGGCCGCGTGGACCGCATCGCGAGCGGTCAGGGTCGCATCGGCGGCGAGGATGTGCCTGGCCTCGTCCATCACCTCGCCTGTGATCGCGAGCACTTCGGGAAAGAGCTTCCTGGCCAGGTCAAAGACTCGTTGGCCATCTGCCCAGCGGTGCAGGGCGCGGTAGCGGTGCAGGACCTCCTGGAATACCTCCGCATCGATCGTGGCCGCAACTTCGCCAGCGGCGACCCGATTCAGGAATGCCACGGACGGAGCCTTATTGAGATGTTCCGCGCCGGCGGCGTACATCAGAATATTCGCATCCGTCAGAATCATGGGACCGGCTGCGCCCGCGGGGTCGATTCGATCTCCATTTCCTCGGGTGTACCCACGGGGAGCGCTAGCGCTGAAAGGGCAGCTACTGCAGCGAGGCGTTCGTCACGGGTGGCCCGTCCGTATTGGCGGCGGCAGGCTTCGCGTACAAGTTCGCCAACGCTCGAATTCTTCTCGATGGCCAACGCCGCCAACCGATCATACAGGTCGGGCGGGAAGAGAATGGTGGTCTTCTTGGTAAGCTCCATACCTGTATCAGCCTTCCGCCGGGAAGCTGTCTTCATGCTAACGCGATTCGAGACAACACTGGTCCGGCAACATCACGGCGAGTTGGTGCCGAAGCCCAACAGCGTTGCCCCTCGCCCCTCTGTCACAGCCGCCATTCGAGTCCGATCAGCGGGAAGAATCCGAGCTGCCGGTTGAAGCGGGGTTCGTTTCGCTGGCGGTCCCACGACGACCGCGCGACGTTACGCCGGTTCGTGGCGTTCTGAGCCCCGAAGAAGACGAGCAAAGCCTTGCCTCGCACCGTAAAGGTACGGTCCACGCGCAGGTCCAGGCGCAGATAGTCCGGGGCTCGCACGCCGTTGACCCTGGCCAAGTCATAGATTCCGCGGTTTTGCGACTTCGACAAGGCCTCTTGGAAGGGCGTGTATGGCTTGCCAGAGAGATAGGTAAGCCGAGCCGAGAAGTCCCACTTCTGGCGGAACCGGTAGCCACCGAGCGCGTTAGCGATGACCGGATAGTCGTAGGTTCCGGGGCGTAGGACACCGTCGAGGCCGGCATGGCGCGTCCGCGAGATCGAGACGTTGGCTTGCCCATACCACCGGTCAGTGAACTTGCGCTCGATGAGCATTTCGAGTCCACGCACGCGTCCCCGTCCGGCGCTGACGTAGGGCAGCAGAATATCCGTGACGGCGAACGTGTCGCCCGCGTTTGCGAGAGAGAACGACGGGAACTGCGACGAAGCCGGATAGTCGCCATACGACTTCCAATAGCCCTCGACCGAGGCCCGCGTTGAGGCGTTGAACGCGTAGGAGAAGCCGCTCACCACGTGGACCGCGCGAATCGGGAGCAGGCCCTTGTTCTGCGGGAACGACTCGAGAAAAAGCAGGAGCGGCTGCTGGAAATAGAGCCCGTAGCTCGAGCGCCACACCAGCTTATCGGTGAGGCGGTAGCTGATGCCCGCGCGCGGGCTGAGCCGGGAACGGCCGATGGCCTGGTAGTGATCGAAGCGGCCGCCCCAGGTGAGGTTCCACCGCGTGCCCAGATTGCGCGAAGACTGGACGTACGCACTCGACTGGCGAGCCGAACCGCTCTTTCGGAGGAAGAATGGATTCACGTCGCGGACGACGGAGAACGGACTGTCCTGGCCGAAGGGCTGAGCGGTGTCATAGTCGACCGAGAAGTTCTTGAAGCTGCCGCCCGCCTGAAGCTTGTCGAGGTAGGGCACGGAGAGGCTCAAATCGTATTTCACGGTAAGTTCGCGCTCGCGGTTGTTCTCTTGGAAACGGGCTGGAGTGGCCGCGATCAGTTCACTGGCCGTCGGGGCGGTCAATCCGAACTTCAGCAGGTCTTTGACGGTTTGGTTCACCTTGCCCTGAGAGCTTGTGATGCCGAGCAGCCCCACGCCTCGCGCACCGAAGAGCCGCTGCCAGTTGAGTCCGGTGGCGGCGCGCCATCCGCTGTATCGCACGTCGATCAGATTGAGTTCAGGGTCGCGATCCGGATCGGATTTGGGCTTGTCGGTCGCTCCGAGCCGAATGCGGTCGACGCCGGTGATGTTGACGAGCCAGACGCGGTCCTTCGGGGTAAGGTCGTAAAGCGCCTTGGCATTGAAGTTGTAGTTCACCGGCACGCCGCCGATGCCGATGTCTTTGGTGAATCCGTCGATGAAGCTGCGCTTGGCCGACAGAACCCAAGAGCCCTTGCGTTGCTTTCCGAGCGGACCTTCCACGATGGCTCCCAACCCAGGCGAACCTAGTGTCACGCGGGCTTCGAAACCTTCGCGGCTCCCCTCGCGCTGGGCGATTTGGAGCACGCCCGATGTCCGGTTGATGTAGGGCGCCGGGTAGCCTCCGGTAAGGAACGTGACGTCTTGGATGAGAGCGGGGTCAATGAGGCTGGTGGTTCCGCCGGCGGAAGCGAAATTGGCGAAGTTGTTGATGTTCGGAACCTCGATATTGTCGACCACGAACAGATTCTCGAGAGGGCTGCCGCCGCGCACGATCAGATCGTTGCGGAAGTCGTTGGTCCCGGTGCCGACGCCGGGCAACGCCTGCACATAGCGGGAGACATCCTGTTGCGCGCCGGCGGCCTTGAAGATTTCGAAGCGTTGGATGAGATACCCGGAGTTCTTGATCTCCTCAGGTGCGAGAAAGACGGACTCCGAGACGGTGACACTTTGCGAGACGATACCGGGATCGGCTTTGGGAAGGCTGATCTCAACGGATGCCTCGAGCCCCGCCTTGACCGAGACCGGGGACGATGTGTATGGCGCCTGCCCCGGAGCGGTGATCGTCAAGCGGTAGTCGCCAGATCGGATGTCGTTGATGCGGAACGATCCCGCGTCGTTTGCGGTGGAACAGCGTCGCGGCGAAGTCACGCACACCTCGGCTCCTGACGCCGGCCGGGCGTCCACGTCCTTGACGATCCCGGAGATGGAGCCGGCGCCAGTAGTATCCTGCGCGGACAGTGCACACACGAAGACTAGAGATGGAGCAGTAAGACGCATAGCTGGGATTTTTGCGGAGCCTCTACGCAAGCAGCGAGGAGAGTTGGGTGCCGTGGCGTTCCATCCGGTCGCGGAGCATCTGGCGAGCACGAGTCAGGCGGCTCTTCACAGCAGCCTCACTGATGCCGAGGCGCGCAGCGACTTCCTCGATGGACAACTCCTGGACATGACGGAGCTCGAGAACATCCCGAAGCAATGGCGGCATTCTGCGCAATTCCGAGTGAAGCTGGCGGGCGACTTCACTGCGCCCGAGTTCCGCTTCGTGGTTGGGCCGGGAATCGGCGGGCTCGAAAACAAAGCCGTTGTCTCGGCCATCTTCGATCGACTGCTCCGGTGTCCGGCGCGCGGTGCGCAGATGCATCAAGCTCTGATTGGCCACGATGGTGCGGAGCCACGTGGAGAACTTCGCTTCAGCCTTGAATCTGCCTATGGCCTGCCAGGCTTTGAAGAATGACGTCTGCACTTGATCTTCGGCTTCTTGCCTGTTCTTGACGATCGACAGGGCCAACCGCATCGACGTGGATGCGCTGCGGCGGATCAGTTCCTGGAAAGCCGCCTCGTCGCGGGCTTGGGCTAGCCGCACAAGCTCCTGTTCGTCCATTGTGGACAGCGGACCGGGGCGTTCGGGCATGCTCAGCGCCCCTCCTTGCAGATGGACGAGTAGCAGGGGCGGTCCGCTGCGCTGCGATGACGATAGGAGCGCGCGATGACTCCGTGGTCCACTAGAAAGACCCCCGGCATTTGGGTGGCGTCGGCGGCAGGGCGGGAAAGCCCATGTCCGCGCACGATGCCCGCGATCAGCCCGCGGATCCAGACCTTGGCGCCTAATAGTGCCCGAAGAGAGCCTTTCTTGAGGCCGAATGCGCCATAGAGCTCCCGCGCGGGGTCGCAGATGCGATCGACATCCGACATTCCGTGGCGCGCGAGGAGCTGTTCGATGCCCGAGCGGTCACCCATGTGGACCAAGACGATCCGCGTGCCGCTCAGCTCGATTTCCTTGCGGACCTTGGCGATGTCCGATACGGCCTCCCGGCAGAAGGTGCATCCTGCGTGCCTGAGGAACACCAGAAGCACCGGAGTGGTCTCCACTATGCCGATGAACCTCTCACCGCGTTCTGTGAGGGTGCGGTCCAAGACGGTGGCCAACTCGGCGGGGTCCCAACGGGGCTGTCGATCATCGGTTGCAGTCATTACGCGCCTGTGAGGAAAGATGCGGCCACGCGTGGGGAGGCAGTATTTTATTTGCGGCAGGAGGAAAAAGGAAAGGCCACCCGGGATCGGATGGCCTGTGGCGATTCTTGGTGCGGAGAGGGGGACTTGAACCCCCACGGGATTGCTCCCGCTAGCACCTCAAGCTAGTGCGTCTGCCAATTCCGCCACCTCCGCATGAGCCTCTCGCGCCGGGAATCGGCTGTGGCGCGAAGGGCTAAAAACCATTTTACTTCTTTTGTGCCGGCGGCAGCGGCTGCGAGGGCACGGTCGAGGGGATCTGCTGCGGCGTGCCAGCCGGATCCGCCTTCTTCTCGGTAGCTTGGCCGGGGATCGTCACGTTGAGCTTCGTTCCGCCCTTTTGCTCTTCGCCGGGTTTGGGCGGCAGAGGCAACTCGATGGTCTTGGTGCCACCACCGGGCATCTCGATCGTCATCGTGGGCTTGGCGCCTTCCGCGGGCGCTGCGCCCTTCTTCGGCGCCGGGCGAGAATCGAGAACGGTGGCCGCTCCACCGCCGCTCCGGGTCGCCCAGATCGAGAGCGAGAGCGACGTGACCATGAACACCGCCGCGGCGATGGTGGTCGCTTTGGAGAGCAGCGTTGCGGCGCCGCGGGGTCCGAACGCGGTCTGCGATCCCATGCCACCGAACGCGCCTGCGAGGTCGGCCGCTTTGCCGCTTTGCAGCAAAACGACTACGATCAGGAACAAACAAACCAAGACATGAACGATAGTCAGGAAGATGATCATGGGGCTAACGCGCGAAAAGCATCCGTTAGTTTAGCACATTCGCAGCCGTTCCAGTACAGTGTTCGGAACACGAACATTACCGCTCTTCCCGGAACCCAGCCGGACTCCCGGCTTGTTGTCGCCATGAAAATCCGACCCTCCGGTGACGGCCAGAGTGTGACGTTCCGCCAAGGCCTGGTACCGAGCGACATGATCAGGCGTGTGGTCGGAGTGGTAGATTTCGATGGCGGGCAAGCCCATGGCCACAATCTGCCCGATGAGCCAGGCCTCCCGGTCGCCCGATGCACCGAGTCTCACCGGATGCGCCAGTGATGCGATCCCGCCTCCGGACACGATGCGGCGAATGCCTTCTTCGAGCGAGGGATCCTGCTTTTCCACGTAGGCTTCCGCCGACTCGTCGAGATAGCGGTCAAAGGCTTCCTGCAACGTTCGTACGTAGCCCTTCTCCATCAGCAGCCGCGCGAAATGAGGCCGGCCGGCCATCGAGCGGCCAATGGCACGGACCTCTTCAATCGTCACGTCAATTCCCATCGACTGCAGCCGCATGGCGAGCTTCACGTTCCGTTCGTGGCGGGCACGCTGCAACGACACGATCCATTCGCGAAACTCCGCGGCCGGGCCAGAAAGGAAGTATCCAAGCAGATGAACCGACTTGGCGCGGCCCTCGCGCTGCGCCAGCTTGGTGCTGAGCTCGATGCCGCACACCAGAGGCAACCCGATGCGCTCGGCCAGAGGGCAAGCTTCGTCGTAGCCTTCGAACGTGTCGTGGTCGGTGATGGAAAGCGCGTCGAGCCCGATCTCGCGAGCTTCCTGTACCAACTGTTGCGGCGTGTAGGTGCCGTCGGACGCCGTGGTGTGCGCGTGCAGATCGATCATGCGCTGGAGCTCTCGAGGATCTGCTCCATCAACACGTCGAGAGACCGGCGCATCTGCCCCGTGGGAGTGACGTGGATGCCGCACTCCTTGCTCGCGTCGTCTTCCCACCACCAGCGGCCGGCGCGCGACGCTTCGCCCGGTTCCACGGGGCGTGTGCACGGGGCGCAGCCGATACTGGTGTAGCCGCGCTGGTAGAGCGGATGCCGCAGCACCTTGTTGCGCGATGCGTACTCCTCGACTTCGGCGTCACTCCACTCGGCCAGCGGACTCAGCTTCACCAATCGGCCGGCACGGTCCACGCGAGCCGTCTCCGCTCGCTCTTCGGAATGCTCGCGGCGCAGCCCAGTGGCGTAGCAATCGAACTCGGCGAGCTTTCTCTCGAGTGGGCGCGTCTTGCGCACGTGGCAACAGAGCTTTCGCAGCGAGCTATCACGATAGAAGAGATTGGCGCCGTGCAAGGTGACCATGCTCGCGGCTTCGTTTGCATCCGGATAAGCCACCTCCACGGCGATCGAATAGCGCTCGCGGACAGTGTCAATCATCGCGAGGGTCTCTTCCGGCAACCGGCCCGTGTCGAGCGTCACCACACGCACAGCAGCGTTGATGCGCCACGCCATGTCCACCAGCACCATGCCTTCGAGTTGAAAACTGGTGAGGATGCCGAACCGCTGGCCATGCGTGGAAATGGCCCATTCGAGCAGCCGGGTGGCCGGCAGAGATTCCAAATCGGGGAAAGGAGGCAACTTGTTCGATTGTAACGTGGCAGCCATGCATTCGTCGTACTCCGCTGCTACCCTTTGAGACATGCGTTTCTCGCTTCTGGTTGCGTCTCTTGCTTTGTGCCTCAACGCCCAATTCGAAACATCGGTAGTCCTCGGAACCATCCGCGATGCTTCCTCAACGGCTGTTCCCGGCGCCAACGTTACCCTTCGCAACGTCGAAACCGGTATCGAGGCGTCCACCACTTCGAATGAGACTGGCGATTACCTCTTTCTCAACGTCAAGATCGGACTCTATCGCGTCACCGCCGAGAAGGCCGGATTCACGAAGGCGACCGCGGACAACGTGAAGGTTACCGTGAATGCGCGCCAACGCGTGGACTTTTCGATGCAAGTGGGTCAGGTCAACGAAACCATCACCGTAACGGAAGGCGTGATCGCCGTGGAGTCGGATTCGACCGACCGCGGGTTGGTCGTGGGCCGGCGCCAGATTGTGGACTTGCCGCTCAACGGACGCAACTACTCCGATCTCGCGCTGCTCGCCACCGGGGTCCGCCGCAGCGACTATGCGGTTGCGAACCCGCCGCGTGAAGGCGCGTTCAACGTCAACGGCCAGCGGTCGATCTTCAACAACTTCCTGATGGACGGCGTCGACAACAACGCCTACGGCACATCGAACCAGGGCTTCTCAAACCAAGTGGTGCAGCTTTCACCGGACGCCGTGGGCGAGTTCAAGGTGGTGACCGGGTTGCCTTCGGCCGAGTATGGCCGTTCGAGCGGCGCGGTGATCAACGCGACGATGAAGTCCGGCACCAACCAGGTGCATGGCACGGCGTGGGAATACCTCCGAAACACAGACCTCAACGCGGCCGGCTTCTTCAAGCCCGCCAACGGCAAGCCGGTGCTGCAGCGCAATCAGTTCGGGTTCACCTTGGGCGGGCCGATCAAGCAAAACAAGGCGTTTTTCTTCGCCGACTACGAAGGCTTCCGCGAGCGCCAGAAGTTCGTGGTGTTTTCCAGTCTGCCTACACTCGATGACCGGCGCGGGCTGCTCTCGATTCCAGTGCGCAATCCCGTCACCGGAGAGACGTTCGCCGCGAACACGCCGCTTCCGCTCGATCGCCTCAGCCCGTTCGCCAAGAAGGTGCTGGAAGAACTGCCGGCTCCGAACGCGGGCGTAGCGAGTTCGCGCTCGTCGAACTATCGCAACCTGCGTTCGGACCGCAACAACAACGACAAGATGGATCTGAAGCTCGACGGGCAGTTGAACAGCCGCATGACCGCCTTTATTCGAGCCTCGCATCGGAAGAGCAACTACTTCCAGGCGCCCGAAGTGCCGGGGGCATCGGGCGGCGGCGGAAACGGATTCATTCGTGTGCTCAACCAGCAGATTGCGGGCGCGTGGACCTACAACGTGACTCCGGCATCGCTGCTCGAAGTGCGCGTGGGCATCTCGCGGACCCGGGCTGGAAAAGAGCCGCCGGCGATCGGTGGTCCGTCGATGCTGAGCCAGTACGGCATTACGGGCTTGAGCGAAGATCCGCGGCTAACGGGCGGATTGACGGCGCAGGAAGTGTCAGGCTTCACTGCCTTCGGACGGCAGACCACCAACCCTCAGTGGCAGCACCCGTTCATATATGACCCGAAGGTGGTCTATTCGCTGGTCCGCGGCGGGCACTCCCTGAAGATGGGCTACGAGTACCAACGGATTCATACGGAAGTGCAAGACGTGAATCCGCTGTACGGCCGCGACATCTATGGCGGGCAATATTCGCGCCCGGCCGGGTCGCCAAACCCGAGCGCCACCGATTCAGCCAGCTACAATCTCGCCGACTTCATTTTCGGCGCTCGGAGCGAATATCAATTGGTGAACTTCTTCATCGCGCAATACCGGCAAGTGATGAACTACGCCTACTTCCAAGACGACTGGAAGCTTTCGCCGAAGGTGACGCTCAATCTGGGGATGCGATACGAATATGCGACGCCGCAGTGGGAGGCCAACTACAAGCTTTCGAATTTCGATCCTGTCACCAACAAGCTGATTCCGGCGTCGAGCGGATCGATCTCCCAGCGCGCGCAGGTGAATCCGGACCGCAACAACTTCGCGCCGCGCCTAGGCATCGCCTACAACATCAATCCGAAAACGGTGATTCGCTCCGGCTACGGGGTTTCCTACATCCACTTCAACCGTGCCGGCGGCGGGAATCTGCTGGCCATCAATGGCCCGCAGGTGGTGATCGCCGCAATCGCACAGCGCCCCGGTGACACAGGGTTCCGCACGACGCAGCAAGGCTATCCCACCGGACTCACCGACCCAAGCAAGTTCGATCCGCTGGCAGCGAACATCTCCTACATCCCGCGTGATACGCGCACCGGCTATGTGCAGACGTGGTCACTCTCGGTGCAGCGCGAGATTTTGCCGAACACGATTCTCGACCTGGGGTACGTGGGCAACAAATCCACAAAGCTGATCGTGTTTGGCGACTACAACGAAGCGCGTCCGAACCGGGTTGGCGAAAGCGCGTCCATCCAGGCGCGGCGTCCGGATCAGTCTTGGAGCGCCATCACGGTAACGTGGCCGGGAGCGTTCGCGAATTATCACGCTCTGCAGGCGCGGCTGGAACGCCGGCTGGCCGGCGGCTTGTACCTGCTCAATTCGTTTGTATGGTCAAAGGCGATCGATAACACCGGCCAGGCGCTCGAGGCGCAAGGCGGTTCGGGCGGAAGGTCCAGTCCACAGAGCTTCTACAATCTGGGCGCGGAGAAGGCCGTGTCTGACTTCGACCAGACGCTCAACAACACGACGAGCGTGCTCTACGGGCTTCCGTTCGGCAAGGGGCGCAAGTATCTCAGCTCGGCTCCGGGAGCGGTGGACGCGGTGCTGGGAGGTTGGCAGGTGAGCTTCATCAACAATCTGTGGAGCGGCAATCCGGTGAACCTTTCCTACACGCCGGCAGCGGCTTTCCAGGTGTCGCAGACGCTGCCCGACTGGCGCGGAGGCATCAGCTATCGGCCCAACGTGACGGGTCCGATCTTGTTCCCCGATGGCCAGCGCAATCAGGATAACTACATCGACCCAGCGAAGGTGTTGGTCCCAACCGATCAGAGCCAGCCGTTCGGCAACGCGGGCCGCAACATCGCGCGGCGGCCTGGATTGGCGCAAATGGATCTCGGGCTGAGCAAGACGTTCGCTCTTCCGCGAGAGGGCACGTCGCTGCAGTTCCGCGCCGAGGCTTTCAACCTCACCAACCGGACCAACTTCGGCAATCCGAACGTGAACCGCTCGGGCGGCGGCTTTGGGCAGATTCGCTCCACGTTCCCGGCGCGGCAGGTGCAGTTCGCCCTTCGCTTCGCATTCTGAGCTCGGACGGAGAACCGCGCGAGTCACTCGCTGAGCGGACGGATCCAGATGTTGCGAAACCGCATGGTGGTGACCGGAGCGTTTGGGAAGCCCGAGTGATCCTGCATCATCAGCGGAGCAGGCTCGCATCCGGCGCCGAGCTTTTCGCTGGCATCGATCGCGACGTGGTCCTGCACCAGCACTCCGTTCAGAACCACGGTTACGACGGCCTTCTCGGTCACCTTGCCTGAGGCGTCGCATTTGGGAGCGCGCAGGATCATGTCGTAGGTCTGCCACTGTCCGGGCTGGCGCGCGGCGTTGACGAGCGGCGGCGCCTGGTTGTAGAGACCGCCCAGGGAGCCATGAGCATAGGTGGGATTGTGGTACGAGTCGAGAATTTGGATCTCGTACTTGGCGTGAAGGTAGACGCCGCTATTGCCACGTAGTTGACCTTTTTGGTCGGGCATGTGCGGTACGTTGAACTCGAGGTGGATCTGCGCGCTTTGGAACTTCTGGCGCGAGTAGACGTCGCCCGCTCCACTGACGCAGACCATCGTTCCTTGATCGGCCGTACAGCCCGTGGGAGAGCCGTCTTTCTTGGTCCAGCCGGAGACGTCTGAGCCCGAGAACAGGACAATGGCGTCCGAGGGTGGATGTGCAGCGTCACCCGGGTTAACCGGGCGAGGCTGGGGAGACTCGCGCTTCGGTGTCTGCGCGAACAGCGCCGCCGCGGTGAGAATGATTGCGATGCGCACCATATGGGAGATGCTACCAAGGTGCGCGCGCGATGGGGGCCGGACTCCCCGTCAGCGCCGCACGAAGAGCATCACGGGCCAGGGCTCGGAAGCCTGGTCCTGCTTGTCGTGGTTGCAGACCTGGATCCCGACGCCGCCGTCGGGATTCTCCTGAAGCGCCCACACCACGGCATCGCGGCCTTCATCCACATACAGGGCAACGCGATCGCCCGAACGAATCGAGATACCGGCATCCACCGAGGCACAGCGCCCGGCTTTGATGCGCGGCAGGATAATCGTCTTGAAGTTGCGGGATATCAGCGTTCCCTCGTCTGAGTCTCCGCCCAAGCGCACCACTCGCGTTTCGCCGGCGTCACGCTTGCTCGACTCTTTCGACGGGGCTTCGTTCTTGGCCGGCGTGCGAGTGTCGATGATCTCGCGTTTCGCGGCGGCCTCCGCCTTTTCGTTGGGCTCCTGCTTGGCCCGGCTGTCTCTCCCCAGCGCGATCGCGACGATCGCCAACGCGCTAAATCCAATGCGCAATACAGTCTTCATCTCCGACCTCCTGTTCCGGTCGTCATCCGCGTGCATTGGGTGCTCTCAGCGGAACACCTTGCACGTCTATCGACTGGAACGCGGCCCAGCAGTAGGGGGTTTCGACCTATTCGGGGGTACCGACTGTGGGTATCGTCTCAGTCGAGAACGCGGGCTCGCTTGTCCCTCTCGAGCCCGCCTGATTTTAGACGCGGATCATCTACTGAAATAGTGACGGCAAGCGGGTAGATTTCTCGGGGGAAGTGAAGCACTCGTTTGGGGGTATCGGCGAAGGAGGTGGTACGCCCGAGAGGATTCGAACCTCTGACCTTCTGCTCCGGAGGCAGACGCTCTATCCGGGCTGAGCTACGGGCGCAGACAATCCCATGCTACCACGCCAACACCGGCGCGGCGAAAAAGAAAACGGGGCAGGTCCACCAGGAAGACCCACCCCGTCCTGTGCGAGGAACCTATTTCAAAGAGCCTCGCAAAGGAGAAGGAACTCACTCCTCTCTCGTTATGTCGTGATCAGGCGAGCGATCACAGCCCGCCCGGAGGATTCTTGGCAGTGACGCGATCATAGATGAGCGCTGCGATGCTGCCGGCCACTGCGCCCATGATCGCGCCCTTCTGTTTGTCTTTGGTGGCCTGGCTACCGATCGCCGCACCCGCGGCCGCACCCGCCGTGATCAGCGCCAGCGTCTTCTGAATGGAGCGCTTCTTGGCCACCTTTGGCTCGCCGCCGGTCTGGGAGGCGGCGGGCTTGGTCTCGTTCTTGAGGATCTCTGCTTCCGGGTTGTCGAATGGCTGAGCGTCATTCGTTGCCGCTTCGGCTTTCTTGGCTTCAGCGGCTTGTTGGTTCTCTTTGCCCGCGGCGCCGATGATCGCACCGATGGCGCCGATCGAATCGAGAATCGGTTTCATCTCGTCGTTGGCCGCGGGAGCCTCGGTAGTGGGGGTCGCGGCCGGGATTTCCGGTTGAGCCGGAGGATTGGTGGTTTGCTCCGCGGCGAACAGCGTCGCGAAGGCGGTAAGTGCGATCAGCGTCAAGCGAGCGAGTCGGTTCATTTTGACCAGGTTCGATCTCCCTTCCGGCTGATAAGACGCGTCCACGCCGCGCCGGTTGCAACAAAATGATTGAGCTTGGTTAACAGCCGTGGCTAAAGTCCCGTGTGTCGCGCGGCGCGGGATCTGCGCCCGAACGCGAGGCGCGAAGCATGCGGGCACAAACCCCGGCCGCACGGAGGGTTGCGGCGTCCACGTGAATTTGGCCACGGGCTGTGAACCGTTGAATCGCTTCACCTTCTCGTGCAGTTTGCGGATTCCCGGGCCACTTGGAAAGTATTACAATGCAAGCAAATCGCTATGAACAAAGTGCTCGGTACCGTGTGGCTTGCGGCTGTGGCCGCGTCGGCCGCGGAGGGAACGTTCGACGACATCAAACCGTTGCTCGATGCCAACTGCACGGCTTGTCACTCCGCCAAGACGAAGACCAGCGGCTACTCCACTGAGACCGAGGCCGCGTTCTTGCAGGGCGGCAGCAAGTACGGCGCGCCGGTGGTGGCGGGGCATCCGGAACAAAGCATCGTCATCAAGCTGCTGAAGGGCGAACTCGCACCGCGCATGCCCGTAGGCAAGGCGCTCGCCGCGAACGATCTGGCCCGCATTGAAAACTGGATCCGCGGCATGAAGTCCGAAGCCGCGCAAGGCGCGAAACCGGAGTCGCGCTGGGCGTTCGAGAAGCCCATGCGCCGCGCTCCGCCGCAGGTGAAAGACGAAGCGTGGGTGCGCAACCCAATCGACGCATTCGTGCTCGCCAAACTCGACCAGACGTCACTCCGTCCCGCGCCCGAAGCCTCGCGCCGCACGCTCGCGCGGCGGTTGTGGCTCGATCTCATCGGAATTCCTCCGTCTCCGGACGAGATGCGCGCGTTCGAAAATGACGCGCGGCCCGACGCCTACGAACAACTCGTGGAACGCCTGCTCTCCGACAAGCGCTACGGCGAGCGCTGGGGCAGGCATTGGCTCGACCTCGTCCGCTACGGCGAAACCAGTGGACTCGAAGGCGACGGCGCCATCGGCAACGCGTGGCGCTACCGCGACTGGGTCATCCAGGCTTTCAATGACGACATGCCGTATGACAGCTTCGTGATCCAACAACTGGGCGGCGCCGACGAGCACAGCAAGACTCGCAACAACTACGCGCCTGACGTGCAAGGTCACGTGCCGCTCGGCTTCCTGCGCGTGGCGCCTTGGGACCGCTCGAACCTCGTGGCCGATGAGGTCCGGCAGAACTACCTCGCCGAAGTCACCGGCGCCACCGGCTCGATCTTTCTCGGCATGACGCTCGGCTGCGCGCGCTGCCACGATCACAAGTACGATCCGATTCCGCAGAAGGACTACTATCGCTTCCAGGCCTTCTTCAATACGATCCAGGTGGACAACGTCGACGTGCCGTTCGACGACCCCTCGTTTGCAGCCAAGGCTGGCGAGCGCGTGAAATATTATGAGCGGCTGCTGAAGGATGGTCCGGAGAAGCATGAGCTCGACGAGTTCGAGAAATCGCTGCTGCCCAAGCTCATAGCTGCGCGAAAGGCTGCCGCCGCGGGCAAGGAACTATCCAAAGACGACGTGCGGCTCGAGATGCGCCGCAAGGGCGCGATCTTCACCGAAGCCGAACGCCGCCATCATGCGGCCGTTCTCGAAGATGCCAATCGCACGCAGGATGCCGAAGAGAAGGCGCTGATCGACGAACTCGAAGCGAAGCTGCTCGCCAAGCTCAAAGAGGCTTACGCGAAGCCGGGCGCCGATCCGATGGCGCGCTTTGGAGCACTTACGGTCGACGATGTTCGCGCCGAGGCCGGGCGGCAATCCTCGAAGATCTTCTCCGCCGAGGAGCGCAACCGGCACGAAGCGCTTTCCCAGAAGCTCGACGTGTACCGCCACCGGCTGGGCCGCTGGAAGACGCAGGCGCTCACGGTTCGCAACGTTCCCGGGCCGCCGAACGGTCCGATGCTCGCGCCCGTTCGCATTCTGACGCGCGGCGACTACCGCCAACCTCGTGAAGCAGTGGACCCCGGATTCCCAAGCGCACTCACGGGCGACCAGAAGTCCGCCGAGCTCATCACCGACCGCTATCGCCAGTTCCCCACTCGTGGATGGCGCCTGACGCTCGCCCGCTGGATCGCCAATCGCGACAATCCGCTCACCGCGCGCGTGATGGCGAATCGCGTGTGGCAGCATCATTTCGGCCGCGGCATCGTGGGTACGCCGAGCGACTTCGGCAAGAACGGCGAGAAGGCCACGCATCCGGAACTGCTCGACTGGCTGGCGGTGGAGTTCATGGACTCCGGCTGGAGCATGAAGCATCTGCACCGCCTGATTCTGACCTCGAACACGTATCGGCAATCCGCCGATAACAAGCCCATGCAGGCGAGCACGGCGGATCCCGATAACAAGCTGCTGTGGCACTACCAGCGGCGAAGGCTCGAGGCGGAAGCAATCCGCGACAGCATCCTCTCGGCGAGCGGGCGGCTGAATCCGGAGATGTACGGGCCGAGTATTTTCCCGCCGCTGCCGGAAGACTTGGCCGACTTCGCGCGATACGGCCGTGGCGGCGGCATCATGTGGGAGCCCAATGAAAAGGAAGAAGACGCGCTGCGGCGTTCGGTGTACGTCTTTCAGCGGCGTTCCCTGCCCTTGCCGATGCTGGCCGCGTTTGACGCCACTCCGTTCAACGAAAGCTGCGACCGGCGCAGCAGCACCACTACGGCGCTGCAGGCGCTTTCGATGATGAACGGCAACTTGATTCACGAAGAAGCCGAACACCTGGCCAAGCGCGTAGCGCGCGAAGCCGGCGGCGAGCGGCGCGCCCAGGTGGCGCGAGCTTTCGAGTTGGTCCTGAGCCGCCCGGCGAGTACGGGCGAGCTCCAACGCTTCACTTCATTCCCCGGCCCGATGGCCGCTGTCTGCCGGGTACTTCTCAATTCCAACGAGTTCGCCTATGTCGACTAATATTTCCCGGCGCAGTCTTCTCTTCAACTCCTACTTGGGTATCGGCGGGCTCGCCCTCGCCGACATCATGATGGCGGACGGTCCTTCAAAGGATGCGCCGCTCGTGCCGCGTCCGCAGCATCGGCCGCGCAAGGCGAAGAGCTGCATCTTCCTCTTCATGGAAGGCGGCGTCAGCCAGATGGACCTGTTCGAGCACAAGCCGCTGCTCTTGAAGTTCGCCGGCAAGCAGATTCCCATGCCGCGCGGAACAGTGGGCGAGATCGCGACGTTCGCCGCGGCGCCGAATCGCGTTGTTCCGCCTGTGGCTCCGCTGCGCCAGCACGGGCAGAGCGGCCGTTGGATCACTGACCTGATGCCGAGCCTCGCCAGCGTGGCCGATCACACGGCGTTCCTGCACGGCGTGAAGGTGGATAACAACAATCACGGTCCAGCGGTGTATCACACGCTTACCGGGAACCAGTTCCCCGGGAGCCCATCGGCAGGCGCGTGGGTCACCTACGGCCTCGGTAGCGTGAATCAGGATTTGCCGGGATTCGTGGTACTCGGCGACCGGCGTGGCGCAACCATCGGCGGCGCGAATGTGTGGGGCAATGGCTATCTGCCGGCTGCGTTCCAAGGGACGCTGTTCCGCAATGGTCCGAGCCCGATTATCGATCTGCGGCCGCGAGGCACGGTCGAAGAACAGCGGGCCGAGCTCGACCTGCTCGCATGGACCAACCAGACGCACGCTTCGGCGCGCACCAACACGAGCGAGCTCGAAGCGCGGATCGCGTCCTATGAGCTCGCGTTTCGGATGCAGGCGAAGGCGCCCGAACTCGTGGACCTTTCGAAAGAGTCAGAAGCCACGCGCAAGCTCTACGGCCTGGACAACGAAATCAGCGAGCCCTTCGGGCGGCAGTGCCTGCTGGCGCGGCGCATGGTGGAGCGCGGTGTGCGTTTCATCCAGGTGCTGCATGGCGCGGGTGGCGACCGCTGGGACGATCACGGCGACGTGGCCGGGCGGGTCCCGAAGCATTGCGCCGAGGTCGACAAGCCGGTGGGCGGGCTGATCCAGGATTTGGCCGCACGCGGATTGCTCGACTCGACGCTGGTGGTGTGGTTGTCGGAGATGGGCCGCACGCCATTCGACAATAACCTGATTACCGACAAGCCGGGTCGCGACCACAACCAGTACGGGCTTACTGTGTTCATGGCCGGCGGCGACGTGAAGGCGGGCGCGACATTCGGCGAGACGGACGAATTTTCGGTGCGCGCGGCGAGCGATCCGATTCCGATGCGCGACGTCCATGCGACGATCCTCGAGTTGATGGGGCTGGATCAGCACCGGCTGAGCGTGCTCCACGGAGGGCGATACAAGAAGCTGACCGATATTGGTGGCCGGGTGATCGGCGAAGTGATTGGATGACCGGCTGGCGGTTGCGGTCACGGCGGCGCGAGTTCTCGAAGCGTCGGGCCAGCGGTATGCGCTGATCGGGTCCGTGGCTTGTGAGGCTCTGGGGCTTCCGCAGGATCCGGCTGAGGAAGGTATCCGGTTCGCCGTTGAGAATCATTGGACCGTGACCGGGGATGTAGGCCAAGCCTGCGCCGAGGGTCGTTCGGGCGTATTCAAATGGCACGGTATCGCGTTGCGCGAAGACTTCTGCATCCGGCTCTATCCCGCCTACCGATGCGTTCCGCGCGACCTCCTGGACCGCGCCGTGCCCATTCGGATCAATGAGGCTCTCATTCGGATCGCCGAACCCGGCGATCTGTTGCTCGAAGCAGCGCTACGAGAGGGCGCGGATCTCGTGGCATCCATCCATACAGGCTTCGGCCCGATCGACTGGGATCGGGTCGAGAAGACTGCTCACAAGATGTGCCCGTCGCTGCCAGACGGGAAAGGTGAGGCATTTCTCGAGTGCCTGCACCTGCTGAAAAGCACGTCCGGCTAGACTAGCATCGGCGGCAACCGTGGCACGCTATCTGGGATGGGGCACGACGTCGAGGATCAAATAGCTGTCGTCCTCAATTCGGAAGAAGAAGCGCCAGTCACGATTGACCCGCCCCTCCCAGATATCGCGGGCTTCGTCGTACTTTTTCGCACGCAACCCAGGATGACGCAAGTTCGCAGCCAGAAACCTCATCTGTTTGAAAAACGCGTCTCGAATCGCGGTGGAGCCTCACCGAGCGACCTCAGCACTCCGTCGCCGTAACGGATCTGCATCGCTGCTCGCGATGCCGCTTACCCTTTGCTGGCTTCCGCAACTGCGTCTGGATTGTCGCGATGGCCTCGTCCACCGAGAAGGGCCCATAGACCCTACCTGCTTCGATCTCCTTCTCGGCCTTCCGCAAGCGCGCGTCGATCGAACGCCTCTGCGCCGCCGTGTACGGCGCGGTGTCATCTTCAACTGGACTCACCGTGATCACATTCCCGGCCACGCGGAACTCCAAGCGGTCTCCGGCCTCGAGTCCAGCCTGCTTTCGGACGGCTGCTGGAATCACGATTGGCCTTTTGCTCTTCACGACAGTCGTCATCTTGAATCCTGCTTGCAGGATACCAGCCGCAACTCGAGCGAAGTAGACGTACCCGGACAGGTTCGGAACCGCATCGCGCCGCAGTGGCGCATGCTAGCATCGGCTGCATGTCCCCTGAACAGCCCAATCCCCAAATGGTCTGGGAAGCTTTCAACGCCTATCAGAAAACCGCAGCCATCCGCGCCGCGATCGAACTCGACCTCTTCACCCGAATCGGCGAAGGCGCCAGCACCGCCGCCCTGATCGCGGCGAGCGCCGGCGTCTCCCCGCGTGGCATCCGCATCTTGTGCGACTACCTGGTGGTTACCGGCTTCCTCGCCAAGTCCGAGTCGAGCTACGCGCTCACGCCCACCGCAGCCGCTTTTCTCGACCGGCGCTCGCCGAGCTTCATGGGAGCGATGATCGCGTTCATGAACGCGCCGAAGATGATGCAAGGCTTCGAGAACCTGCCGGCCGCCATCCGGCTCGGCGGCACAACGCTCGCAAAAGGCGGCGTGACGGAAGCCGAGCTCGACGAGTGGGTGATCTTCGCTAAAAGCATGGCCGCCATAACGACCGGATCCGCGTCGTTTCTCGCGCAGGTAGCCGCACAGTCGAATCCGAAGCGAGTGATCGATCTCGCGGCCGGACACGGCATGTACGGAATCGCCGTCGCCCGCGCGCTACCCGAATGCCGCGTGGTGGCGCAGGATTGGGGCAAGGTACTTGCGGTGGCGGAAGCAAACGCGCGAGCCGCGGACGTGCTCGACCGCTACAGCCTGCTCGCGGGCGACACCTTCACGGTCGACTACGGGTCCGGATACGACCTGGCGCTGGTCACCAACCTGCTGCATCACTTCGATTCCGCCGCATGCGTGAAGCTACTCGAGAAGATCCGCGCCGCGCTGGCGCCTGGAGGCCGAGTGCTGGTGCTCGAGTTCGTGCCTGACGAAGATCGGGTATCGCCGCCCGCTCCGGCAGCGTTCAGTTTGACGATGCTCGCCATGACTCCGGCTGGCGATGCTTACACGTTCAGCGAGCTTTCAGAGTTCCTCACCAAGGCTGGGTTCCGCGACTGCCAGTTGCACGAGGTGCCGCATTCACCGCAACGCCTGGTCACTGCCGTGCGGTAACGCTCAGTCGGCGCGTAGCGCGGCCATGGGATCGCGGCGAGACGCTCGGAGCGCGGGAACCAGGATCGCCGCGACCCCTGCCGCGATCGGCACAAGCGACAGCGCGCATGCGCGCACCGGATCGAAGCGCACGGCAGTAGCCAGCAGACTCGCCGCGGCGCTCGAAGCCCACCATGCCAGCAGCAGTCCGGCGGCCGAGCCCACGCACAGCAGCGCCATGCCTTGCCGCAACAAAATCGCCAGAACATTCCGTGGCTCCGCTCCCAGCGCGATGCGAATTCCGAACTCGCGCATGCGGCCCGCGGCGTGGTGCGAGATCACTGCGAACACTCCGGCAGCAGCCAGCGCGAGGGCCACGAGTCCGAATGCGAAAACCATTGCGGCCCGAAAATGCGGATAGGCGAGTTGCTGGTCGCGCACGCGCGACATGCGCGTCACTTCGCCGAGCGGAGCGTCAGGCGCAAGCTCCGTCATGATGCCGGGCACAGATCGCGCCCAGTCGAGGCTCGCGGCCCGCACCACGATGTGGGGAGCGCCGGCGTCCGATTGAGCCGCGGCGCGGTAGGCGATCGGCGGACGAACCCAACTCATTTCGTCTAACTGGGCTCTGGTATCGTCGCCCACCACGCCCACGATTTCGACCCAAGGCTGCGACGCGCCCTGCCGGTGCGCGTAGCGAAAGCGGCGGCCGGCCGGATCCTCGCCAGGGAAATGCCGGTCCGCGAACGCTTGGTTCACCAGCGCCACCGGAGGCGCGCCTTTCACGTCCGTGCGGCCCAGCCCGCGCCCGCGCAACAGCGGAATCGCCATCACGCGAAAGTACGACTCACTCACCGTCTGATCGAGCGTATCGATGAGCGGCTCCGCCACGGGGCGACCCTCCACTTCCACGGGAGAAGCCGGAAATCCAGTGAGCGGCAGGTGCGACGTGAGAGCAGCCGCTTCCACGCCTGGAAGCGCGTCGACACGCTCACGAATGCTCTCGAGCACGGGTGGCCGCGCAGCCGAAACGCGGAACGAAGCGATGTGCTCGAGATCGATGCCGGTGGAGGCGTGCAAGCGGAGAGTGCTCTCCACCAGGAGCCCTGCGATTGCACACAACGCCAGTGACAAAGCTACCTCGGCGGTCACCAGCGCACTTCGGATCCGGCCTGCTCCCGGCGCGCCAGTCACGCGCGTGCGCAGTAGCCCTTCGAGGTTCGCTCGCGACGCGTGCCACACGGGCAGAAGGGAGAAGACGAGTGTGGCGAAAGCGATCACCGCGGCCGAGAACGTCAACACGGGCCACGAAACCGCAAGCGTCACACCTGGAGGCAGTTCCACCGGGCGCCACCAGTTGAAGAGGCGCACCGCGACAATGGCCAGCGCGAATCCGGTCGCGATGCCCAGCGCGACAATGGCCAGGCTCTCGGCGAGCAACTGCGAGACCAAGCGGCGCCTGCCCGAACCGAGCGCGGCGCGAATGGCGATCTCACGTTGGCGCGCCAGCATGCGCCCCACCTGTAGCGAGGCGATGTTCGCGCAAGCGATGGCGAGCAGTGCGACCACGGCCGCGGCGAGCGCCACCATCGTGGCACGCAATGACCGGCTGGTCAGACAGGTGAATTCATCGCGCAAGGGATACACGGCGGGCACGATGTCCAGGCGATCCCGCGGCAGCGTGCTTCGATCGCGCTCGTGCAGTTCGAGCAACTCGCGCTCGGCCGCCTCCACCGAAACTCCGTCACGGAGCCGCGCAAACACGCCAGCGGCGGTCTCGGCTGGGCGGTCCGGCATCGCGAGCATCCATAGTTCGGTCGCGGCAGGATAGAACACGAACTCCTCCGGCATCACGCCGATCACCGTGCAGCTCTTGCCCGAGAGTACCAGGCTCTGCCCGGCGATCGCCGGGTCGCCGCCGAGCACGTCGCGCCAGAAGCGATGGGCAGCCACCACGGAGCACCCGCGCGACAGATCGGCATGGTCGAACACCCGGCCCTTCGCCGCGCTCACGCCGAGCATCGGGAAGAACTCCGCGCTCACCGGAATCGAGAGCACGCTGCGGGCGGGTCCGCGACCAGTCATCGTCTCGCCGCCGCGCGCCCACGTGGCCACGCCGATCGCAGCGAATGCATGGGCGGAATCGCGCCAGCGATGGAAGTCAGCCCAGGTGTCGAAAACCCTCGAGAAGCCGGGCTGGGTGCGATGCCGTCCCCAGATCGCGACCAACCGGTCCGCATCGCGAAACGGGAGCGGATGCAAAAGCACCGCCTCTACGGCTGCGAACACCGCAGTAGTCGCGCCGGCGGCGAGCGCCAACGTGAGAATCGAGACGCAAGCGAATGTCCGCTGCGTGCGAAGAATCCGAAAACCACGAACGAAGTCGCGCCACATGACCAGATGGTAGACGCGCCCGGCGGCGAGACGTTTCGGGCGGGGTGCTTCCCGTAATAAACTTTGGTTAGCGAACCGAATGTCGTCCCTTGCTCGCGTCCTCCCGATCCTGCTGGCTACCGTGGCCACGGCCGCCGACTTTACCTTCGAGCGGACACAAGGGTTCCTCAGCACCTACTGCAAGAATTGCCACGGCACGAAACCCGGTACGGGCGGCTTCCTGCTTGATCGTGTGAGCGCCGAAGCGAGCCTCGAAACCGAACCCCGCAAGTGGACCTCGCTCGCCAACCGCGTCCGCAACGGCGACATGCCGCCCAAGGGTTCGCCTGCTCCTACCATCGACGAGCGCGAAGGCATCACGCGCTGGGTAGAGGAGACTCTGCGCGCCAAAGCGTGCGCCTCAGGACCCGTGCCTGGACCCGCCGTTTCACGCCGCCTGAATCGCGACGAATACGCAGCCACGATTCGCGACCTTCTCGACATCCACCTCGATCTCGGCAGCCGCCTTCCTGCTGACGGCGCCGGAGGCGAAGGCTTCGACAACGCAGCCGAGACGCTGTTCCTCTCGCCGCTCCACGCCGAGAAATACATGGAGACGGCGAAGTTCATCGCCGATTTCGCGGCCAAGGAATTCAAGAGCCACGCCAAGATCTTCACCGCCAAGCCCGGACCCGGCGTGACTCCCCGCGATGCAGCACGAAAGATCCTCACGCAGTTTCTGCCGCGTGCGTTTCGGCGTCCGGTGGTGGATGCCGACATCGCCCCGTATCTCTCGCTCTACGATGCAGCGCAGAAAGAGGGCCAGCAGTTCGAGCCTTCTGTGCTGTATGCGATTCGCGGCGTGCTCGTGTCGCCGAACTTCCTCTTCCGCATCGAGCCGCCGAACAACACCACGGCGCCGCGCAAGCTCGAGCAATTCGCGCTCGCCTCGCGCCTCTCCTACTTCCTTTGGGGCAGCATGCCGGATGAGTTGCTCTTCGATGTGGCCGCGACCGGCAAGCTCGACGATCCTGAAGTGCTGAAGCAGCTCGTGCGCCGCATGCTGCGCAACGATCGCTCGCTCGGCCTGGCGCAGCGCTTCGTGGAGCAGTGGCTGCACACGCGCGAACTCGCCACAGACAAAGCTCCCGACGCAAAGCTCTTCCCCATCTACGCGCAAGACGAGGAACTCCGGTCCGACATACGCTTCCAGCCGATCCTGTTCTTCCAGGAAGTCTTCATGCGCAACCAGTCGCTACTCGATTTCATCGATTCGAAGCACACCATCGGCACCAGCAACTTGAACAAACACTACGGCGTGAAGATGCCGATCCGACAGGCCGCCACCAAACAGCCACAGTGGGTGGAACTCCCCGAAGGCACCCGCCGCGGTGGATTGCTCGGCATGTCGGCGGTGCTGGCGGTGTCTTCGTATCCATATCGGACGAGTCCGGTGCTGCGCGGAGCCTGGGTGCTCGATACGATTCTCGGCACGCCGCCGCTGCCGCCTCCGCCGAATGTGCCGCCGCTCGAGGAGCAGGCCGCCGGCGCCGCGCCGAAGTCCATGCGCGAGCGGCTGTCGCAACATCGCACCAACGCCGTCTGCAACGGATGCCATAGCCGCATCGATCCGATTGGGTTCGCGCTGGAGAACTATGACGCGATCGGCCTGTGGCGTGACCAAGAGGGCGGCAAGCCGGTGGATAACGTGGCCGAGCTTTCCGATGGGACGAAGGTGGAAGGCGTCGACGGATTGAAAAAGGCACTGCTGGACCGCAAGGATCTTTTCGTGCGCAACCTCACCCGCCGCATGTTGGGTTACGCGCTCGGGCGTGGGCTCACTGTGAAGGACTCATGCACGGTGGACGCCATCGTGGCCCAACTGCGAGAGAATAATTACAGTTCACAAACGCTGATTGACGGCATCGTGCAGAGTGTTCCGTTCCGCACGCAAGCGCCGAGTCCGGTGAGGACCGCGGCCGTTCAGGAGAAGAAAAAATGACTACGCGTTCTGTATCCCGAAGGACCATGCTGAGGGGCGCAGGCGTTGCCATCGGTCTGCCGTGGCTCGAAGCCATGGCGCCCACCACGGCGCTCGCCTTCTCCACGCCGCCAAAGAACCCCGTACGCCTGGCCGCGCTCTACATGCCCAACGGCGTGAACGTGAGCGAGTGGTATCCAAAGGGCACGGGCCGCGGCTTCGAACTTTCTCCGACGCTTTCGCCGCTCGCTGATCTGAAAAACCAGATCGTGGTGATGAGCAACCTGTGGAATCAGGCGGCGAAGGGCGGTGACGGTCACTACGTGAAGGAAGCCGCGATTCTCACTTGCGCCACCATCAAGAAGACTCCGGGTGCGGACCTGCGCAATGGAACCAGCGTCGATCAGCTAGCCGCACAGAGCGTGGCGATGCAGACTCCCCTGCCCTCGCTCGAACTCGGCGTAACTCCGGTGGCGATCGGTGTCGACCTTGTGGTCGGCTACACGCGCGTCTATGGATCGCACATCGCCTGGTCAAACCCCACCACACCGTTGGCTCGCGAGATCAATCCGCGCGCGGTGTTCGAGCGGCTGTTCGGCGCCGCCACTACGCCGCAAGGCAACACGGCCAAGATGGATGCGCTGTTGCTCGATCGCGTCTTGGGTGACGCGCAACGGCTACGGGCGAAGGTCGGGTCGGCGGATCAGATTCGGATTGACGAGTACTTGTCCGTGGTGCGATCGCTCGAAGAGCGCGTGGAGCGCGCCTCGACGCAAACGGCGAACTCGTGGAAGCCGCGGTGGCCGATCGATCCCAAAGCCGCTCCTACGGACCGGCCGAAGGATCACGCCGAACACGTTCGCCTGATGCTCGACATGATCGCGCTCGCGTTCCAGACCGACACCACGCGAGTTAGCACGATGATGTTCGGCAATTCAGTGAGCAACGTCAGCTTCCGGTTTCTGGAAGGCGTCAGCGCGGGCCATCACGACGTATCACACCACCAGAAAGACGCCGACAAGCTGCGCCAGTATCAGCTCATCAACAAGTGGCACATCGAACAATTCGCCTACCTGCTGCGCAAACTGCGCGACATGAAGGAAGGCGATTCGACGGTTTTGGACAACTCCATGGTCTTGTTTGCTTCGGCACTGGCCGATGGCAACAGCCACAACCCGCACAACCTGCCGCTGGTGCTCGGCGGCGGAGGCGGCGGACGAATCGACTCGGGACAGCACTTGACCTACAACGACGATTCGCCGCTCGCCAACCTCTACGTCTCGATGCTCGACGCGTTCGGGGCTCCGGTGGAGCGCTTCGCCGACAGTACGGGTCCGCTGGCGGGGCTCTTGAAGGCCGCATGATGAGGCTTCTTCTCGTAACCTTCGCGGGCGCCTGCGCCGCCGCGGATCTCAGCGGCGTCTGGGTCGGCACCATGCCCAACCGCAACGGCGACCTGCTCGACGTGGCCTTCCAGTTCACCAACACGAACGGCAAGCTGGGTGGCAAGCAGTACGGCGACTACGGCAGTTCGCCGATCGTGGACTTCAAGCACGCGGGCGAACTGGTGACGTTCGTCGTGGCCGCGCAGGAGCAGGCCGGAAACCAGATCAACGAAACGCGAATCCGGTACACGGGGACGGTCCGCAATGGTGAGATGGAGTTGGTGCGAGAGCGCGAGCGCTCCACTAACGCGGGAAACAGCGGCGGCACGCAAACAGCCCGTAATCCCCCAAAACAAACAGTCAAGCTGAAAAGACTCTACAATTGATGCGGCCTCTGATCGCGATCATTCTCCTCTCCCCCACGCTTTGGTCGCAGGTCGACCCCGGCACCTATGTCAATGAATGGCTCGGTGAAAACACGAACAAGAAGCTGCAAGCGCTGTTCGAGATTCGCCAGCGCGCCGAAGACCGCACCGGCCAGGTGTTCGGCCGCGATCGCGATCTGGCCGCGGACTATATCCGCACCCGCTTTGGGCTCACCGCCAAGCCAACACCTTGGATGAAACTGCAAGGCCTCGCCCAAGACACGCGCAGCCCGTTCTACGGCCTCCCGGCTCCCGGCAACGTGCGTGATCCGCTCGACCTTCAGGAAGGCTATGCCGAGTTTCTCAGTTCCACAGGCAAGGGGCTCGGGCTTACAGTCGGCCGCCAGATGATCAACTACGGCGATGCCCGCCTGATCGGATCGCCGCAATGGGGCTACACGGCGCGCACTTGGGACACGGGGCGCCTCTACTACATCTGGAAGAAAGCCCGGCTCGAGTTTCTGCATGTGTCGCCGGTGGTAACCGTCGGGACCGGTTTCAACAAGCCGGTGCTGGGAGATCGCATCTTCGGCAGCTACAACACCTTCAAGGAAGTGGTGGGCAAGACCACTTTCGACGTGTACATGGTGAGGCACAATCAGAACCGGCCTGGAGGATTCACAGGCGTGGGCACCATGGGCATCAACACGTTCGGTACTCGCTGGGCGATTCCCCTGCCCTCGAATTTTCGATTCACCGCTGAAGGGGCGCTACAGAACGGGCACGTCGGCCTGCTGGCGCACAGGGCCGGCGCATGGGTTGGACAAGTTGGCTACAAGACGGCGGTCTTCAAGAAACCGGTCGACTTCGCCAACGAGTACAAGTTCGCATCGGGTACGAATCCCACCAGCGGCAAGAGCGGCACGTTCGATCAACTCTACCCCGCCGCGCACGACAAGTTCGGCCACGTGGACCTGCTCGGCTGGCGCAACATCCACAACATCAAGTCTCTCACCACACTCAACGTGCGCAAGACCTGGAGCTGGATGCTGATGTACAACTCCTCATGGCTGGCCAACACGCGCGATGCGCTCTACAACGGTCAAGGCCGCGTGATCGTGCGGTCAGCCAATGGTACAGCGGGCCGCTACGTGGGCCAGGAAGTGGACCTCTTCACCAACATCCAGTTGGCCAAATTCACCATCGCCACCGGGATCGGTCAGTTCATCCCCGGGACCTTCGTGAAGCGAGCCACTCCTGGCGCCAGCTCACGGCTTCTCTATCTTTCCACGCAGTACTCGTTCTGAGGGGCGGCCGTCATTTGACGGTGTCATCGAGGGGCAGTTTCTTCTTCGTCGCAGCCGCCCGCCGATACATCCGCAACGCGCTGAGCTCGGGCCACGACGTGACTCCGGAATCCGTGCCTTCCGGCACCAGCCGCATCGACGTTACGTCAGCGGCCGGACCACCAGTATCGAGGGTCGCGTCGAGAGTGAAAGATCCGGTTCCTCCAACCGAAGAAACGAAGAATTTGTAGCCGCCAGCGGACACCGGTCCGCTGAGCGTAATCCGGCCAGGGGATGAGCGGGCTCCGATGCCGAGGATCTGATCGTTGGCCGTAGCCACCACGAGAACTCCCGGAAAATCGGTGCTGTTCAAACTCAAGGAGATCCTTCCGGGCGTCGTGACCGTGGTCTGGAACTGTCGTGCGGCTGCGCCGATCCCGGTCTCCAAGGTCATCTCGCCCAACTTGCAATCGGAGGAAGACAAGGTACCCGATGCGCTTCCCGGAAGACCGATATCCGCGCTCGGGCAAGCCGGCTGATCGCGCGTGGCTCCGCGTAGCACGTAGGTAGGTCTCGGATCATCGGGAGAGACCAGCGCCACGAGGTACGTTCCGGCACCGAGCAGCAAGTCGAGCGCGGCATTGTTGTCGAAGTCGGTCGAGTCGAAGTTCACCAGCCGTGCCTCTGGGGTCAGAATGAGCATGTCGCCGCCCACATCGCCTCCGATGTTCGCATCGAGCTTCAACATCTGGCGCTTGTCCAGCGTGACCTTGAAGGGCGTAACGATCGACGTATCGGTATCGAACAGAAGCACGTCAGCCACACGGCATCCCGTATCGGCCATCGTGCCCTCGATGGGGGCGCCGAGCTTCATTTCCGCGGCGTTGCAAGGCCTTGGATCTTCGGCCGAGGCGGCGAGTTGGAATCCGCCAGTCTTGGTCCGCGTTTGGGTCGCGAGAAGAGTATAGGCGCCGGGAGTCAGTTGGATCACCATGCGCGAGTCCAGGTTGTCGTCGTCGATGTCGTCCTCGAACCCTATTCGCGTATTGCGAGAGTCGTAGAGGATGAGCAGACTATCCATGTCCGGAGATTTCTGGTCGAATGTGAAAACCTGCCGGGCAGACACGTTGATCCGATACCGTTCGACGTAAGCGGTGGTGGCGCTCGGAACGAATACGTCCAGCCATCGGCAGCTCGACGATTGGAAGGAGTTGTCGATCTGCGCACCGGGCTCGAGGGTCTTCGGGGTACATGGGCGTGGATCTTCGCGCGTGGTTTTGAGGGTGAACGATCCCACGTCGGGCGCCACCACACGCAGGATCTGCGAACCCGCGGGCTGGCTGGCGAGCAATTGGTTGGTAGCGCTGACGGTGTTGCCGGTTCCTGTCTCAGGAAGAAGAGACAGCCTCAGTTGCTGTGCCGACTCGGTCTGCGCGTTGATCACGGCCACTTTGTCGAGCCGGATCCGGTAGCGGTTCTGCAACTGCGTATCCGAGGAAACCGCCGTCGTGGCCAAGTCGAGTCCCCGGCAGGAAGAAGCGGAGAACGAGCCTTGTACGTCAGTGCCAGGCGTGAGGTCCTGAATGGTGCAGGTGCGCTGCGCTTCGGAAACGTTCTTCAGATCGAAAGCGCCAGTCACTCCACTTCGCTTCGAAGCAACCACCAGCGTGTAGTCGCCTGGCGGAAGATAGGCGACCACCTTGGAGTTGGTGCCGCCATCGGAATCATCGTTGGACGCAAGGATACTCCTACGGTCTCCCGTCAGCAGGTAGAGCTGCGTGTCAATGGCAGTGGATGACGCGTTTGCAGTGAACACTCCGCGCTGCGCTACCGTCAACCGAAATTGTTTCGCCAGCAGGCTCGGCCCGAACAGCAACAAATCGGCCAAGCTGCAGTCGCCGGCTTCGATCGAACTCGATGCACTTCCTCCCGCTTCCAGGCTGCCAAGGGGACATTCACGAGGCTGCGCAGCAACAACGGCTGCGAACAACAATGAGGAAACCAAGATCCTCCGGATGGGAAACAGCATATACTGCCAAACTACCACGCGGGCACAAGGAGATGTTGATACCCTACGGAAATGCGATTTTCGATCTGCTTCGCCGCAGTTGCTTGCCTGGCTCAGAACGTGGTTTGGGACAAAGACGTGGAATATTCGCGCGTGGGCGAGCGCGTGGCCATGGATATTGCCCGCCCTGCCTCGGGTTCGGCGCGTCCCGCTGTTCTCGCCATACATGGCGGTGGATTCCGCGCAGGCAAACGGGACAGCTACCTGCCGCTGGTGGAAAAGCTCGCCCAACGCGGGTACGTGGCCGCCACCACGAGCTATCGTCTTTCGCCTCGCCACCAGTTTCCGGCAGCCGTGGAAGATGTCAAAGCCGCCGTGCGCTTTCTGCGCGCCAATGCGGGCAAATACGGGATTGACCCCGACCGCATCTGCACGGTGGGCGGCTCGGCCGGCGGGCATCTCGCACTGATGCTCGGGCTCACCGCTGGCGTGCGCGAGTTCGAAGGTAGCGGTCCGAACCTCGATCGGTCGAGCAAAGTGAGCTGCGTGGTCGACTACTACGGCCCCACGGATTTCACCAAATCGTACGGCAAGAGCGTGGACGCGGCCGAGGTGCTGCCGATGTTCCTCGGCGGAGATCTCGAGCACGCGCGCCCCATCCACCAGCGGTCGAGTCCGCTCAACTGGGCCACTGCCAACGCGGCTCCGGTCCTCGCCATTCACGGCACGAAGGACCGCTATGTCGCCTACGAACAATCCGTGTGGCTCATCGATCGGCTCCGCCAGGTGGGCGTTGACGCCGAACTGCTCGGGCTGCAGGACGCCGATCACGGCTTCAAAGGCGCCGATGCGGTGAAGGCCGAGAACGCGATGTTCGCCTGGTTCGACAAATATCTTGCCCCGAAGAAGACGCGCCGCATCCTGATCTCGGACCACGGCCCGGCAGGCGAAGTCATCCTGATGGATTGGCCAACGGGCAAGATCCATTGGAAGGTACCCAACAAGCGCGGTCACGACGCGCAATGGCTCGGCAACGGGAACGTGCTCTATACGATCGGCGCGGACAAACGCGTGGTCGAGATCGACTCGAGTCAGAAGGAAGTGTGGAGCTACAGCGAAGGTCTCGAACATCCCATCAGCGCCGAACGGCTGGCGAATGGCAATACGCTCATCAACGACGCCAAGAAGGGCGAAGTGATCGAGGTGACGCGAGACAAGAAGGTGGTGTGGCGCTACGCGAGTCCTGACTTGGCCAACATGCGGAGCCGCAATGCCCGCCGCACCAAGACCGGAACCACACTCATCTCAGTGGAGGCCGCGGGGAAGATCATCGAAGTGAATCCGTCGGGTGAAATCGTCTGGACCTATCAAGCCGAAGGCGGCGAGAAGCGGCGCCCCTATCGCGGGCTGCGTCTCGACAACGGCAACACGATCATCAGTCTCACCGATCCGGGCGAGTTGGTGGAGGTAGACAAGGCGGGCAAGATCGTGCGCTCGATCGGCGGGAATCAGATGAACGTCCGGTTCTCTTGGGTGTCGGGAACGGATCTGCTACCCAACGGAAATCTGATCGTGAATGACTACACCGGACGCCGGCTCGTCGAGCTCGATCCGCAGTGGAACATCGTGAATGAGCTTCGGCTCGGCCACCGCACTGTCGCCACGGTCGCCGCGGTGGATTGAACCGCAAGGTGGACTAGAAAATCCGCTCTTCCTGCCGGAGCGTACCAACCGATCCGATATTGGCCACGGCGAATGACACCTGGAACGTCGGATAGCTGATCGTCCCGAAGCTGAAGCGGCGGAACTGCATGCTCAGTCCGCAACAGTCGGTGTTGTAGGCCACCTGCGTGGTGATGAATTGCATCACCTGCTGGCGGAAGTCGTATACAGACTGGAACCCGACGTTCCATCCACGGCGGTGTTGCTTGCCCCAACCTGCCATGGCGATCAACTGGTTCGCGCTCGGCGACAGCACCTGGTTGCTCCGAACCAGATTATGTCCGGCGATGATCGAGTACTTGTCCCATCGCCACGAGCCCATGATCGCCGAGTTCGAGAAGCGCTGGCGTAGCGGGTCATAGTCGGTGCGCCATTCCACACCGAGGCTGCCGGTGGGATTCATGCGCAGTGACGAAACGATGGGTGAGTAGCGGCGAGCCTGATCGAAGAACGCGTAGCCGGTCATCTGCTCCTGGGTGGCGAAGACGTTTCGCTGGCCCGCCACCACGGCGCCTCCCAGATTCGGATCGAGGTACCGTTTCTGCCAGACTTGCCAGCTCAGCAGTTCCGTAGTCGTAGAGCCCCGCTTGGCGAAGAATCGGTTGGTGATCGAGTACTCGAACTCCTTGGTGTTGGTCAGCAGTTCAGTCTCGTCGAATCGAACCAGTTGATCGAAGTTGCCGATGCCATCCACATAGCGGAAGCCGGCACGTGGCTCGATAACGTGCTTGATCTTGTCGCCCAGCCAACCGGGCGTCTTGTCGAAGATCCGGCCGAGCGAGGGCGGTATCAGCTCGAGGCTGAATTCACGAGAGGAACGCAGCACGCCCTGTCCGCTGAGCGACCCCGCATGAATGCTCGAGCCCCAATGGGTTTCCCGGATCCCGAACGACGGGATGAGGCTGAAGCCTTTCCAGCGGGCGGCGGTCATGACGCGGGGCGCGAAGTCGAGCCGGTCGACGAATTGCCGCGTCTGAAACAGCGGCTCGTTCCGCCGGACAAGACCTGCGGAAGATTCGAGCGACACCCAGATGGGAAGCGCTCGGGTCACGACCTGCCGGTCCCGCGAGGTGAACATGACTTCGGGGAGCTTGCGCAGCACCACCTTATCGCCAGGAGCGTTCGACTGGTAGTTCTCGTCGCGCTCGAAGATGATCCCCAGCCCGTAGGTGGACCACGTCTTCGCTACGTACCCTCTGGAATGCACTTCCGACGCCACAGCCTCACTGAACGATTCCGTGAAGTTTTGCCGGAAAGTGAATGAACTCAAATATCTTATCTCTGCGCGACTAGTCCAGCCACGGGGCAGATCCGCCTTCTCGCGGAGGGTGGTGATGAAGCCACCCTGCTTGATGCGATCGCCGTTCGACTGTAGCAGGCCACGGTCGTTGATTCCGAAGAGGTTGGCGTCGAAATCGATCTTGTCGGTCGGCTTGCCGCGGACGTCGAAGATATGCGCGAAGCCGCGCTCGGTAAAGTATTGAGACACGTAGGTGGCATCGTAGGAGCGATTGATCGCCCAGTAGTAGCCGACCTTCACCCATTTCCCGCGCCGGGCGGAATTGCCGAAGATGGGCATGAGGAGGCCGCTTTTTCGGGGCTCCGATTCGAGCGACTTGTAGAAGTATGGCGTAAAGAAAAGCGGGATCTTGTACACCCGAAAGTACGCCTTGGAGGCGATCGCTTGCTGGCCGGGAAGGATGTCGAATTTGTGAGCCTGCAAGTGCCATAACGGCCCTGGAACCCGGCAGTTGGTGATGAATCCCTCATGTACTACATAACGATCTCCAAGCCGCTCGGCCCACTTGCCTTCGAAGTAGAATGGCGCATTGGTGATGAGCAGCCCAGGCCGGTAACCGACGGCGGGCTTCGACGTTCCTCTGACGCGGTAGAACTTTCCGCGATGCTCCTTGAGGTAGTATTCGACGCGATCGGCCATGAGCTCTTCGCCGTGATCGAAGGCCAGGAAGCGAACGTTGCCTCGCGCTTCGGCGTAGTTGGTGTCCTGGTTGTAATCGATTTCGTCGGCGCGCAGGAGGAAGCTCGCGGTCTCGACCGAGGAGTTTGCGCCACGGATGTAGATCCAGGGTCCAGTGGCGCGCTGCTCGCCCCGGACGTAGACCTCGTTGGGCCCTGGTTCATTGATCCGGGGTACCCTCACCACCTTTCGGGGAGATAGCACCTCCGGGAACTGGGGGGCATCAGGGGTTTCCTGTAGTGGTGAGGCAGTTTGGTACCCCCAGATGCGGGTCCCTAGTACCAAACTGACGCCCAACCCTAATTTTAGGTGACAAAAGTACCGAAATATGATAGAGAAGGTAAGCGGGACTTTGTCCTGAAATTGAAGAAAGCGGCCCAAGCCCAAACCGTAGCATGGCCTGAAGCTTCTAGGCAAGCAATTCTGGGCAGGGGCAGGCAGGATGGAGCACCGGGGCCGGAAACGGCCTTCGGACAGGGCTTCAGTGGATAGGGCAGGAGTTCCCGGCAACAAAACATGACTTGCAGGTATTGCGGATCGGCCAACCAAGCCGAAGATCATCGTTGTCATCATTGCGGCAGGCGCATCCAAGCTGCTTCGGCGCGGCCGGCGCCGAATCCGTATCCGGTTCGGGGCGACTACCCCACGGCGGGTGCGCGAGCGTTGGCTCCGCGACCACGCATGGCGGCATTTGACGAAGCCGTTCCTGAAGCCGAGCCACGCAAGGCGCCGTTTCAGCCGGCTCTGTTTACGACGCGTGAACTGGGTCGTGTGGTTCCAATCGAATCGTATCGGCCGACGCCTTCTTCGGAAAGGCGCGCCCGTGCGCAGGAAGCCGCCGCGCTGCACCAGCAGTCCCCGATGCCCCGCCAGGCCTCTCCGCTGCCCCGTCAAGCGAAGGCAGAGCCCAAGGTAGCGAATCCCGTTCCGGCGGAAAATCGGCAACAGCAGTTGGCCTTTGCCGCCGCAGCTGCGTCTGGTGCAACCGCCGCCCCAGCGACGAAGGCTCGTCCCATCCACACGGACCCACGCCCGGCCGCGAATGCTCCTGTTGCCATCCCAGTCCACCGGTTGATGGCCGGAGCGATTGATGCTGCGATTGTCCTGGTGGCCGTTGCGATGTTCGCCGCGGTAGTACACTTCATGATTGGGCTCGAGGCTTTCGGATCGTACACCTTCCCCGCCCTGGGATTGCTGGCGGGCGTATTCGGAGTCGGCTACAAGTTGCTCTGGGCCTTTGCCGAATTCGATTCTCCCGGTCAGGTCTGGTGCCAATTGCGGTTGCTCAACTTCGACGGCCAGAAGCCGAGCCGCAACGAACGGATCGAACGAATCGGATGGGCCTGCGTAAGCGTGCTTCCCGCATGTCTGGGTCTCATCTGGGCGCTGGTGGACGAAGAGACTCTCAGTTGGACCGATCATTCGTCGCAGACGTTTCTGACGTCGTTCACGTCTCCGAATCCGGTTCACTGAACGCGACCCTACTCGAGATCCGGAAGTTCGGGAACTATCCTTGTCCATTCAATTCGACCCCACAAACATGCTGTCGGCGATGGTGGGCGCCACGCATGGTATATCTCCGCGAGAGATCCAATCCGAAGCGGGAAGGGCCACCGGCGCACTCGCAGGCTTCCATCAGGCCGTGAAGGAAGACCGCTACGGCTTTCCACACCTGCCCTTCCAAACCAAAACGATCAAGGCCATCTCGAACTTCGCGGCTTCCGTGCGCGGCAGCTATGACTCGGTGTGCGTGGTCGGCATTGGCGGCAGCGCGTTGGGCGCATGGGCACTCGATTGCGCGCTACGAGGCCCGCACCCGGTGCAGGCTGCGTTCTCGGCCAAGCATCCGCGGCTGGTGATCCTCGACAACGTCGACCCAGTCTTCATCGAGAGCGCTCTCGCCGCCATGAATCCGCGAAAGACGCTGGTGGCCGTCATCGCCAAGAGCGGCGCTACCGCCGAGACCGTGGCGGCCTTCCTGATGGTGCGCGAATGGCTCACAAAGGCGCTAGGAGCGAAGGCGAGCCAGCGGATAATGGCAGTGACCACCGAAGGCGAGGGAGACCTCTACAAGCTCGCCAGCGGCCAAAACTACCGCAGCTTCTACCTGCCCAAGAACGTCGGCGGACGTTTCAGCGTTCTGTCCGCGGTCGGGCTGCTTCCGGCGGCGCTCTGCGGCATCGACATCGCGCGCATCGCCAAGGGCGCGGCCGAAATGACCGGCCTCTGCTGGAAGGAAGACCTCGCAACCAACACGGCCCTGAACGCCGCGCTCCACCACTGGCTGCTGCTCGAGCGGCGCAAGAAGAGCATTCAGGTCGCATTCCCCTACGTGAACCGGCTTTGGGGCACCGCTTTCTGGTTCCGCCAGCTCTGGGCCGAGTCGCTCGGCAAGAAGTTTGACCGCGCCGGGAACACGGTCCACGCGGGGCAGACTCCCATCGCCGCGCTCGGCACCACAGACCAGCATTCACAGGTTCAACTATATCGCGAAGGTCCGAACGATAAAGTATTCAGTTTTTGGACCTTAAAACGCTTTTCCACGCCGGGCAGGATTCCCAAATCGAAGACCGGGCTCGAAGCAATGGACTACCTCCCAGGCTCCACGCTCGAAAAGCTCCTTGACGCCGAACAGCGCGCCACGGCCACCGCTCTCACCGAGGCCGAACGCCCGAACTGCACATTCACCCTCGACAAGCTCGACGCACATCACGTGGGCGCCTTCCTGCAGTTAATGGAATTCGAGACCGCCTTCATCGGCGAGATGCTCGGCATCGACGCCTTTGACCAGCCCGGCGTCGAACTCGGTAAGCGCTTCACGTTCGCGCTCATGGGCCGGAAAGGCTTCGACGAGTACGGCGCGCGAATGAGCGACTACGAGGCCAAGCGCAAACAGGCCGGCCAATAGCGATACAATCGGGCCAATGCGCTCGATCTTACCCCTTCTTCTGGCCTCGCTGTTGCCGGGCCAAACCTACGACCTCGTTCTCAAGGGCGGCCACGTGGTGGACCCGAAAAACCGAGTCGACGCAGTTGCCGATGTCGCCATCGCCGGCAATCGCATCGCCCGCATTGCGCCGTCTATCCCTTCCTCGAACGCCAAGCGCACGGCCGACGTCTCCGGGCTCTACGTAACCCCGGGCCTCGTCGATATCCACGTGCACGTCTACGCAGGCACCGGCATGGCCGGAGTCCTCACCGGCGACTCGAGTGTCTACCCCGACGGTTTCACATTCCGCAGCGGAGTCACCACGGTGGCCGACGCGGGAACGTCCGGTTGGCGCAACTTTCCCGACTTCAAACAGCGCGTGATCGACCGCGCCCAAACCCGCGTGCTCGCGCTCATCAACATCGCCGGACTCGGCATGCAAGGCTCGAACGAGGGCGACACCAAAGACCTCGACCCGGAGCCGGTGGCGCGGCTGGCCAAGCAGCATCCGGAAGTCGTCGTGGGCGTCAAGACCGCGCACTACCCGCACGCCGACTGGACCTCGGTCGAGAACGCCGTCAAAGCAGGCACGATGGCTGACATCCCCGTGATGGTGGACTTCGGCGCGAACAAACCCGAGCGCCCCATCGAGAAGCTCTTCGCCGAGAAGCTACGCCCCGGCGACATCTACACGCACGCCTTCTCGGGACTTCGCAACGAACTGCTGCCCGATGGCAACATCAACCCAGCTCTGTTCGCCGCCCGCAAGCGCGGCATCTTCTTCGACATTGGTCACGGCAGCGGCAGCTTCAACTGGAATGTAGCCTCGGCCGCCTTCCGGCAGAACTTCCCGCCCGACTCGATCTCCTCTGACCTCCACACGGGCTCGATGAATGGCGGCATGAAAGACATGGCCAACATCATGTCGAAGGTGTCGAGCGAAGGTGTCCCGCTCGTCGAAGTGATCCGCATGGCAACCGCCAACCCGGCTCGCGAGATCAAGCGGCCGCAATACGGCAGCCTCGGCGAAGGCGGCGAAGCGGATATCGCCGTATTCCGGCTCGAGTCCGGACAGTTCGGATACCTCGACTCGCGTGGCGTGCGCAAGACCGGTTCCAAGCGGTTGACGTGCGAGATGACGTTGCGCGCCGGCCGCGTGGTGTGGGATCTCAACGGCCGCGCCAGCGAAGACTGGAAAACGTATTACCGCGAAACGAAGTCCCGGTAGCCTACCTACAGCTTCATGACGCGCTTGCCGCTGTCGTGGAAGGCGCTGGATCTCGGGCGTTTGCCGCCCCGCGGCCGCAATACGGCAGCCTGGGCGAAGTCGGCGAAGCTGATAATCGCCCTGTACCGTCTCGAGTGCGGACACTTCGGATACTTCGACTCGTGCGGCGTGTGTGTGGGTTCTCAACGGACGCGCCAGGGAAGATTGAAGGACTTCTTACCGCGAATCGAAGTCCCGACAGCCTACAGCTTGATCACACGCTTGGCGTGTCGCGGAAGATCTTGCGCTGGGTCTCGGTCGTTGCCGCTCGCGGCCACAGTACGGCACCATCGGCGAAGGCAGCGAAGCGGATATCGCCGTGTTCCGGCTCGAGTCCGGACAGTTCGGATACCTCGACTGGTGCGGTGCGCGCGAGACCGACTCCGGGCGCCTGTGACCTCAACGGCCGCGCCCGCGAAGACTGGAAAATGTTCTACCGCGAACTGAAGCTGGATGGCTACAGCTTGATCACGCGCTTGGCGTTATCGTGGAAGATCTTGCGCTGGATCTCGGGCGACGCCAACTTGCGGATCTCGTTGATCTGCTGCCAGCCGCTACATTTGGCGCCAGTGCCCACGTGATCGCTGCAATCGGAGCCGTAGATCAGCTTGTCCTGGTGGCGCTTGATGAATTCGCGCGCGTGATCTTCATCGCGCTGCATCGCGTTCAACCCCGAGCCCGCCGACATGTCCGCGAACATGTTCGGGTAGTCGCGCAGGTAGCGATCGGTCCAGCCGCCGGCCGTGACCTTCCATTTCGGGTACAGCACCGCCTGCTCCTGCTTGGCGTCGATATTCGCCCAGAACGTCTGCGCATGACCGATGAAGTTCACCCGGGAGTGCTTCTCGAGCGTCTTCCAGAAATGGTCATAGCGGACGTTGTAGCGCTCGTGCTGGAAATGAAGCAGAATCGGCACGTCGTATTCACGCGCGATCTCGGCAATGCCATCGAGCACGGTGGACGTTACGTCGACGAAGAACTTCTGCTCGCCGATCCCCTTGGCTCCGGCTTTGAGGTACTTTTCAATCGTGGCGCGCGCCTCGGGATGATACGGCACTTCGTTGGCGAAGCAGACGTATTTGTCGGGGTACTTTTTGACGATCTCCATCACCCGGTCATTGCCGGAAGCGCCAGCCTCGAGTCCGTAGACGCGGCCCGAGGGTAGCAGCACCGTTTTGGAAATGCCCATCACGTCCTGGTGCTTCAGCATCACGTCGTCGGGCCGGCCCGAGTAGTCGGTGTGCTGGTGGATGTCGATGATCGGGATGGTTTGCGGCTGGGCCACGGCGGCCGCGCCGAGGGTGGTGAGAAAATGACGCCGGTTCATATGACTATCGAGGATACTACGAGCGCGATGGCTCCAGGGCTCCGCCGTGTACTCCTATTCTTCAGTTCTTTGCCAGGGGCGAAGATTTCAGCCTGCACGGGACTTCAGTCCCCCTCTCGATGCGGGCACCTGACTCGTAAGACCGCGCCTGATGCCACACGCCGGTTCAGCAGAGATCCGCAGTTGCTGCACCGAGTGTGGGGCAGGCTTTCAGCCTGCGCGGGACTTCAGTCCCGCCGCCGGAGCTCCATGCCAAACCTTCTTCCGTGGGTTGTCAGTGGCCGAGGGCGACCAGCACGCGCTCGGTGATCTCTTCGATCATGTTCGGCAGAGCCGCGTCGAGCGCCAGCGTAATGGCGGCGCGCACTCGCTCCGGATCCACTTCGGGCGGCTTGGCGCGCTCGACGGCAATCGCCTCGCGAACGGCGGTGGCGACAGCCGTCTTCTGCTGCTCCATTTGCTCGCCGAACAATCCGCGGGCGAAGCGCGAAGCCTCGGCCATCGGCTTGATCATGTCCATCAGCACACTCGCCTCGAAAGGCTTGCGCAACACGCCGTCGCAGCCGGCGCGCTTGGCTTCTTCCTGGTCGAATGGTTCGAGAATCCCAGCCGTCAGAACAACGCGGACATGCTTCCACTCGGGCCGGCTCTTGAGATAGCGGCACAGCTCGAACCCGGAACGCGTGGGCAGATAAGCGTCGGCCAGCACGACGTCGGGATCGGCGTCGCCCAAGCGCAAGTAGGCCGTCTCGCCGTCGGTAACGCTCACTACTTCGAAGCCTTCCTCGCGCAAGATCCGCTCGCCCATGCGTTGAGCGTTCGGTGAGTCGTCGGCAAGAAGAACGCGACCCATCTACTTCTTCTGCTTTTTGGGCTTTTCCTTTTTGTTCTTGGTCTGCGGAGCAGTGGAGACCGGCTTGGCTTCTTCCTTGGGCGCCTCTTCCTTCGCTGCCGCCGCCGCAGGCTGCGCTGGCTGGTCGCCTTGCTTGCCCAAACGAGCGTCGTCCTTCTTGTCGAGTTCCGACGGTCCTGTCAACGGCTGCAGGGTTACCTCACCCGTCGGGCCAGCAGCAGTGCCTGCTGCAGCGGCAGTCGCCTCAGGAGTAGGGATGCTCACGGGGATCGACGGTCGCAGCGACGTCATCGCCGGGTTGCCCGACTTCGCCGCGGTCGCCGTATCCGGACCTCGCTTGAAGATCCCCCAGAACGGCGCCATCATCCCAGGCTTGACGTAATTCTCTTGCTCGTACTTCATGCGCGCCACCGCCACCGCATCCGGTTCCGGAATATCGCGCTCCATGGCCTTGAGTTCCTTCTTGGCCTCGTCCGCCAGCGGACTCAACGGGTAGTCCTTCACAATGCGCTGGTACGACGAGACGGCGCGATCCTTGAACCGGTCTCCGAGCTTCGCGTAGCTCTTCGCCGTCATCCACAGCGACTGATCGGCCTTGCTGAACAGCGGATAGTGATTCACCATCGCCTCGAGACGGTTGGCCGCCGACGGGAAGCTCCCCTTCTTGAAGTAGAACTCGCCACGGCGGAACTCGCCTTCGGCGATGACTTCCTGGATGTTGCGCAGCATCTGGGCCACGCGCGGCGCGAACTTCGAGTTCGGGAACTGCAGCAGCACATTGCGGCATTCGTCTTCAGCGCGTAGAGCCTGGTTGCTATCGCGGTCAGCCTTCTCGATCTGCTTGTAGTGGATCATGCAGACCTTTTCCTGCGCCTCGGCCGACTCTTCCATCGTCGGGTAGAACAGGATGAAGTCTTTGTATTCGGCTTCGGCCTGCGCCAATGAGTGCGACCCGCCTTCGCGCATCCAGCTATCGGCAATGGCGAGCTTGGCCTTGGCCATGAACTCGCTGGTGTCGTAGGTGTTCATCAGCGTGTTCAACGTGAGCCGGGCCACTTCATAGCGGCCCTTCTCGATGTCGGCCGTGGCCTTGTCAAACAGCACCTTGTCGGGCTGCTCGGTGTCTTTGGTGATGGGGTTTTCGTACTTCTTGCGCCGGAACCCGCAGCCGGAAAGCATCAGCCCGGCCAGCGTCAACGCGGCTACCCATCGCAGCGAGCTATTCTTCATCGCGAAACTACTCCCCTGATCGAATGCGCTCCCATCAGCTCAAACCATCTTCGCATGCTGCTCACACGCGCACCAAAAGCGCGTCACGAGCCATCTGCTGCATCGTCCTGGCGGTCTCGACCGGATCCGGCGTGCCGAAAATACTCGACCCCGCCACAATCCAGTCGCAGCCGGCGCGAACCGCGTCGCAAACGTTGTTGCGCGTGATGCCGCCATCGATCTCGATCTTGAACCGCAGCCCAGACTCGCTGCGGATGCGGTCGAGGTCCATCACTTTCCGCAACACGCGCGGAATGAACTTCTGTCCGCCGAAACCCGGATTCACGCTCATCACCAGAACGAAATCCACGACCTCGAGCACAGGCTCGATCGCCGAAACCGGAGTGGCGGGATTGATCACCACGCCGGCTTGCCGGCCCTCGGCCTGAATCGCGCCGATCGTTCGGTCGAGGTGCGGACAGGCTTCCTGATGCACTGAAATCGAGTCCGCACCGGCCTTGGCGAATTCGCGAATGTAGCGGTCGGCATCGGCGATCATCAAATGCACGTCGAGGTGCAGCTTGGTCACCGCGCGGATCGACTGGATAACCGGCTGCCCGAAGCTGATGTTCGGTACGAACCGCCCGTCCATCACATCCAGGTGGAGCATCGACACACCCGCCATGGTGACCGAGTCGATCTCTTGCCCAAGCCGGGCAAAGTCGGCTGCCAACAACGACGGAAGGATTTCGACCATTGGATTTTCAGGTACTTAGCGGCTTTTCCAATGTTATCACAGCGGCGAAAAAACCGTCTCCCGGATGCTCGCCCGGAAGGCGCCGCATCGTGTCCACTACGCGTGCCGCCCCGGCGGTCTCGCCCATCACCTGTTGCACCACAGCCTCGTTTTCGGCGCGCTCGAGCGAGCAGGTGGAGTAGACCAATCGTCCCCCAGGTACCAGCACTCGCAGGGCGGCCCGCAGGAGTTCGCGCTGGCGAGCCGCGTGGCGGGACACTTCCTTGTCCGTGACGCGCCACTTGATCTCTGGGTTTCGCCGGATGGTACCCGTGCCCGAACAAGGCGCGTCCACCAGCACACGGTCGAAAACAGGGCCGAACGGTAGAGACTCCCCGCGCGCCGCCACCACCGGACAATGCAACTGAGGCATCTCAGCCAGGCGCCGAACGCTGGCGTCGCAAGCAACGGCTCGCACAGGGATCTCGAGAGCCTGGGCGGTCTTGTTGCCGGGCGCGGCAGCCACATCGAGGAATCGGCAGCCCGGCTGAAGATCGAGTAGAGGCACGATCGTTTGCGAACCGATGTCCTGGATCCGAAAGGGGCCGGGATCAGGCCCCGTCAGGCGATAGCAACCGTCAACCGGAGTCTTTTCGACAAGCAGGCTCTCGGCCTCCTGTTCCCGGCCGGCCGGCACGCGGATGTAGGTCTCGGCGGGAACCAGGCTCGCCGTCGCGATCCGCTCCGCGGCCTGCTCGCCGAACTCCGCGCACCATCGTTGCCAAAGCCACGGCGGCAGGCAGAACTCCATCGCCGCGTCTTGCCACGGGACCTCGGTGCGCTTTACGCGGCGCAACACGGCGTTGACGAACGGAGCGGCCGAGCGCTTCCCTGCCCACTTGACCAGTTCCACCGATTCGTCCACGGCCGCGTGAGCGGGAACCCGATCGAGGTGCCGAATCTGGTAGATGGCCAAGCGCAGCGACAGGAGCACTTCTGGGTCAAGCCTGTCGAGGGGGCGGCTCGAGCAGCGCTTCACGATCCAGTCGAGTTGCGGCTGATAGCGGAGGCAGCCCATGGCGAGTTCCGTGGCCAGGCCGGCGTCGCGCGAGGAAAGGGCCGCGGTTCGCACTCGCAGCGCGTCGGTGGCGAACTCGCCGGCCTCCACTTGTCGCAGCACATCGAAAGCGGCAGTGCGCGCGGGCGAGATTCGCCGGTCGATTTCGGTCACCAAACTATAATAGGAGTTTGGAAATCGAGCGCATCCTCACGCGAAAGGTGGGCGAGGCCATCGGCCGGTTCAACATGATCGGCGAAGGTGATCGCGTGGCTGTCGCGTTGTCGGGTGGGAAAGACTCCGTTACGCTGCTCGAAGCGCTGCTCCTGCTGGCGCAACGTTCGCCGGTGAAGTTCACCGTCTGCGCGTTCACGATCGAGCAGGGCAAGTTCCTGCGCCCGATCGAGCCGCTGGGCGAATGGCTCCGCCAACGCGGCATTGACTGGACCTACTACCATGACGCGCCGAGCTTCAAGCTGCTCGACCAGCAGCCCGACCATGGGTGTGACCTGTGCAGCCGCTATCGCCGCCGCGCCGTTTACGACGTCGTGTCGAAGCTCGGCGCCAACACCATCGCCTTCGGCCACACGGCTGACGACTTCTGCGAGGCATTTCTGCGCAACGCGATGTTCACCGGCAAACTGAGCGCACTGCCGCCGGTGACCTTTTCGCGCGACCGGCAGTTCAAGCTGATCCGGCCGCTGTGCTTCGTCACGGAAGACGTCACGCGAAAATTCGCCGATTCACTCGGCGCGCCCGTCATCCCGTGCGGGTGCTCGCAAAAAACCGGTACCGTCCGGCGCACACTTCGTGATATCTTTGCTGAACTGGAGATCGAGTATCCGAACCTCAAACAGAATCTACTCTCCGCGATGGGCAACTTGCAGCCCGACCGGTTGCTCGATCCGCGGTTTCTGGGATCGGGACAAGTTCCTGCTCCCGAACCCGAGCTCCTACCGATACTGGAGTGACCTCCGGGCCGCTGTAACCGAACTGTAACCCGCGACCTCTACGATAGGAAACTGACCCGATGAGACTCCTTCCCCGCGAAGAAAAGTTCTACGCCTACTTCGACAAGCAAGTGGACATTATTCTCGAGTCGGCAGCCACGTTGCTCGAGGGCGTCAAAGGCGGGCCAGTGGGCTTGGCCAAACAACTGGAGAAAATCATCGAGCTCGAGCACAAGGGCGACGAGGTGATTCACGAAACGTTCATGCGTTTGAATCAGACGTTTATCACTCCGCTCGATCCGGAAGACATCCATACGATCGCCTCGAGCCTCGATGACGTCACCGACGGGATCGAAGAGGCCGCCTACCGGATCGTCTCCTACCGCGTGGATCCAATTCCGAAGCCCGTGGTGGAGGTATGCGAGATTCTCGTCTCCTGCGGACGGGCATTGAAGACCGCGTTCGCGGCTCTGGCCAGCGACAAGCCGATGCTCGATCCGTGCATCGAGATCAATCGTCTCGAGGATCGCGCCGACCATATCGTGCGAGCAGCCGTGTCGGATCTTTTCGTCAACGAAAAGAATCCGATCGAGCTCATCAAGCTCAAGGAAGTATACGAGATTCTCGAGAAAACCACCGACTACTGCGAGGACGTCGCCGACGTGCTGCAGGAAGTGGTGGTCAAGAATAGCTGAGCCGCATGGACACGGCACTGATCCTGGTAGCGCTGGTCGTGGCTATCGCGCTCGTATTCGACTACATCAACGGCTTTCATGACGCGGCCAACTCGATCGCCACCATCGTGGCCACGCGAGTTCTCACGCCGGGCCAGGCTGTGGCCTTCGCCGCCTTCTTCAATTTTTCCGCGGTACTGTTCTCCGGAACAGCGGTGGCGCAAACGATGGGCAACGGCTTGGTGGACCTGACCAAGATCGACAACTACGTGATCCTCAGCGGCCTGCTCGGAGCGATTACCTGGAATCTCATTACGTGGTACTGGGGCTTACCCTCGAGCTCCTCTCACGCCCTGATCGGCGGCTATGCGGGATCGGCATTCGCCAAGGCCGGCTTCGCCGCGCTGATGTGGGGCCCCAAATGGCGCGACACACTGCTGTTCATTTTCGTTGCGCCTCTGATCGGCCTGGGCCTGGCCTACATTCTGATGATTGCGGTCTTCTGGATCTTCAAAGGATTCACGCCGAAAAAGATGGATTCCTGGTTCCGCCGCCTGCAACTCGTCTCCTCGGCATTCTTCAGTTATGCGCACGGAACCAATGACGCGCAGAAAACCATGGGTATCATCACGGGTGTTCTCTTCACCGGCGGCGTCATCAAGAAGTTCGAAGTGCCGTTCTGGGTGGAGCTCGCCGCCTACAGCGCTATCGGGCTGGGAACTCTGAGCGGCGGGTGGCGCATCATCCGCACCATGGGCGCAAGGCTGACTCGCCTGAAACCGAGGTCCGGATTCTGCGCCGAAACAGCGGCTGGAATGGCGATCGTTTTCGCGACTCTCATTGGCAAGCCGGTATCCACCACGCACACGGTGGCCGGAGCCATCGCGGGCGTCGGCTCGATTCAGCGCGTCCGCGCCGTGCGTTGGGGAATCGCGGCCTCGATCGTTTGGGCCTGGATCCTGACCATACCGGCGGCGGCCACGGTCGGGTTCCTCTGCCAGAAGCTCATCGGCTTCTTGGTGTACTGACAGGGTCACCGCGAACCGGCGACCCTGACAAACGCCTGGCCCTTACCGTGCTTCGAGCGTGACCGACGCCACCGGCCCCGGATCAACGCGAATCGCTCTCGCTTCCTTGTCGCTGATCGAAGCGAAGCGATAGTTGGCGTTCAGCACGGGGTTCCCATCGGAATCGGAAAGCGTCAGCGCGAGCGAACCCAGGCCATCCGTGCCGCTGGTTGCCGTTCCAGAGACCGTGTAGTCCACTGGCTGTGCGGAGATGTCGAGCGTCGCGGTTCCGGCCACCGCACCACTGGCGTCCACTTTGAGCAGCCCGAGCATCAAGTAGCTCTGCCCGTTGGTCAACATGCCTTGCTCTGCCATCACGAACGAGCCGGCAAGCGAAGGCTTGGCCACAACCGGCACCAACTTCACCGCGGAATTGACGCCGCTATCCAGGCGCAACCCCGAGATCTCTTTCGAGGTGGACAAGAACTCGATGTTCTCCAAGGCGGGTACGGCATCATCGCCGGCATCGCGGTCAGTCAGCGAGAGCGACAGCTTGCCCGCAGCGGTTGCCGATGCCGTGTAGGACCCGCTGACCTCGGCCGACACCAAGCGCCCGGCGCTTTGCAGGTACGCACTTCCGCTCACTACGCCGCTGTCGTCGAGTGTGAACACTCCGAGAGAGGTGAAGTTGGAACTCCCGGCGACGCCTTGTTCGGTGAAGAGATACGTTCCCTTCAACGATGTTGAGGTGGCGGTCTGGGCGGACGCCGTGAAGGCAGCGAACACGCTCGCGGCGGCGAGGGTGAGTTTGGGCACACTGATCCTGAGACGATTCATGGTTGTCGTTACTCCGTAGTTTGAATTTCGTTCCGAGCCACACGACGCCCGATTGGCGTGAGCAGCCTTACGGAAGGGGCCGCGCTTGCTTGTGTCTTGCGGCCTTGAAATGAGGACGGAGTCTCCGCACCCGGCGTCACGGATGCAAGTGATAAGTTTCGTAAAGGCTCAGGCCCAGCTCCAGCGTGCTTGCCGCAGCACGGCGCGCTGCGAACCAGCGAGCAACTCGTACCAGACCGTGAGCAAGTCGCCGTTGGCCAGTTCCACTGTCGACGGATATCCGAGGTCCACGCCCGCGCCATCTTCGGTGATCGTCAGGGGCTCGCCCCACGTACGGCCGTGATCGCTGCTCAGCGAAACCTGCACGCCGTAGGGTGAACGCCGGTAGCCGTACGACATCACCAGCCGGCCGTCTTTGAGCCGCAACAGGTGTGAAGGCAATCCCCAAATGCCGGTGGGCTTGGGCTGTGTCCACGAGCGCCCACCGTCGGTCGACTCGCATTGCAGTGTCTCGCGATCGTTCTCTCGATTGTGATTGCGGATCTGTACGATCAGCCGCTTGTCAGCCGTTTCCACCGCGTGCAGTTCGTGGTAGTTCTTGACGTCATCGCCCATGCGCGTAGGAATGTCGGCGAGCCAGTTCCACGTGCGACCCTCATCGCTCGAATCGGCTACGCCCACGCGTTGGCTCGAGTCCCATAGCTTCTTACCGGCATAGAGAAGCCTGCCGTCGGAAAGCGCGATGGGGCCATGTGGACTGTTGAGTGGAACCCGATATGGCGCGCTCCAAGTGAGTCCCGCATCGTCAGACCGGAGCATCCAAGTTCCGAGTAGTGATTGCCGCTGCTCGGGCGTGGCGCGCAAGTTCACGGTGCTCCAGAACGCCAGCTTGTCGCCTTCTTTCTTTAGGCGGTCTTCGTAGGCGAGCGACGTGAACGTGGTGACGACGATCGCGCCCTTCGGTGTCTCGCAGACTCCGGCATCGCGATCGTCAATGGCCGAGTCCATGATGATCTGCGGCCAACTCCAAGTAAGCCCTTCGTCTTTCGAGCACATCAGTTCCACGCGGCCGAACGGGCAGACGTGCGATTCGCGTCCGCCTGAGCACACCACGAGCAGTTCCCCGTTTCGCTTCCTCGTCAGAGTGGGCCAGCCATGGTAATTCTCCGGCTGCTGGCTGATGATGTCGGTCTGCGCCACCGAGATCTTCGTTTTCTTCGCTTGCGAATGCAAGACTGCAGGAGCAGCAGACGCCAGGAGCCAATCTCGCCGTGTCATGGGTGGTTTCCTTCCGTTCCAATGGTAGATCATTGCCGCGTAGCGCAATAGCTCCCGAATGAGGGGCTCAGCGATGGAGGCGCTTGCATTCGGTGGCGAAAGTGCGGTCTCATGTTTCCCATGTGCAAGTTTTCCTCTTCGATCCTGCTGGCCCCATTGCTCGCGGCCTCGTTACTGGCGCCATCCCTCGCTGCCAAGTCCGGCGAGTACCTGATGTACGTCGGCACCTACACGCGCAATGACAGCAAGGGAATCTACGTCTACAAATTCGATACCGCCACCGGCAAGGCCACCTCGATCGGCTTGGCCGCCGAGTACCCAAATCCTTCCTTCGTTACCATTCACCCCAATCGCCGCTTCCTGTACGCCGTGAGTGAAGTGGACAACTACAACGGTCAGAAGTCCGGCGCCGTCGCGGCGTTCTCGATCGACAAAACTTCGGGCAAGCTGACGAAGATCAACGAAATGTCCACGAAGGGCACGATTCCGTGCCATCTGGTGGTGGACAAGACGCAGCGCAATTTGATCGTGGTCAACTACGGATCGGGCAGCACCACCGTCTATCCGCTCAATGCCGACGGCAGCTTGAAGGAGCCTTCGTCGTTCATTCAGCATCAAGGCTCGAGCACCGACCGCTCGAGGCAGCAAGGTCCGCATGCCCACTCGGTGAATCTTTCGAAGGACAATCGCTTCGCCGTGGTGGCTGATCTCGGTCTCGATGAGGTGAAGGTCTACAAGTTCGATGCCGCGGCCGGCAAAATCGAGCCCGGCGAAGTCGCGAAGGTGAAGCCTGGCTCGGGTCCGCGCCATTTCAACTTTCATCCTTCGCAGAAGTACGCGTACGTGATCAACGAGATGGCATCCACCGTCACCGCCTTCCGTTATGACAAGGCGAACGGAAAGCTCACCGAGATGCAGACTTTGTCGACGGTTCCCGCGGGGAATACCACGCGCAACTCCACCGCCGAGGTGCTGGTGCATCCTTCGGGCAAGTTCGTCTACGGGTCCAATCGCGGCCACAACAGCATCGCGGTGTTCCAGGTGGACCGCTCGAACGGGAAACTCACTCACGTCGACAACACGCCGACGCAAGGCAAGACTCCGCGCAACTTCGCCATTGATCCTTCGGGCAAATTCCTACTTGCTGAAAACCAGGACTCGAGCACGATCGTGATTTTCCGCATCGATCAGTCGACGGGCAAGCTGACGCCGACGGGCGATGTCTTGCAGCAACCGATCCCGGTTTGCATCCGTTTCTTACCGCGCTAGTGGCGACCTTCGGCGTGCGGGCGGGCACTTCGGCGCCCGCTCGTGCCAGTTGTCTCCGCCGTCATGCGCTCCTACCCTTCGTTTCTTCGCCCGCCACGAAGATTTCAGCCCGCGTGTGGGGCAGGCTTTTAACCTGCGCGGGACTTCAGTCCCGCAGCCGCCATGAACCACACGCTTCACCATACTGCCGGGCACTTCCTCCCCGCCCCCGCCCTTCTCGACCAGTACTGGGCCAAACCCACGACCGCCCCCCCTGGACCATCGAGGAGCGTCGAGTAAAATCAAGGGTTACTCGTCGCATGGATTTCCTGGTACACAACACCGGCTGGATCGAAGTGGTCTGCGGACCGATGTTTTCCGGCAAGAGCGAAGAACTGATCCGCCGTCTCCGCCGCGCGATGATCGCGCGCAAGCGGGTGCAGGTGTTCAAGCCGGTGATCGACAATCGCTACTCTACTCGACGAAATCGTCTCGCACGCCTCGGTGAGGCTCGCGGCCACAGTAGTGAACGACGCGAGCGAGATTCTCTCGAAGCTCGACTGGCGGACCCAGGTGGTCGGCGTGGACGAAGCGAACTTCATGGGCGCCGGCCTGATTCAGGTGGCCGAGCAACTGGCCGATACCGGGAAGCAGGTGATCGTGGCCGGGCTCGACACCGACTATCTGGGCCGCCCGTTTTCGCCGGTGCCCGAGTTGCTGGCCATGGCCGAGTCGATCACCAAGACCCTCGCGATCTGCATGCGGTGCGGAAATCCGGCCAAACATACGCAGCGTCTGGCTGGGTCAGAGGATCTCATCGTGGTGGGCGCGGCCGGGATGTATGAAGCTCGCTGCCGGCGGTGCTTCGAACCGGGCATCCCCAAGCAGAGTTCGTTTCGATTCGACAGTCCGGGTTCGGCGAGCGAGAAGCTATCCGATTCCTGACGAAACGCGTTCCAGATGGGGTCCGTCCTGATGTTTGAGCTCCCGCCGGGAGTTTGCAACTGGAATTCCGTAACGATGCTAAAATTCTCGAGAAGGAGACACTGACCACATGAGCACTTCCCCGATGATGCCAATCCCCCCACAGGAAAGCGGCTCCGGCTGGAAAGTTCCCGCGCTTTTCGGAATCGTGATCGCGCTGGCCGCGGCCAACATCTATCTGTACACCCAGATCGATCAGGTCAAGAACGACATGAGCAAACAGCGCGAGGCCTTGCAGACCGAGATCTCCGGCTTGCGCGAAGCTTCTTCGATTTCCAACGCCACCAGCCGCCGCAACCTCGAGAGCGTGAAGGCCGAGCTCGAAGCCGCCCGCCACCGCGCCGAAGCCGCCGCCGGACAGGCCAAGGAAGACGCGCTCAAGCACGTGAGCGAGTTGGAGCGCAAGGTCGCCGCCGAACAGCAGAAGGCGCAAGCCGCAGTGAAAGAAGTGAAGCAGGAAGTCGCCAGGGTGGAGCAAGGCGCCGCCGACGCCACCAAGGCGCTTTCGGAGAACGTCAACAAGGAAGTCTCCGGCGTACGGGCAGACGTCGCCTCGACCAAGAGCGAACTCGACAAGACTATCTCCGACCTCAAGAAGGTCACGGGCGATCTCGGTGTCCAGAGCGGCTACATCGCCACCAACACCAAGGAACTTTCCGCCCTCAAGGCGCTGGGCGACCGCTCGTATTTCGAGTTCAAACTGGCCAAGTCGAAGCAGCCCACGCGGCTCTCCGACGTGACTTTGCTGCTCAAGAACGCCGACCTCAAGCGCAATCGCTACACCATCGAACTGGTGGCCGACGACAAGCGCGTGGAAAAGAAAGATCGAGGCGTTAACGAGCCGGTGCAGTTCTACATGTCGAAGTATCGCCAGCCTTGCGAAATCGTGGTCAACGAAGTGAAGAAGGATCTCATCGTCGGCTACCTGGCACAGCCGAAGGTTCTGGCCACCAGAAACTAGTTCCGCTACGCTGAAAGAGGCGGTAACGATCGCGTTTGCTGAAAATCTGCGTCCTGGCATCGTCGAGCTCGGGCAACTGTACATTCGTAGGATCAGACCGTACACGGATCCTGATTGACGCGGGCTTGAGTCGCAAGGAAGCTTTCGAACGTCTGGCCGCCATCGGCGAAAGCTGGGAGAAGCTCGATGCGGTATTGATCACGCACGAGCACTCCGACCATATCTCGGGGCTCGGACCGATCGGACGCAAACTCCAGAAGCCCGTCTTCCTCACCAAGCTGACCGCGCCGCTACTCGACTGGAACGGTTTGGCGGCTCCGCCCATCGAGCCGTTTCAAGCGGGCACTTCCTGGACCATCGGCGACCTGGACATCCAAAGCTTCACCATTCCACACGATGCCGTCGATCCGGTTGGTTTCACGGTCAGGCACGCGGGCGTCAAGTTCGGTCTCGCAATGGATCTGGGCTATCTGCCCGACTCGGTCAAGTTCCACTTGCGCGGATCCCATGCGCTGGTGATGGAGTCGAACCACGACCTCGAGATGCTCAAGGTGGGTCCCTACCCGTGGTCAGTGAAACAGCGCGTGATGGGCCGCAAAGGGCACCTGTCGAATGACGTGGTGGGCGAGTTCATCTCGAGCGATCTCGATTCGGAAACGCAGCATCTGCTACTCGGTCATCTGAGCGAGCACAACAACCATCCGGAGATCGTGCGCCTTGTGGCTTCCATGGCACTCGAGCGGAGTTGCCTTCCCGCCCGGCTCACCATCGCCGAACCCAAACGTCAAAGCGAGGTTTTTCACCTGGGATGATTGCCCGATACACGCGGCCCGCGATGGGCCGCATCTGGAACGACGACAGCAAATATGGAGCTTGGCTCGCAGTGGAACTCGCAGCTTCGGAAGCTCTGGCCGAACTCGGCGAAGTACCGGCAGATGCGGCGCGGCTGCTGCGCCAACATGCCGCGGCCAGCGCGGCGCGGATCGGCGAGATCGAGCGCGAAGTGAAGCACGACGTAATCGCCTTCACTACCGCAGTGGCGGAGACGATGTCCGCCGCTGGCGCCGCCGAAGCGTCACGATGGTTCCACTACGGCCTGACGTCGAATGACGTGGTGGACACTGCGCAGGCGTTGCAGGTGAAGCAGGCGTCCGAGATCATTGACGCCGCAATTACGCGGCTGCTCAGCGCGCTCGAGAAGCGCGCCTTCGAGTTCCAACACACGCCTCAGATCGGCCGTACTCACGGAATTCAAGCCGAGCCAATCACATTCGGGCTCAAGCTGGCCCTTTGGTTCGACGAGTTGCGCCGCGGACAGACGCGCTTTCGAGCCGCTGCCGCCGATATGCGCGCCGGCAAGCTCTCGGGCGCCGTGGGTACGTTCGGCCACATCTCGCCCGAAGCCGAGGCGCGCATCTGCCACAAGCTCGGCTTGGACCCCGCTCCCATCGCGTCTCAAGTGATCGCGCGAGACCGGCACGCGGCGTACGTATCGGCGCTGGCGCTGGTGTGCGCACTATGCGAGAAGATCGCGCTCGAGGTGCGCCATTTGCAGCGGACCGAGGTCCGCGAAGCCGAAGAGCCGTTCGCCGCTGGACAGAAGGGATCGAGCGCCATGCCGCACAAGCGGAATCCCGTAGTTTGCGAGCAGATCTGCGGGCTGGCGCGCGTGGTTCGCGGCAATGTCCAGGCCGCGTACGAGAACATCGCGCTTTGGCATGAGCGTGACATCTCCCACTCCTCGGTGGAACGCGTGATCCTCCCGGATTCGACCATTCTCACCGACTACCTGCTCGACAAGACATCGTGGCTCGTCGAAGGCATGCGCGTCTCCCCTGCCCGCATGCTGCGCAACCTGGAGCTGACGCGAGGGCTCGTGTTCAGCGGCCAACTCCTGCTCGACTTGGCTGCTGCCGGCATGCTTCGTGAGGAAGCTTACAAAGTGGTCCAGGGGACCGCCATGCAGGCGTGGGAGACCGAAGGCGACTTCAAGGCCATGATCTCGACCCACCCAGCCGTATCGGCGATCCTCTCGCCGGAACAGTTGGAACGATCGTTCTCGCTCGATCGCCAGCTCTCGAACGTGGATGCCATCTTCGGGCGGGTGTTCGGGCGACCGACTGTGTAAAAAAGTTAACATTGACCACTGCGGGAGGTGGCAAGTCCGTCGTCCCAGAAATCGTTTTCCGGCCAACCGGTTGAAAACGAAAGACATCGCCAGAAATCCCGCATCTGCGAGGAGTGCCGTACCCCCAGTTCAGGGGCGGTAGTACCTCCGTAAGACCCGCAGGTTGGGTCGTTTCCTCGGGCCAATCCCCCAACTCGTAGTCACTTTGTACCTTGTTTTTGTCCCGACTTCCGGTAAACTGCTGACTAGAGGCAGCATGAGAACAGCCTTCGAAATGGCCCGAGTGCTGGTGGTGGACGACGATCCCGCTTCCCGGCTCACCCTCCAGACCCTGCTCGAGGCAGGTGGGTACTCGGTTGATTCGGCAGCTTCCGCAGCGGAAGCGGTCGGCAAACTGGACGAAAGGCAGTACGAGCTCGTTCTAAGCGACTTGGGAATGGAATCTCCGGATGCAGGATACCGGGTACTCCACTACGCCAGGCACTTGGCGTACCGCCCAGCAACGGCCCTGGTAACGACTGAAAAGAGTTCGACGGCGGCAGGAAGCTCCGCTGCGGACGAAGGCGCCCTGGTGGAACCGGAAGGGGTTCCAGATCTTCTGGACCACGTAGCGCACCTGATTTCAGAGCGAGCAACCCGCCGGATGAGGCGAACGCGGCGCCTGTCCTGACCGCGGGTCTACTTTTCCCTGACCGGAATCAATCCCTTCGGAGACGAAGCTGCTGACGCTTCGCCTGCGGGGGGCACCGCAATCTCGACATCGATATTCTTGCAGGTGGTCTCGGTACAGGCCTGCCCTTTGATCCCGACCAGGGCGGCGCCCGTTCCGGCGCGCTTGACCTTGGCCGCGAACACCGCCTTTTCCTCGAAGCCCCAGGCATACCAGCGAATCTCCGGCTTCGAGAAGTCCTTGGGCGGCGTCTGGCTCCAGCCGCTGTTGATCTCGAGACCTTCCTTCAGCAGCACACTCGTGGGCCGGTCTAGCCCGAGCGACATCTTGCCGGCCAGTTTCTCGTCGGCGCGCTGCTTGTTGTCCATGGCGAAGGTATGCCAGCCGGGTTGGATATCGGCTTCCACCATCAGCCACTCGCCTTCGAGCTTGGCGCGGTAGGAAAGGCAAACCTTCTCCTCCTGGCGGACCTCCACGGGCTTGCTCCATTCGGCGGCCAAGGCCGCGCAGCTAGCAATCAGGGGCAAAAATGTTTTGATCATTTTCGGAAGCTCATGCGGAAAGTCTTGAGCGGCATCTTGATCCGCTCGCTACCCCGTAGCACGTCGAGCGTGACGTCGCTACCGGACTTCTTGTTCAGCTTGATGAACAGTTCGGCCGTGTTGGCCCAGCGATCGCGCTGCACGCCGTCCACGGCAAAAATGATGTCGCCGGCCTTGAGCGAGTGGCTCTTGACGATATCGGCGAACATGTCGACGTGCGTCACTTCGCTCGCGAATCCGGCCGGATCGAATCCGTGCTTGGTTTTCTCCCCGGCGGTGAGCGGGCGCGAGTCGAAGTACACGCGAGGGTCCACGCTCGATTGGCGCCAACGGACATCCTGCACCCACCAGCGCTCGGGAAGCTTCACGGCCAGATCGACGCTCTGCCCTGCCCTGTCCACCGTGAATTTGGCTTGCGTCGCATCGCGTGGCGTCTTGTCGAACCAGTGCTGCAAGTCGCCGAAGGTCCACACGGCGATTCCGTTCACGGCGGCGATGCGGTCGCCCGGCTTCATTCCCGCGGCTTCCACGGCGCCCTTGGCTTCCTTCACCACCAGCCCTTTCGGCACGTCGAGAACGATTCCGATGTTCTTGATGTCGGGGGAACGGTACAGATGAACGGGCTTGTCGAGCTTGCCATCGAGCTCTCGATGCTGATTCTGGAAGTCTCCCACCAGGTGGCACTCCACGCAGTTGTTCTTGGCGAATGTGCGTTCCACCAGCAGCGGAAACTCGCGCGCGAACACCGGCTTGGGGCGCTCGGTTTTCGCCAACCGGCCAGCCTGATATTGCTTGTGGAGTTCCAGGCCCTTCGCCAGCGCCAGTTCGATGCTCGAGAGGTTCAGGTACGTATCCGGACCAGCCGGATCTCGCCCGCCGTAGCGCATGTAGATCTGCTCGTCCGCGTTCATGATGAAGTAGTAGAGCGTGTTGTTGCGATCATAGTCGAACAAACCGAGATCGACGTCATCCAGACGGATGATGCGCGCCAGCACATAGTGCTCCATGAGCTTGCCGCGGGGTGAATCTTTCGGTGACAGCACAACCTGTGCGTCAAACATTCTTCCGGCCGTTCAAGGCTCGCACCGGTACTCGAGAAAAAGCGGCTTGCCGGTGCGCTTGGCCTCGGCCACGGCCTGTTTGTAGTTGTCGAACCAGTGATGGCCGTCTTCTTGCGCCAATAGCGGAAGCCCCGCGGCACCCAACATCCATACTGCGAACACACGCAAAGCGATCATGGTCAGGCGATTCCTCGGCATCTGTATCGGGGGGACGTCAACCAGAATAGCGAAGTTACCCCGGCTCTTGCGCCGCTGGCCCCAAGCGCGTCAAACTGGGAACGTGGCTGAGTTCTGCACCTGTGGCACACAACTGGTTCCCGACGCGATGTTTTGCCACAAGTGCGGACGGCCAGTGCGGGAGATCCCCAATCTCAAGCACGCCGATTCTCCAGACCCGGTGATTCCGGCCGGCCAGGACCTGCGCGCCGCAGCCTCTCTGCCACCGGTCCCGATCGGATTCCAGAACTCGAACGCCGTCAGCGTAGCGATGACGATCGCTGGCTTGGCGATGCTGGTGAGCATCTTCGCGCCACTGCCCGTGTTCCTGCAGTTCATTTGGAGGACGTTCGTGCTGATCGTGGCCGGATTCGTCGCAGTCTACCTCTACCACCGCCGCACGGGCGAATTCCTGACCTTGCGCGGTGGAGTGCGGCTCGGCTGGCTTACCGGGATCTTCAGCTTTCTCATCGCGTTCGTCATCGGGGTGGCGGGAGTGTTGGCCGAGTCTTCCACCAAGGGAGGCTTGACCGCGATCTGGAAGTCTCAGATTGACCGAGTGGCGCTCAGCCGAGCCGAAGCCGACCAAGTCATGAGGGTGCTCGAATCACCCATCGGCATCGGCGCGATTCTCTTCATGGGAGTTGCGTTCATCTTCGTGATGTCCACCGCGTTGCCGATGCTCGGCGGCGCGCTGGGAGCCAAAGTTCTCGAGAAGGAAGACTGAGCCCCGCCAGACAGCATAGAATCAGAAGACTCTGTGTCTATGCGCCGCTGGACCGTCATGGCTCTGCTCTTCTCGGGCATCCTCATCAGCTACATGGATCGCGGCAACCTGTCGATCGCCGCGCCCGTGCTGATGAAGGAATTCGGCTTCGGGCCGGCTCGCATGGGAGTGTTGCTCTCCGCTTTCTTCTGGACCTATTCACTATTCCAGATTCCGGCCGGTTACCTGGTGGACCGCTATGGCATCCGCAGCACGTATCTGGCCGGGCTTGCCGTGTGGTCACTGGCTTCAGCGGCCATGGGGCTGGTTACCGGCTTCTGGCAAATGGTGGCTCTGCGAATGGTGCTTGGATTCGGAGAGGCCATTGCGCCGGTGGCGAGCATCGCCTATATCAAGCGCAATTTCGCCGAGGCGGAACAAGGTCTGCCCACGGCGATCTACATCGGCGGGGCGCTGATCGGGCCAGCCGTGGGAACCTTCGTGGGCGGCCAACTCGTGGATCCGCTCGGGTGGCGCATGCTTTTCGTCGCGATTGGGCTACTGGGTGCACTGTGGCTCATCCCGTGGGCGATCTGGGCACCGAAAGAAACGCCGGCTCGCGATACGAAGAGCGGTGCGGAACAGATCCCGATTCCGTGGCTCGCGGCCGCGGCTACGCCCCTGTTCTGGGCGGTAACGTTCGGAGCCTTCTTCTACTCCTACTACTGGTATTTCATCCTCACGTGGGTGCCGTCGTACCTGGTGAATGAGCTCGGCTACTCGAACGCAAAGATGGGATCGGTGCTCGGCGCGCCGCTGGCCGTTTCGGCTTTCACCAGCCTCGCCGCGGGCGCCGTGGCCGATCGCGTGATTCGCTCCACGGGATGGGCCCCGTTGACGGTGCGCAAGGGATTCGTCACGGTGGGGTTCCTGCTGGGCTGCACCATCGTATGGGTGGCCAGTCTGCCCCGGGACGCGGCGGTGCTGCCGCTGTTCCTGCTCGCCATGGGCGGCATGGGCTTCGGCGTGTCGAACTACTGGGCGTTGACGCACCTGGTGTCACCGGCGCCGTGGATTGGCCGAGTACTGGGCTATCAGAATACCGTAGCGCAGTTGGCTGGAGTGGCAGCGCCGATCGTGACGGGGATCCTGGTTGGGGGCGAAAAGCGCTTCGGCACCGCGATTCTGTTGGCGGGATGCTCCCCGCTGGTGGCCGCGGTGGCGATCCTGGCGGGTCTCCGCGAGCGTGACGTGAGCCGTTTCCAACGCTCTGCCGAGCGGTGAGCGCGTTGTCTTGCCTAGAACTTCGATACCTGCACAACGGTACCGCGCGCCGAGTCATCTGGGGCGGATCGGTGGTAGGCTGATGCTAGGGATGAGTCTGCCGGAGGTGAAGCGTGATTTCTGCCGTCCTGGAACATCAGCACGTCAGTATCGAGGACCTGGGATCCTGTCGTAAGATCTCAGTGGACCAATCTCGAACTGGCGCCCCCACGCCGTTCTGGCGTACCCAATATCCCGTTGATCTCATCGAGCATGTACTCGCGGTCAAGGGACCGATGTGGCTCTGCGATGAAATCCGTCGCGATGAAGACCCATCTTATGTGCAGCACCACCTGGAATGGGAGATGCTGGGCTTCGTTCCGAGAGAGAAATTCTCAGGTGCTCGCGTGCTCGACTTCGGCTGCGGCAGCGGAGCATCGACGATGATCCTGGCGCGACTGTTACCCGATGCGAAGATCGCCGGCGTGGAGTTGGTTCCCGAGTTCGTCGAGTTGGCGCGGCACCGCGCTGCGTTCTATGGCGTGGAGCGACAAGTCGAGTTTCATCGCTCGAACAACGCCTTGGACCTACCGGCCGGGATCGGCCAGTTCGACTACGTCGTGATGTCGGCCGTCTACGAGCACCTGCTACCAGCCGAGCGGAGGTCGCTGCTGCCGGCGCTGTGGCGGGCGCTGAAGCCTGGAGGCGTGCTGTTTCTCAACGGCACACCGCATCGCTGGTTTCCTGTGGAACAGCACACTACCGGATTCCCACTGCTCAACTATCTGCCGCGTCCGCTGGTCCACTGGATCACGTGCCGTTACTGCGGCCGAGTCGGGCGCAACGAAAGCTGGAACGACCTGCTTCGGCGCGGAATTCGCGGGGCAACGCAACGTGAAGTGCTGCGCGTCGTCGCGGCCGGTGGCACGCCTGGGTTCGCGCTCACGCCCTGCCGGGAAGGCATCCACGACGAAATCGATCTGTGGCTCGCCATGTCGGGCTCTCTGCGGCGGCGCGGCGCCAAACAGTGGTTCGCGCATCTGGCACGAGGCTTGAAAGCTGTTACTGGACTTTCGCTGACGCCTTGCATCGCGATGGCGATCCAGAAGCCGCGGTAAAGGGCGTAGCTACGTTCTGCGGAATTCGATTCGATGCTCTGGTCCTGGAATCCGATGGCGTTGTAGCGAAGACTGCGGCCCCCCCCGGCACTCGTGCCAGCCAGGACTTTCCTGCTGCATTCGCTGCAGACACGCGGGTCCCAGGCTCTCAGCCTCTCACGAGACGGGGCCTCTTTGACTTGCGTCACCGCTCCTTCCGCCGTGCGGACGGATCGACCGCGGCGGCGAAGCCGTCGAGAGGTTCCCCCACACGGACCATGCCATTGTGATGGGACGGATTTCTCCGAAGTGGCCTCAGTGAGCCAGCACCTTCGACATCACCTTGAGCCCCAGGTCCATCGTGTCCCAAGCCAAACCGGCGTGGAAAGGCTCGCCGTTGCCGAAGCGCCACGGCAGATAGAGCCCGAGCACCTTCTTGCCCATTCGCCAGATTGGTGAGACCCCGACCTTGTAGTGCTCGGGATCGTCGAGCGAAACCGAGACCGGCTTGACCGGATCATCGGTGTACTTCAGCGGCACCTGAGCGAAGGTGGCCTTGTCGAACTCCTCCATCACGCACATCGACATCGGCTCAAAGGCCAGTTCGGGTTGGCGATGTTCGATCTCGGCGGCGATTTGCTCTGCCGCGGCGTCGGCTTGCAGCAGCGCCAGGAAAGCCTGCTTGATGGGAAAGTCGGCGGCGTCGCCTACGGCGAAGATGCGGTCGAACCCTTGCACGCGGCGAGTGTCGCGATCGACCCGGATGAATCCGCGCTGATCCGTGGGCAGGTTCTGGAACCACTGATGCGCGATATAGGGTGGGAAGGATATGAGCAAGTCATAAGGCCGCACATCGCCATTGCGGAAGTGCACGTGCTCCGGCTCGATGTGGCTGACGAGGACGCTCTTGATGCCGTGAATGCCGCGCCTGTGGAACTCTTCCATCACCACGGTATTGAGGCGCGGCCCGAACGCTTGGATGTAGTTGTCTTCGTAAGTTGCCCAGGTGATCTCGACCTCGGAACGGATGGCGTGCTCCCGGAGCCAAGTGTCCGTCATCAGCACCATTTCATAGAGCGGGCCCGCGCAGCGGTTGTTCGGTGGGATCAGGAATAGCAGCTTGCGGCGCCGGCCGGCCAAGCCGTCTTCGATCAACTTCAGGTAGGCAGAGCGAAGGCGGAGCATCTCTTCGGGAGTCCAGACCGTGATGGCGTGCTCTTTCATCCCGGGGATCTCTTCCGGCCGCATGGAGGCTCCCAGCGCGACCACGAGGTAGTCGAACGGAATCTCGCTGCCATTGACGAGAACCTTGCGCGGATCGGTCATGATCGCCTGCGCTGTGCCCTGAACGAAGCGGATGTCCTTGCGATGCGTTGGCTTGTCGAGCGGGATCTTGAATTTCTCGGGATCCTCGCCGAAAGGAATGTAGATGGTGTTGGGCTTGAAGAGGAAGTAGTCGCGGTCAGAGACCAGCGTCAGGTCCACTTTGTCGTGCAGCTTGTGGCGGAGATAGAAGGCCGACTCGAGACCGGCGAATCCGCCTCCGAGAACCACTACGCGGGGAATCGACATGTCGTGTACTCCTTCCTGTACAGAGACGATGCAAGTGAGCGGCCAAGCGGAGTTGGCAGTCTGAATGCGGGATGGTGTGTGGGATTACTTCCCGAAAGGAGTTTGCCATGGCTGACGTAAAGGTAACCAAGGTCCCGGCGGAAACTGCAAAGACGCAAACGGTTGCGCCGATGGGTTTGTGGGACATGTCTCCGTTCACTCTGATGAAACGCTTCTCCGAAGAGCTCGACCGGTTCTTCGGTAATGGGCCATTTCCCACGTTGGCAGCGGAAACCGGCGCTGCAATGGGGGCATGGGCTCCGGCGATCGAAGTCTCCACCAAGAACGGCAATCTGGTGATGAAGGCCGAGCTACCCGGTATGAAGAAGGAAGACATCAAAGTCGAAGTGGCCGGCGATTGCCTGGTTGTGGAAGGCGAGCGCAAACTCGAGAAGGAAGAGAAGAAAGAGGGCTACTTCCGCTCGGAGCGCTCCTACGGCAAGTTCTATCGTTCGCTGCCGCTGCCTGAAGGCGCGCAGGTAGACAAGACGAAAGCCGAGTATGCCAACGGCGTGCTTGAAGTGACCGTGCCGATTCCCGCGGTGGAGAAACAGAAACGCGAGGTGCCGGTGGTGGCCAAGGCCGCGTAGGCTGGCATACATTCGCGTTTCTACAGCGGCGGCGCCGGACTTCGGTCCGGCGCTTTTCCTTTGAGTGGGCGGTTTCACGCAACACTTGGGTACGGGAATTGGGTGCGGACCGCCCAGTTTCAAGGCGGCCCACGTTTGGGATTGGGGGAAAGCGCCCATCGCGATTGGCAAGCAGAATGCACCGTAATTGTTTCGGGAGACAGAAAAAATGACACACAGGGCAGACAACGAAACAGTGCGAAAGAGGCTGTTGGCCGAGCGTTCGCGTGTCATGTCGAGGCTGATGGCGGAAGGCAGGCCGTTCGAAGCCTTGCCGCTCGAAGCCGAAGACGACCAACCGCCGCTTCTGCACGAAGAGTTCATCACGGCGAGTCTGAACGATCTCGAATTCGACTTGCTGTACGAGATCGACACGGCCCTCGACAAACTAGCGCGCGGCGACTACGGCTGGTGCGACGATTGCGGCAGTTCGATCAGCGCACGAAGGCTCGAGGCGATGCCATGGGCACGCCGCTGCATCGCGTGCGAGCAGATGACGGCCGTGCCCATGCACATTGAAGAAGGACTCGTGGCCGTTTGACAAGAGGTAATTGACGGGCGGGAGAAAGAAAGGACAAAGCCATGCTTCCGTTTCGAAAGATCGTGTTCGCGGTGGATTTCTCGGACGCCTGTAAGGCCGTGGTGCCTTACGTGAAAGAGGCGGTCGAGCGGAACAAGGCGGATCTTACGCTGGTGCACGCGTTCGATGTGGCTCCAGTCGTGTACGGAGAATTCGGGGCGATTGCCGCCACCGGATTTCCGCCCTACCAGGAGTTGCGAAAGAGCGAATGCACACGGCTGCAGGAGTTCGCCCGAGAGTACTTCCCTGCCCGTCCGCAGATGATGCTCGAAGACGGCGAGCCGGGCTCGGTCATCACGCGCGTGGTGAAGCAAAACGGCGCTGACCTGATCATGCTGCCCACGCACGGTTGGGGTCCGTTCCGGCGCTTGCTGCTCGGATCTGTGACGGCGAAGGTGCTGCACGACGTGAGTTCCGCGGTTTGGACCAGCGCGCACGCCGAGCAGCCCGAGCACAAACCGCACCTGCCTTACCAGAACATCGTGTGCGCGCTCAATACGGACGACGAGGCTCCGGCGATCGCGCAGGCAGCCGCCGCAATCGCCAAGTCATACGGCGCGAACCTGTCCCTCGTTCACGTGATCGAGCCGCCTCCGGCCGCCTGGGAGATCGACTGGGCGCCGTATCGCAAGGCCGTGATTGACGCCGCCGATGCCGATCTGCGGCGGATCAAACGCGAAGCGAACATTGACGCCACGGTAACGATCGTCGATGGTCCCGCGGCTGATGGCGTGCGCAATGCCGCCATCGAACGCCGAGCGGACTTGGTAATCGTGGGCCGCGGACAGTCGCAGAAGACGATTGGCCGCATCTGGTCACACCTCTATGGGATTGTGCGCGAGGCGCCTTGCCCCGTGCTCAGCATCTGATGTCGTGTGTCTCCCCAACTTGCGGGCCGCTGTCAAAGGCGGTCCGCTTTTTTTCTGCCAGACGATGTGGGACAGCCACGCGGGCCTCGAGTCCCGCTGCCGATCCTCGCGTCGAGTCCTCCTCGAAGAGCTACTCGGATCGGCGCCCCTTGTCAGGCGCGACGCTTCGCTGATCCCGAACGCTTGGCGGGCTTGGAGTTCCTACCAAGCCGCCGTTGTGGCTTTGCCTTCGACTTGACGCTCGGCACAGGTTTGCGAGACTTCGCCAGACGCACCGTGCGCTTTCCCTTCGCCGCTTTGACCAGCGCGAACTCGGCTTCGGTGGGATCGTCACTCTCCATCACCGGCTGCTCGTTGCGGACCGAATCGAAGAAGTCGAACACAGCCGGCAAAGAGGTGGTGCCGAGTGAGCCGTGCGCATCCGGGAACTCGCGATAAACGAAGTTCGAAAGCTGCGGCTGCATCGCAGTGACGAGCGCGCGGGCTTGCCTGTTCGGAACCAACTCGTCGCGGACACCTTGCACGTACATCATCGGCTTGCCGTATTGCGCTGGCCGAATGATGCTGTGCAGCAGATAAGGCTGCGCGGTGAACGCCGAGCCCACGGCGGCCAACGCGGCGAAGCGCTGGGGATTCCTGTAGCCGATGTGCCACGTTCCGACGCCGCCCGAAGAATGTCCGGTGAGGAACACCTGGTCCCGGCGCACAGGATGCGACTCGGCGATGTCGTCGATCATCGCCAGCACATCGCGCTCGTACTCGCCCTGGTACCGTCGCGGACTGGCCACGATGTATCCGCGCTCGCGGGCCAAGCTCTCGAGCACACGCTCGCCAGTGCGTGGATTCAAGTAGCGGTCGAAGTAGGTGTTCTCATCTCCATGAGCGCCGTGCAGAACCACCACGAGCGGCAGAGGATCTTGGGCGGACTCAGGAGGCACGTAGAGGCGATAGGGTTGAACCGAGCCATCCACGGGAGATTCGAAGTCGCGGCGCACCGCCGGGTCAGATGTGGCGAGCAGCGTGAGCGTCGCGGCGAGAAGTACCAGTACTGGCGTACGTGTCACGGTCTGACCAGGATAAAACAAAATCGAGTGGAAATGTTGCGCAATCTTCACGCGACCCTGTATTCGCGCAGGGCGTCGGGATTGACGTCGAGCCCGATGCCGGGAAACTCCGGCGCCAGAATGTAGCCATTCTCGATGCGGAACATTTCCTTTTGGCGGAGCACCTTCAATCCCGGCGCCCACTGCTCTTGCGGCAACAGCGGCGGAGTGATGAGAGCCACCTCCTGCCACTCGCTTCCGATCGCCAGCGTCGCCTGGAGCCAGCCGGCGAGCATGAGTCCCATCGTGCCGTGGAGAATCACGGGCACGTGCCGTGCTTCGGCCATCATGGCCACCTTGCGGCACGTGAAGATGCCGCCGGCGCCGCGGCCATCGGGCTGCAGGATGTCGTACGTGCGATGGTTCAGGCACTCGTGATACGCACGAACGCCCTGGTAACCTTCACCACCCGTGATCGGTATGTCGACAGCCGCGGCGAGCCGCGCCGGCGATTCGTAGTCGTCACGGGCGAACGGTTCCTCAAGCCAGTAGGCGCCTTGGCGCTGGAGTCCGCGAGCGACCTTCAATCCGGTCTCGTAGTCCCAGATTTTCTGGCCCACCGACTCCGGCGCGTGAGCCGTCCGATCGAACATGAGGGCGAGACCGCTTCCGGTAGCGGCTAGAATCTCCGTGCAAGCATCCACATCGTCGAGCGGATTCGGACGCCACGCACGGATCTTCATCCCTTTGAATCCGGCGTTCTTGATCTTCACGGCCATGTCTGCCTGGGCGCGATAGGGGATGTGCTGCTGATCGAGGCGGCCCGGCCACACGCAGGTGAGATAGGCTTTGACGCGCGTACTGGCTCCACCCAGCAGGCGATAGACTGGCTGCTTGGAGATTCGGCCGATCGCGTCCCACAGTGCGTGCTCCACACCGCCCCAACGTTCGAGCCCGGCGTCGAGATGCTGTTCGACGGCGAAGAGGTTCTTGCCCACCAGCAACTGTCGTACGGCGGGCGCTTCCGCGGGCGATGGTCCGGCGAAAGAGTAGCCGGTGACGCCCGCGTCGGTTTTCACCTCCACCACGATGTAGCTGAAGTTGACGCCCGCTTCGGCTTCGTCCTTGGTGACCGGGATGCGGATCGGGTAGATGTCGACGCCAGTGATGGCAACGTTACGGAGCGCGGAGGCGACTGTGCGGAGGAAGATTCGGCGGCTAAGCACGGGTGCGGTACTCCTTCAGTGCGTCTTCATTGATCTCGAGCCCGAGACCGGGCTTGTCCGGCAAAAGCACGTGGCCGTCTTTGATCGGGAACGCCTGCTTGTCTTTCAGCAGCACGAGTCCGGGCGCCCATTCTTCGTCAGGCAAGTTCGGTCCACCGATCATCTCCTGCCACTGGCAATTCGTCATGCTGCATCCGGCCTGAATGTACCCGGCCAATCCCAAGCCTCCGTTGCCGTGTTGGATGCAGGGGACGCCGTAGGCCGCAGCCAGCACCGAGATCTTCTTCGCGATCCAGATGCCGCCGCAGATGCGCGTGTCGGGCTGGATCACGTCGTAGGTCTTGTTACGCAAGAACGCCTCAAACTCATAGAGCGTGCGCCCAAGTTCGCCTCCAGTGATGAGAATGTCGACCTCAGCCGCCAAGCGCGCAGGACCCTCGAGGTCGAATCCATCGAACGGCTCTTCGAGCCAATAGGCGTCGTGCTTCTCGAGTCCGCGAGCAACTTCGAGCGCAGTGCGGTAATCCCAAACCCAGCCGGGACGCACGGCCGTCCGGTCGAGCATGATCTTGAACGCCGGCCCCACAGCCGCGCGAATCACACCGACGGCGTCGCAATCGTCGAGCGGCCTGGGACGCCACGCGCGAATCTTCATCGCGGTGTAGCCGTTCGCCTTGAGCCGCTTGGCGAACTCCGCCTGGCGCTCATACGGAACATCGGATTGATCCACCTTGCCGGGAAACACGGTGGTGCGGTAGATCCGGAGCCGGTCACGCGCGCGGCCGAGCAAATTCGCCACCGGCTGCTGCGCGATCTTGCCAACAGCATCCCACATGGCGTGCTCGACGCCCGACCACAGTTGCGACCTCCCCTCGCCGCCTTCCATTTGCAGACGCTTCAGGTGTCGATCGATGGCGAAGAGGTCGTCACCCACGAGCGTTGGTTTGACCCAGCGCGCGAGCAGATCGGCGGGGCAACCGAGGAACGAAGTGCCGGTCACTCCGGCATCCGTGTGGACGCACGTGACGGCGTAGCGATAAAGCCGCAAGGGATCGGGAGATCCGCCGTCGGGCACCTTCACCTGGAACGACTCGACATCGGTGATCTTGACGCGCGATTGCGCGGCCAGCCGCTCGAGAGGAAGCGCAAGGGCGGCGGAGTGGAGCAGTTGCCTTCGCGTAAGCATGAAGGCGTATTCTATCTACTTTGCCGGAGCGGTGGGTGGGGCGTCTTTCGCGCAGCGGATGCCGATGTTCGGGCTGCGCTCCAGAGGCCGTGCCCACGAACGATAAGCCGTTGTCAGGAACTTGGGAACGTCGGCCCATGATCCGCCGCGGATGACGCGATACTGGCCGGTGGCGGGACCTTTGGGATTGCGTTCCGGCGACTTCTCATACCACTTGCGCTCGTACCAATCGGCGGTCCACTCCCACACGTTGCCGGCTGCGTCGAAGAGCCCGAACGCGTTCGGTGGGAACTTCCCTACCTCGCACGGTCCGGCGAGCGTGTCGTAACAGGCGAGCTTCTTGGTGGCGTTGTCATCGCCCCATGGATACTTCGCACCTTCGGCTGTGCCTCGCGCAGCGCGCTCCCATTCGGCTTCGGTCGGGAGCCGCTTGCCGGTCCATGCACAGTAGGCAGCGGCGTCGTTCCAATCCACCGCGGCGACCGGGATTTTCTCTTTGCCGGCGGGAACTTTGCCCTTCATCCAGTTGTAGGGTGCGCGATGCTTGGTGGCTTCGAGGAACTTCGCGTATCCGGCGTTGGTGACTTCGTGAGTGTCAATGAGGAAAGCGTCGATCCAGATGCGTTTCACGGGGCGATCGTCTTCCAGCAATTCCGGGACCCACTTGAGTCCGTCGTCGGGGAGTGCGTGCGTGCGTCCGCGAGCGAATTCACCGGCGGGGATGAGTACCATTCCGGGTTCGGCCGCGAAGAGGGGCAGTGTCAGCAGGAGCAAGAATATCTTCGACCGGAACCCGCACCGGCGGCTGGCCTGGTAAGGCGGACCTGTGGTCCGCTGAGGGGACTGTGGCCCGTCAACCGGCGGAATGCACTGCTTGGGGCGGCGGGACTGAAGTCCCGCGCAGGCTGAAGCCTGCCCCACACTCGCATCAACCGTAGATCGTAGTGATGTCATCCGTCGGGATGTATCCGCTGGGACCGAGCGCATCCACGTAAGGATAAACGCGACCCGAAGGCGTCTCGCGGATCTCTTTGTTCCAATCGATACCCAGCGCCGAGTACATCGTCGCAACGATGTTCTCGATGCGCGGCTGCTCCTTGCGATGCCAGCCCGTGTCGATGCACTTCTCGCCGCCCGAGTCCGTCTTGCCGAGCACCAGCCCGCCCTTGACGCCCGCGCCCGCGAACACGGCCGGGAAGCACTTGTTGTAGTGATCGCGACCAGCCATATTGTTCAGCGCGCCCGGCGTGCGCCCGAATTCGCTCATCGCCACGACCAGCGTCTCGTCGAGCAGCGTCTTACCCGGCTGGGCTTTGGAAGGCGTGGCGGCCAAATCTTCGAGCAGGCTCGTGAACGCCGGATCGAACTCCTGACACAGCTTGTAGTGATTGCTCGCGGCTTTGCGATCCCAGATCTGGACGTGGTGGTCCCAGCCGGGATGGCAGATGTGGATGTAGTGCGTACCCGCGTCTTGCGCGAGCACGTTCCGCGCAAGAATGCAGGAGATGCCCACCGGCGTGTCGCCGTAGCGCGCGCGATCCTCTTTGCTCATCTGGAACGCGGCGGGCCAGCGCGCATCTGAGAGCAACTGGTGGGCGGTGGAGTAGAAGTCCTCGTAGCCGGCCATATCGCGCCCCATCTTCGCGACCTTGTCCTTCTCGGCTTTGCGCAATTCGCTCAGCAATCGCCACCGCTCTTCGAGTAGCGCGACCGCCTTCTGGTCAAGCGCCATCCCCTTGGTTGCCGAATCCGGGTTGATGTCGACCACCGAATACCGCGGATGCAGGAAGCCCGTGTTCAACGCTCCCGGAAACGCCTTGTCGAGGTTGAACGACATGTACGTCGGAAACGTGTCCTGCTGCCGCCTCCGCTTTTCGAGTTCCAGCGCCACCACCGAGCCGAGCGCCGGAATTTCGCGGGCGAACGCAAGGTTCAACTGGCGGCCCGTCTGCACGTAGTATTGGCCGCGGAAGTGGACCTCTTCATGGCTCAGCAGCGAACGTATGATCGCCGTTTTGCCAATCACCTTCTCGAGCCTCGGAAAGAGCAGATGCGAGAGATAGAGATCGTCTTTGACTTTGCGGATGTCGAGGTCTTTCGGCGTGCCCGCGGTTTCCTTGAAGTCGAACCCTTCCACGTGGCTGATGGCGCCGGAGATCTCGTAGTAGATCACGTTCCGCGCCGTAGCCCGCGGCCGGGCCTTGTCGCCCGTCGCCGAGAAGGCTCGCGGAACCACGCCGCCAACCGAAGCCATCGCCAATCCCAGGCCGCCGAACTCGAGCAGTTCGCGCCGCGTTTTGATGAGATCGCCCACCTTTTGCATGGCTCGTGCTCCTAGTAGTTGAAGAAGAACTCGGTGAGGTTGATCAGCGCCCACTGCAGGTTCTGAGCGCCTTCGGTGCGATTCCTGGCCAGGGCCGCAAGCGCGATCTGCTGCTCGTCTCTCGAAGGCTGGCGCGAAAGCGTTGCGAGGAACATCTCCTCCACCACTTTGCCGTCGTCTTTGTACGAGTCGAGCAGGCGTTGCACGCGGCTGTCTTTGGCCGCCTTCACGCGATCATTCACCACCGGCGATTGCATCAGCAGCAGCGGCTGCAGCGGCGAGCCGGCGATGTTGCGCGGAGAGTTGTTGCGGTTCGATTGCCCGAAAGTCTGCATGAAGTACTTGAGGTCGCCGCCACCGGTTGGTCCGCTCACTTGCATCGACATGGCCACTTGCAGATCCCCGTGCTTGAAGCTGCCCGGCCGTCCCGTGGCCAGCGTAATCGAGTCATGCAGTTCTTCGGCGGTCAACTGCCGCACCAGCTTGCGCCCAAAGTAACGCGAGTACTTGTCATTCCAGTCGCCGTCAAACCGGGCCGAGAGCTGATACGTGCTCGACCGGCAGATGGTGCGCAGCAGATGCTTGATGCTGTGGTCGTGCTTGCGGAAGTCCGCAGCCAGATCATCCAGCAGTTCCGGATGCGAAGGCTGCAGTTCCCAACCAGCAGGCACCGATTTCGGATCCTGGCGCGCCAGATCGAACTCGTCATACGGCTCCACGATGCCCATTCCCATCAGCCGCCACCAGAACATATTCGCTGTAGCGCGTGCAAACTGGGGATCCGCCGTGATCATGCGTCCCATCTCCACACGCGGCTCCACGCTCTGGTGCGGCTGTTCGCCTGTGAAGAAGTAGGCTGGGTTGTTCGGACCACCGTAACGCGGGACGCGAATCATGCTGGCGCCCTTGGTGTCATAACCCGGGTTGCCGTCATCGATCATGAACTCGCCCGACTGGGGCTTGCCGTCTTCCCAATACATCAGGTAGCGCGCGTTTCCGAGGAACGAAGAGTTCTGAAAGAATTCCTTGCGCGTTTTCTTACTCAGGTAGACGTTCACCTTTTCGAGGTGGCCCTTGCCGTCGTGGCAGGAAACGCACGACAGGTTCACGCCGAGGAACGTCTTGGCGTAGAGCACCGCGAGCTCGTCATGGGTATCGAGCTGCTGCACCATGCCGAGGTCTTTGCCGTCATCCGGCTGAGGCTTGCCCTGCACGTGTTCCCGGGCGATGATGCTTGACGCGGCCACTACGTGGTTCGACTTCGCAGAAGACGCGATGATGTCGCGCGCCACATCGTCATACGGCCGGTCCACCTTTAGGTTCTCCTTCATCCAATAGTGGAAGAGGTTCTGCCCGCGGCCCATCTTGCCGTTGGCACGAAACAGGTCCATGAAGAAGTAGGCCCACTTGTCGACGAAGGCATCGCTGTCGATCAGCCGGTCAATCAGTTTGTCGCGCTTGGCCGGATCGGAATCCGCTGCGAACTCGCGAATCTCCTGAGCGCCCGGAATGCGGCCGGTGAGGTCAAGCGTCGCACGCCGCAGAAATTCGGCATCGGAAGCCATGCCTGAATGCGGAATGCGATCACTCTCGAGCTTGGAGAGGATGTGCTTGTCGATGTAGTTGCGAACAGGAACGGCGGAGTTCGCGGGCGCGGCGGGAAGCGTGCGCGCGACACGATCGGTGACCGCGCCGACAGCTTCTTTCTTTTGTTGGAAGATCGGCGCATGCGCCTCGTTGAACCGCTCCGGCGCAAGCGACTCCTCACGCGGTGCTGCATTCTTGGGGGGCTGTGTGCGCTCGGCGGCAAACGCTGCGCAAGACAAGAGTACGAAGGCGAACCGGGCCATTTCCGTCGTGACCTCCAACCGCTTCCGCGGGCCGCTCCACGCCACCCGCGTTGCCTGCATTATCCATCGGCAACTGCCCGCATGTCAATGCTTTCAGCGGGGTAGCGGAGACATGGCTGGGTGCAGCGGTATGAATTTCCGGCGTTCGCCGCCGACCCCGCCCAGCCCGAGCGACTTCTCGATTGAGACGAGAAACGACTCAAGGTCCCTGTCTTGCCGTGGCTAGCTTGGCTGGAAAACACCTGACCGGGCCTCGTGGTCACCCTGCATCGCGATGGCGATCCAGGGCCGCGAAAGCCCGGTCCTGATGATGCGAAATCCATGGGGTGGTTGGGCTGATCGCCGGGCCACCCCACTTGGTTCTTACTGGACCTTGAAGTTGGTCACACCCGTGCCGCCTGCGGTGTTCGACCAGGGTCCCCAACCGGCATTGCTGCCGAACGTGCAACTCTGGCCCGCCGGACAAGCCCGAACGATACCCGATACGGTGCTTCCACTCGGAACGGAGATCGGGATCTGAACCAGCAAACCAGGAGTGACGCCGTTCGCCAAGCCGGCGCCGCCGGGGATGGCAATGAAGTACTCATACAGCGTTGCGCCGGTCAGCGGTGTCCAGCCGAGAGTGACGTTACCCTGAGGAACGGTGCTGTTGACTTCGTTGGTCTGGTGGCGCGGAATCACCAGCGTCGGTGATACCGGATCGGAGCCCTTGACATTGAACGGCGTCGCCGGCCCGACTACTTGGCTGGCGCCCGGGTTCGACACCACCAGTGCGTCGTACCGGTTGCCGCCTGCCTTGAATTGCAGCGCGAAGAAGTTGCTGGTGGTCAGCACGTCCGCGGCTGTGGCCGAGCGCGAGAAGTCCTGCGCGAACAGGCGGTAGATGACATTGGAGCCATTGTCACCCGCCACGCGGTTCCACGAGAACGCAACGCCAGGACCAACTACCTTCGTCCTCGGAATCGGAGTGCCCAAGACCGGTGACGAGGGATTGGGACCAGCCGGATTGATGGCGAGCGCATCGCTGTTGGGTCCGCAGCCGTCGCCGTTGCAGCCCTGGAGGAAGACGAACGCAGCACCAGCCGGCACGGGGATGGTGACCGAAAGCGCCGAGTCGTTCGATGATGCCACGGTTAGCGCGCCACCGCCAGGGCCGGCGGTCGGTTGCACAACCTGCAGGATGTAGGAGTCGGCATTCGTGATCGCACTCCAAGAGCACTGCAGTTGATTGCCGCCGATCACCTGGCAGGTGGGCGGGTTGGGCTTTTGGGTGGGTACCGGCGGGAGTTGAACGGTGAAGGTTACCGGATTCGAATAGGCGCCGCAAGCCTCGATACAAGCGCGTACTTCCATGCGATAGTTGCCCGAACTCATCTGGTAGACGGTGTTGGTGACCGGCACCCCGATCGAGAGATCCACTTGGCTGGTTCCGGTATTGGTGATCAGCACTTCATAACGGGTGGCACTGGCCACCGAGGTCCAGGTGAGTGTCTGAATCGAAGTGGTGAGGACCGCCCCTTGCGCCGGGGCCGTGATCGTGGGAGCCCCACCGGGCGTGGGGAGACTGACCGAGAAGGTCACCGAAGAGAAAGGTCCGCACACTGTCAGCGCAGCGTCAGTGCAACTATTCACGCTGAAGGTGTAGGTTCCATTCTGGAGGCTGATGAGCGTCGAGGTGGAGCCAGCGCCGGAAAGCGTGCCCTGGAAGACGGTGGCTGCGCCTTGATTGATGCGGAGGCCATAGCCGGCGGCGCCGCCGACGGCAGCCCACTGGAACGTGACTCCGGTAGTGCCGATCACCTGGCCCGGTGTGGGGGCGATGATGGTGGGCCCGCCGCCACCGCCACCGGTGGCGGAGTAGCGGACGAGAAAGGTGTCGAAGCTGCCATTGGCGCTGCTATCGTAGCCGTTCTGCACAGGGAACGGGGTTCGGGTGATGCCGCCAGCAAGGATTCGGCCTTGATTGTCAAGGGCAACGCTGCGAACGATGTCGTCGAGTGAGCCCCCGAGGTAGGTGGACCACGTTACGGCTGTTCCAAGTGAGTTCAGGATGAACACGAATCCATCACCCCCTCCGGCGAATCCTTGTGTCTGACCAACAACTGGAAAATTAGAGCTGAAGGTCTGGCCCGCCACATACACATTGGCGCTGCCATCGACGGCCATTGCCCATGCGTCATCGTTGCCTGACCCGCCGACGAAGGTTGAATAGTTCAGCGCGTTTCCAGATGGTGAGATCTTCGAGACGAAGACATCATCGAATCCGTTGTGCGTGCTATCGTAAACGCCCGTAGTGATTGGAAAATTCGGCGAGGTCGTGTATCCACAGACGTACGCAGCGCCAAATGCATCTGTCTTGACGGCCGTAACTATGTCGAGGTTCGTGAGGCCAGACCCACCGAGAAATGTGCTGTATACGAGGCTGCCCCCGTTGGCACTCACCTTCGTTACGAACCCAGTGCCGCCAGGGGACCCGTTCGATGACTGCAGTGGGGCCTGCAGTGTGAAATCCGTTGATCGAGTGTAGCCGCCGACGATGGCTTGACCGAGCGGATCAACCGCCACGGCTTGTGGAAAATCGCCCTGAGCCCCCCCAAGGTAGGAGTTGTAGAGCAGCGGCTTACCGGCTGCTGCAATCTTGATGATGAATCCTTCGGACTGTCCCCCCCGGTGGGTGGTCTGGAAGCCACCAGTCATGTCGAGAGAGGTCGACGTGGTCTGACCCACTGCGTACACGTTACGGCTGGCATCGAGCGCCAGCGCGCCTACGGCTTCGATTCCGGTGCCGCCGTAAAACGACGACCACATCAGAGCTCCATTGGTGTTGAACTTAGCAACCCATGCATCATCGGTTCCTCCACCTTGATTCGGCTGGAAACCAGAGCTGGTTCCAGGCAACGCTGGCGAACCGCTGATGCCACCGATGTAGGTCGACCCTTGGTCGTCGAGCACCATGGCGAACACCTGATCCGTGCCCGTCCCTCCGAAATACGTCGAGAACAGCAGGCCCGTGCCCGTCGAGTTAAACTTGGTCACGAATGCGTCTACTCCGCCGGACGTACCAGTGCCACCGAGCACGGGGAGGTCGCCGCCGAAGGAGAAGCCCGCGATGTAGATTCCGCTGGCATCGCCGCCAACCCCGTACAAGGCGTCCGATAGGGCTCCGCCGAAATACGTCGAAAAATCGATCAAGGGGTCGATGACAACGGGCTTCGATGGATCGTACTCACTCAACTGGAAAGCCAGTGCGCCACCGGCGGCGAGCTTGTAGTTCCCGGCCAGTTCCACTTGACGGCCGCCGATTTCCTGGTACACCCGGGGCTTCAACTGCCGGATCTCGCCCAGGCTGGTGGCCAGCAGCAAGTCGCCCTTCTCGTTGAGCCGCATCGAGTCGACGCCGTCGTAGGCGAGTTCGATCTTGGAAGGGTCGGCTCCCGGCGCCACCACGAAGTCATACTCCATGCGGCGTCCCTTGCCGTAGTAAACCGTATCGATTCCGGGATAAACGTCTTTTGCGGTCACCTTCCCGTAGTTGGGAACATTGGTCCGCCATTGCGCCGGGTCAGGACTGAGGTAGAAATTGCTGTACCCTTCCAGCCGATCCATGCCTTCGATGGACTTCGCGGGCCGCGAGTTCTTCAACCGCATTCCCACCACCGTCGATTTCGGCAGCTCACGATTCGGATCGAGGGGGTCGCCGACCTTGCCCGCGGTCAGAACGAACTTCGGCCCTTGATCGGTCAGCCAGATCGTCATCGCGCCACTCTTGGCGCGGAATCGAACGGCAGGATCCCACTGTCCCGCATTCGCTTCGAAGCGAAGCGGAAGGTTCTTCAATTTTTCGGGTAGTTTCACCTCGGGGCGGGCCTTCATCGACAAAGCCGAATTGGCCGTCCGCGGATCGTTGGCATACGCACCAACGCAACAAAGCATGGCCGCAAGAAGCGGTCTTCGATTCATGGTTCCCCTCCGTTTAGGGTGGTCAGTCGTGCATCCGTGCTCTCTCAGGACGCCTCGGATGTCGCCCTCATCTTGGCGGCTCCCGTGATGGCATGACGGCACAGTCTGGGGGAACAACCGTTGTGGGGCTCGCATCCGATTATACACTGAGGGCGGTCCCCCCCGTTGCGGGCTATAAGTACCGGATCAAGGGCTCCGAAGGTCCTCTTCCATCCGTGCGGAAATAGGTGTAGTACCGCCGATCGCGCCGGGATGCTAACCTGTTTTCTCACATGAAGCTGTTCGATTGGCTTCGGCGCCCGAAAGACCAGACCGATTACGCGGCCTTGGCGCGCACCTCGGGTGATCCATTCCGCGTCTCGGACTACTTCGCTGCAGCCGAGCCAGCTACGGCGGACTGCTGGAACAAGATGATCTGGCCGGTGATCGGCCGCCACCGGGCGAACATGAACTTCTCGTCGGTAGTCGACCTGGCCGCGGGCCATGGCCGCAATAGCGAGATGTTGAAGACGTTCTGCGACCGGATCACCTGTGTCGACATCAACGGCGAATGCATCGAGGCATGCAAGGCGCGCTTTGCGGGCGACAGCCGCTTCTCGTTCGTCCAGAACGACGGGTTCTCTCTACAGCCGATCGCGGCCGGTTCGGTGACGTTTCTGTTTTCGTTCGATGCGATGGTCCACTTTGACCCAGAGGTGGTGAAGAACTACGTGCCGGAGATGGCGCGTGTTCTCGCGCCCGGCGGTCACGGCTTCGTGCATCACTCCAACTACACCGCCAACGCAGGGGGGGATTTCCGGCATTCGCCGCACTGGAGGAACTACATGTCGCGGGAGTTGTTCACCGGGTACTGTAAGCGGGCGGGGCTGGACATCGTGGAAAGCGAAGTGATCGATTGGGGCGGAGGCGCGGACTTCTACGCCGGGCTGGACTGTCTGACGTTGTTCCGGAAGCCGGCCTAATCACGGCGCCACGGCCGGCAGCGGAATCGAACAGGGCTCCGTGAGGCTGTGGGCCTTGTCGCCCGAGCCTCGCAGCAATTCCTCGAAGGTCCGCAGAGGGGTCTGATTACCGTCACGGCCGACAGCGGGCACGGCGCGCCACGTTTCGGCTGCCGAGGTGGGAAACGCCGGCGATTCACCGGCGACCAGTGTCCCGGGCGCAGCTTCCACGTGTCCCACCGGCACACAGATCTCCGGGTGATCGAACGGGGCCTGCTCATAGCGGACCCGATCGTCGCTCAGGCCTTCAGAAACGCCACGAGCGACGCTTTCTGCTCGGAGTTGATGTTGAACGGACGCAGGTCATTCGCTACGGGTGAGAAGTCGCCCGCGCGGCGGTAGAAATCGACCACTTGTTCGAGAGTCGCCTGGCCGCCGTTGTGGAAGTAGGGTCCGGTGAACTCGACATTGCGCAGGCTGATCGACTTGAAGAGTCCATTTCCAGAGCCGAGATCTTCCTGCGCCGGGCGTACGCCGGTGCGATCGAATGCGTGGGCGCGGATGGTGCGGTTGGCATTCCATGCGGCCGCGGTGATTTCGGGGCCGTTGTGGCATTCCGTGCAACCGCCGGTTGTTTGAAACAAGTTCAAGCCTTCCCGTTGTTGCGCGGAGAGGGCCGCGGCGTCTCCCGAGAGAAAGCGGTCGACAGGACTGTCATCGGAGTTGAGAGTAGACTGGTACGCCTGCAGCGCCAGCCCCCAGAACAGCGGAAAGTTGTACTCGGCCTGCGAGAACTCACCGTCGTCGCGAAGCTCGCCTGAACCGTCCACGCGCTGCGCCGATTCCCAGAACCGGGGCTGGAACACGCTCTCGATCAGCGATCGATACGTGAACTGCTCCTGAAGCCCGGGCTCGCCGGCCCGCGCCATGTCCCCGAGGACGCCGTCGTTCACCGACACGCGCTGCAACCCGAGTGGAGCGAGGCTCAGCAGCTTCTTCCCAAGGTGCGGCCACGTGCGCCCGGCGTAGGACATCTCGAGATGATCGAGCGCCGGTCCGGCGGCTTGCGACGCGAGGCTCGCCAGGTCGATCCGTATCTGCTTGCGGCGTAACACCCCATCCACTGACTCGAGTACACCGGGCGTCTCCGCGTCATTTCCGGATGGATTGAATCCGTTGAAGACGGTGGCTGCGCGGCCGTCCCAAAAATTGCGGGCATAGAAGACCGTGTTGAACACCGAGGGAGTGTTGCGCGCGGTGACGCGCCTTACTTGGAGGCCGCCCTTCATGAACTCCGGCTTGTCCGGCTCGTCATGCCCGAGTTCGGCGGCTTGGCCGGGCACGATGCCGTCGAAGATCCGGCGGATCGTACCCATCGAACCCACGCGCATCGGCGTGTCGCGCAGTACGGCTGAGTTCTTGTTCAGCGGATCGCTCAACTGGCGGAAGGGAAAGCTCAGCGACGACAACTCGGCGTTCACCGGAAACGCGCCATCGGGCTCGGAGAGCATGTTCCGCGGACGGTGATCGGCGCCGGCGTGGAAGTGACAGGTGGCGCAGGCCGTGACGCCGTCACTGCCCGCCTGCATTTCCCAGAAGAAGATCTTGCCGAGCGCGACAAGGGCCTTCCGGTCACGCACGTAGTCAGCCAGGCCGGGAGGCTCGAGTATCCTCGCCTCGCGTAACGGCCGCAACTGGGTTTGGGCGGCAGCCAAGCCGGCAAGCGCGAATACGATCCAGTGCCTCACGTTCTTCATTAGAACCCTACCGGGCATGCAGAGCGGCTGCCGGGCATCACTTTTTACAAATTACACCACGTCAGGAAACGGAAGTTCCGAACAGCTTCCCGATCAGCGCGGTGGAAGCCATCGCCACGGCGCCCCAGAATCCCACACGAACCGCGCCCTTCGCTGGCGGCGCGCCCCCTTGCCGCGCGGCAACGGCTCCGAGAACCAGGAGCAGCGCGAGCGAAGCGCCAATCACCACCGGAGTGAACGAGGCCATCGGGACCAGGTAGGCGAGAGCCAGCGGGAGTGCCGCTCCAGAGGCGAATGCCGCCGCCGAAGTGATCGCGGCTTGTAACGGCCGGGCGCGCGTAGCTTCGAAGATGCCCAGTTCGTCTCGCGCGTGAGCGGCCAGTGCGTCGTGCGCGGTGAGTTCGAGAGCCACCTGCTTGGCCAGAGCCGGACTCAGCCCACGGTTCACGTAAATGCCGGCGAGTTCCGCGAGTTCCAATTCGGGAGACGTGGCGAGTTCCTCTCGCTCACGCGCGAGGTCCGCTTCTTCGGTGTCGGCCTGCGAACTCACCGAAACGTACTCGCCCGCAGCCATCGCCAGAGCCCCCGCCGCCAAGCCAGCGACGCCCGCCACGATGATCGCGCTGCGATCGGCCCGCGCGGATGCGACGCCCACCACCAGGCTCGCGGTGGAAATCAGCCCATCATTGGCCCCCAAAACCGCGGCGCGCAGCCAGCCAATGCTCTCAGTCCGATGGAGTTCGCGGTGGGCCATGAGGAACGCAGTATAGCGCCCTACCCGGCCTTGCTGGTGCGGACCGCCCGTAGCGGCGCCGCAATCAGAGGCTCCACGGCCGTCACCATTCGCTCGACATGCGGGAGGCGGGCGTGGGCTTCGAACGCCGCTTCGTCCACCCACTCGGAATGGATGAAGAGGCAGCGCGGTTCAACCGCAGATTCGAAGAGGTGTATCGAGCGGCAACCGGGCTCGGCGCGGGTGGGTTCGAGCACGCGCAGGAGTTCGTCGCGGACGGCGTCGAATTGGCCGGGAAGCGGGTCGAAACGGGCGAAGATGAAGAGAGGTGAGGTCATGCAGGATCGCGTCGTGCTGGATCCTCGGGGAAGTGCTTGTTCCATTGTTCAAGTGTCATGATCGCAGCACCGGCGATGTACTCGCGCTTCCATTCTTCATGCGCCTCATGCCGGAGCAGCCCAGCGAGCTGATCGTTGAGCCGGCCTAGAAGGGCCGCATTAAGGCCTTTCGGTAGCTCCAAGAGAACAAAGTAGCGAAACGGCTTCGAGTCACGCCGCATCAAGTGTAGGAAGCAGTATGAGTCACGAACCTTGGGCACGAGCTGTGAGCTGACAAGTTCGTGGGGAATCGCGGCGGCCCTCGCGGCGTAATCCTTGACCTCCACGAGAAGCACATCCTCGGCCCGCTCGACCACCCAGTCCACGAGTTTCATGCCTTCCGGGCGGCGTCTGCTTTGATCGTCCAATCGCTCGACGGCGGCTTCTTCGGGAAACGAGAGCAGAAGCTCCCCTTCCCGGCAAATCTGGCTCACGTCTTGGTCACCGGTCTCATTCTCTTGTCGAGATCCCGCTCGAGGATATCGTCGAAGGCCTGGTTGATTGAGCTGGGATGGATCGCAGAATAGTCGTCAACGCTGTTGACTCTCACCACACCGTCGCCCTGGTCGCGGTATAGCGCGTGATACCGGACACCATCACTCGGCTCCGCCTGCAAGTCGAACTCCTTGAGCAGCGCGTAGTCGTGAGTCGCGAGGAAAATCTGTACACCGAGCCGGCGCAAAGACAGCAGAACGGAGACGAGCGCCTTTATCAGCACCGGGTTGAGATTGGCCTCAGGCTCGTCCCAGAGCAGAATGGTCCCCGCCGAGACCGATCCGTTTGCGAGGAAAAGGCAAACGAGGGCCAACTTCCGTAACCCCTCGGCGAGCAAATTGAACTCGAGCTCTCCGTGCTCGTTCCGGAGAAAAAAGTGCTCGCCGCGCGTAACCACTTGCCCCCCGATGAGACGTTCCAGTCGAGTCACCTGCTCCTGGACCATTGCAGGGATCACCTTCAGCTTCGGAAGGAACGCCCGATCGATGAGGTCGGCGAAAGTTTCGTCAAATGTGATCTCCCGGCTCGCATAGAGCGAACGGAACCCCGGCGCGTTCGAAAGCATTTCCTTGGCGGGAATGAAGACAGCCTTTGGCAGCGTGCCGTTCTCGCCGGTCACGTGGATGCTGCCCGTTCGTAGTTGGTGCGTGGGTTCGCCGAATCTCAGGGCCACCTCCGTGTCTCCAAACGTTACTCGGGTCACGATGTCGCCTGCCGTCTGCGATTGATGAGCAAGCCTTTCGTGTCTGCCGCCAAACGGTAAGAACACACGAACGAGTTTCGCGCCCGGTTCGTCTGGGCTCGCGCTGGCATAGATCGCCTTGAGGATATGGGTCTTCCCAGTTCCATTGGCGCCTACCAGGATGTTCACGCCCGGCGATGTTGAAAGCACCAGATGGCGGAACGCCGTGAAGTTGTCCAGTTCCACGTGCGTTACGGATGCGGGTGCCCGAGTGTTGCTCGTCTCGCTCATCCCTTCACCACGATATTCACCAGCTTCCCCCCGACCACCACCACCTTCACCACTTGCTTGCCTTCCACCCACGGCCGGACCTTTTCATCCTCGAGCGCCAGCCGCTCGAGTTCCTTCGCATCAGTCCCATGCGGCACCACGATCTTCGACCGCAGCTTGCCATTCACCTGCACCGGGACCTCCACGCCTTCCTCGCGCGCCAACTCCTCGTCCCACTGCGGCCACGCCTGCTGGATCAACTGCCCTGCCCTGCCCAGATCCACTGACCACATCTCCTGCGACAGGAACGGAGCGAACGGGTGCAGCATGAGGCACAGCTTCTCCACGAGATCGGCGGCCACGGGTCCGGACAGTCCCGCTTCCTCCTCCTCGAGCGTGTTCATCAACTCCATCAACGCCGCGATCGACGTGTTGAAGTGCCAGCGATTGTCGAAATCGCCCGAGATCTTTCGCAGCGTCTGATGCAGTTTTCGCAGTGCGATGCGATCAGCGGCGGTGCGCTCAGCGTCCCCAGCCCCACCGCGCTCGAGCGATCGCGTCACGAACCGGTACACTCGCGTCAAGAAACGATACTGGCCCTGCACGCTCGACTCGTTCCACTCCATGTCGCGCTCGGGCGGCGCGGCGAACAGCGTGAACATGCGGCACGTATCGGCGCCGTACTTCTGCACCATGTCGTCGGGATCGACGATGTTCCCGCGCGACTTCGACATCGTCTTCCCTCCTAACTGCACCATGCCCTGCGTGAACAGGTTCGTCACGGGCTCATCATTGGTGATCATGCCCAGATCGCGCATGACCTTGGTCCAGAAGCGCGAGTAGATCAGGTGCAGGATCGCGTGCGTCACGCCACCGATGTACTGATCGATCGGAAACCACCGCTGCACCTTCGCCGAATCGAACGGCGCATTCTCGTTCTTCGCATCGCAGTAGCGGTAGAAGTACCACGATGAGTCGATGAACGTGTCCATCGTATCGGTCTCGCGTTTTGCCGCCGCGCCACACTTGGGGCACGGCGTGTTCACCCACGAGGGAACATTCGCGAGCGGCGATCGCCCCTTGCCCGTGAACTCCACCTCATAGGGCAGTTCCACCGGCAACTGATCGTAAGGAACCGGAACCAATCCGCACTGAGGACAATGCACGATCGGGATCGGAGTGCCCCAATAGCGTTGGCGCGAGATGCCCCAGTCTTTGATGCGGAACGTCACCGCCGCATTGCCGAAGCCTTGCGCCTTAGCGAACTCCGCCATCTTCTGGCGCGCCTCCGCGCTCGGCAGTCCGGAATACGCGCCGGAGTTCTCCACCACGCCGTATTCGGTAAACGCCGCTTTGATGGTCGACTCAGTCTCGAGTGCTCCATCCGCGGGCCGGATCACCGGTCGAATCGCGATACCGTATTTTCGGCAGAACTCGAAGTCGCGTTCGTCATGGGCGGGCACGGCCATGATCGCGCCGGTGCCGTATCCCATCAGCACGAAGTCGCCCACCCAGATCGGAACGCGCTCGCCGTTGAAGGGATTGATGGCGACGTGTCCGGTCGGGAGGCCATTCTTCTCCACGTCGCTCGGATCCTTACGCCCCAACGAGTCGATCATCGCCTTCACGGGAGCATGCGAATCGCCGGGCAGCAGCTTCGCCACTAGCGGATGCTCGGGCGCCAGGATCAAGCACGTAGCGCCGTAGATCGTGTCGATGCGCGTGGTGAAAATGCGGATCTTCTCGCCGGTGCCGTCATGCGTAAAATCCACCTCGGCGCCATCGGACTTGCCGATCCAATTTCGCTGCATCGTCAGCACGCGCTCGGGCCAGCCCTTCTCGAGGGTCGTGTAGGTGTGGGCCAGCAACTCATCTGCGTAAGCGGTGATCTTGAGGAACCACTGCTCGAGCTCGCGTTGCTCCACAAGGCTCTGGCAACGCCAGCAGCGGCCGTCTTCCACTTGCTCGTTGGCCAGCACGGTGGCGCAATCGGGACACCAGTTCACTTTCGAGAACTTGCGATAGGCCAGGTCCTTCTCCCACATCTTCAGGAAGAACCACTGGTTCCAGCGATAGTATTCGGGCGTGCAGGTGTTGATCTCGCGCTCCCAGTCGTAGCTGTAGCCCATGCGGATCAACTGCTTCTTCATGTGCGCGACGTTCGACATGGTCCAGTCGGCCGGATGCATGTTCTTCTTGATCGCCGCGTTCTCGGCCGGCATGCCGAAAGCGTCCCAGCCCATCGGATGCAGCACGTCAAAGCCGCGCATCCACAAGTAGCGCGCCAAGGTGTCACCGATCGAGTAGTTGCGGACGTGCCCCATGTGCAGGCGGCCGCTCGGATAGGGCAGCATTTCGAGCACGTAGTACGCCGGGCGGCTCCCATCCGCTTTGGCGCGATAGAGCGCCGGGTCGCTCCACGCCTCCATCCATTTGGTCTCGATCTGCGTATGGTCGTATGGCTTCTCTGGCATGGCGATCTGTTCTCTTGGGGGTAGTGGGCAGTGACAGCGCGGGCGTGGATCCCGCCGGAAGCTGCTTCTTTTCAATATAACTTGGGTGCGAATTAACTTCTGCTCCGGCGGCGTTCCGGTGTACAATCTTGCTTTGCAGCGCATTCTCGCATCTCTGCTGGCGTTGGCGATCGGCTTCCCGCTGATCTCGCCGGCAGTGTTCGCGGCGGACCCGGATTCGAAGCTCCCTGCCTGTTGCCGCAAGGGTGGCAAGCACGGCTGTGGGATGAAGTCCGGCGCCGCTGGAGGCGACTCGGTCCGAGCTGCTGCCTGCCCTGCGTATCCGGCCGCCAAGGCAACTGGTGCGGTACAGAGTGCGTCCGGACTCGCGCCGCATTTCACACTCCTCGCGCCAGTGGCTGGCCCTTCGGTGATCGCAGCATTCGCGATCGCTTCGAAGCGGCTCTCGCTGGCCCGGGTCCGCTTTGACCGCGGACCACCCACCTCACTCCTCTAGCTACTTCCCCCGGAGCCGCCGTGCTTCTCATTGTGGGGCAGGCTTCAGCCTGCGCGGGACTTCAGTCCCGCAAGAGTAGCGAGCAACCTGCGCCCCGAAGTGCGTCGCGCAGACAGAGCGGGACTGAAGTCCCGCGCAGACTAAAGTCTGCCCCACATGTCTGATTGCGCGGGCAGTTGTCATTCCGAGGAGCCTCATGAAAGCCGGAACCGTTACGTTCCCTGCCTTGGCGCTAGCCTTTGCCGCCACGCAATCCCCTATATTCGAATCCCGCCCACGCGTCGTCACCGAAGGCCGCGACCCCATCGTCTCTGTCCGCGCCTCGGGCGCGCTGTCGCTGATGAAAGTCGACAAAGGCGATCTGTGGGTCCAGCAGTCATTCGATGGCGGCGACAGCTTCGAGCCCGGCATCCGCGTCAATGACGTGCCCGGCGAAGTCAGCTCGCACGCCGAGAGCAGTCCGCAAATGCAAATCCGCACCCGAAGCGAGTTCTATTGCCTGTGGCAGAAGCGTCGGCCCGATGGCGAAGGCTCCACGCTGCGCTTCGCGCGATCCATGAACTGGGGCGAGAGCTTCTCCAAAGCCATCGATCTCGATCCCACCTCCACCTCGCAATCCTTCTTCTCGCTCGACGTTGCTCCCAACGGCGTCATCTACGCCGCGTGGCTCGATGGGCGCGACCGAGGCAAGGGCCGGCCCGGATCGTCCGCTGTGTACGTTGCCCGCTCGCTCGACAAAGGCAAGTCGTTCGAAAAGCCCGTCCGCGTGGCCCTCGACGTCTGCCCGTGCTGCCGCCCTGGCTTCGGCTTTGACCCCGACGGCACCGTGTTCGTCTCCTGGCGCGCCGTGCTTGACGACAACGTCCGCGACATTTTCGTCTCCGCTTCCACTGACGGCGGCCTCACCTGGCAACCGCGCACACGCGTGGCCGAGGACAACTGGGTGCTGAACGGGTGCCCGCACTCGGGCGCTTCCATGACCTCGATCGGCAAGCGCATGTTCATCGCCTGGCACTCGGTGCGCGAAAAGCAGCCCGCGCTCGCGCTTTCGTACTCCGACGATCGCGGCAAGACGTTCTCACGCCGCATCCTGATCTCGGAGGGGATTCTCGATCCGAATCATCCGTTCCTGAGCCAAGTCGGCGATCGCATCGGCATCGTCTTTCAGGGCCGCCCGACGGGCAAACAGCAGGGCTGGGCGCCCGTTTCGGTCTACTATCGTGAAGTCGACTCCGAAGGCCGCCTCTCGCCGCTGCAATCGCTCGGACAAGCCGGGAGCAGCGCTTCGTATCCAGTCTTTGCCTTCGAAGAGCCCGAGCGGTTGTTCGTGGCATGGACCGAGTCTGTGAAAGATGGGAAGTCCGTGGTGATGGCGCGTGGCCGGCGGGCGATCGTTCCCGTAGCGGGAGCGCCCCATGCAAAATAGGCTCCGACCAATCCTGTGGGCATATGTGGGGCGGGCTTTAGCCTGCGCGGGACTTCAGTCCCGCTTCCGATGTGGGCACAACACTCCCCTCTCCGGATTGCGGCGCCGAGATGGACTACTATCCTTCAGTCTCTTCGCCGATCGCGAGGATTTCAGCCCCAGTGTGTGGGGCAGGCTTTCAGCCTGCGGCGGGACTTTCAGTCCCGCTTCAGACCTGGGCGCGTGTACTCATACAACGCTCCGCGTCTCGGGATTGCGGCTCCGACGCAGTGTGGGGCACGCTCTCGCCTGCGCGGGACTTCAGTCCCGCTGGCTTCTCGCAATCGCCGCGGCTCTACCCTGCCTCATCCTCGCCCAAACCAACACAGCCGAACTCGCCGGCGTCGTGCTCGACCCTTCGAACGCCGCAGTCACCAGCGTGCAGATCACGGTGACGAATCCTGCCACCGGAGCAGCCCAGTCCACCACAACGGACCCGCACGGATCGTACCGATTCGTCCGTCTCGCGCCTGGCAGCTATCAACTCACCGCCGAGCACGACGGCTTCCGCACCGAAACGCGCGAAGGCATCACACTTCGCGTCGGGCAGCAAGCGACTCTCAATCTCACGCTCGCGCTGGCATCTGTCGCAACGGAAACAGTGGTCACCGCGGGCGCAGCCCTCGTCGACCTCCAAAGCGCCGCCCTCTCCGACGTCATCGATCCCAAAGCCATCCGCGAGCTCCCGCTCAACGGCCGCGACTTCGCGCAGCTAGCCCTGCTCGAACCCGGCGTCGCGCCGTCACGCCGCTCATCCGATTCCGGCGGCCCCGGAACCAAGCTCGTGATCAACGGCAATCGCCCCAGCCAAGTCAGCTTCGTGCTCGATGGCAGCGACATCAACGATGCCAACAACAACACGCCCGGCAGCGCGGCCGGCGTTCTGCTCGGCATCGATACGCTCGAAGAGTTCCGCGTCAACACGAATTCCTACAGTGCCAGCTACGGCCGCAGCGCCGGGGGCGTCATCAGCGCGGTGACCAAGTCCGGCACGAATGAATTGCATGGGTCCCTGTTCGAGTTCGTACGCAACAGCGGATTCGACGCCAAGAACTTCTTCGATGCACACGCGAGCGCCATCCCCGCTTTCCGGCGCAATCAATTTGGCGCCGAAGTCGACGGACCGATCGCGCGCAATCGCACATTCTTCCTCGCCAGCTTCGAAGGCCTCCGCCAGCGGCTCGGTGCCACCAGCCGGACCGTCGTTCCCGACGCGAGCGCACGCAACGGCATCTTCCCCACAGGACCACGCGTCACCGTCAACCCGGCCGTGCCAAAATATCTCGACCTCGTTCCGCTGCCCAATGACCGCAACTTCGGCGATGGAACCGGCGAGTACGTGTCGGCGGCCTCGCAATCCACCGGCGAGAACTTCTTCACGGGCCGCATCGATCATCGCTTTTCCGCCAAGACCTCGATGTTCGCGCGCTTCACGTCGGATGATGCGAAGGTCGCTATTCCCGATGGCATTCGGCTCGTCGAGTCGCAAAGCATCACGGCGAATCGATATTTCACGGTGGAAGCGACGCGGGTACTCGGGTCGCACTCGGTCAACACGGCGCGGTTCAGCTTCAACCGTTCGAACATCGAGAGCACCAACCGCTACATTCGCGAACTCGATCCCGCACTCTCGTTCTTCCCAGGCCGGCCGCTCGGCCAGATCTCCGTCACCGGATTCTTCTCGATCGGCCCCAGCCGGTTCGGACCATCGTACTCGCGCCAGTCGCTGTTCCAATTCAGCGATGACTTCTCGTGGGTGCGCGGCCGTCACTCGCTCTCCATGGGCTTCGATCATCGCTTCTACCGGCTTCCCACCAGCCGGCCGCAATCACCTTACGGGTTCTACCAGTTCAACGGACTCACGGATTTCCTCCAGGCCCGCCCGGCCTCGGTGGAACTCACGCTGCCCGATTCCCTGCTCGATCGCAACTGGCGCCAGTCGATGACCGCGGCCTTCGTGCAAGACAACGTGCGCCTGCATCGCCGCCTCACGCTCAACATCGGCCTACGATACGAGCGCGTGAGCGTCCCCGAGGAAACCGGCGGCCTTTCGGCCAATTTCCGCAACCCAGCCGTGGACCGCGCCACTACGCTCGGCCCCATGTTCACCAACCCGTCGAACTTGAACTTCGCCCCGCGCGTGGGCTTGGCACTGGATCCATTCGGCGACGGCAAAACCAGCCTCCGCGCCGGCTTCGGTCTCTTCTTCGATCCGATCTGGACCGACTTCTACGCCAACGCGGGAAATCGCTTGGCGCCGTTCTACGTGCTCGGCAGCATCCGAAATCCCGTCTTCCCGCGCGCCGAAACATTAGTAGGCAATCCTGCTTTCGTGCTCGGGCGGCAAGACGTGCTCGTGTACCAACCGCGCAATCCGTACACGATGCAGTTCAACTTCTCCGTGCAGCGGCAGATCGCCTCCGCCACGGCGGTCACGGTCAGCTACGCCGGGCAGCGCGGGATGCATCTGGCGCGATTCGTCGACGGCAACCAGGCGCTGCCGCAAATTCTCTCTGACGGCCGCAAGTTCTTCCCGGAAAACTCGGTGACCCGGAACCCGAACCTCACCGGAGTTCGCTACAAGGTGACCGACGGCCGATCCTGGTACAACGCCCTGCAGGCTTCTCTGCAGCATCACATGGGCTCGCGAACGCTGGTCGCCTTGAACTACGCGTTCTCGCGCAATATCGACGATGGCTCGGTGACCGTCACCCAGGGCGGAGACAACGATTTGCCCCAGGATCCCGACAGCCGCAAGGCCGAGCGCGGTCTCTCGAACTACGACGTGCGCCACTACTTCTCGGCGATGTGGAATCAGGAACTGCCCAAGGCTCCCCGGCTGCCACGCTGGATCGGCGCGGGCTGGCAGTGGAACACCATCGCCACCTTCGCCGCGGGAAATCCGTTCTCAACCGTGGTTGGGTTCGATCGTGCACGCGCCAGATTCCAGGCCGGCACCTCGCCGCAACGGCCAGACTTGGTGCCAGGCAGTTCCACCAACCCGATACTCGGCGGGCCCGACCGCTACTTTGACCCCACCGCCTTCGCCCTTCCCGCCGCCGGATACTTCGGCAACCTGGGGCGCAACACGCTGATCGGTCCGGGTCTCGCGATGGTCGATGTCAGCTTGAACAAACGCTTCCGGATCACCGAACGCATGAGCCTGCAGTTCCGCACGGAGATGTTCAATGCGCTCAACCACGCGAACTTCGCGATCCCGAGCGCGCGTACGGTGTTCACGACCACGGGACCGGTGGGGAGCGCGGGGCGCATCACGTCTACGCTCACCTCGTCGCGTCAACTGCAGGTCGGGATGAAACTCACCTTCTGATCATGCGATTCGCCGCCATCCCGGCTCTGCTGCTCGCCATGCTCGGCTGCCAAGGGCCGCTCGCGCGCGGCGTGGACGACAAGTCGGTGCGGCGTTACGCGCTCGAAGGCAAGGTAGTGCGGCTTGACCACGCCCGCCACGCCGCGGCCATCGAACACGGGCCGATCCGCGATGCATCGGGCAAGGTGTGGATGGAAGCGATGACGATGGAGTTTCCCGTGCCCGACTCCGGCGACTTCGCGCGGCTCCATGTGGGCGAACGGATCCAGGCCACGGTTCATTCGCGCGAGTCCGATCTCGAGTATTGGATCGCTGAGATTCGCAATGACCAGCCCGCTAACGAATCGAAAAAAAGCGAATCGTTGACCCGATCGCCGTCAGCAGAATCACCCCGATGAAGGCCAGGAACAAGGCCGAGTTCATCTCTTGCGCCCGGCGCATCGCCACCTCCACCGTGCTCCACAACGCATAGGCCATCATGCACAAGACCTCGGTCTTGATCAAGGTGAGCATGCCGGCGCTCATCGCATACAGCCTGGGAGCGTTCTCCGGGGTTACGGCCGTAGGGAAGTTGTGGATGTGCGGGACGAATGTCAACGCCGTCATGCTCACCCACAGAAGCAGCGCAGCAATTGGCACAATTAGCACGCCGTTCCGCGAACTCCACTGGTTGGGTTCACCATTCAAGCCAAAGTGAGTGGGCACGCGATCTGGGAGAGTGGGCCACGCCGAAATCAGTTGCACCGCGATGAAGATCATCGCGGCCGCGGCCAGCGCCTCGAGCAAGATGCGGCCGGTAGTGAACGGCACCTGGACCCGCGGGCGCGACGCGTAGGCCGAGAACATGGCTATGTCCAGTCTACTTGCCGATTCACATACCATGATGAGATGCCTACCGCCTTTTCCGGCGCCTATCCGCTCGAGAGCCGCTCTGGAGAGATCGAGCGGCTGCGGACACAGAGCGAGGCCATGGCGTCTGACACGAAGACGATGCTCGAGACCATCGGAGTGGGCGAAGGATGGCGGTGTCTCGACCTCGGCTGCGGGCCGGAAGGAATCGCCTCGCTGCTTGCGCCGATGGTTGGGCACACGGGACGAGTGCTCGGACTCGACTTGAATGAGGGATTCCTCGCCCACGCCCGCGCGAGCGCTCCCGCGAATGTCGAATTCCGCAGCGGGAACGTCTTCCAAACCGGGCTCGCCGCGGACAGCTTTGACTTGGTGCATGCGCGATTCGTCGCGAGCACGGCGGGTTCGCCCGAGGCTCTGCTCGCGGAAGCGATCCGCGTGGCGCGGCCCGGCGGCGTGGTGGCTTTGCAGGAACCCGATGGGTCGACGCTCGAGTGCTATCCGCCCCATCCGGCGTGGGAGACGTTGAAGTCCGCACTGCTGGGCGCGTTCGAAGGAGTGGGCGCGGATCTGCGGCTCGCGCGGAGGCTCTATTCGATCGCATGCGCGTCCGGACTTGCCGATGTCCGCTATCGCACGTGCCTGCTCGCCGTGCGATCAATGGATCCGATGGTGGACTATCCGCCGTCGACCGTCGAGTCTCTGCGAGCCACGGTGATCCGGCTCGGGTTGCTGACGGAGGCGGAACTCGATCGTGCGCTGGCGGAATGTCGCGAGCACCTGCGACAACCGGGGACGAGCTTCACGATGTACACGGTCGCACAAGTTTGGGGACGGAAGTAGGGCGGACCTGTGGTCCGCTGAGGGGCCTGCGGCCCCTCACTAGCGCGGGACCACAGGTCCCGCTGCGGGCGACACGCCCGCCCTACTGGGTACGCTGGACGTTGACTTGAAGCGGGTCGCTCTGAGTTGCCGTGGACAGGTTCCGAATTTGCAACACGTACGTACCGGGTCGCAGCGTGTCGGGAATCTGAGCCGTGATCTGTCCCGGAGAGGTCTGCAGCAGAGACAGGGGAACGTCGCTCAGGGTGACGCACGAGCCGCCCATCACCGTCGGCGGCGGAACCTGATCGGCAGTGGCTGCCGTGGCCAGATTTGACCCAGTGATGGTGATGAACGCGCCAGGTCCGTAATTGTTGGTGCCGTTGTTGGCATTGATGACGCCGCGTGTTCCGCCGGTGATCGCCGGGCGAGGCTCCACGCCGGAACTCAGCCGCAACGGAACCACCGCCAAACCAGAGACCGTTACCATGTAGGCGTTGCCCGATTTGTCCACCGCGATCTGGCGGGCCGGAACATAGACGCGCTGCTGCCCGAGCGCCACCAGCGCCGGGTTGTCGGGCGCGATGGCCACCACCGACTCGGCACCCGTGCGGATGTCCACCAGCTCGAGCGTCGGCCGCGAGTCATCGCGGGTAGCCGCGGTAATCTGGGTCCGTACCGGCAGCGTGAGCCGGACAAACTGTGTATCGCTCACCGGGTATACCTGCGCCACGTGCCGTTGGCCGGAGCTCACCGTGGTCTGCGTGGGCGGTTGCCCGGGCGCCGGAGGTGGCCCGACCTGCGTGACCCCGGGGCGCTCCGCACCGCCGATCACTGCAAGGGAAGGGCTGAGGATCAGTCCGTTGACCAGGAAATAGGCGCCCTTGTTGGCGCCAACCGCCGGACCGTAGTAGCTCTGGATGGGCGCCGAATTGATCAAGCGGCCCACCGTATAGGCGTCAGCCAAAGCGTCGTAAAGGTACACGTTGCCGTTGCCCGCCAGCGCCGCCAGATACTCTCCGCCCGGCGTCGACGCGAACGAGTATTGCGCCGGCGCGGCAAGGGTTGTGGTGGTCGAGTTCGGGCTGATGATGGAACTGGCCGGACGCGGGGAGGCAGTGTTGCCCACTACTCGCCAAAGTCCACCGTTCGACATGATGAACTGCAACCCCGAGACCGACATCGCCAACGCCTGTGGCCGCACCGCGGCTTGGTTGCCAGGGCGCGGAATCGGAGGGAAGTCGACTTTGCCGATCTCGCGCCGCAGGTCGAGATCCACTACACTGATTGACTCGCCGCCGGTGTTGCCGACGTAGAGCGTGCTGTTGTCGAGCGACATGGCCATCGAATGCGGTAGCTGGCCCACCTCGACCGGCTCGAGGAATTTCTGCCGCCGGATGTCGAAAACCTCGACGCGATTGAATCCCGAGTTGGCAATGTAGACTCGCTGCCGAACATCGTCGAGCAGCAACTCCTGCAAGCCCTCGGCGTTCGAAGTCGATGTCGGTACCGGATAAATGATGCCGCGCTGATCGCTTTGGCGGAAGTTCATGTATACGCGAACGACGTTCGGGAAATTGATCGCCTCGCGCGAATTCAGGCTGACGGTGAGGGGCTGGCCGTTGCCGCCGCCCGCGCCCGTGAACACGTTGGTTCCTGGCTGGCGCGTGACGCCCGTTCGTCCCGGCTCGGAGATGAAGTTGATCGTAGACGGCGCGAGTCCGCTGGTGAGGTCGGCGATCAGGGCCGTGGTCACCACGGGTACGGTGTAGGTCAGCTTGCCGGCCCCTAGATTGTTGACGCGCACGGCGGCCTTGGCCACCGCTTTGTTGCAGTTGTCGTTGGCCAGGAATACCTGCGTGGTCTCCGGCATGATGATCGGATACTCGAACATCTTCGCAATCGGGATGACCACGATGCCGGATTCGGACGTTGCGTACAAGACTTCACCGTTCGAAGGCGCCACAATCTTGCCGAGAATGCTTTCGGGCATCCGCAGACCGAGCCGAACGCCGAGGTTCTTGGCGCTGGCTACGATCAGCGCTTCCGACAACGGCCGCGTGTTCGGCGCGCCCTGTTGCATGTTGAAGGCACCGTAAATCGTCGCGCCATCGGCCGCGAATATGCTGCCGCCGAAGTTGTTCGTGACGTTAATGGCCGTGTTGGTGGGCGTATTGAACTGCTGGATCTGGACGGCGTAAAACGGGAAGTTCGCGGTGTTCAATTGTCCGATGATGTTGAGCGTCGACGTCTCGAACAGCGTGGATCCGGCCATGAAGCGCGAACCATCCGGCGACATCGCGAGTACGGTCGACTGGCCGGTGACCGTGCGGTTGCGCAGCACCGTGCCAGAGGCCACTTCATAGACGAACATCGTCGTCTGCGCCGTGTTCAGCGTCTGGTTGATCGCCACCATCCCGATGATGAATTGGCCATCCGGAGTTCTTAGCAACCGCCCAGGGAATGCCGTAGAGGGCCGGCCTGCCGTCACTGCGGGTAGCGGATTCGGCGTGGTGATAGGCGGAGGTGAGGAAACCGGCAGCAGTTGCTGCGCCAGGTCCTGGGTGCGATCGAAGATGAGGAGCGTACTTTGGGTGTTGCCGACGCCGGTGCCCTGCGTCGTGATCAGCACCCGGCCGTCAAAACCGACCTCGACACCCTCCGGCTTTGCCGGAAGGCTCACCGTCTGTACAAGCCGGTCTCCGTCGAGGTCGATCACGCTCAGCGACGAGCTCTGAACATTGCTCACGTACAGGTAGCGCCCGTCCATCGAAAGAGCCGCAGACGAGGGGTACGTACCCACCTCGATATAGCCAGTGATCTGGTCGAGTTCGTAGTTGTACGTAATCACGCGATTTGCGCCGGAGCTGACCAGGTAGAGCCTCTTTCGGGCTTCGTCGAGCGCGATGTCACTCGGCTGCCCCCCGAGCGAAACGAGCCGGCCGAACTCCTGGCCCGGTATAGTGTCGATGGTGAACTGCGCATAGGCCGAAGGGCCTAGGAGCAGAGTCCCGATCGCCAGCCGGAGGAAAACCTGAGTCATGGCAGCCTGGGTCGATTGCAAACGCATCATTTAGTACGATACTCTAAACCCAGCCGGTCTGTGCAAGTTTCGTTACCTAGCCAGCGCCGGCGAAACGATTACATTCGGATGGTGTTAGAGGAGTGTTCCGGTCTATGAAAATTGATCATGAGGTGGGCGTGGATCGCCCGAAATGATCGTCAGGAACCTGACCCGGGGAGCCGTTTTGGCTGATCGGGCGCTGGTCGCTGATACCAGCGAAAGCAGGCGGACCGGGCTGCTCAGACATAAAGACCTTCCAGAAGGAGAGGCGCTTTGGATCGTACCGTGCGAAGGGGTCCATACGTTTGGGATGCCGTTCCCAATCGACGTGGTCTACCTCAACCGGAAGCGGGTGGTCGTCAAGGTTCGCCCCAACATGGTGCGGAGCCGTATATCGTTCTGCCTGCGCGCGCACTCAGTTCTGGAACTACCTACTGGTATGATCGCCAAGACCGGTACGCAGCCCGGAGACCAGCTCGAACTGGTGCGTTGACCAAGGCACTGATCCTCGCCACCGTCTGCGCCATTTCCCTGATCACCTGCTCGCACGCGTATCGCACCTATCGCGCCACGACGGTTGCGGCTACGCCTCCCCCTCCGCGGCAGGTGGTGATCCCCCCAGTCAAGGCTGATGAAGACTTCCTCTTGCACCAGCTCCGCCGCAAAGTCGCCGCGGAGCCTCGGAACGTAGCCCTCCGCCTGGAACTCGCTCAGCGCTATGAGACGCTCGGCAACCAGGAAGTGGCGCTCGAACATTTCCAAGCCGCCTCGGTGCTCGAGCCTTCCAATGGCGGATTGGCGATGACGCTCGCGAAAGCCTATCGCCGCCAGGAGATGGCGGGCGACGCGGCGGCAACGCTGACCCGGTTCGTCGCCGCGAACCCGGACGCCCCGGGGCCGTACTGGTCGTGGGCTGGAATCCTGGCCGACGAAGCTGGCCAATACGTAGAGGCCGAAGAGTTCCACCGTCAGGCGATCTATCGCAGTGAAAACGCGGAAGCGTTTCTGCACAACAACCTCGGACACAATCTGCTGCTGCAGGGCCGGCGCGGAGACGCCGCCAACGAGTTCCGCAAAGCGCTCGCGCTGCAGCCGCGGCTCGAAATCGCCCGCAACAACCTGGCCGTGGCGCTTTCTGACCCAGCCGAGTCGCTTGCACGAAGCCGAGGCAACGATCCGGCAGCGCAGCACAACAATCTCGCCGCCGAGTTCATCGAACAAGGCAAGTACGTCAAGGCCCGGCTCGAGTTGCAGATCGCGCTCAGCTACCGGCCGGACTACGGCCCGGCGCTCAAGAATCTTTCCATCTTGTCGTCGCTTGATGGCAAACCGCCAGTAATAGACCTATTGTCCAAAGACAAGCTCGCCGAACTCGGGCCGTCTGGAAGCCAACCAGCGAGCGCACCACACCAGAATCCGAACCCGCAGGAGAAAACCAACCCATGAAGCAACTGTTCGTCCAACTCTGGAAACAGGACGAAGGACAAGACCTCGTCGAGTACGCATTGATCGTCGCCGCCGTGGGCCTCGCGCTCATCGTCACGGTCAACCAGCTCTCTCAGGCCGTGGTCAGCCTGTATTCCAGCATCACCCAGGGCTTGGCCAGCATCGGCGCGTCCGGCTCATAGGAACTGAGGACAGGCAAGTCACGCCCGGGGCTCGTCTCCCATGAGCCCCTTGCTCGGCATGCCGGCTCATTGTGTCTCACGGCGTCCGCCGTTGGCTCGCGCCCGACGTGGCGCTCGTAGCCTCTTTCGTTACCCTCCTCTATTGCCTTTTCCTCTTTGACGGAACCCGGAACCTGTTCCGTGATTCCGACACTGGCTGGCATATCCGGAATGGGGAGACGATTCTCTCCACCGGTGCCCTACCGCAAACTGATCCCTACTCGTTCACCAAGGGCGGCGAGCCCTGGTACGCATGGGAGTGGGCGTCAGACGCGCTGATCGGTTTCGTACACCGGCGCACTGGTCCCGCAGGCGTGGCGTTCTTTTTCGCTGCCGCCATCGCGACGCTCACTTGGCTGTGGTTTCGCCTTCACTGGGCGTTGGGTGGCGATTTTCTGCTCGCGTGCGCCATGGCGTCACCCTTTCTTTCCACCGCCAACATCCACTGGCTCGCCAGGCCCCACGTGTTCGGCTGGATCCTGCTAGCCTCGTGGCTCCTCTGGCTCGAATCGAAGAATGCACGCCTTTGGCAGGCCGCCGTCCTCTGCCTCATCTGGACCAACGCCCATGCCAGCTTCTTCCTCCAGCCGCTCCTGCTGGCCCTCCGAGGCCCGGCCTCGTGGCCACTTGGCGCCGGCCTTGCGTTGGTCACGCTCGCCAACCCTTATTTCTTCAACCTTCACTTGCACCTATGGAGCTATCTGACTAATGTGGAACTGCTTGCAAGGATCGGCGAGTTCCAGTCGTTCAACTTCCACTCCGAAGGATCGGCGCAGATCGTAGCCACGCTGGCCCTCACCGCCGCCGGAGCCGTGTTGGCTCTCGAACAGAGGCGGTATCGGCATGCCGCGATGCTCGCCCTGTTCTGGCTGATCGCCATTCGCTCGGCCCGTGGGCTCCCCGTTTTGGCCCTGCTGCTGCCTTACGCCAACGCCGCCATCACGCGGGCTCTCGGAAGGGAGCCTCGTTTCGGGAGCCTACTCCGCTATTCCGCCGCCTTACGCGGAATCGACTCCCGATTTTCCGGTTTTTTCTGGATCTTGCCCGTGGCTGGCCTCGCCGCCATCGCACTGGCCGGACCAGCCGCGCGCGCCCGTAGCGGCTTCTCTCCAAAGGACTTCCCGGTCCAAGCTGCCGCCGCCGTGGATCGCTTGCCCCTCGACGCACGCGTACTGGCGCCGGACAAATACGGCGGCTACTTGATCTACCGCTTCGAAGGCCGGCGCAAGGTGTTCTTCGATGGACGAAGCGACTTCTACGGCGCCGCCTTCATGAAGGATTACATCGCTCTAGTCCAGGTGCGGCCGGGATGGGAACGTCAGCTCGACCGCTGGCGCTTCACCCACGCATTGCTCCCGTCGGACTACGCCTTGGCTGCTGTCCTCCCGCTGAAAGGTTGGCGGGAGGTCTACCGGGACGGCACCGCCGTACTGCTCGAGGCGTCAATCAGCCGGAAACCGTAACCAACTGCATAGGAAATGTGTTAGAACTGAGGATCAGCCAAAATAGGCCAACCGCATGGATCGACAAAAGATGCTGACGATTTTCGCGGCCGCTTGGGTTTCAGCGGCGCTGCTGACGTGGTTCCTGTACCGGAGCACGAAGGCACCCAAGCAAGAGAAGCAAGTCCAAGTGGTGGCTGCTGCTCGCGACCTCCCAGTGGGCACCCGAGTGGCCAAAGGCGACCTCAAGCTGGTCACGCTGCTCGAGAAGGAGGCTCCCCGAACTGCGGTGTTGAAAGTTGACGACGCCATCGGCCGGGCAGTCGTCTATCCGGTCAACGCAGGCGAGCCCGTTACCGCTTCCCGGCTGACATCGGCGACCTCGGCCGAAGGGGCGGCAGCGATTATCGAGCCTGGAAAGCGCGCAGCCTCAGTTCCGTTCACCGATGCCAGCGGCGCGGCCGGCTTGATCCAGCCCAGGTCGCGGGTTGACGTGCTGTTCACGCGAACCGGTAACGCATATGAAGCGATGACCGTCACAGTACTGGAAGACGTAGAAGTGTTGTCGATCGGGCGAACCACGCAAGTCGACACGCAAGCCAGTGGAACGGCAACCAAGGGTGGCGCCGCCGCTGCCGTTGGAAACCAGAATCCGAACCGGACGGCCACAGTGGTGGTGACGCCGGAACAGGCGCAGCGTCTGGAGCTAGCCAAGAATCAGGGGCGAATCAGCCTCGTGTTACGCAACCCAATGGATCGATCCGTTCGTCAGGAACCCAAAGCCGCTACGCTCGAGGAGATCGAGCCGTTGCTGCTGGCCCGGTCCGGTCAAACGCCGCGCCGCGGCCGGCTTCCCGGCAACCTGAAAGACCCCACAGCTTGGGCCAACCTCATCGGCGACGATCCGAGCGCCGCACCCAAGCCTCCCAAGCCTCCCGAAAAGAAGGAGCCGCCGAAGCCCCGCGCCGTCGTGGATGTCTTCCGCGGTGAAAAGCACGTCCAGGAAATTTTTCAATGAGAGTTTCGCCCTGGTTGTCAAGCGCCCTTGTTCTTTGTAGTCAAAATTTTTCGTTGCTGAGTCAGACGGCTCCGGCGCGGGATCTGACCATGACGGTCGGCCGGGGCGAGTTGCTTCAGTTCGCCAGTGACGTCCAACGCGTGGCGGCCTCCGAACCCAAAGTGGCTGACGTAGTGGTAGTGAGCCCGCGGGAAGTAATGATCAATGCAAAAGGGATCGGCAAGAGCACGATCGTCATTTGGGAAGGCGGCTCGGTGCCGGCCCGTTACCAGATCGACGTGGTCGCCGATCGTTCCGATTTCGACGGCGCCCTCAAGAGCTTCCAGGCGAGTTTGGCCGATTCGGGAATCACGCTCACCGGCAACGAGGAAACGCTGGTTCTTACTGGCAAGGCGAAAGACGCCAAAGCTGCCAAGCAAGCCGAAGCCTTTGCCTCCACACGCGCCAAGAAGGTGATCAATCTTCTCGAGATTCCGCCGCCGCCCGAACCGCAGCAGATCATGCTGCAGGTCAAGTTCGCCAGCGTTGACCGCGTAGGCCTCTCCGACCTCGGCTTCAACTATTTCTCACGCAACGACAAGACGATCGGTGGCACCACCACCCAACAGTTCTCCTCCCCCCGCTTTAGCCAGCTCCAGTTCGAGAATCAGCAGTTCTCCAACACGAGCGTGAACTTCTCAGACCTGCTGAACCTGTTCGTCTTCCGGCCCGACCTCAACCTCGGCGCAACCATCAAGGCTCTCCAACAAAAGAACCTGCTGCAGATTCTGGCTGAGCCGAATCTCGTGGTGATCGAAGGAAAGGAAGCTTACTTTCTCGCGGGCGGCGAATTTCCCTTCCCCACCATCCAGGCCACTACTACCGGTGGCGCCACAGCGCCTGTGGTGACCGTGCAGTTCAAGCGCTTCGGCATCGAACTCGGGTTCACCCCCAACATGACGCCCGCCGGCGCGATTCACTTGAAGGTGCAACCTTCGGTGACCTCGCTCGACTATTCGAACGCGGTGACCCTCCAGGGTTTCCTCATTCCCGCTATTGCCGCGCGCCGCGCCGAAACAGAAGTGATCCTCAAAGACGGCGAGAGCTTCGCGATCGCAGGGCTCATCGACAACCGCGTGATTCAAACGCTGAGCCGAGTGCGCGGACTGGGCGATATCCCGATACTCGGGCAACTGTTCCGCAGCCGCAGCACCCGCAAGTCCACTGACGAATTGCTCGTCGTGGTAACACCGCGGTTCGTCAAGCCGCAGCCAGCCGGCGAGGCGGTGAAGCTTCCCGAAAGACCCGAAACGTTCCTGCCCACGGTAGCCGAAGAAAAGGCCGCCAAGGACGCCAAGAAGAAGAAAAAGACCAAGGACCAAACGCCAGCAACTGAGACGGTGCAACAAAGTGTTCCCAAGGCGCCAAAGAAACCGAAGAAGGCAAAGGTTCCCAAGCCGCCCCAGCCTCCGCAACAATAGCGGTTCGCTCCCGGCGCACTTGCGGCCTCGCGACACCGGACGCCGGTCCGGCGCGACCTCTTTCCAGATGCTGATCATTCTGGTTCCGGTGATCTTCGGTTTCATGGGCTTCGCGGTGGACCTCGGCCGGCTCTATATGATCCGTCACGAGTTGAAGAGCGCGGCCAATGCCATCGCCTTGGCCGCTGCCGAAAAACTCAACGGCAGTGACGCGGCGGCCTCTGACGCCACCATCGCGGCCCAGACCGCGCAACTTGCCTCGGCTGGGATCCAGAACCGTTTCGATTACGGCAGCATCCCGCTCGGCCAGACAGAAGGACGGACCACGAGCACGGTAGCCGATCCGGAATTTTTCGACACGGTGGCCGGTGCAACCGGCGGGGACGGCGGCGCGGTGGGGAGTGGATCTCCCAAACATGTGCGCATCACCATCACGGCGCAGGCTCCGCTGCTGTTTTGGAGATTTCTGTCGCTGGCTGCTGAGGGTACCACCCAAGTCAGCGTGCAATCGGTGGCTGGCCAAAGCGCACCGCTGTGCACGGCGTGCAACATCGAAACCATGGCAATCGCGGCGCTCGATTCGGGTGACACCGCCGACTACGGTTTCGTCGCCGGCACCCGCTACACGCTGGGTTTCGTGTGCAATGGCGCCAACCAGCCGGGTCCGCTGGCGGGGAGCACGCAGCGAATTCCGTATTTGATGATCAACCGGATGAACGCCGACGCGACCATCTTCACCGGCGATGACACGCAGGCGTATCGCATCGGCGCGGCTGGATTGCCGTCGTCGTCGAGCGAAGCCGTTTCGTGCGTGAAGGTGGACGCGGTGGAGACCATTTGGCAAACCGCAGCTCCCCTGGCGTGCCCGCTTCCCGCGAATCCCGGTACCGTACCGGCTCCGGTGCGCGCCATGCTCTGCGGCATGACCAATCGCTTCGAAGCCGGCGTCTTCAGCGGGTGCGAAGCCGTCGCCGAATCGGACACGGTGTCGAACACCGTAACCCCCGACACCGACACCACCGATCTCGCGGACTTGGCCTCATACACCGGGAATGGCCGCCGCATCCTGAATATCGCAGTGGTCGACTCGCTCGCCGACTCCACCGCACTAACGGTGCTCGGATTCCGGCAGTTCATTGTCGAGCCTGTCACTGGTAACACCAACCTCAATCCCACCGATCAGAACGGCCGCTTCGACGTGCTCTATGTCGGATCGGTGGCGCCCATTCGGCAGGGCCGCTTCTCCGGTTGCTCGGTCGCCTCAGGCCCGGGAAAGGTGGTGCTGCACCAATGAGACAGCACGTTTCCACGCGCCGCGGATCGCTGATGATGGAGAATGCCCTCTGGGTGCCGATCCTGGTGGCGCTGCTGTTCGGCATGGCGGAATTGGCTCGCGTCTCGTACACGTACTACACGCTGCACAAGATCCTGTATGGGATCGCACGTCTGGCGGGCACGCAACAAGGTGTCAACTTCTGCGATGGCAGCGACGCCACGGTCACCAACATCAAGAATTTCGTGCTCAACGGAAGCATCGATGACGGCGCGCAGCCGATCTTGACGGGGCTGTCATCCGATCAGATCGACATCCGCATCGAGCGCTATGTGGCGGATTCCGATTCGCTCGAACAATGCGACTGCTCCGACACCGGGTGCGATGCGGCCCAAGGCGGCGGAGCTCCCGACTACATCGCCGTCTCGATTCCGGATGGCTATCCAATCCGGCTCTCGTTCCCTGGTCTGACGTTGGATCCGATCCCGCTTCGGCCCATGGTTCGGGTGCCTTATGGAGGTAGCTAGATGAGAGGCGCTCACCTGCAAACCTTACCGGCCCTCTGGGCTTCATCTGCCTCTCGAGTTGCGGCGCCGACATCGGTTGTAGGGCGGGCTTTAGCCAGCGCGGGACTTCAGTCCCGCCCGTCCGTTTGGCGCTCTACGGCGAGCGGGACTAAGGTCCCGCGCTGGCTAAAGCCCGCCCTACACGCAAACCTGCGCAACCGGACGCGCCGCGGACAGGCCCTCGTCGAGTACGCGCTCACCTGGGTGGGACTCTTCTTCCCGCTCACCGCGATGCTCATCTTCACCGCGCAAATGCTGTGGGTCTGGCACTCGGTGGTCGACATGACCCGCGATGGCGCCCGCTACGCCGCCACCCACTGCTACCAGGGTGGAGGCGCCAACGTCGTCTCCTGGATGCGCCAGAACACGCCCATCATGGTGGACCGCGAGCAGTTCGTCCAAGGCGCGGCGCAGATCGACGTGAGCTACTTCTCCAAGAACGCCGACTCCGGCGTGCTCGAAGAATTCGCCTGCACCGGCTCCGATTGCAGCAAAGACTGCGTTCCCGATGCGGTTCGCGTCCGCGTTCTCGGTTATCAATTCAACGGGATCCTCAGCTACCTCGGCCTGGCGCCGATATCGTTGCCCGATTTCCAGACCATCGTCCCCATCGAAAGCGCCGGCTGCGATCCGGACCAGGAGACCTGCCTGCCCTAGCCCGGCTCATCCAACACCATGTCCATTTCCATCCTCGTAGCATCCACAGACGACCACTTCCGCGAGACCGTGCGCGAGAATCTGCTCAACGTGCAGAATGCCAAGTGCGTGGCCGAGTATCCCGAGGTTTCGCCCAACCTCTATATCCGCGTGCTGCAGGATCTCGAACGCCACCCCGACGCGGGCCTGGTGCTCGACTTGGCGAGCGACCCCGAAGGCGCAATCAAAGTCCTCGAGAAGGTGAAGCAAGCCGCGCCGCACCTCTACATCGTTGCCTCGAACTACCATGCCGATGGCGAGGCGGTAATCACGGCGGTGCGCGCGGGAGCGAACGATTTTCTGGTGCAGCCTCTGCGGCGGCTCGACTTTCGCGATGCCATGGGCCGATTCGAAAAAGCCCCCAAGAACACAGCCGCCGTGCAGAGCCGGCTCGGCAAGGTCTACACGTTTCTGGGTGCGAAGGGCGGCGTAGGGAACACGACGCTCGCCGTGAATTTCGCCTCGGTGCTGGCACAGCGCAAGCAGAACACCGTACTCATCGACCTCGACTGGACCTCGAACGACGCAGCCATGCAGTTGGGCGCGCAGCCCCAGTACACATTGCTCGAAGTGGGCGAGAATCTCTCCCGCATGGACCAGCAGTTGTTCGAGGGCTTCGTCACGCGCGATCCGCTCGGGTTCTTCATCGTGGGTCCACCGGAGGCGCTCGAAAACCAGGGCTACTTCACGGAGCCGATGTTCCGCGACTTCGTCAACTTCCTCGTCGAGAAGTACGACTCGGTGGTGATCGACGCCGGACGCAATCTCTCGAACGAAGTGGTGATGGGTGCTCTGCAGGTCTCGACCGCGATTTTCCTTTCGATGTCGCAGGAGTTGGGCGCCGTGCGCAACGCGCAGCGCTACCTGGCTTATCTCATGCGCATGGGGTTCACCCAGGATCAACTCCGCATCGTCGTGAACCAGTATTCGAAGAAGGCCGACACGCAGAAAGCCACGCTCGAACAGATTCAGCAGACGCTCAACCAGAAGGTGTTCTACGGCATTCCGCCTTCGCCCGCCGTACCGGTCTCGATCAATCGCGCGCGGCCGTTCGTCGCCAATCGCGAGGCAGCGGGCGAGCTCGACCGCATCTTCCGCTCGTTCGTCGACAAAGCCACGGGTCGCAAGAAGGACGAACCCATGGCACAATCAGCCTGAGAGGGATCCGGAGATGCGATACAGAAGCACGTCAGCATATGAGGCTTTAGCCAGCGCGGAACTCTCGAGAAACTCGCCTTTGGGCGGAGTGCTCTGCCGCCGATTGTGGGGCAGGCTTCAGCCTGCGCGGGACTTCAGTCCCGCTATTCGGGCGCGAGCGCGAGTTTCGGGCGGCGGGACTAAAGTCCCGCGCAGGCTAAAGCCTGCCCCACACAGCAGGGCAAGTGCCAATGACAGCAGCAGCATGTTTTCACAACTGAAATCTGCCCCGCAAGACGGGAGTTCCATCGATGGGTAGCCGCCCCATGGCCAGGCCCGCCGCCGGCGCGGGCTCCGACCGCTGGTTCGCCGTAAAAACCAAGATCCACACGCGGCTGCTGAACTCGCTGACACCCGAGCAACTCCGCGGCCTGAACAAAGACGGCGTCCGCGAGCAGATCGGAAACGTGCTCGAACGCCTTGTCAGCGAAGAGCAGATCCCGATGACCGCCACAGAGCGCGAGCGGCTGATCGAGGACATCCTCGACGAAGTCTTCGGCCTGGGGCCTCTCGAGCCGCTCCTCAAGGATCCGGCGGTCAGCGACATCATGGTCAACGGTTTCGACAACGTATACGTGGAACGTGGCGGCCAGATCGTCGAAACCAACATCCGGTTCAAAGACCAGAATCACGTCCGTCTGGTGATCGAGCGTATCGTCTCGAACATCGGCCGCCGCATCGACGACTCCTCGCCGATCGTGGACGCGCGACTGCAAGATGGATCGCGTGTTTGCGCCGTGATCCCGCCGCTCAGCCTGATCGGACCCGTAATGTCGATTCGCCGTTTCGGCAAGAAGCTGCTTACGGTGGAAGACTTGCTGAAGAATGAAACCTTCACGTCCGGCATGCTCGACTTCATGAGCGGTTGCGTGGAGGCCCGGCTCAACATGGTTGTCTCGGGCGGTTCGGGCTCGGGCAAGACCACGATGCTCAACACGCTCTCGCGCTTCATCCCAGACGAGCAGCGCTTGATTACCATCGAAGACACGGCCGAGCTTCAGATGCAGCAGACGCACATCGTGCGCCTGGAAACGCGCCCAGCCAATATCGAAGGCGCTGGCGCCATCACCCAGCGCGACCTCGTCATCAATGCCCTCCGTATGCGCCCTGACCGAATCATCATCGGTGAGTGCCGGGGTTCCGAAGCGTTCGACATGATGCAGGCGATGAACACCGGTCACGACGGCTCGATGACCACGGTCCACGCCAACACTTCGCGCGATGCTTTCTCGCGGCTGGAAACCATGGTGATGATGGCGAGCCAGCATGTGCCGGACTACGTCATCCGCCAAATGCTGTCCGCCGCCGTGCAGTTGGTCATCCATATGAACCGGCTGCCAGACGGCTCGCGCAAGATCACCTCCGTGGCCGAGGTGCTCGAAACCGACGGCGAGAATTCCGAGATGCGCGACATCTTCGTCTTCGAGCGCGAAGGAATCTCGGCAAGCGGCAAGGTAATCGGCCGCTTCCGCGCCACCGGCTACGTGCCGGTCTGCCTGCACCGGTTGAAGGCGTACGGCATCCACATCTCGCAGTCGATCTTCCACGAGGAACACGCGATCAAGGAACGTTAGATGGGCTTTTTCATCTTCACAGGCATTCTGTTCACCATCGCTCTCTGGATCGCCGCGCACTACGTGTGGGTTGTTCCGGCAAGGCAGGAAGAACAGATCTTGGCCGCGCGGCTTCGTGAAATGCGCCTCAAGACCGGGCAGAAGGCGCGCCAAGGCGCGGACCTCATGCGCCGCGAAGAGAAAGGCAGCTTCGCTTTTCTCACCGACTTCTTCGAATGGCTGGGCGTGCTGCGCCGGCTGCAGGAGCGCATCGACCAAGCCAATCTGAAGTATCGGGCCATCGATGTCTTCGGCGTCTCGATGCTGCTGTTTCTGGGCACGTTCATTCTGTTGGGACTGATCGGCTTGAACATGCTGTTACTTCGGGTGGTGTTCTCGCTGTTGCTCGGCGCCATCCCGATCGCCTACATCAATTGGCGCCGCAAGAAGCGCCTGGCCAAGTTCGAAGAAGTATTCCCCGACGCCATTGACCTTTTCAACCGCTCGATGAAGGCCGGCCACACTATCCACTCGGGACTCGAGACCGTAGCCACCGAGACGCTCGACCCGGTGAAGATGGAGTTCAAGAAGGTGATCGAGGAGTTGGGCCTCGGCTCGCAAATCGACGCTGCGCTGTTGAACCTCGGCAAGCGCGTTCCGCTCATCGACCTCAAGTTCTTCATCACGGGTCTGATTCTGCAGCGCCAGACCGGCGCGAACATGGTGGAGGTGCTCGACAACCTTTCGCTGCTGGTGCGCGAGCGCCTGAACATGGTGGCCAAAATGAAAGCTCACACCGCCCAGCAGCGCATGACGGCGATGCTCATGTCGAGCCTCCCGGTTGCGCTCGGCTTGGTCTTCTGGCTGCTCAAACCGGAAATGATGGAAGTGCTGGTCACCGACGAGACTGGCAATTGGTTCCTCACCGCGGCGATCGTGCTCGAGCTGATCGGAATCCTGATCATTCGTAAGGTGGCCAATATCAAGTTCTAGAGAACAACGATGCTGATCGCCACCCTGTTCTTCATTCTCGTGTTCGCCACGCTAGTGGCCCTGCTGTGGACCGGCTTTCACTTGTTCCAGCCGGAAGACAATCCGCTCGAAGACCGGTTGGCGGAATTGCAGGCAGCTTCGGGCGTCGCCACCACCATGTCTCGCGGTCCGCGGCGCCAGGCCGGCGGCGGCGTCCTGAATTCGATCCTCTATACGATCAGTTTGGTTCCGGGCGCCGATGACTGGCTGCGGGAGACGGAAAGGCACCTGCAGTCGGCCGGAGTGCGGCGGCGCGAGTGGATCGCGCTTTACTGCATCGGCAACGTCGCGTTTCTGATCGCGATCATGGCGCTGTTCCAGTGGCTGGCCTGGGACAAGGACTTCACCGCGAAGCTGGTCAGCGGCGTGGCCGGCTTCATTCTCGGGTGGCTGCTACCGAAGCAGATTCTCTACCGGCTGGTGAAGCGCTACAAGCGGCGGCTCGAGGAAGCTCTGCCCGATACGGTGGACCTGCTCGGCATCGTGCTCGGCACGGGCCTTGCGATGGATCAGGCGATGCTCCGGGTGAGCGAGGAAATGCAGCACATCTATCCGGAGCTCGCGAGCGAATTCTACACCGTGGTGATGCAGGTGAAGGCGGGCCAGGAACGCGCCAAGGCTTTCAATCAACTCGTGCGGCGGACGGGCATCGAGGATATCAAGTCGCTCTCGGCGATGATTGTGCAGAGCGAGCGGTTCGGCACCAGCCTGTCGCAGGCGCTGAAGGTTTACGCGGAGGCGCTGCGAACGCGGCGGAGGCTGAGGGCAGAGGCGGCGATCGGGAAAGCGGGCATCAAGATGCTGCTGCCGATCGTGATCTTCATCCTGCCTGCGCTCTTCATCGTGACGCTAGTGCCTGCGTTGCTCAGCGCCTTCAAGAACCTCCGCGGCGGAATCGGCGCGGGACGCTAGCGACCTACCGTCCTGCATCAGCCATCTTGCCGAGTGGTCTCCGGAAAAATCGCTGTCGGCACTACTCACTGCAGTCGATTTGTGGGGCAGGCTTTCAGCCTGCGCGGGACTTTCAGTCCCGCTGTCCCGGCAGAGCAACGAGTTTCAGCCCCTTGAATCGGCTCCCCGCCGCACACACTTCAGTTCCCGCCACCAAAGCAAAGGCCTACTTCGTAGCCGCCTTCGGCGCAGTCTTCACCGGACCCTTCGCAGCCGCCGCGGGCTTCTTTGCCGTCGCGACCAATTCGTCGAGCTTGGCGCGGATGTTCGTCTCCGAGTTATTCTGCAGGAACGCGTCGGCGCCGTCATACTGCCCCCGGATCGTCCCCGTGCTATCGATGAATACCAGCTTCGGAACGTATCCGGGAGTCATCACCGAAAGCTGCAGGTAGTTGTTGGCGGCGTCGCGAGTGGAGAGGCCCACCGGAAACGCGGGACGTTGCCGCGTCATGAACGTCTGGTAGTTCGTCGCTCCGCCCTCGGTGAAGTCGAGCCCGAGAATCTGCACGCCCTTGGCGGCGTAGTCGGCTTGGATGCGGCTCAGGACCTGAGTCGCGCTTTGGCAGTGCGGTCAAGTGAACATCATGAAGGCGAGAATGATCGTCTTGCCCTTGTACTGGCTGAGGCTCACCGGCTGCCCGCCGGGAATGTCGATCTTGAAATCAGGCGATGGCCGCGGCACTACGGCGGCATTGAGCGAAAACGCGGTCAGGCAAGCAGCGGCGGCAAAAAGCCGGGACATGGTGGTCAATTCGGAATCCTCTCCCCTGATTATAGACGCGGCAGCCGGGGGGACGTTTCGCGGCTGTTCCGATTGCTCGGACCCAGCGCCTGTAATACCATACAGTTCAAGGAGACTTCATGTTCCGCCTCGATGCCGACCGTTCCGTTGAATTTTGTGACGGCTTGCGCCGCCGCGATTTCCTCCATGCCGGATCCATCCCGCTTCTCGGCGTGGGCCTGGGCCAGATGTTCGGATTGCAAGCGGCCGGCGCGGTTGACGCCTCGAAGCGGGACAAGAACTGCATCTTCCTGATGCTGGTGGGAGGCCCCTCGCAACTCGATACGTTCGACATGAAGCCGAACGCGCCCGCCGAGATTCGCGGACCCTACAAGCCGATCAAGACCAACGTTCCCGGAATGGAGATCTGCGAGGTCTTCCCGCGCCTGGCCAAACACGCCGACAAATTCTCGCTGGTGCGCAGCGTCTACCACACGGCCGCCGCGGTACACGACACCGGACACCAGATGATGCAAACCGGCCGCCTGTTCCAGGGCGGCGTCGAACATCCGCACATGGGTTGCGTGCTGGGAAAGTTGAAGGGCCCCAAGGGTGATGTCCCGCCGCACGTGCTGCTTCCCCGCCCCATCGGCAATACCGGCGGCAACATGCCGCACGGGCAGAACGCGGGCTTCCTGGGCAAGACGTTCGATCCGTTCGTTCTCAACGCCGACCCGTCCGACCCCAACTTTCGCGTGCCCGACATGCTCCCGCCGGATTATCTTTCGCCCATGCGCGTGGACCGCCGCCGCAACTGGCGCGAAATGGTCGATCGCTCGGTGAGCAAGTTCGAGACGTCGCAAGACGCGCGGTTGCTCGATTCCACGTTCCAACAGGCATACACGCTGATGTCGTCACAGAAGGCCCGCGAGGCATTCGAACTCCACCGCGAACCTGAAAAGGTTCGCGAGAAGTACGGCATCAATCGATTCGGGCAGAGCTGTCTGCTGGCGCGACGCTTGATCGAAGCCGGGGTCCGGTTCGTCACTATCAACATGTTCGAAACTGTGTTCGACGAGATCACTTGGGACATCCACGGCTCAAAGCCGTTCAGCCCTATCTCCTGCTACCGCGATCTCGTCGGGCCGATGTTCGACATGGGCTACAGCTCACTGCTCGAAGACCTTCACGATCGGGGCTTGCTCGGTGACACCATGATCGTCGGCACGGGCGAGTTCGGCCGCACACCGAAGGTGAATCCGGCGGGTGGCCGCGACCATTGGCCGCAGTGCTGGACGATGCTGGCAGCGGGTGGTCCGTTCAAGGGAGGCACCGTGGTGGGAGCGTCCGACGAGATCGGCGCCTACCCGAAGGATAATCCGGTGACGCCTTCGATGATCGCGGCGACGGTGTACAAGGGCCTGGGCATTGATCTCGAGACGGAACTGCCGGGGGCTCAGGGACGCCCGATTCCGCTGGTCGATCGCGGGTCGGAACCGATCGAGCGATTGTTCGCGTAAGCTTGGCGGGACTGAAGCCTGCCCTACATCGCGGCGAAGCCGCAATCGCGGATCCGAGCGTGATGTGAGCGCAGGTGCCCACATCGAGAGCGGGACTCAAGTCCCGCGCTGGCTAAAGCCCGCCCTACACGGCAAGGCAGGTGCTGAAGGCAGAATCGGCAAGTTTTCGCGGGCAGCAACGCGCGTCCCGACAGTCCCGCGCAGGCTGAAGCCGCCTGAAGCCTGCCCCACAAGGAAACTTACTGCATCTCTGGTGGAGGAGGCGGGGGCAGTACGTGCAGCGCCACGCGCACTTGCTTGGGCCCGAAGAATACGTCCGGGTTCGAGACCGTTACGGTCGCGGTGTAATCGCCGGGTTCGAGCGCTTGCGGCTTCACCGTCAAGCCGACCTCAGTGGTCCCGTCTTTGGGATCGCGCGCAGCAGCGCTCAGCCAATCGGCGTCTACCGCGACGTCGAGCACCAGGTCCCGGCACGCCCGCACGAGGAACGCCTGCACGGCCGGAGCATCGGTCCCTTGGGTCCAGGTGAAGTCGAACGAGTCGCCCGAGAGGAACATCACGGGATCGCAGACGCGTGTCAGGAAGCCGTCTGAGGTGGAGCCGCGGGCGTCGAGCAGCGCCTTCTCGGTGGGAAAGTTCGCCGAGAAGGTCTGCCCGGTGACGAACATCGCCCGCAGGGGACTCACGGCCAAGCCGTTGGCGTCATCGTGATCGGCGCCGCCGACGAAGGTGGAGAAGATGATCTGGCTTGCGTCGGGGGTGAGCTTGGTAAGGAACACGTCGCGCCTACCGCGATGGGCGGCCTGCGTGGCGCGGTTCATGGGGAAATCGGCCGAAAGCGTGCTTCCGGTAACGTAGATGAATCCGTCCGCATCAACGGCGATGCCTTTTACTGATTCGTCGTCGACCGCGGGCGTGAGAGCCGTTCCGCCGAGGTACGTGCTCCAGACAATTTCGGTGCCGAGTTCGTTGATCTTGGTGATGAAAGCGTCGCTGTTGCCAGCGATCTTTTCCTGCACTACGCCGCCCGTGGTGGGAAAGTCGCGCGATCCGGCGAAGCCCGCCACGTAGGCGTTGCCCTGCCCGTCCACGGTGATGGCGTGGCCTTCGTCCGTTCCATTGCCGCCGAGATAGGTGAAGTAGCCGAATGCCGATCCGTCGCTGACAACTTTGGCCACGAATGCATCGCGCGGAAAAACACGTGTTCGAGCGGCGTTCGGCGTGGCGAGCCCGGCCGCGGTTACCGTGCCGGTCATGTAGGCCGCGCCTGCATTGTCGACCGCAAGTGCATAGATTTCGTTTTGCTTGCCCACGAAGGTGGAGAACATGAGATCGCCTGAAGGGCTGAACTTGGCGAGCAGGCCGTCGGCGCCGAGACCGCTGTGCTTTGGTTGCATGGCGTTCTTCGTGGGGAACTGCGCGGAGTTGGTGAAGCCGGCCACGAACACGTTGCCGAAGCTGTCGATGGCAATTCCGCGGCCGGCGTCGTTGCGCTCGCCGCCCATTAGCGTAGAGAAGACGATCGCGTTGCCCGCGGCGTTCAGCTTGGTGACGAAGAGATTGTTCAGTCCGGTCTTCTTCGATTGGAAGGCGTTCTTCACCGGGAAGTCGGCCGATCCGGTTTGGCCGGTGATGTGGGCTTGGCCTTGCGAGTCGACCGCGAGCGCGTAGGCGTACTCGAGGCTGCCGCCGCCGATGAAGGTGGAATAGATGAGCTTCTTACCCGTGGGGTCGAGCTTCATGACGAACGCGTCGCCCGAGCCTTTGTTCTGCCCTTGCAGTGCGCTCTGGAGCGGAAAGTCGCTCGAGGCGGTGCGGCCGGCGAGGTAGATATTGCCATCGGCGTCAAGAGCGGTGGCGAAGGCCATGTCGTCAGCGCCGTTGGGAGCTTTTCCGCCGACGAAGCTCGAGTACTGCATTACCGGATCGATCACCAACGGGCGCGACGGGTCGTGCGCGCCGATTTCGAAGCCGACGCGGTGCGTGTTGGTCGCCCGGTAGCGAGCTGCAATGGAGGCGCGGCGGCCGGCGTGCTCTTGATACACGACAGGCGAGTGATGCACGAGGCGGCCGGCGGAGGTTTCGAGGTTGAGGTCGCCTGCAGGGCCAATCAACGGGCGCGCTCCTTCGAATTCGATCTCGATGGCGGCTGGGTCGGCTCCAGGGGCGACGACAAAGTCGTATTCAAACTGCCGTTGCTGACCGTAGAAGACGAGGTCGATGCCGGGGTAGACGCCGCGGTAACGGAGTCGCTCGTACTGATCGACGCCAGTGCGCCAATTGGCGGAGTCGCCACGGAGGTAATTCGCCTTGTGCGCCATGCGGTCGATTGTTTCGATCGTGGCCGCGCTGGCATTGCGAAAGCGCATGCGGATCACCTCCGGAGACGCTTTCCCGCTTGCCAGGTGAATCGTCACCTGTGACGGCTCGAACTCGAGCCAATAGCCCTCGCCGCGGGCCAGGAAGGGCGCCGTTGACGCCAGTTGGCCCTGATTTGGCTCAAAGCTGAGCGGCACTCCGTCGAGCGAGCGGCCAAACGCGGCTGACGCAGCCAACAGGACACACGAATAGCGAAGCACTGGGCGAACCATTTGGGAACCTCCTCGAGGCGTCTGTTTGAGCCTCAGTTCACCACGCGCAGCCGCCCGTGTAAATGGCTCACCGCAATGCGATTGTCGTGCCCGGTGGGCTGGCAGCGCTTCCTGTGTACAGGCGGATCGGGCGAGTCCCGGCCGGCGAGAACAACCCCGGCAGCCGGACGTTCAACTGGTACACGCCGGGAAAGCCCGGAGCGGGTCCCGACCAGAGGATCTCGGCCTCGCTCGTGCCTACCTGGACTCGGATGGGCGCGGCGCGGCCTTCGCCTGTGGCGTAAAGGGTTACTGTAGACCCACGCGGGGCCGGATTCGATTCCGATGTGGATGATCCGTCGGGCAGGATCGCGGTGACGGGTCCAGTGCCGCTGTCTCGAGTGAAGAAGGCCGGCGCCGCGTCCACAACAGCAGCGCGAGTTCGCCCGATGGCCGCGCCATCGGAGCGGAGTTCGACTTCGACCTCGGTGCCCAGTTCGACGGGCGCGCGGACGACGAGGCGGTCGGGCAGCACGGTCACGCTCGCGGCGGCTTTCTGGTCAAATCGGACCTCGGGCTTTGAAGGCGGCTTACCGGGGATAGCAATCAACTGACCCGGGGCGATGAACGTTGGTCGAAGCGTTGCCGCGCTCCAGATGACGAGTTCGGCCGGAGCCGGCGGTGCAGGTGCGGGCGCGGGCGTTGTGGGCTCGGAGACGGGCTGAGTTGACTCCGCCTTCGGTGTCAACTTGCGGATCCGCTGGTTCTCGAGGTCCGCCACGACAATGCCTCCACTCGAATCGATGGCGAGCGACACCGGCACGTTGAACCGCGCCTTCGCCGCCGGTCCTCCATCGCCGGCAAATCCCGCGGACCCGTCGCCGCCGATCGTTTCCGCCGGCCCGCCTGCGGCGAGCCGCAATACTCGGTGGCCGTAGGAGTCGGCAATGAACAAGGCGCCCGAAACGTCCACCGCGAGCGCGGTTGGGAACGTTAGATCCGTGCCGGTTTTCACCGTGGAGATAAAGCCGTCGGCGCTGACTCTTCGGATCCAGTTGTTGCCCGCATCCGCGATGTAGAGCGCGCCGCGAGCGTCGAATGCGATGCCGGTAGGATTGTTCAGCCGCGCGGCCGTAGCGCGGCCACCATCGCCTTCGGAGCCCCGCTGTCCGGTGCCTGCCACAGTGGCGATCACACCGGTCGACGAGATCCGCCGGATCGCGTGATTGCCCGAATCCGCGAAATAGAGCGAGCCTTCGGGACCGAACGCCATCCCACGCGGCCGGTCAAGCTTGGCCTTCGAGGCGGCGTCGCCGTCTCCGGAGTACCCAGCCGCGCCGGTCCCGGCCAGCGTGGTCACCACGCCTGAAGAAGACACCGCGAGAATCCGGTTGGCCGAGAAGTCGGCAATTCGCAGGCCGCCATCGCGATCCGCCACCACCGCGACCGGGTCGCGCACGGCAGGCTCCTTCAGCAGCGTCTCAACCTGCCCTTTGCCGTCAACACGGCGTACTCGTTTGGCGCGCTGCTCAGCAATGTAGAGATTGCCGCCCGCGTCGAGGGCAATTCCGATGGGAGTGGTGAGGCGGGTTTGAAGCGCGTCCTCGCGCTCGCGCACTTCGCCGGGCGTGTTGCCGCCTGCTGCAGTCGCAGGAGGTCCGGTGGAGGTAGCACGGACGACACGATTGCCTCCTCCCGCGTAGAGATTTCCCAGCGCATCGAGAGCGATGTCGCGAAGGCCAGCCGCTTCCATGCGAGTGGAGAACTGCCCGTTCTCCTCCCGCCGCATCACCTTGCTCGCGTCGGCGTCAAGAATGTAGAGGCTGCCGTCGCGGTCCACCGCCACTCCGGTGGGCGTACCGATGGGCGAATCGAACGCTCCGGCGAGCACGGCTACCCGGCCCTCGGCGGTCACGCGCCATACTCGCCGGTTCCCGCTGTCGGCCACGTAGAGATTGCCTTCGCGATCGCGGGCGAGGCCAGCAGGATACTGCACGGCAAGGGAGATCGGGGCGAGCTTGCCGTCAGCACTCAGGCGGAAGACACGATGGAGCTCATAGTCGGAGATGTAGAGGCTGCCATCTGGGACCGCCACTACGTTCCGGGGGGATTTCAGCGGCTCGGCAGCCACGGTTCGGATGACGCCATCGGGCGAGACGCGCCGCACGCGGCCGTTGCCGAGGTCGGCGATGTAGAGGTTGCCCTTGGCGTCAACCGCGAGACCATAGGGGCTGTTCAATGATGCTTCCGTGGCCGGACCGCCATCTCCCGTGAAGCCAGCCTGACCGTTGCCCGCTACGGTCGCGATGATGCCTGTGGGGGAAACACGTCTGACGCGATGATCGGTGGAATCGGCGATGTACAAACTGCCGCCACCGTCGAATACCAGGCCTTCCACGTTGAACAACAATGCGGAAACGGCTGGGCCTCCGTCTCCGGCGAAATTTCCGCCCACGATCGTGCTGATGGCGTATGAGTCGGCCGCGAACAGGAACCCGGCAGCGGCCATGAAGACCGCCATAAACGTGGCGAGGTGGCGCATAAGCGGTTTCCCCCTCTACTGAATAAGTGGCTTCAGCAAGCCAAAATTCTCACCCGATCCGATGAGGAAACTACAGACAAAAACGAACCGAACAAGACAAAATGACCCGCATCGTCGCCGTTACCATGCTGGTCGTAGTGAGCGCTATTCCCTCACTCGCCCAGACCCCGATCCGCTTCAAGTCCTCGAGGACATCCACCGCCAGCTCCGCCGAAGCCAAGTCCCGCGATCCGCTCCGCGCCCACCGAATCGTCCGGTACCTGCACGTGCCTACACTCACCGACCGGGCTGTGCTGGAAGGCTCCGGAGCACGCGTTCTCCAGTACGTCCCCGACAACAGCCTGCTCGTGTCGGCGCCACGCGACTGGACCGAGCCTGAGGGCACGGTTCGCGGCGCCAGCCTCATCCCGGGTGAGGCGAAGTGGAGTCCGGCGCTCGATGTCGCACAGTCGAGCGGGCTGTTGGCAGGCCAGTTGGCCGAACCCGAGAACCCGCATTTCCTGGTGGAGTTCTTCCCTGACGTTTCGGCCGGAGATGCGCGTGCGATTGCGAGCCAGGAGAGTCTCATCGTGGTGCAACGTGCCGATCTCCTGGAGCACCACCTGCTGGTCAGCGGATCAGCGAGCCAAGCCCGAAGCCTGACCGCTTGGGACGAAGTGGCTTACGTGTTCCCAGCGTCGGAGGCGTTGGTCCGCGGGGCCGCTGTCAATCCCTGCGCCGGCGCTGTAACAGTGCAGGGTCCCGTGGGCCAGTACATCGAGCGGGTGGGCGATGGCTGGGATGGCCCCGGCAAGAACGCCGCGGAACTGCAATATTCGTTCGACAAGCCGGCCACCAAGCTCCCAGCCGATACCGTGCGCACCGAAGTCGAGAGGGCGATGGCCGAGTGGAGCAAATATGTCAAAGTCAAGTTCACCTTCGGCAAGGGGCCGATGAAGCACGTCAACCTGAGCTTCGAAACCGGTCCGCATGGTGACCCGTTTCCGTTCGACGGCGCGGGGCGGACGCTCGCGCACACGTTCTATCCGAATCCGCCGAATCCGGAACCGATCGCGGGCGATCTCCATTTCGACGACGCCGAGCCTTGGCGCGTGGGCAACGATATCGACTTGTTCAGCGTCGCGCTGCATGAGCTGGGGCATGCCCTGGGGTTGGCGCACGCCGACAAGCCGGGTGCGGTGATGTACGCCTACTACAGCCGGGTGTCGAGCTTGACACAGGACGATATCGACGCGATTCGGGAGTTGTACGCAGCGGCCAATTCAGATCCGGCGCCGGCGCCGCCTCCAGCGCCCACGCCCAGTCCGGCACCTTCGCCCCAGCCTCCGGAGAATCCGGCGCCCGCTCCGGCACCGAATCCGAGTCCGGCGCCAGCGCCAGCGCCGAGCCCGTCACCCGAACCCACGCCGACTCCCACGCCTGCGCCTTCGGATAAGGTAGCTCCCGCGCTCCGGATTACCTATCCGGCGGCGGCGACTTACGCCACTACGTCGGCGTCGATCACGCTACGCGGGACTGCTACCGACAATGTCGGTGTCGATCACATCTCGTGGACTTCGAGCACTGGCGGGTCTGGGACGGCTACTGGGGCTCAGGAGTGGTCCGCTGAAGTCGCGTTAGTGCAGGGGATCAACACCGTGACCGTGCGGGCTTTCGACGCGGCGGGTAATTCTTCGTGGAGGTCGGTGGTGGTCACGCGGCGGTAGCCAATGATGGGCCAGCTGTCTTCAGTCATGCACCATTCCAGGGCACACTATCGGGTGCTGGCGCTCGGGTCGGCGGCGGGACTAAAGTCCCGCGCTGGCTAAAGCCCGCCCTACACGGAAAGGCAGGCGCCTATGCCGGAATCGGCTTGTTCTTACGAGGTGCGACGCGACTCCTCCGACGGCAATGCGTCAATCGCGCGTTCGATTTCTCGCAGCTTGTTCTCGTTCACTTCTCTTCGCCCTGCTACGCCACCATCGCCGGGACCGGCTCGGTCCCCAACGGGAGCTTCACCGCGAACGTTGCCTCCGAGTTCACCACCTCGATCCCCTGGCGGAGCACCAAGCGGCAGCGCTCGTCGAGATTCGCCAGCCCGAGCTTCGTTGCCGCGGCCGGGCGTCGCGCTTCCTGCTTGTTGTTCGAGAACACCAGCATCCCGTCTGCCGAACGCAACTGCGCCACCAACGGCTGCTTCGCCGAAAAGTCATTGTGCTTCACTGCGTTCTCGAGCAGCAGTTGCAGCGACACGGGTGGAATCCAGTAGTGCTCGAGGTCCATTGGGTCCACGCGGATCTCGAGCGAGAGCGCGTCGTCGAATCGCCACCGCAACAGCGAATAATACTTGCGTAGGAACGCCACTTCCTCTCGCAGCGGAACCAGTTCCCTGCTCCGGTTGCGCAGGATGTAGCGATACACATCCGCGAGCGTCACGGTGAAGCCGCTCGCCCGCTCCGGGTCTTCCTCGATCAGTCCAGCCAGCGTGTTCAGGCAATTGAACAGGAAATGTGGATCGATCTGGCTCTTGAGCGCCGCCAACTCCGCTTGCACCTTGGCTCGCTCGAGCTGCTCCACTTCCACCTGATCCCTGCCCCGCTGCCGAACCAGCCAGGCCGTCTCATAGGTGTTCTTGATGAACAGGTCGGTCATCACGCACAGCAACGTGGCCGATCGGATGACGGCCCAATCCACAGGCCCAGCGAGCCACGCCTGCCAGGCCCACAGCATCCCGAAACTCACCGGAACCGTGAACAGAACGCTGGACGACACAAGCAACATCAGCCGCCGTTTGGGCGCCCGCAGCCAATCTGCGTAGCCGCGGCAACGCATCCAGAACCAATGGTTGCCCTGCCAGATCACGACCGACACGAGAATGAAGTACGCCGAAGCGATCCAATACTGCGACGACGCCGGTCGCAGATTGCCGTAGAGTCCCGTGGCATGCGAGATGGCCAACCCTACGATCGGGGTGAAGATGAGGCGAATGCGGCGGTCCACGGATCGGGTCCTGTCGTGCTCGCTTCAGCATAGCGCCACAGCTGCGCGGCTTCGTGCCACCCTACACAGATGAGCGCCCAAACGCATCGATCCGACGCTCGCATTCTCGGGGAGCGTTCCCTCCAGCGTGACCACGCGCGGCTAGCCGAGATTCTTTCGCCAGGTATGTCCGTGCTCGACGCCGGCTGCGGCTCGGGCGCCATTACGGCGGGCATCGCCCGTGCGGTGGGGTCTAGCGGGCATGTGTTGGGCATCGATCGCGATGAAGCCCTGCTCGACATCGCTCGCCAACAGCACGCCGCGCTCGCGAATCTCGAGTTCCGTAGCGCGGATATCCTCGCCTTCGAGGGCGAGACCCGGTTCGACGTGGTCAGCGCCGCTCGCGTGCTCCAGTGGATCTCCAATCCCCTCGAAGCGATTCGGCGCATGGCCGGAGCGGCCAAACCCGGAGGATTGGTGATCGCGCTCGACTACACCCACGAAGACAACACCTGGGACCCGGCGCCTCCGCGCGAATTCCAGATCTTCTGGCAAGCGTTCCTGGACTGGCGCCGCGCCAACGGCTGGGACAATCGGATGGCCGAGCACCTTCCCCACCTCTTCGCCCAAGCGGGACTCGAGCGAGTGGAAACCCGCGACTCCAGCCAAACCGGTTCTCGCGGAGACAGCCTCTGGCTCCACGTGATCGAAACGCTCGGTCCGAGCCTGGTCGCCGCCGGATATCTCACCGAGGAGAGACGGCTCGCGGCACTCGAAGGCTATTCGTACTTCATCGCCAACCACCTCATGGCCCAGCGGCTGGCGATGAGCACCGTGGAGGGGCGCACGCCCGCTCGCACCTGACGCGAATTTCCTTGAAAGGACATGCCGGGTGGCGGCATTCCCGGATAGGAGGTTCGCAACGAAATGAGTACCCAGAACAAAAAGCGGTTCGCCCTGTCGGCCTTGAGCCTGGCGGCCGTCGGCGGCGGCATCGCCCTGCTGTCTTCCGCGGCGCCGCGGCCCACGCCGCGCTTTCCCGTGGCCCACGCCGCGTCCAAGGGCTCGGGCGCGCTCGAGGTGGTGGACAGGGACGGCCGGCCCGGGCTCGTCTGCCCACTGAAACACACTGACGTGAAGGCCGAAATCACCGGCTTTCTTGCCCGGGTCAACGTCACCCAGGAATTCGAGAACCCACTCAACGAGAAGATCGAAGCGGTCTACACGTTCCCGCTTCCGAACAAGGCCGCTGTCGATGACATGACCATGCATGTCGGCGACCGCACCGTGAAAGGCGTGATCAAGGAGCGCGACGAAGCGCGCAGGATCTTCGAAGACGCCCGCAACCACGGACACGTGGCCAGCCTGCTCGACCAGGAGCGCCCAAACATCTTCACCCAGTCGGTCACGAACATCATGCCGGGCATGAAGGTGAAGATCGAGATCAGCTACGTGGAAACTCTACCCTACGAGGCCGGTACCTACAGTTTCGCGTTCCCGATGGTGGTGGGTCCGCGGTACATTCCGGGCCAGCCCACAGGCCGCACCGGCGGCGGATGGGCCCCGGACACCGACCGTGTGCCTGACGCTTCCAAGATCACGCCTCCCGTTGCGCCGAAGGGCATGCGCGCCGGGCACGACATCTCCCTCGCGGTCAAGGTGGACGCCGGAGTCCCGATCGATGCGCTGTCGATCACTTCGCATGACGCCGTCACCGAGCGCCCCGACGCGCGCCATGCCGTGGTGACGCTCCGGAACCACAACGAAATTCCCAACCGCGACTTCGTGCTGAAATACGACGTTGCCGGCCGCAAGATCGAAGACGCACTCCTGACCCACAACGGCAAGCGCGGCGGCTTCTTCACCTTCCTGCTGCAACCGCCGGAGCGCGTACGGACCGAAGAGGTGACGCCGAAGGAAATCGTCTTCGTCATCGACACCTCGGGCTCCATGTCCGGCTTCCCGCTCGACAAATCCAAGGAAGTCATCCAGCTCGCGCTCGACAATCTGAACCCGGCCGACACGTTCAACCTGATCACCTTCGCCGGTGACACTCACATCCTGTTCCCGCAGCCCGTGAAGGCTACGGCCCAGAACGTCCGCCAAGCGCAGCAGTTTCTGCTGTCGCGCCAGGGCGGCGGCGGAACCGAGATGATGAAGGCCATCCGCGCCGCGCTCGACCCCAGTGATCAGCAGGATCACGTCCGCGTGGTCTGCTTCCTCACCGATGGCTACGTGGGCAACGACATGGAGATCGTGGGCGAGGTGAAGAGGCACGTCAATGCGCGGGTCTTCTCGTTCGGAATCGGCGACTCCGTCAATCGCTTCCTACTCGACAAGATGGCGGAAGAAGGCCGGGGCGAGGTGGAGTACGTGTCGCTCAAAGATGACGGCACTGCGGCCGCCAAGCGCTTCGCCGAACGCGTGCGCTCGCCATTGCTCACCGATATTCAGCTCGCCTGGAACGGCCTGCCGGTGTCCGATGTGTATCCCAAGCACATCCCGGATCTCTTTTCGGCCAAGCCGATTGCCATCAGCGGCCGTTTTGACGGCGCCGCGCGCGGAACGCTGCGGGTTCGCGGCAAGATGGCCGGGCACGACTATGTCCGCGACATCGCAGTGGACCTTCCGGCCAACCAGCCACAGCATGACGTGCTGGCCACGCTGTGGGCGCGCAACAAGGTGGAGGATCTGATGTCGCAGGACTGGAACGGCGTGCAGAACGGGGCCCCGCGCGGCGATATCAAACAGCGCATCGTCGAGGTCGGAATCAACTTCCGGCTGATGACTCAGTTCACTTCGTTCGTGGCCGTGGAAGAGAAGATCGTCACCACGGGCGGCGTGCCCACGCGAGTGGAAGTCCCGGTGGAGATGCCGCGCGGCGTCAGCCATGAGGGCGTCTTCGGCGATGCGGATGCGGCTGCTCCGGCCAAGGTGGCTTTCCGCGGACGCATGGCGGCGAGCCCAGTGGCGTTGCCGATTCCGGGTTTCAATTCCTCGGCGCCTCGGCCAACGGTGTTCGCAGAGCCCGAAGCCCGCGCACAGCAGCTCGAAAAGAAGAAAGAGGACTCGGCCTCGAAGATCGATCCGAACCTGCTCAGCCGCGCGGGCGGCGAGACCGTGAAGGTCAAGGTGTGGTTGTCAGACGCATCGGCAACCGTCTTGAACCAACTGAAGCACGCAGGCCTTACCGTGCGCCAGACCAAATCCGGCAAGTGGGTGCTAGGCGAGATTCAGGCCGCGAAGCTGACGGATCTGGCCAAGATCGGCGCGGTTGTCTTCATCTCGCAGGATTTGGGGACACTCGAATAACAGCGGTTCGTTTTCACTTTCGAGGGGCATGGCTTCGTGCCATGCCCTTTCCTTCTTACTGCAGTGCTGCGAACCCCTTCAGCCTGGCTTGGTCCACCAGCGGCATGAACTTCTCCACCTGCGCGTCCGGACCATCGAAGCCATACACCACCTTCTGCACCCTCACGGCGGGCCTCGTCACCGATCCGAGCATCCAGCCCTTTCCCTGCAGCTTGTCGCTGCCATTCACCGAAATCACCACCTTCACCGGCTTGTAGTATTTGTCAGCCATTTGGGCGTTGATCTTGTCACGCTCGTTGCTCAGCTCGGTCGCCTTGGGCAGCATCGATCGCCGGTATTCCTCCTCTACCTTCTGCATCTTCGCGTAGGACGCGTCAACATCCTTCCGCAGCCGTGCGGCCTCTTCCTTGTTGTTCGCCTTGGCCGCTGCCCGATACGGCGCGTACACCGCATCGTACTCCTTCTTGGCGGCATCGTAGCTGGCTTGTGCGTCGGGGCTCAGCTTCTTCAACGCCAGCAGCTTCGCATCGATCGCCTCTTTGGCTGCGTACTCCGGCGTATCGCGCTCCCGCACCCTTGTGGTCCTCTCATAGGTGACACTCATCGTAATCGGGAAGTCGCCCTGAGCTTGGCCACGGCACATGTCGAACGACGGGTCGGCGGCCGGCGCCTTGATCTCCGGCCGCTTGAAGCCCTCCGGCGCTGCAGGAAACAGATCCACCATAGCCTGCTGCACCTTGGCTTTGAACGCCGCCTCGGCAGGGGTGGCTTTCCTCACTCCATCCGGACAATCAGCCAAGCACGTCCCAGCGATCGTCAATAGCGCAAGTACCGTTACGTTCAGGTTCATGCCCTGAGCCTATCATCTGCGCGGCAGTCGGGACACGGTGCTGTTAGGCTGAGATACTGGCATGATCTTCGGCGCCATAGCAGACGACTACACTGGCGGCTCGGACCTGACCGGGATGCTGTTCGAACAAGGCGTCCGGGTGGCCCAGACATTCGGAGTTCCCTCGGCCGAACTGATGGCGCGCCTCGGCGCCGGCTACGACGCCATCACGGTTTGCCTCAAGTCGCGCGCCATCGATCCTGGCGATGCGTGCCGCCTCTCGCTGCTGGCCCTGGAACGGCTCATGGACGCCTCGCCTCGCCAGATCCAGTTCAAGTACTGCTCCACGTTTGACTCCACCGAGCGGGGCAATATCGGTCCCGTAACCGATGCGCTGATGACTCGACTCGGATGCAGCTCGACGATCGCCGTCCCTGCCCTACCCGTGAACGGCCGCACTCAGTATCTCGGACATCTGTTCGTCAATGGCGTGCTGCTCTCGGAGTCCCCGATGCGTCATCATCCGGTGAATCCGATGTCGGACTCGAATCTGGTCCGCTTCCTGGCGAGGCAGACTACGCGCCGCACAGCGCTGGTACCGTTGTCCGCCGTTCGCGAAGGCGTGACGGCCACTCGCGCCGCTTTGGGCGAAGGCATTGCGCTGGTAGACGCGACGTCGGACGCAGATCTCGCGATCATCGCCCGCGCCTTTGCCGATCTGCCACTCATCACGGGAGGGTCCGGCATCGCCATGCATCTGCCGGCCGTTTGGCGGGAACTCGGATGGCTGGCGGATCAACCAAGGACTCCGGCGCACGCAAAGACCGAACCCTCCGGAGTCGCGGTACTGGCCGGTAGTTGCTCCGCGGCCACACTACGGCAGCTTGCCCATCTTCGCTCCATGGGTGTGCGCGTGATCGAGGTGGATCCGGCGCGGATCGCGGTGGATCCGCTGTTCGAAGAAGCGTCGATCTCGATCGCGTCGAATGGCGTTGCGGTGGTCGCTTCGAGCGCACCGCCGGAGGCCCAGACCCCTGGCGCGGCTCACGCAATCGAGCAGTTGTTCGGAGCACTCGCCGTGCGGCTGGTGGCCGTCACCGGAGTTCGCCGGCTCATCGTGGCCGGAGGCGAGACGTCGGGCGCCGTGATTGACGCACTCGCCGTTCCCGGAGTGGAGGTGACAGGGATCATCGATCCTGGGGTGCCCGCGCTTCGTTCGGTGGGCCAGCCATCCATGCGGCTCGCGCTCAAGTCCGGCAACTTCGGTAGCGAAGACTTCTTCTCGAAGACCATCCGTCTGTTTCAACAATCATGAGTCAAGCGATCCTCGAACAACTCTGCGAAGCCGCCGATAGCTTCTATCGCCGCGGTTACGCCTTCGGCTCGACCGGGAATCTCAGCGTACGCACCGGAGAGTCGGTTTGGATCACGCCTACTGGCAAGCGTCTGTGCGGGCTGCGTCCGGAGTTGCTGGCGGAGATCGACGGCGCAGGCACTCCGCGCAACGCCAACAAACCTTCGAAGGAGTTTCCGTTCCATCTGGCGGCGTATCGAGCCGCGGGTGCGCGAGCGTCGGCACTCGTGCACTTGCACTGCACGCACTCAGTGGCATTGTCGTGCCTGGCGAACATCGATGAAAATCAGCCGCTGCCCGTCATTACGCCGTACTACCTGATGCGCGTTGCGCCGCTGGCGGTGCTGCCGTACTTCCGGCCGGGCTCGAGCGAATTGGCAGGTGCGGTGGAGACTGCCGCTCGCGACCACGATTGCCTGCTGCTGCGCAACCACGGCATCGTTTGCCTGGGGGGCACGATGGAAGAAGCGGTGGATCGCGCCGAAGAGCTCGAAGAAACGGCCAAGCTTTGGTTCATCCTGCGGGGCGAAAAGACTCGCGATCTGTCGGCGACCGAGCAGCAGGAAATCCAGCACGTGTTCAAGCGCTGAACCTCGTGCAGACGGCGTTCAAACTCCATAGCGCAATTGGCTTGGTGCTGCGTGCCGTTGATGGCGAGGTTTTCCGCACTTGCGCGCCGAACCATGGGCCCGCGGCTTCCGTGCTCGCGCGGCCGTCGAAACCGATGCGGCTCGTGTGCCGAAAACATCGTATCTGCTTTTTTGTCAACTACATCCGGAGAACGACTCTGCAAAGAGATCGCATCGAGTCGTAATCTGGGCTTGTGGACCGAGGTCCACCCGTTCTTCGACAACTGAGTAACTGCGCATGGGCGCCCCTGCATATCAGTACCCGGCCGCCTTACCACTCGGATTTCGCCGATCGTTGGCTCCGGTCCGGGCACCAGTCTCGAGATTCACTCCGACTGCGTTCACCTGCCCGAATCCACCAGTGGCGCTTCCGTCCCGGCTCGTCGTACGCACCGCGTGGCCCATCGCCTCGAGCGCCGCGATGGTCTCCTTCGTCAAGCCTCCGCCCTCGTACCCCAAGATGTCGGGCGTCCATTGATGATGCACGCGCGGCGCGTCCACGGCTTGCTGCAGGTCCATTCCATCCTCGATCACGTTCAGGATCACCTGCAACACCGTGTTCGAAATCGTCGGCCCGCCAGGCGAGCCAAGCGCGAACCAGAGCTTGCCGCCCTTGTTCACCCCTCCCTTGTTGACAATGGTTGGGGTCTGCGAGGAAACCGGCCGCTTGCCCGGAGCGATCGCGTTCGCCTCGCCCGCCACGAACCCGAACGTGTTGGGCTGACCTGGCTGCGTAGCGAAATCATCCATCACGTCATTGAGCAGGAATCCCGCGCCCGCAACCGTCACGCCGCTACCGAACCCGTTGCGCAAAGTGTAGGTGTTCGAGACCGCATTCCCCTGCCCATCCACAACCGAAAAATGCGTCGTCTCGCTCGACTCGTGCCGCGCCGGCTCGCCCTGCCGGATCTCGCCCGCCGGTGTCGCGCGCTTCAGGTCGATCCCAGCCGCGCGCTCCCGCGCATACGCCTTCGAGATCATTCCGCGAATCGGAGCCTTCACGAACGCGGGATCGCCGATGTAGGCCGACCGGTCGGCAAACGCGCGCTTCATCACCTCCGCCAACAAGTGGAACCGCTCCACCGAGCCCGATCGCATCTTCGCGAGATCGTACCCTTCCAGCATGTTCAACATCGCCAGCAGCACGGCTCCGCCTGAAGCCGTAGGCGGCAGCGAGACGATTTCGTTCCCGCGATAGCTGCCCCGCAGAGGCAGACGTTCCACGGCGCGATAGGCGCGCAGATCCGCCGCTTCGATCCAACCGCCGCCCCGCCGCATCTCTTCCACCAGCATCCGAGCCGTCTCGCCTTCGTAGAACTCAGCCGGACCCTTCTTCGCGATCCGCTCGAGCGTTGCCGACAACTCCGGTTGCCGCAGCATCTCACCCCCGGCGTAGTGGCGGCCTCCGCGCAGGAAGATCCGATTACTCTCCGGGAACTGGCCGAGCAGCTTGGCGGAACGATGCAGCATGCCAGCAGAGTTCTCATCGAGCGCGAACCCGTCGCGAGCCAACGCGACCGCGGGCGCTATCACCTCGCGCCACCTCAGCGCGCCGAACTTGCGATGCGCGAGCGCCAGCCCCGCCACTGTGCCGGGAACGCCGCACGAGAGATGCCCCACCGTGGAAAGCCGTCCATCGGGCTTGCCATCCGCCCCGCGGTACATATCGCGATGCGCCCGCCGCGGCGCGGTTTCGCGATAGTCGATGACAGCGGACTTCCCTCCCGCCATCTGGATCAGCATGAATCCCCCGCCGCCGATGTTGCCGGCCGCGGGCCACGTCACCGCTTCGGCGAACCCCACCGCCACGGCCGCATCCACGGCGTTGCCGCCTCGCTTCAGGATTTCGACGCCCACATCCACTGCGGGCGCGCTCGCCGCCGAGACCATCGCCTCGCGTGCTTCGGTGGGTCCCTTCGCCGCGCTGCCGATCGCGGCAACTCCGCCGCTCAAGAGAACATGCCGTCTCGAGATCATCGCCAGCAAGTGTATCGCGGCGGCAAGCTGTTCGCGCGCGGTGCGCTACCATTGGGCGAAACAGCAGCGATGCCCGCGAAAGCAATCTGCCTCCTCTCCGGCGGACTCGATTCCACCACATCCCTTGCCGAAGCGCGCTACCAAGGCTTCACCTGCCACGCCCTCACGTTCGATTACGGCCAGCGGCATCGCGCCGAACTTGCCGCTGCCGCACGGGTAGCTGCCCATCTCGGAGCCGCCGAGCATCGCACCGTTTTCGTCGACCTGCGCCAGTTCGGAGCAAGCGCGCTCACCGCTGACATCGACGTTCCCAAGCACCGCGACGTGGCGTCCATGGCCGATGGAATCCCCATCACGTACGTTCCGGCCCGCAACACGATCTTCCTTTCCTACGCGCTCGCCTGGGCGGAGGTCACCGGCTCCGAAGCGATCTTCATTGGCGTCAACGCGGTCGACTATTCGGGCTATCCGGATTGCCGCCCCGAGTACATCGAAGCCTTCGAGCGCATGGCGAATCTCGCCACCAAGGCCGGCGTGGAAGGCCGAACGCATGTGCGCATCCACGCTCCGCTGATGCGCCTCACCAAAGCCGAGATCATCCACCGCGGACTCGCGCTCGGCGTCGACTATTCACTCACGCACTCCTGCTACGATCCCGCCGCCAGCGGGGCTCCCTGCGGCGAGTGTGATTCCTGTATCCTGAGGCAAAAAGGCTTCGAGGAAGCGGGCCTTGCCGACCCGCTGTTGGCTACGCGATGATCTTCGTCTCCGAGCTCTTCTATTCCGTACAGGGCGAGGGCTCGCTCATGGGAGTGCCGTCAGTATTCATTCGCACTTCCGGCTGCAATCTCCGCTGCAAGTGGTGCGACACGCCGTACACGTCCTGGGATCCGGAAGGCCGCCACATGACGCTCGACGACATTCTCGACTGGGTGCGCGGGCGGTCCACCGGACACACCGTCGTCACCGGTGGCGAGCCGATGATCGCGCGCGAGATCGTCGCGCTCACTCGCGGCCTGCGCCAACTCGAGCAGCACATCACCATTGAGACGGCCGGCACTGTGTATGAGCCGGTCGAGTGTGACCTGATGAGTATCAGCCCCAAGCTCGCCAACTCCACGCCTGACGATCCCTCGTGGCATGACCGGCATGAGAAGCTCCGCTACCAACCGCACGTGTTGCGGCAGCTGATGTCCGAGTATCCCTACCAGCTCAAGTTCGTTGTGTCCAATGAAGCCGATGTCGAGGAAGTGAGCAAGGTCACGGCCGAACTCGGGGCCGAAACCGCACGTGTCATCCTGATGCCAGAAGGGATCGACGAAGCAGTGCTACGCGAACGCTCCGCGTGGCTCACGGAAGTCTGCAAGCAACATGGGTGGCGCTTCAGTCCAAGGCTCCACATTCTGCTGTACGGGAACAAACGGGGTACCTGACATGTCCACTCGCCGAGGCTTTCTTGCTTCGAGTCTCGCCTTCGCCGCGCCGCGGGCGCCGCGCCTGCTCCTGCACGGCAGTTGGCAAGACGTGAACATCGGCGACGTCGGTCACACGCCCGGAGCGCTGTCGATTCTCGAAAAGCACTTCCCCTCCGCCGAGATCACTCTGTGGCCACGCAAGCTCGGCGGACCAGCGCGCGCCATGCTCACCGCCGCTTACCCACGCGTTCGCATCGTGGAAGGCTCGCTCAACCCAGATGGCAGGCCAACCACGCCAGAACTCGCGCAGGCTTGGGACGCCACCGATCTTTATATCAGCGGCTCGGGATCCGGATTCCCGGACAGCAACTTCGCAGCCGCTTTCCACCGGCGCACTGGGAAACCCGTGGGCGTGTTCGGCGTCAGTACCGATCCGGTATCGGGCTTCGGCTCGGGTCGCGAACCGGAAGGAGGCACACTCGCTTGGATTCGCGATCGCGCCAAGCAATTGCCGGCGAACCACCTCGCGGGCGATGTTCGCTACGTCGCTGATCGCGCCGCGTTCTTCTTTTGCCGCGATTCGATCTCGGTCGAGTATCTGCGTTCGCAAGGCGCAAAGGCGCCGATCCTCGAGTTCGGCCCGGACTCCCAACTCGGCATGCACCTCCGCGATGACGCCAATGGATTCGCCTATCTCGCCGCCCGCTCGCTCGAGCCCGGCAAGTTCATCTGCGTGATTCCGAGATTGCGCTACACGCCCTACTACCGTATCCGGAACGAGAAGCGCGTTCCTTCTGACGATGTCAAAGACGCCATCAACAACCGCACCACTGAATCCGATCACGCCAAGCTTCGAGACTTGATCACGTCCTACGTGCGCAACACAGGCGGCAAGGTGCTCGCCTGCGCGGAGATGACTTACCAGGTGGCGATGGCGAAAGAAGTGCTCGTGGATCCGCTGCCGGCCGCAATCAAGCGGAACGTCGTCTGGCGGGACAAGTTCTGGCTCCCCGATGAAGCCGCATCTGTCTACTCGAAAGCCGCCGCTGTGATCAGCGCGGAGTGCCACTCGCCCTTGATCGCGCTCCGCAACGGGACGCCCGGCTTCTACGTGCGCCAACCAACCGACACCTGCAAAGGCCAGATGTACGCCGACTTCGGGGCCGGAGAATGGCTGTTCGAAGTCGATGAGTCGAGCGGCGCGAGTCTGTGGGCGCGGCTCGAACGAGTGGTTCGCGATCCTAAGGGCGCTCGCGATAAGGTCCGCCAGATCATGGCCGTAGTGGAAGCGAAGCAGCGACGCATGGTGGATGCAGTCCGCAGTGCCAGTACTGCGCCACGTTAGTTGGCGGTACGAAACCGCATTTTTTCGGTACTACATTCTATTCCCTTCGACACACCCCTCGTGGCAATCTCATATTGCCAGCGTGGAGGACGCTTGGTGTGGCGTGCAAACGCCGCGGGCGCCCGTTTAGGCGGAGGAGCCGGAACGGGCGCCCCTCTCCCCGTTCGACCATCCGCAGTATCATCGGCAAGACATGCTTCGTGCCGCCGCCGTCGCTTCCCTGCTCTGCTCACTCTGTCAGGCCCAACCCAAGCTGCAAGTCGAACGAACGTCCAACGGAATCCGATTCGGCTATCTCGGCGCAAAGCCGGCTGCTCCTCGTCCGACAGTGCTCTTCCTCGGCAGTGCAGTGGAAGACGGACTCACGCAGCCGCATTTCCTGCAAGGAGCGGAAACGCTCGGCGGCGAGGTGCTCTCCGTGACGCTGGATCTGCCCGGCCACGGCGAGTCCCGCCAAGCCGGTGAACCCGCCGGGCTCGATGCATGGCGTCATCGGCTCGATCGCAACCTGGCGCTTACGTCCGATCTCACCGCTCGAGCGCGCGAGCTTCTCGATCACCTCATCGCGAATCGCTTCACTGATCCCGCGAGGATCGCCGCGTTCGGAACGTCTCGCGGCGGCTTCATGGCATTCCATCTGGCGGCGGTTGACCCACGTGTCCGGCTTGTCGCCGCTTTCGCGCCTGTCACGAATCTGCTCGTGCTGCGCGAGTTCCACGAGATGAAGGAGCCGGAACGTGCGCGCGCCATCGCCGCGAACACACTTGCTGGATCGATCTGCGATCGGGGAGTTTGGATGATCATCGGCAGCACTGACGATCGCGTCGGCACCGATGACGCCATTGCGTTTTCGCAGCGCTTCATCGAGTCGGCACGCGCTCACGGCTTGCGGCCGAACCTCGAGTTGCATGTGGAGCGTACCGAGGGCCATCGCGTACCCGATGGATCGTATCGCCGCGCGGCGCAGTGGCTCCGCACGCAGTGGGGACTCTGAGTGCTCGGCGCTGGCACTGTTCGCCGATTCCGATATCGGCAGTGGCCTTGCCGTGTGGGGCGGGCTTTAGCCAGCGCGGGACTTCAGTCCCGCTGCCGGCGCACGCACCAACACCCTGCAGCACGCGCCGAAACCGCGCTCTGCGACTTTCAGGTGGACCCTAGATCATGAACATCCCGCCGTTGATCTCGATCGTCTGCCCGTGAATATAGTCAGCCTTACCGGAGCACAGGAACAAAATCGAATCCGCCATGTCCTCGTTCGTCCCTAGTCGTCCGGCCGGCGTCATCTTCACCACGCCATCGAGAATGTCGCGGTTCGAGAACACTTCGTGGAAGTGATTGTCCACCGTACCCGGAGAGATCGCGTTCACGCGAATCCCCTTCGGCGCGAGTTCCTTCGACATGCCCTTCGTGATCGCCGCCACGGCCGCCTTCGCCGCAGAGTAGATCGTCGCACCCGGACCACCGCCGTTGCGCGCCGCAATCGAACTCACGTGCACGATCGCGCCTGACTTGCGCGCGATCATCGCCGGAGCCACCGCCTTGCTGATGAACCACAGGCTCTTCACGTTCAGGTTCATCACCGTATCGAAAAGCTCTTCTGTGTAGTCGGCCATCGGGCAGCGCTTCACCAGCGAGCCCGCATTGTTCACCAAGATGTCGGGTCCAGGGATGCGCTGCGTCACCTCGTCCACGAAGCGGTGGATGCCATCAACCGTGCCGAGGTCCGCTTGAATCGCTTCCGCTTCCGCACCCGCGGCCTTGGCCGCCGCAACAACTGCCTGGGCGCCCTCGGGATACGAGTTGTATTGGATGACCACTCGAGCCGCGCCTTGCTTCGCCAGCGCGATAGCCGTAGCCGCGCCAATCCCTCTGCTCGCGCCCGTGATCAGCGCCGACCGTCCTTGAAAATCGCTCATGTTGATAGAATTTAGCGCAGAGCACATGATCCGCGCTGCAATCTTGATCTTTTCCGCTTCTTTGCTCGCCGCCGAGGGCGAGTTCTTCGAGTTGAAGGTGAGGCCCGTGCTGGCCAAAAATTGTTTCGGTTGTCACGCGGCTTCGAAGATGGGTGGGCTCGAGCTGACCTCGCGCGAGTCCATGCTGAAGGGCGGCAAGCGCGGCCCAGCGCTGATGCCCGGCGATCCAGCGCAAAGCCTGGTCGTCAAGGCGATCCACCAGTCCGATCCCACGCTCAAGATGCCGCCCTCGGGCAAGCTCGCTGACTCGGAGATCGCCGATCTCGAATCGTGGATCAAGTCGGGCGCCACATGGCCCGCTACCCCTGCCGCGCCCCATCCCACCGGAGCAAAGTATGCCATCACGCCGGAGCAGCGCTCCTGGTGGGCGTTTCAACCGGTCCGCAAGCCGCGACCGCCCCAAGTGAAAGACGCAGCTTGGGGCAAGCAGCCGATCGACGCATTCGTCCTCGCGCGCCTCGAGCAGAAGGGTCTGAAACCGAATCCGGCTGCCAACCCGCGCGACCTCATCCGCCGCGCATACTACGACCTCATCGGCCTGCCTCCAACAGCCGAACAGATCGACGCCTTCGTGAAAGACAAGTCGCCGGGCGCGTTCGCTAAAGTCATCGAAGACCTGCTCGCCTCACCGCGCTACGGCGAGCGTTGGGGCCGTTACTGGCTCGACGTGGCCCGCTACTCAGACGACCGCCTCAATTCCACCCAAGACGATCCTTACCCGAACGCGTTCCGCTATCGCGACTGGGTCATCCAGGCGTTCAACGAGGATCTGCCGTACGACATCTTCCTCAAGGCCCAGATCGCCGGCGACCAACTCGTGCACCCGAAGAAAGACTGGCTCGTGGCAGGCCTTGGATTCTACGCACTCAGCCCCGAGTTCCAGGATGACCGCGTCGACGCCACCACGCGCGGCCTGCTCGCGATGACGGCTCAGTGCGCGCAATGCCACGATCACAAGTTCGATCCGATCCCGACCAAGGACTACTACGCCATGCTCGGCGTGTTCACCAGCACGCGGCTCGGGGAATTTCCGCTCGCGCCCACAACGGTGGTGAAGGAGTTCAAAGACCGCAAGGCCGCCATCGAGCAGAAGGAAACCGAGATCGCCGACTTCCTGGACAAGCAGGCGACTCAACTCGCCGAGATCCTCGCGGGCGATGCTGCGCGTTACCTCGCTTCGGCCCGCAACAAGAACTGCGAGGCCGGCCTTGACCGCGAGACCTGCGATCGCTTCACCGCCTACCTCGCAACGCAGCGCGAGCATCCGTTCCTGAACGGGTGGGACAAGCCGGGCTTCTCTGACGCTGAGTTCCAGAAGAAGGTTCTCGACGTTTGGGAGGAGAAGAAGAAGATCGAGGAGACCAACTTCATCCGGCTCGGCGGCAGCCAAAAGCGCGGCGATCTCGCCTCGGCTGACCTGCTCTCGCTCGAGCGTGACAAGTACTTCCTTTGGCGCGACCTCTTCTCCAAGGACAAAGTGGGCAAGGCCGACTCCGGCGTCTTCTACTATCGCGATGGCAAGATTGACCGGTTCCTCGAGGGCGTTTGGAAGAGCCACCTCACCAACCTGCGAGCCGAACTCGACAAGCGTAAGAAAGCCCTTCCCGAGCAGTACCCCTTCTATCACATCGTCGAGGATGTCGAGTCACCGAAGAACCAGCGGATTCGCATTCGAGGATCGATGGAGACGCTTGGCGACGAGGCTCCGCGCGCGTTCCTATCCGTGTTCAGCGAGAAGGACCCCCAGCCGTTCACCAAAGGTAGCGGCCGGCTCGAACTCGCCGAAGCCATCGCCAGTTCCACGAACCCGCTGACGCCGCGCGTGATGGTGAATCGCGTCTGGCAGTATCACTTCGGGCGCGCGCTCGTGGGCACGCCAGCCAACTTCGGGCAATTGGGCGAGAAGCCCTCGCACCCGGAACTGCTCGACTATTTGGCGGCGCGGCTGCTCGACAGCGGATGGTCCATCAAAGCCGTGCACCGCGAGATCATGCTGTCGAACACGTATCGCCTGAGTTCGGCGAGCTCCGTGGCGAACTTCGCGTCCGACCCGGACAACAAGCTTTTCTGGCGAGCCAATCGGCGGAGGCTCGAGATCGAGCCATTGCGCGATACTCTGCTCGCCATCACCGGCGAACTGGATCTGGAAGGCGGCGGGCTCGCACAGAAGCTCACCGATCCGAAGAATCGCAAGCGTACCATCTACGGGTTCGTCAGCCGCCGCAGGCTCGACGGCACCTTGTCGCTCTTCGACTTCCCCAACCCGAACAACACGAGCGAGCAGCGCATCGAGACGGCCACGCCCCTGCAGGCGCTGTTCTTCCTCAACAGCGAGTTTCTGACGGACCGCTCGAAGGCGCTCGCGGCGAAGCTCGAGAAGCTAGCTCCCGACGATGCCGGCCGCATCAAGCAGGCCTATCGCATGCTGTACGGGCGGGCGCCGGTGGAAAAGGAACTACGGCTCGGGCTTGACTATCTCAAAGGCGGCGAGGGGGCGTGGACCAAGTATGCCCACGCCCTGCTCAGCGCCAACGAACTGCTGTTTATCAACTGAAATGAGTGGGGGCAGGCCTGAGCGGGAAGTCAGTTCCCGCCGCCGAATCACGTCGAAGCGGGACTGAAGTCCCGTGCAGGCTGAAGCCTGCCCCACATGTGTACTTTCAACTTCTCGCGAACATCAGAAGATGAACTTCAACCCCAACCTTCCCGCGAATCCGGGATTGAAGATATCGGCCATGCCGTAACGCGGATCGAGCGCCGTGATGGGAAGCTTCGCATCCGGCGTGGCGCCGATCAGCGCCCGGTAGTCATAGCCTTTCGCCAAGTCGATCTTGCTGAGATCGATCGCCGAACTGTCGCGCGTCCCGCGCACGCCGCGGTTGAGCGCGTTGAACAGATTGCGCGCCGTCTTCTGGTTGAAGAGATTTTGCATGTTGAACTCGAAGCGTAGCCGCTTGGTTTCGCCGAGCTTCACTTCTTGCGACACCAGCAAATCGGTCTGCGTCAAGATCGGTGAGCGGCCCATGTTGCCGCGGCCTTCCACGAACACAGGGATGTGGTTCAGCGTCCATACGTTCGTGCTCTGTGGCGTACCGCTGCCGCCGTAGAAGAACAACCCTGCCTCGGTGCCGGTCTTGAACGTCTTGGCCCCGTAGAGCTTGAACACATGCGGACGATCGGTGGCCAGCCTGCCCATGAAGTTCAAGGTTCCATGCGAGTCAAACAACACTTCATCCAGATCCCACGAGCGATTCCCGTTGCCGCCTTGGCGCCCGATCGAGCCTTCCTGTTGTTGCGAGGTCGACGACGACAGACCAGTCGACGGACTGGTGAGTTCGTCGGAGTTCGCCAGCCCGGCGTAGTTGCCATACAGCCGGCTCAACACGTAGCTCGCGCTGGCGAAATAGCCCTGCGCGAACCGCCGCGTGAGGGTCACTTCCATGGCCGTGTAGGTGCGCGTTGGCCTGGGTGTCGGGAACGGCTTGGTCAGACCCGTGGTGGGATTCACCAGCGCTGTACCTTCGCCCGGATTCGCATACAGGTAGACCTCGTCACCGTTCGCGTTCAGCGCACCCAGGTCTTCGATGGTCCGGCGGAGATCGTTGCGCACGAACCCGACCCTAAGCACGGTCTGCGGCCGGAGCTGGTATTCGACGCCGGCATTGATGTTCCGCTGCGACATGGGCTTGATCCCGGGCGCGATCGCATCGAACGACGGCACGCGCCGGTCACGGAAGTCAGACACCCAGATGTTGCGTCCGGGCAGATTCGTGCCGCTGATCGAGAACACGTCGAGCGTGTCGAGCGAGCGATAGTAGGTGCGCCAGAAGTCGCCGCCGAAGGTTCCGCGTGAGAGTTCGTACTTCACCCAGTCATAGTAGAGTCCGTAGGATCCGTAGAGTTTCACGCGACCGTCTCCGAAGAGGTCGAACGACGCGCCCAGCCTCGGCGCGATTTTGTCGCCGTAGCCGAACGAGAACGCCGTGTCGCGAATGTCGCGCCGGAATGAAGGCACAGTCTCGTTCTCGAGCCGCAGGCCGAGGCTCAACGTCAACCGGGGGATGATGCGCCACTGATCTTGGAAGTAGAAGTTGTTCATCGCCGCGCCTGTGGAGCCCCGAGTACCGAGATCGTTCACCTCGTAGTAGCCATACTGGCCGCGCTGCGGTCCGTTGCGCGTGCTCAGCGTGCTGTTCCAGAAGATCCGCACATAACCGCCGCCCGGATAGGCGGTGTTCACGCGATTCACGGTCTTCGAGCGCCCCGCGCCGATCTTCAGGTTGTGCTGCCCTAGCAGTCTTCCAAACTTGCTGAAGTCTGCCTGGAAGTAGGTGCGCGTAGTCAGGTCGAAGTAGGTGTTGGTCTGGCGAGGCGTGTTGCTGAAGCCCACGCCCTGCCGTAAGGCCGCGGGAATGTCGAATGGAAGATTCTGTCCCGTGGTGGCGTACTCCACCGCGCTCACGCCCGGGATCCCGGTGGTCTTGTAGTCATCCCAAAAACGTCCGGCGCGAATGGTCAACAGCGTGGTGGCCGATGTAGTGAAGTCAACTTGGCCGGTGTAGCTCGACTGCGGCGAAGAATAGCCGATCTTCTCGTTCGGCGCCGCCGATGCGAGCGTGAGCGTGCTGCCGCTGCTGTCGGCGTTGTAGCTCGGCAGCCGTCCCGTGGACCGTGTCGGCGACCACAGGTACGTCAGGTTGGTCCGGATCCGGCTCGTCGGGTCCCAAGACAGCTTTCCGAATCCCATCTGATACGTCTGGTCATTGTGCAGCTTGCCAGGCGTGTTGCCGCTGAAGACGTAGTCATTCTCGCGGCTGCGGAAGCGAGGCGACATCGCGCCGAAGAACCACAGCTTGTTCTTGATGAAGTAACCGCCGAGTGAACCGCCGATCTCCTGGTTGCGGTCTTTGAACTTGCCGTCTTGCACGAACCGCGCCGTGAGCTCCGTAGACGGATCGAGCAGCAGCCGCTTCACCGGCGCCGCGTTCAGATCGTTCCCGCTGAGGTAGTAGTGGAAGTCGCCGTGGAACGCGTTGCCGCCGGACTTGGTGATCGCACTGATCACACCGCCCAGCGCACCGCCGTGTTCGGCGTCGATACCGGCGGTCTTCACCTGCACTTCCTGCAGAATCTCGAACACGGCGTTCTGCCGCGACTTGCCATTCACCAGGCTCGTGGTGGATACGCCGTCGATATTGAACTGGTTCTCGGCGCCGCTGGCTCCGTTCACTTGGAACCCACCTTCGATATCGCCCGAGTTCACCGAGGGCGAAGCGAGGGCCAGTTGCTGGAACGAACGTGGCTTCGGCAGCCGGTCAAACTCTTCCGCCGTTACGTTGTGCGCGATGGTGGTTCCCGAGAAGTCAATGAGCGGCGCCTGTTCGGTCACCTGCACGGTTTCGCTCGTAGCGCCGATGGCGAGAGTCGAATCCACCCGCAGGCGCTTGCCCACGACCAGGTTCACATCCGGAAGTTCGTACGCCTGGAAACCCTTGGCCTCCACGCGGACCTTGTAGTGTCCGGATTCGAGGCCGGGCACAGACCACGAACCGTCAGCAACCGAAGACACCGCCGCCTGACGGCCGCTCTCTTTGTTGGTAATTGTGATTGATGCGTTGGGTAGGACAGCTTGCGAAGCGTCCTGGACCACGCCATAGAGTTCGCCGAATCGTTCCTGAGCCACGGCGGACGCCGATGCCAGGATCATGACCGCTCCTGTCGAAAGCAGGAGCTTCCCCTTACGAAGCATACACATCTCCCTTCTTCCTCGAGCCGGCTTCGTTCTCCCCAACCCGGAGAACCGCCTCGATTCCGAAGGGACATGGCCGGACACTGCCGGCTTGAGCCACCCTTTCCCGGAGCTCAGCCCTTCTTGCTCGTAATCATCCAAATACGATCACACGGCGTGCACAAAGGCACGCTCGGGCGATCATGTCTCTAGCATGACAGTACCAGAGCCCTGTTCGGGCTTACAAGGCCCGAATGTACCATTGCGGAAAATCGTTGGGGTGAGTTGCGTAACTACGGCTACTGGCGTGACTTACGGAACCGTTTCGCCCCAGCTCGAGGAGGCCGCGTGCAACCTGGGCGCCTTCGGGCTGGCCGCCAGTTCGCGTTAAGATAGCTCGAAGGTCCGCCGCTTGAAGGTTCTGCGAATTCCGCTGCTGCTACTCCTGTTGACCGCTGGCTTCTATTGGCGGCTCACTCTGACTGACCAATACACCTGGCTCAACAGTCCCGACCTCTCGCGCCAAGTCTTGCCCTGGTTCCAGTTCCAAGTGGGCGAGATCCAGCGTGGCCGCATCCCGCTCTGGGACCCGTACGCCTTCGGCGGCCAGCCCCTGCATGGCCAGGCACAGCCCGGCATGGCCTATCCGCTCAATTGGATCCTGTTCGCGCTTCCCACGCGCCAAGGTTGGATCAAAGCGAGCTTCCTGCACTGGTATTTCGTCCTGATCCATTTCATGGCAGTGGCGTTCACCTACAAGCTCTGTCGCGACCAAGGCTTGGCAAGATTGCCGAGCACCCTCGGCGGAGTCCTCTACGGCATGGGCGGATACATGGGCGTGATTGATTGGCCACAGATGATGAACGGAGCCGTCTGGGCGCCACTGGTTCTGATGTTCGTGCTGCGATGTCTGCGCGGCGAGCGGATGCTCGCCAATGCCGCGCTCGGCGGCCTGTGCCTCGGCGTCTCCGTGCTCAGCGGACATCACCAGGTGCCCACATTCATCGGGCTCATGGCGCTCGCACTGTGGGTTTGGGGAGCGCTCGAATCCGGTCGAGTCAACTTTGCCTACCTGCGACCGGTGGCGGCGTTCTTCGTGATCGCGGGCTTGGTCAGCGCACTGCAAACGCTGCCGGCATGGGAGTACTCGAAGCTCGCCGTGCGGTGGGTGGGGCTCGACTATCCCGTAGGGCATGATGCCATCGTCCCCTACACCATTCACGAACACTACAGCCTGCGATCGTACCTGCTGCTCAACCTCTTTATCCCCGGCTTCGAAGAAGGCTCGCAGATCTACACGGGATCGGCAGCGGTCTTCCTAGCCATTTTGGGTGTAGCGGCTTGCTGGAGCCGTCTCGCCGTTCGCGCCGGACTGTGCGTGGCGCTCGGCGGCGTGCTGTTCGCGCTGGGTGGCGACAACGTTTTGCATGGAGTTCTGTACAGCTTGATCCCGGTGGTGAACAAGGCTCGGTCGCCCAGCATGGCGTCCGCAATTCTCCAACTCGGGCTTGCGCTCGTGGCAGCGCATGCGTTCGAAGGGCCGCCGGCGGCATGGATTCGCCGCGTGCAACGCTCAGCGGTGGCATTCGGGCTGCTGGTGTTCTTCCTCTGGTATGCGCAAGTGCTATTCAAGGCGCCCGGCTGGCGCGGCGATCCGCGCATCGTGATCGCGGCCATGTTGGCGCTGCTGATGGCGGCATTGTTCGAAGGCTGGAAGTCCGGCGCGGTCTCGGTAAGGGCAGTTCAATTGGCTTCGATCGGCATTGTCATGATCGAGCTTGGACACGGCGGCCCGGCCAACATGCGCCATAAGCTTCAAGGCTACCCGGAGCTCGAACGGCTGGCTGCGGACAAACCAATCATCGAGAAGCTCCGCACGCTGCCGCCCGGCCGCGTCGACTGGTCAGTGGACGGGCTCCACAACTTCGCATCGTGGAACGGCATCGACTCGTGGTACGCCTACCTGGCCAGCATCACGTCGAACCTCTACTCGATCGGCTTCACGGGCGATCGGCCACAGGAGATTTTCGGCGTACGCTATCGCGTCTCGAAGCAGCCGGGGCCAATGTGGAATCGCGAAGTGGGTACGGCGGGCGAGTGGAAGATCTTCGAGAATCCCAATGCGCTGCCCCAAGCTTGGGTGGTACACAAGACGGAGAAGATCGACGCAACGCAGACACTGGCGTATTACGGTAAGACGGAGTGGTCCCCGCGGACCACCGCACTGGTAACGGCAACCCCGCCCGCGCTCGAATCGTGCGACGCCGGAGATGCCTATCTGCTCAGCCGCGTGAGCAATCGCGTGAAGCTCTGGGCCGAGATGCCGTGTCGCGGGATGGTGGTGCTTTCCGACATTTACTATCCCGGTTGGAAGGTGACGGTGGACGGGCGTGCGGCGGAACTGATGGAAGTCAACGGCTGCATGCGCGGCGTGGTAGTCGAGAAGGGTGCGCACCGCATCGAAATGCGCTACTCGCCATGGACCTTCTATGCAGGTTTGCTGCTGACGCTTGCAGGCGTGGCGGCGGCGATGGCAGCCTGTCGGCTTGACAACTAAATAAACCATAGTTAACATAGTTGCGTGTAGGCTGATTTAGGACATGCTGCGCTCGTTGCCTGAAGTCCATTCCTCGGTCCCTACCACCCTTGTCACCGGGTGGCGCCGCTTGTTCGCCTTCGCCGGACCCGCCTATCTGGTCAGCGTCGGCTACATGGATCCGGGCAATTGGGCCACCGATCTCGAAGGCGGCGCGCGATTCGGTTATCAACTCCTGTGGGTGCTGGTGGTCTCGAACGCCATGGCCGTGCTGCTGCAAACTCTCAGCGCGCGGCTCGGCATCGTGGCCGGGCGCGACCTTGCCCAAGCCTGCCGGGAAGTCTACCCGCGCACGGTCAGCTATTCACTCTGGATGCTGTGCGAGATCGCCATCGCCGCCTGCGACTTGGCGGAAGTGCTCGGAGCGGCCATCGGCCTCAACCTTCTGTTCGGAATTCCACTCATCGCGGGCGTGCTCCTGACGGCGCTCGACACGCTCTTCATCCTGTGGTTCAGCCGCTTCGGCATTCGCTGGATCGAGGGTCTCATCCTCGCGCTCATCGCCACCATCGGAGGATGCTTCCTGATCGAGATTCTACTCGCCCGGCCGAACTTCGGTGAGATGGCCGCCGGGCTCGTTCCCCGGCTCAACAGCGAAAGTCTCTACGTCGCCATCGGAATCCTCGGGGCCACCGTGATGCCGCACAACCTCTACCTTCACGGCGCACTCGTGCAGACGAGACAAATCGGCTCCACCGCTGGCGAAAAGCGAATCGCCTGCCGCTTCAACTTTCTCGACTCGCTGATCGCCTTGAACGGAGCGCTGCTGGTGAACGCGGCGATTCTCGTTCTTTCGGCGTCCACTTTCTTCAAACGCGGCATCGTGGTCTCGGAAATTCAGCAGGCGCACGAGTTGCTCTCGCCGCTTCTGGGATCCGCTGCCGCGAGCGCACTATTTGCCGTGGCGCTGCTCGCCAGCGGCCAAAGCTCCACGCTCACCGGGACCATGGCGGGCCAGATCGTGATGGAAGGGTTCCTCAACTTCCGCATGCGCCCGTGGCTGCGCCGCCTCATCACCCGTATGCTGGCCGTGGTTCCGGCGGCGCTGACGGTCTGGTTCAGCGGCGAAGAGGGAACTTATCGACTGCTCATCCTGAGCCAGGTGATCTTGAGCCTGCAGCTCCCGTTCGCCGTGATCCCGCTGATTCAGTTCACCGGCAGCAAAGAGCGGATGGGTGAGTTCGCGAATCCAATGTGGGTACGCATCCTCGCGTGGCTGGCCGCCGCGCTGATCGTGTGCCTCAACGTGTGGCTCGTAGTCAAGACGTTCGGCGGTTGGGTGGAGTCGGCGGGTTCATGGCGTCCGCTGGTGTTGGCTGCCATCGCGCTGCTGAGCGTCGCTGTCGGATCGCTGCTCGCGTACGTGATCCTGCACCCGTGGCTGCCCGGGTCAGCCCGGCCGGCGGGACTCGCTCCGGTAACGGTTCCGTCGAATGTGGTCGCCTTTCCGGCGCAGGCTCCCGTCTATCGCCGGATCCTGGTCCCGCTCGACCACACGGAACTCGACCGCCAAGCCGTGGCCCATTCGTCGGCGCTCGCCTTGGCTCATGGTTCCAGGCTCTTTCTGGTCCACGTAGAAGAAGACGTGACCAGCCAAGTCTACGGAGCCGAGTCATCGACAGCCGAAATCCAGTCCGGCCGGCGCTATTTCCACGACATCCTCGAGTCGCTGCGTGCCCAAGGGATCGACACACAACTCATCATCCGGCACTCCACCAAGCCGAGCGAGGTCATCGTAGAGGTGGCCCGGGAGATCCAACCCGACCTCGTGATCATGGCTGGCCATGGCCATAACTGGTGGAAAGACATCATCTTCGGGACAACAATTAATGCGGTACGTCACCGGCTCACGACTCCGGTACTGATTGTGCGTGAGGAAAAAACGCGCTAGAGTGGCTGTGGCGGGTTGTGACCGGGGGCGTGTCCCGGGTATACAACCAACAGGTGGAGAGAGACCGTAAGCCCCCTGTTTTCAAGCAGAATGACTTGGTTCGCGACTTGCAGTAGAGGGAGAAGGATGGTCGCGCAGGCACTTCGAGTCCGCATCGCGCTGGCACTGACACTGGTGGTGTCCGTTCTGCCTACGCCTGCGGCAACGCTGCAGAAGTTGAACTTGGACGACCTTATCCTAAAGTCGACCGAGATCGTTCGCGGCCGTGTGACCAGCAGCACGGTAGTCCGGAGGGGTGCCGTGCTGTATACCGCCGCGACGGTCTCGGTGGCTCAACGCTGGAAGGGTGCAGAAGGAGCCAGCGTAGTGGTCTACATCCCCGGGGGCGCACTCGACGGAATCCGTCAGACCTTCCCCGGTGCGCCGCAGCTCAATTCCGGCTCCGAGTACATGCTGTTCCTATGGACGGGGAATAGTGGCATCACACAGATCGTGGGATTCTCACAAGGCTTGCTTGACCTCAAGACTGACGATCAAGGCAAAGTAGTGGTGGCGCGGATCGCGGGTGAGGAGAACGTCCTGCTCGACTCGAAGACCAAGGCTGCCGTGGCCGACAAGGGCATGGAGCCGACGCCGCTCTCCGAGGTGACCATGCGGATCCGCAAATTGCTGGGAGAGGCACAGCAATGAGCAAAGGCTCTGGCAAACGGCTGCTGTTCACCGCGTTCGCCGCGGTGGCGATGAGCCCCATCGCCGGAGCATACTACCATTTCGTGCACTACCGGACCCGCAGCGCTCCCTTCACCGCCATCATCGAAAAGATCGATCTCAACGCGCTCTCGGGAAACACGCTTCCGGTGCTGGTGGCCGAGGGTGGTCCCGCACAGATGGCTCCCAACGATTCGCTTCCGGGCGTGATCAGCCAAGTGCGGCTGGCGGCCAAGGTGTGGAGCGACGTAGAGACTTCGGCACTGGATCTGAGCTTCGGTGGCACGTTCGTTCCGGGAGCACAACACAATTCGCCGGTGATCGAGGTGGTGTTTCAGGACCTCCCTCCGGGCGTCTTCGGCCTCAGTTCGCTGACCAAGGGCGACTACGCCGATACAGGAAACGGATTGTTCGTACCGATTCAGAAGTCGACCGTCATCATGCCGCGCGACCTGACCACGATGCCGAGTTGGAGCGAAAGCTTCTTCATGACGCTGACCCACGAAATGGGGCACGCCATCGGCTTGCAGCATACGTTGACATCGAGCGTGATGGCGACGCACCTGACCCGTGCGACCACGAAATCGAAGCCGCTTGGGACCGACGACATTATCGGCGTGTCATTGCTCTACCCGCGCGGGAACTGGCTGGCTTCCACCGGAACCATCCGCGGCCGGGTGGCGTTGACGGGCGGAGCCGGTGCCGTGAATCTCGCATCGGTGGTGGCGATCTCCGTGGACGGCGCGGCGATCAGCGCCATGACGGCGCCCGATGGTAGCTATCAGATTCAAGGCGTGCCGCAGGGGCTCTACTACGTCTACGCGCATCCATTGCCGCCTGCGATTCAGCCGGCCGAGAACTACAACGCGGGCATTGTTCCTCCGGTGGACGCGGATGGCCGCATTCTCACTGCGTCGGTTTCCTTCGACACGATCTTCTATCCGGGCGTGAAGGATCCCAATCGCGCCGAGACCATGGTGGTGAGTGCGGGTGGAACGCTCGACAACGTGAACTTCACGGTGACGCGCCGCTCGGCGCCCGCTGTTTTCGGAGTGCAGACCTATAGCTTCCCGGGGCAGGTGGCCGTGAAACCGGCGCATCTGTCGCCCGACGCACCCCGGTCGTTCTTCCTAGCCAACGGCTACGGACTGACTGACCGCGCGGCGGTCTCGGTGATCGGCGGCGCAGCAGTGATTCCCAACGGCGGCGTCAAGGCCTACACGGCGGATCCACGGTATCTGCAGATCGATACGCAATTTAACCTGACGTCGGGCGAGGGTCCGCGGCACTTGGCGGTGTCGGCGGACAATGACCTCTACGTTTTGCCCACGGCGTTCCGGCTGACACGGCGGCTGCCGCCGCAGATTAGCTCGATCTCGCCTTCCACGGATGCTACCGGAGCTCGCGTGTTGACTGTGACAGGGTCTGGGTTTACTTCGAGCACGGCCATCCTTTTCGACGGCGTGCCCGCAGTGGTGCGGCGATTCGAAGAGGGTGCCGGATCATTCGTCGTCTTGCCCCCGCCCGCTAGCGGCGGATACAAGGCAGTAGTGGTCGCGTTGAATCCTGACGGCCAGAGTTCGCTCTTCCTGCAAGGAGCCGCACCGCCCACCTATGAGTACGAAGGCACTGACGCGAGTGGAGTGACGGTCAGCCCCAGTCAGTTGCCGGCAGGCGTGGAATCAATGGTGGAAGTTCTCGGGTCAAACGCGAACTTTTCGCCCAACTACGTGGCGCTGATGCTGGGTAGCGCAGGCGTGACGGTGCGCAAGGTTTGGGTGGCATCGCCGAACCGCCTGCTCGCCAACGTTGCGATCTCGGCCAATGCGGCGCAGACGTTCTCATCGGTTACCGTGCTCAACGGCCTTCGCTACTACAATCTCTCGGGCGCGTTCCAAGTTACCGGCGCTCGCTCTCTGGCTGCCTCGGCAGCAAGTGGGGGCTCGAGCAGCTTCCGGGGAACAGTGACCGATCCGAACGGCCGTACGGAGATCCCGGCGGGCGGCGTGGCGACGGTTCGAATCTCGGGTCCAGTGGGGGACTTGGCCGCCAATCAAGTCCGCGTCACGGTGGACGACAAGCCCGCGACGATCGTATCGTATGGCGGTGGGTCGTTGACCTTCCGGGTTCCGGCTGAGCTGAATCCGGGTCCGGCTGTGCTGCGGTTGGCGCCTACTTCAGGCGCCGATTCGCCGTTCCCGATCGTGATGGTGGTGGACCAGCCTCCGCCTTCGATCACGGGAATCAGCATTTCGGGTACTCGCGTGGACGCGGCGCGTCCGGCGCGGCCCGGTGAGTTGGTGACATTGCAAGTGTCGGCGCTTGCCGATGCTGGCGCTGACATTGCGACGGCGCGGGTGGCCGTTTTCGTCGGACAGGCGCAGCACGCGGCCGCGTCTGTGACGCCGGTGAGTGGCGGTCATGCGGTGCAGTTCGTGCTGGATCCTGCAACGCCTGCCGGTGCGCAGTCGGTATCGATCAGCGTGGACGGGCGGCTGTCGGCATCGGTGCCCTTCCCTGTTCGCGCGAACTGACCGTCTGTTACCCTGACTCTCATGGCGTTCGAGTTCGAGAAGACGATGTTCGAGGTGTATCGCGAGGCTACCTATTCATCTCAGTTTCGCGTGGTGTATTTCACCGAACTCCAGGATCACAACAAAGAGACCGAGATCAATCGCGCCATGGCCGGCGAGCACTACGTGGATGGGTTCATCCGCGATCTGCGGAAAGAGGAAGCCAAGCAAGTGATCTCGGGGCTGCTCGACAAGATGAATTCCGGGGAGAAGATCGCGCCGGATCAGTTTCTGTCGGCGCTCGGCGAGCACTTGGCGTAGGTTGCGGCCATCTCACCGGTGGCCGAAATACATCAACCAGCCGAGGCCGAAGAGCGCCACCAGGAAGCATCCGAAGCAATAGACGCCATACAGGATCCGGTCGCGATCGGTGCGCTTGGTTACGATCCCGAGCACCACTGAAGCCACCACGGCGAACAACAGACTCGTTTCCAGGTGCGAAAGGCTCATCTTCATCGGCGTCAGTCCTTCTTGCCCGTGGCGATCTCGTAGGCGTCCACCATCGCCAGAATGTTCATCAGGCCCGCGCCGACCAGGAACTTGGTGCCGTAATCGTGCACGTGTCCGGCAACGTCAGGCTGGGCGTAGCCGAACATCACGGTCAGCAGATACGGGATCCCCGAAGCGATGTTGGCCGCGAATCCGCCGCAGTAGATCACGGTGGTGAACAAGTCGCCCGTCTGCGGCGAGAACAGCGCGCCGCGCATGAGCAGTCCGCAAAGGAACGCGATCACCACGCAGCCGAACAGCAACAGGCCGCGCGTGCGGCGATGCAGCATCAGATGTCCGGCGCCCGGAATCAACCATGAGAGGCCGACGACGGGCAGCCACGATACCGGCGAAGACGATGTGGACATTTCTACTGCCGAGTGTAACACGCTATAATCAGCGAGCCATCGCATGAAGTGGCCCGCAATCGTGATCGGACTGCTCGCCCTCGGAGCCGCAGTCTCGACAGCATCGCGTGTCTACGCGCCTGCCCCTCCTACAGCGCCCAAGGCCCGTCCCGCGACGTTCGCGCTCAGCGATTCCTTTGACGACGGAACGCCGGATTTCCTGCGACTGACCGCACCGGCCGATCGGGCCGCTTTCCGTGGCTGGTTCAGCTTTCTTGCCGAATCGCTGTTCGAGCGCGAAACACGCGACCTGCCAGCCGATGTGGCCGACTGCGCTGCGTTCGTCCGCTTCGCCTACCGCGAGGCTTTGCGGCGTCATGACGGCGCTTGGGGAGCTTCGATCGGACTCATGCACCCGCCCGCGCTCGGCGCCATCGCCAAGTACGACTATCCGCACACCCCGCTCGCTGCTCGGCTTTTTCGCACACGACAGGGCCGGTTCGATCCGGCATCGATGGAGCGCGACTTCGCCGAGTTCGCCGACGCGGAAACCCTGATGCGGCGCAACTCCTTCTTCCTCTCGCGCAGCCTGGACGAAGGCAAGAAGGGCGATCTGCTGTTCTTCCATCAGCCCGGGCAGAAGTTCCCGTATCACGTGATGATCCTGCTCGATGGCGCGGTGGTGTATCACACCGGACCCACGGGCGATGATCCGGGCGAGGTGCGGCGCCCCACGTTCGCCGAACTACGCGCGCATCCCAATCCGCAGTGGCGTCCCCTGCCTGGCAATGAACACTTTCTCGGAGTTTTCCGGTGGAACATCTTAAAAGACTCGTTCTGATCTCGCTGTTGCTCGTCGCGCTTCCCGGCGTCGCCCAGGAGGATGAAAGCGCGGCCTATTTTTCGCTGGCCAGCGACAAGACGTTCACGCCTGCGGACACTCCGGTGGTGCGCCTCTGGGGCCACGGCTTCGACAAGCTGCAGTTCCGCCTGTACCGCGTCAACGATCCGGTGGCCTTCTTTCAGAAGCTTGAAGACGACCACCAGTTCGGCATGCAGCCTCCGCCGCGCGACCCCAAGCAGCGCACCGTGCTCGAGAAGTTCCGCGACTGGAAGCTCTCGACGCGGTTGCGATTGAAGAATCTGGTCCGCAATCAGTTCACGATGGATTCGCGGCGCGAGTACGTGACCGCTCGCATCGAGCGCGAAGGCAATGCGCTTCGAGATGCCGGTCCGGCGAAGGTGGAATCGTATGCCGAAGTTCCGGTGCTCAATCAGCAGCAATTGGTGGCCACCTGGGAGCAACCGTTCTCCACCACGAACCGCTGGGAATCCGCAGCCGTGCCGATCCCATCGAAGGGCAAGGGGCTGTACCTTGTGGAAGCCACCAACGGCCGCTTGCAGGCCTACACGATCGTCTCGGTGTCTGAGTTCGGCGTGATTTCGAAGGCGGCGCCAGGCCGGCTCGTAGTACGCGTGGTGAACCGAACCACGAGCGCACCCGTTGCTGGAGTTTCCGTGATGGCCTTCGGCAAAGATCGCAAGAATGCGCCCAAGCCGATCGCCACCGATGCGCAAGGCGTGGCCGAGGTTCCATTCACGGAGACGAATCCTGAGAGCGTGTTGGTGCTCGCTCGGAACAACACCGACTTCGCACCGCTCACCATCTACGGCGGCGCCATCTCGCGCCGCGATGACGACATCTACAAGGGCTACATCTACACGGATCGGCCCGTGTATCGTCCCGGTCATCCCGTCAACTACCGCATCGTTTTTCGGGCCCAAGAGGTGAACGGATATCGCGTGCCTGCGGGCAAAGAGGTAACCGTCGACGTGCAGGATACCGACGGCCAAAGCGTCTACAAGGCCAAGCACACACTCTCCGCGATGGGGACGGCGAGCGGACAGTTCACGCTACCGGCTTCGGCCAAGCTCGGCTATCACTCGGTTGAAGTCCACTTGGGAACGGCGATGCAAAGCGGCGGCTTCGAAGTGCAGGAGTATCGCAAGCCCGAGTACGACGTCCGCGTCACGCCCAAAGACGCGCGCGTGATTCAAGGCGCTTCTGTGCAAGCGGTGATCGATGCGCGCTACTTCTACGGCGAGCCGGTGGCGAACGCGAACGTCACGTGGGTGGTCCACAAGCAGCGCTACTGGGCATTCTTCTTCGGCGACGATGAAGAGGATCGCTACGAGTCCGATGGCGAGTCTCGTTACGCGCAGCGGGAGCAGATCTCGGAGGAGACGGGCAAGCTCGATGCGGAAGGCAAGCTCACGGTCACCGTGCCCACGGCGAAGGACGAATCCGACCAGATCTATCGCATCGAAGCGCGCGTTACCGACGCGGCGGGTCGCGAGATCACGGGCGCGGGCCGCGTGATCGCAACCATCGGAGCCTACTCGCTCGACATCCGCACCGATCGCTATGTCTACGCGCCGGGTGACAACGCCAAGTTCAACGTCACGGCGCGCGACTACGATGGCAAGGGCGTCCCCGGCGTGCAAGTGCAGGTGGCGCTCCAGACGTGGGACTGGCGTGGCCGCAATGCGACAGACCTACAGAAAGGTAGCGGCATTACCGATGCGAGTGGTCGGGCCGAGGTAACGCTTCCCGTTTCGTCTGGCTCTTTGCGCGCGATCGCGACATCGCGCACGCCGGAGGGCCGCGATGTGGAAGACACACAGTATGTCTGGGTCACGGGCGGCGCAGACATGTGGGGTGGCGACGAAGAGCGGCTACGCATTGTGCCGGATCGGTCGAGCTACAAACCGGGCGACACGGCGAAGATCCTGGTGCTGGCTCCGAAGGGCGCGAACTTGTGGATCACGGTGGAAGGCCAGGCAGTGCACCGCTCTCAGTTCGTGCGGAACACCGGCAGTTCGGTTACCGTGGACGTGCCGATTCAGAAAGAGTTCGTGCCGAACTTCTGGGTGAGTGACGACGATCGACCAAAACACGCTCCTTCGCGGCGACAGCTCAGTGAAGGTCCCTGCCGGCGGAGCAGCAGCTCAGCGAGCTTGAAGTCGGCTGAAGAAAGAGCATGCCGGGCGAGGCAGGCAGCTACGTACTGGAAGCGAAGGATTTCGCGGGCAAGCCTGTTTCCGGCGAATTCAGCGTGGGCGTGGTGGACGAAGCGCTCTATGCGGTGAAGCAAGACAGCACGCCCGATATCGTCAACCACTTCTATGGCCGCCAGTACAATCGCGTCAATACCGACACGTCACTGAGCTATCACTTCAATGGCGAAGCTGGTAAGCGCAGGATGCAGTTGGTGCGTACGTTCGCGCGAATGCAACTGAAGCCCTGACCGCATGGTGCAGCCCAAGGTGCGCAAGGCGTTTCCGGATACGGCATTCTATCCGCCGCGGCATGACGGATGGCGCTGGCCGCGCGACGGCGGCCTGACTATCCCGACGCGCTCACTGCGTGGCGCGCCACTGCTCGCGGCATCACTTCGACACGCGCGGCAGCACGGTGATCGCGTGATCGTGCGCAAGAACCTGCTCATTCGGCTCTCGTCGCCGCGCTTTTTCCGGCAGGGTGACTTGATGACGGTTACGGCGATCGCGCAGAACTTCCTCGCGAATGAGAAGAAGGTTCGTGTATCGCTGGAAGCAAAAGGCCTCGAGATCGTGGAAGGCGCAACGCAGGAGCTTACTGTTCCCAGCCGCGGCACGGGTACGGTGGATTTCCGCAAGTCCGGTATTCGCGCGAAGCTGTGCTGCTCGGCAAGGCGCTGACAGACGAAGAGTCCGATGCGTTGGAACTGACCATTCCGGTTACGCCGTACGGCGTCAAGATGACGGAGATGCGCGGCGGTTCGCTTGCCGGTGGCTCCACGCAGACCGATGCGGAGCTCACCATTCCGGCAGATGCGGAAGCGGGCTCGGGGTCGGTGGAGATCAGTGCTTCGGCATCACCCGCGGGCGCGATCTTCGAAGCGCTGGAATACGACGTCGTTCTACGGCTGCACGGAGCAGACGATGTCGAGCTTCTTACCGAACGTGATCGTCTCGCAGGCGGTGAAGTCGCTCAACCTGAAAACCAGCATCGATCAGAAGCAACTGGCCGTGAAGGTCCGCGCTGGGATGGACCGCCTCTACGACTTCCAACACGAGGACGGCGGATGGGGCCTGGTGGAAATCCGACGAGAGCCATCCTTTCATGACTGCGCATGAAGCTGGCCTGCAGGCCTGCGCGGCCGGATATCAGGTGGAGGATGCGCGGATCGCGAATGGAAAAGGGCTTGGGTGAGCAGAAGGAGCTTGACCGGCAACGCCGAGCAGCAAGCGTTCGGCGCGTATGCGATGGTTGGCTGGCAAGCCTGAAGCGAAGGACGGAAGCGTTGTACGCGGCGAAGGCGCAGTTGACGCCGTATGCGCTGGTGCTGCTCGGCTTCGAAGCTGCGTATGATGCGCGCGCCGGTGAAGCGGCGTGATGCTCGAAGCTGAAAGCGAGTTCGAATGACGCCGAGGCTTGCGGGCACCGAAGCGCGACGCGTTGCTCGACATCGACGCCGAGGCGACTTCGAGACCATGGCCTACGCGATGAAGCTGCTCAGCCACAAGGCCGCAGAGTTCGTTGCTGCCCAAGGCGGCGGTGTACCTGGTGAATCATCGCAGTCAGGGCTACTATTGAACTCCACCAAGCAGACGGCGCGGTGCATGGGCTGACAGACTATCTCAGCAGAGCGGAGCTGAAGCCGAACTACGCTGACGGCGTTTCGAACGACCGCCGGTGTTGACGCGGAAGTTCACGGAAGCCGATGCGGCGACTCCTTCGTTGGTACGGGTGCCGCTGAGTGGGAAGGGGCGGGTTCGCGTGGTGCGGTCCGGTGAGGGCCGGCGTACAGCGCGACGGCGCAGTACTATTCGTAGAGCTTGCTGTCGCAGGCCAAGGGACTCTCGGTGGGGCGCGAGTATTTCCGGTTGGCTTCGACGCAAGAGGGTGGCAAGGTGGTGCGCCGCAACGAATCTGCCATGGTCCGGTGGCGCAGGGCGATGTGTTGGCGGTGAAGCGACGGTACGGTCGGGGCAAGCTCGCCGAAGGACTGGATGATCGAGGATCCGATTCCGGCGGGGACGGAGACGGGTGCTCGTGCGACGATCTGCATGAGTTGCGCCCGGAAGCCGGATTGGTGGACGCAGATCTTCACGGAGCGCGAGTTGCGGGCTGATCGAGCGGTGTTCTTCCAACGCTTTTCCTACGATCGAGAAGGGATGGCCTTCTACTTGTTGAAGGTGATCAATCCGGGGCAATTCCGGTGAGTCCGACTGGGGTGGAACGATGTACGAACCAGCAGTTCGCGGCGAGTGAGCTTGGAGGTCCGGCGATGAATCACCATATGAACAATGCGATGCAACCCAATGTGGGGCAGACTTTAGTCTGCGCGGACCAGTCCTGTTTCCTGATGGCGGATCGAGTCCGCTGCTGCAGGCTGAAGCCTGCCCCACAGCTGGAGATCCAGCACGAACTTCTCTCCTCGCCCTCCTCGAACAAGCGCTTGGACTCGCCGCTGATCGGCGGCCTCACCTACTGGTGGCTCGGCTGGCCCGAAGGCAGTGTTCCGCAACTGCTCGTCTCCGTTCTCGCCATCGCCATCATGCTGGCTCTACACAGTCGCGCTCGCCTCCGCGGATGGCTCGCCTGTCACCGGCCAACGCAAGCTCGGCGCTGTGATCGGTCTCGTCGTCTGCGGCATCGCGGCCATCGCATTGATCAACTGGGTACCCGGTGTCTCTGGATTCCGCGCACAAGCCACCAGCATCGCGCTCCGCTTCGGAGCGGCCTATCTGCTCTTCGTCGTCGCCTGGGTGAGTTTGCTGGCGCTGACTTCGGGCGGCAATCCGCGCTCCACCCAGGAAAGCACCGCCGCACGACCGTAGCGATCCACCAGCGATTTCACGCGTCCGCGCGCACCAGCGTAGGCCCGTTGCATCGCCTCGGCGCTCTCCGGCGCAGTCAGGTCTTGCTCGCGTAGCGTCTCCGCACGCGGACCACCCGGACTCTCGATCCACAGCGCCAGCCCTCTTTCGAACCACAACGGCACGGCAGCAGCCAGTTCGTTTCCGGCGACCATCGCGTGAACCATCTCATGCACCAACGCCGCTTGGCCCGTACGGCAAGCGGATCGTCCCGCGCGCGGTGCTCGCCAATACCCAGCCCGGCTCCCTATTGAATCGCGAAACGACGCCACAGTCGGGAACACACGCACCGTTACGCGTCCGCGAGCCCGCCATCCTGTGCGGCGTTCCGCCTCTTTGCAGCGCAGCATCGGAGGCGCGCACCATCGCCGCATCTCCACGCGCGTGGACCCAACGTCCACTCGTTCGCCGCCGAGCTTGGTCCAGGTAAGCCCCGTTGAGGTGACGCCGGATTTCGTCCCTGAAAAATAGAAATCGAGAATTTGCCGCCAGCCGTGCCCAGCCTTGGCGCGCTGCGCCGCACCCACCTGGCAGAGCCCCACGCCATGTCCGGATCCATATCCTTGCAGCAAGAACCCACCGGCACGCGGCGTCAATCGGAACATCGCGCTGCGCACCGCGTAACCAGTCTCGCGCTGAAACTGTTCGAAGCCGAGCAGCTTTCCATCGAGCCGCACCTGCGTGACACGTCCTGAAGGCGAAGTGCCCGCGACCGCGAGCGTGCGAGCCTTCACTTCCGCCTGCCACTCCGCACGCCCCTCGCTCACACAGAAGCTGTCGGCGCGACTACGCAAATACGGCGCGCGTAACGCGGGCCACACGGATGCGACGTCTTCCGTCGTTCCGCCGCAGTGGCGATGATAGAAGACCTGCGCCACGATCCCCTGATGCCACACGAGTTCGCCCTCAGTCGCGTCCACCGCCGCGCGGATGCGCTCGTTGCGGCTGCGCAGGTCGAGATTCTGGCAGTGCGTGGTGTCGCAGAAGTCGAAGCCTTCCGCGGAATGCCTGCCGCGATTGACCAGCGCATAGGTGCGAGCCACCACCGCCATGGCCTTCAAGGCTTCCGGTGGAAAGTCGGCCGCCTCGCCCGCCACCGCCGCGGTCACGTAATCATCGAGCGCGATCGTGCACCAAGCGCCGTCGCGGGAATGGACGCTCAGCCCCTGCGAGGCTCCCCATGCGGCCACGATCTTTCCCGCAATGGGAGCCGCTGTCGCCCCCCCCGCTCCCTGATTCACCATCACCACTACGGCGATGCGCGGACGGTCCGCTGGAGCGAATCCGGCAAACCACGCGTGCTTCGACGTACCCGTCTTGCCTGCAAGCGGAACTCCGCTTGCCGCCAGTTGCGAAGTTCCGTACGCGACGCTGCCCTTGAGGCCTTCCGTGATGCGCTTGTCGCGGGGGCCTCGACCCAGGCGCGCATAGGCTTTGGCGAGCCCCAGCGCCGTGATGGACACGCCACCTTCGCCCAGCGCTTGAAGCTGACGATCGCTGCCAGCCACCGTGAATCCCCACTTCCGCAAGCTCTCCGCGAGCGCCGCTTCGTCAAGCCGAGCCGCCATCGCCGCGAACCAGTTGTTGCACGAATACGCGAGCGCGCCCACGGGATCCACGGCCTGCGCCAACTTCGGATGCGAACACGCGAAGTTGCGCCCACCGATGCGCAGTGGTCCCGGGCACGCGATCCGTGGCGACGTAGCGAGTGCGCCTTGCTCGATCATCGCCGCCAGCACGAATGGCTTGATGGCGGAGCCGGGAGCTCCTGCAAGCGCTTCCCTGCCCCGAGGCCATTCCGCGATCACGCGTTCGGTTGCGACGTCGAGCACGAGCGCCACGCCATCCACGCCCCGCATCGCCTGCTCGGTGGCGGCTTGCAGCCCAAGGATCGCGGCCAGCAGCAACATCGCGCGATCAGATCCGGTGGAATCCGCGCAGAATCTCGCGCGTGGCGTAGCGCAGCGCAATCGGGCGCCCGTGCGGGCAGCTCATCGGGAACTCGGTGGCCGCCAGTTCCGCGATCATCCACTGCATGCGATGCAGGTCAAGCGGCGTGTTGATCTTGATGGCAGCGCGACACGCGATCGAAGCCGCCATGTCACGGCGGATGTCGTCCACCGAAGTCTGCCGCATCGCCTGCTCGCCGATCTCGAGAATCTCGAACACCACGCGCTCCACTTCGGCCACACTCAAGTCCGCGGGCGTCGACTTCACGGCAACGGTCTTCGGTCCGAATTGCTCGATCTCGAACCCGACAGCCGCCAAGTCCGCCGCGATGCGTTCGAACTCCACGAGTTGCGGCGCCGTCAGATCGATCAGGATCGGCATCAGCAGATGCTGCCCCTCCACTTGGCCCGCCGCCATTTGGCGCAGCACCTTCTCGAAGAGGATCCGCTCGTGCGCCACGTGCTGGTCGATGATCCATAGCCCGTCGGGTCCAGCGGCCACGATGAAGCTCGCGTGTAATTGTCCGATGGGGCGCAGGTCGGCGAGCACCTCGAGGCTCGGAGCAGGTTCGTGCAGAAACGCCGGCGGCAGCGGACCGTGCGTATCCGGAATCTTCATCCGCCGCGCCGGCGCCGACACGGGAGCGGCCGGAGCCACGCCCACAGGAATCGGCTGAGTACCGAAGTCGAGCCTGGGCGGCGAGAACGCTTGCGGCTGGCGCAGGGTGAACTCAGGCAGCGGACCAGTGGGCGCCTCGGACCCGCCCGGCGCGAACGACTGATTCTCGATCTGCTGTGTGAACTCCGAGTACGGCAACTGCGCGCCCGGCTGCGGCGTCGGCTGCATGGGCAAACTCGACACGGGTCGCAGTTCGGTCAACACTTCTCGCAACGTGTCGCGAACGAAGTCATGCACGAAGCTTTGCCGCCGGAACCGCACTTCGGTCTTCGAGGGATGCACGTTCACATCCACCTCTTCCGGCGAGCAATCGAAGAACAGCAGCGCGAACGGATAGGCGTTCGGCGGAATCAAGTTGTGATAGGCGGCGTTCAACGCATGCAACAACAGCCGGTCACGGATCAAGCGCCCGTTCACGAACAGGTAGATTGAGTTGCGGTTGCCCTTCTGCACCTGTGGCCGCGAGATGAATCCGCGCAACCCGAAGCGGCGCAGCACCGGCTGGTCATCGTCGTCGAGCGGAATCTCGCGCGCTCGATTTCCGATGTCCACCAGGTCTTCCATGATCTGGGAGCCGAACACCTGATAGACGCGGTCGCGCAACTCGGCCACCGGCGTCACCGCCAGCAGTTCGTTGCCATTGTGGCGAAGCTCGAAGCCCTTCTCCGGATACGCCAGGCTGTAGTGCGTGGCGAGCGACGCGATGTGCGCCAGCTCGGTCTGTTCGGATCGAAGAAACTTCTTGCGCGCGGGAACGTTGTAGAAGAGGTCGCGTACGGTGATGGTGGTGCCCGTGGCCAGCGCCCCCTCTTCCACTCGCAAGAGCTTCCCGCCTGCGAATTCCACCAGCGCTCCCGTGGTCTCGTCATTCGACCGCGTCTCGAGCGTGAGCCGCGACACGGAAGCGATCGAAGGCAGCGCCTCCCCGCGGAAGCCGAGCGTGGCGATCGAAAGCAGATCCTTCACGTCACTGAGCTTTGACGTGGCATGCCGCTCCGAGCAAGCAGCGCATCGTCGCGCAGCATTCCATGGCCATCGTCGCGATCCGGATAGGCGAGTACTGCCCGCCTCCGCTTCGATCCAGATGCGTGTGGCTCCGGCGTCGAGCAGGACTCGGCGTTCCACTTCACCACGCTGGCGGGCCGCTCCACCACCTCACCGGCGGCGATCATGTTGGCGATGTTGTCGGAGAGGACGCGAATTCGCCCTCGTTTCCTTCATGGTATCGTGCGATAAGATTGACCGCCGCTCTGCTGCTACTTGCCGCCGCCGCGCCTGACTGGAGTTATCTACGTTCCGGTCCGCTCGAGCTGTGGTTCACGGGCGATGACAAGCCCGCCCGGGCGGCGCTAGCGACGTTCGATCAGGTCCGCCACTGGACGGCCAAAACTCTCGGACGCGACGAAGTGGAAGCCGCTGTGGCCGGTGTGCGCATCGTGATGCTGGAGAAGCCAGGGCTGTATCGCGCCGGGGTCAATGCGTCAGGGTCCGTGACGGATACTCGATTGGGCCTGCGGCAAGCGCGCCGATTCATGCGGCAACCGGATGCCGCCTGCAGGATGACGTGAAGGCGATGGCGACGCCGGCGCGGGTTGACGGCGTCATGTCCTGGCGCCGCACATCTCCGGCAGCCGCCTGCCACGAAAACGAGGACTGGGCGCGCATCCACATGCTGATCGTGGATCCGGAGGAGTCCGGCACGAGTGTTTTTCTCGAATATGCAGCAGGCGTGCCTCGACATCGCCTATCGCATCGCGTCGTCACGGAAAAAGGAAATGCAGCGCCGCCGATGGGCTTTGGAGCGCGGGCAAGTTCGAGCCGCAGACCGTTCTGGAAAGCCGCTCAACCGGAGCGCGACTATCATAACAGCCCGGCGATGCGGCCCAGGCGCACGCGTGTTGCTGGCCGACTTGCTCGAAGGCGATGCATCGCAAAGCTTACCTCGCCGTAGTCAACAGTCGAAGAATCCGGAAGCGCTCAGCGGATGTTCGCCGACGTACGCAGCCATGAAAGCGCGCATGCCTGGGTGGGAGTACGCGAAAGAAGAAAAGGATCTCACCAAGTCCGCTGCGCTTCAAGAGCGATGCAGTTGAATCCCCTGATGGGCGGAGCCGCATATCAATGGGCAGCCAGGCGAAGCGATCCGCAAGGTGTCGCCGCATCAAGAAGGCGGTAGAGCTGAACCTGCGCGCGACTCGCGGCAATGGATCGCGCTGGCGGAAGTGCTGGTGCGCGCGAAGGACATCTGGCGGCGCCAACGAATCGTGGCGCTGGGCTGAGCGATCCGCGCCGGAGGAGGAAGTACGGCAACAGATCGCCCAACGCCGCACCGTAGGAGCAGCAGCGCTCCGATCTCGAAGCCGCCGAACGCCGCCGCCAAGAGAAGAAGGCGCGCGAGCTCGACTATTTGAAGAACGAAGCGCTGCTGGCGGTGCGCCGCGCCGAAATGAAAGCTAATGAGAAGAACGCGCCCGCCAATCCGGAGCGAAAGGTGGTGGAGTGGTGGGACGGCCCGAAGGCGGCGCAGACCGTGACCGGCACGCTCGAGCGGATCGACTGCGTGCGCAATGGTCCGGCGAAGTGGGTTGTGAAAGAGGGAGCGAAGCTGCATTCGTTCGTGGTCGCAGACCCTTCGAAGGTGGCGATCCTCGGCTCGGGTGAACTGACGTTCGGGTGCGGGCCGCAACGGCCAGTGCGAAAAGTGAAAGTGGAGGCTGGAGCCAAAGGCGAACTGCTCACCGTCGAGTTCCAATAAACATGCCCTCCGCAAGCGCGCTCCGCTGGGTAGCCGTCGCCGTTTTTCTGCTGGCCAATACGCTCAGCTATCTCGATCGTCAATTGCTCTCCGCCCTTGGTCCGACGTTGAGCAAAGAGTTCGGAATGAACAAGGCCGATTTCGGCCTGCTGGTGCTCGCGTTCTTCATTCCCCTATGCGCTGGGAGCTCCGGTGGCCGCTGGTTTCCTCGACAGGGCTGGGCCTACGCGCGGAACCGTTTTCGCGCTGGGGTTGTGGTCATTGGTCGGGATCCTCACTGGGTCGTCCTCTGGATTTGTGACGCTCGTTGCCTGCCGCGCGGCGCTGGGCTTGGCCGAAGGCGCCACGATTCCGGCGGCGGGCAAGGCCGTGGGAATGTACCTGCTCCCCGCCGAGCCGCGCTCGGCACCTCGCCACGGGACAGATCGGCATCTCGATCGGATCCAGCAGCGCCGTTCTGCTCGCCGGTTGGCTCGCACCCAGCTATGGATGGCGCAGCGCATTCGTCGTGGCGGGCGCTCTCGGGTTCCTGTGGATCCCGATGTGGTTGGCAGTGCTCGCGCGACCCATCGCCGCGCCGCAGCCGGAACAAACGCTCGGCCGCGATCCGCGCCATCTGGCGGCTGATCCCTGCCACCATGCTCGGCATGGCGTGGTCTACAAGGCCCTGGACCAGCGGACCACGCTGTTCCTCGCCGAACATTACCATCTCACCGAGAAGCGGAACCTCAAGCTTGCGCGTGGTTGCCGCCCGTTCTTCTTCACAGCGGGCGGGCTTTCGGGAGGCGCGCTGTCGATTTATCTCACGCGAACCGCTTCGAAGCGCAACGGACGCGGTTGCCCATGATGATCGTGGGCCTGGCGCAGGGTCACGGCATTCCGCATCTACCGATCCGGCTGGCCGGCTAGGCCATCTGCTGGAGCGGATTCTAGGCTGGCGCGGCGCTCGGCGTGAACCTCTACGCTTCCCGTGGACTTCTTCGACGCAGCGCGCGCCTCAAGGAATTGGCGTACCTTCGCGTACGGCATCATGTCGGCGGCGCTGTCGTGGGGTGGCGGAGCGTTGATTGATCGCTCGGGATGGGCTATTCGCGCGCGCTATCGGCGTTCACTTGCCCTCTCGTGGGCGATTCTGCGGAACTCGGATAAGACAGCGTGAGCGGGCTGGCCGGCAAGCTGAAGCGGCTGTGGTTCGGGATCCGTGGCGTTGACCCCGAAGCCGTGGTGGTCACGTTCGCCACGGGCGGCGAGGAAAACGCGCGTGCCGTGGAGCCCGAGGTCCGGCAGTTGATCCCGGAGCGCCGCCATTTCGTCGTGCGCCCAGGGGAACTCGAGTCGCGCGGCGCGTTCGGCATGTACCGCGAGTTGAAGCGGCGCTTCCGCGGACTGCGCATCGGCATGACGCCCGTGCTGTTCGACTCAACACCGCAACGCGAACTCCGCCTCGCCGCGTTTCTGCTCGCCCCGCGCAAGGTACTGGCCTACAACTCGCGACTCGAGCGCCACCACCTCCAACTCTCACAGCCGATTTCGAGCTGGCTCTTCTGGCGCGGCGTTCCGCTCGACCGGATCCATCTGCGCCCGTGGTTCTGGCCGTGGCGCACGGATCGCTCGGTGATTCCCGACACGCGCCGCGTCATCGAAGGCAGGCCAGCTTCGTCCGCGCGCGCCAAGGTTGCCGTGCTGACGCCGTATTTTCCGTATCCGCTCTCGCACGGCGGCGCAGTGCGGATCTTCCACCTGCTGCGCGAGGCCTCAGTCGACTTCGACATCACGCTGTTCGCCTTCACCGAGAGAGAGACTGACGCCGATTTCGAACCCGTTCGCGAGTTCTGCCATCGGCTGGTGCTGGTTCCGAAGCCGCGGTACCGGGAGCCGCGATGGTCCACGCTCGCGCCGCCCGAGGTGGGCGAGTATCGTTCGCCCGCGATGCAGCGTGCACTGCGGGAACTGTCGCCGCCGCTGCTGCAAACCGAGTACACGCAACTGGCCGAGTATGGCGGCCAAATCCTTGTGGAGCACGACGTCACATTCGACCTCTATCGCCAAGTTCGCAAAACGAAGCCAACCTGCTCCGCCTGGTGGGACTGGTGGCGCTGGCGGCGCTTCGAAACGGACGCTTTGTCGCACGCGCAGGCGGCGGTGGTGATGTCGGAAAAAGACGCCGCATTGACCGGACACCCTCGCGCCGTGGTGATCGCCAACGGTGTGGACCTGGCACGCTTCGCACCCACGCCCGAGCCCACCGGGCGCAACATCCTCTTCATCGGATCGTTTCGCCATTTCCCGAATGTGGTCGCGTTTCGCTTCCTGGTGGAGCAAGTGCTGCCCCGTCTCGAGAATGTCGCCGTGACGGTAGTGGCCGGACCCGATCCCGCGCTGCATTGGACCTCGGCAACGGGCGAGCGCAAGTTGCCTGATCTGCCCGGGGTGCGATTGCTCGGGTTCGTATCCGATGTGAAGCCGCTCTACGATGCCTGCAACGTGGTGGTGGTTCCCACGCTGGTCTCGGCGGGCACGAACTTGAAGGTGCTGGAAGCGATGGCGGCCCAGCGGGCGGTCGTGTCCACCAGCAGCGGATGCGCGGGCCTGGGGCTCGAAGACGGCAAGAGCGTGCTGGTGACCGATGACCCGGCGCAGTTCGCCGCGGCGATCTCGCGGCTGCTCGGCGACGCATCGCTACGCGAGCGGATCTCCGCCGAAGCGCGCCGGATCGCGATTGCGCGCTACTCGTGGCGCGAGTTGGGGCGGCTCCAGCGCAATCTGTGGCACGAGTTCACGCCCGCCCCGCTGACGATCCGAGAAGCCACCGCGGGCGATCTTTCGGGCATCGAGAAGATCCAGGCCGAGTCACCAGAAGCAGCCCAGTGGAACCCGGCGGATTATCCGGCGCTGATCGCGGAACTCGGCGGCCGCCCCGCCGGATTCGCCGTTTCTCGCCAGACCGCGCCTGACGAGCGAGAGATCCTGAACATCGCGGTTGCGCCTGAATTCCGGCGGAGCGGTATCGGAGCGCAGTTGCTCGATCGCGTTTTGAGTATGCCCGAAGAAACGTTTTTCCTCGAGGTCCGCGAGTCAAACCAGGCCGCCCAAGCGCTATACCGCCGCGCCGGATTCACCCCAGCCGGACGCAGGCCCGGCTACTACGAAAATCCGAACGAGGCGGCTATTGTAATGCGGTTTCGAAAGTGTTAAAGTCTGGTTGGAGCTTCGGCTCTCAGTTGTTTGGAAACCTAGACGACCTAGATCACCCACCGAGCCCGAGCCACCTCTGGCTGACCCGGACCCGGCGTGGCGACCTGACAAACAGGAGGCATACGCTAATGGAGTTGATCAACGAAGCGCAGATCAAGGCGCATCTGATACAGACCGATGACGACTTTCGAGGTCTGGCGGAACGGCACAAGGCCTACGATGCCAAGCTGACGGAGTTGGAACAGAAGTCACACCTCAGCGACGATGAACAGATCGAAGAGGTTCGCCTGAAAAAGCTCAAGCTGCAGGCGAAAGATCAGATGCGCGATTTGGTCGCACGCTATCAGGCGACACATCACTGAGCGAGAGACGCTGTTATTTTCTAGATTGATGAAGTGACCCGGTTCGGCCCGTTCGCTGGACCGGGTCTTCGTGTTTTTGGACCGGGCCCTATTCCGGATGGTACTGAAACCAGACAGTACTATCTGCCCGTTCGCGGATGCGCCCTGTCCCCGATAATCAATAGCGACAAACGTCCTGAACGGGAATTCGTGTGAGCCTATCCAAACGCCTCGCTCTCATCTCATTCGTCCCCTTTTTCGCAGCTTGCGCTTTGCTCGCCCTTCAATATTGGCAGTCGCGGACCAGTTCCCGCGAGCGAGCCTTGGCCGCGCAGTTTACCGAGTGGCAGACGAACCTGAACGCGGAAGCCGATGCCCTGCCCCTCGACTTTCGTCAAACCGAGCCCGCCCGAGCCGTTGACCGAGTGTGGCAGATCTGCCGCAAGACGGACTCGATGGCCGACAAGCTTGCTGCGTCGGCACTAGCCATGCCGCATGCGGCACGCGAGTTTCGCCAAGTGCGCGACCGCCTCGATGGCGCGTGTAGTTTGAAATCGCGGCTGATGGAACAAGACACGCCGCAGCAGCGCAAAGAGGTTGAGTCTGAGTTCCTATTGAAGCTCACGCAGGCAGCGGCCAGCTTGGATCGCGCGAAAGAAGCGCTCCGGACCGATCCCGCCACCGCCGCCGACGCTGCCCGCAGCGCCCACACGCGCGACCTGTTGCTGCTGGGGCTGGCCGCGGCGCTGACGGGCCTGCTGCTGCTGTTCAGCGCGGGATTGCCTGATCCCGTGGCCGCGAAGACTGAGCGGCCCATGGGCTACGATGTCAAGGCCGCCATCGCCACCGATACTTCGTTTCGCATCCTGTCAGTGAGCTCGGCGGCGGAGGACCTGCTGCGCCGCTCGTCGGCTGATCTTGTGGGCAAGCCGCTCTCGGTCGTATTTCCCGGCATCGGAGACAAGAAGACCGGACGCTGGAGATCCGTAGGCCGCTCGCAGACCGTTCGAGAAACGGCCCGCAACGGCGAAGGCGCCAGTTTCCCGGTGGATCTCGAGATTCACCCCAACGGCGACGCCTTCGGCACCTGGATTGTGTTCCTCACTCCGATTGCTCCTGGAACACGGCCAGCCCACGAGTCAGACGCGTTCCGGCTGGCGGCGGCTCCGACGATCATTCTTGACCCGGAGGCGCACGTGGTGGCCATGAATCTGGCCGCGGAGGAGATGACCGAGTTCGCGACGGCGGAATTGCGGTCGTGCTCGTTCTGGGACATGTTCGTAGATGAAGCCGACCGCTCGCGGGCGATCGACGACTTCCGCAGAGTCGCCTCGGAAACAGCACCGGTGAGCTCCGAGCAGACTTGGATCTCCCGAACGGGGACACGCCAGAAGCTGCGGCTCAGCCTGTCTCCGGTGCGGGACTCGAGCGGCCACTTGCGTCACGCGATCGTGTGTTGCCTGAGCCGCGCCGGTGGACCGCCCGAGCAATGGGAGACGCACGCCGGAGACCTGCAGAATCACCTTACCGTGATGCGGGGGTACTTGGACCTTGTCCTCCCTACGGTTCAGTCCAGCACCGTACTCTACGATGACTTGGCCGAAGCCAAACGGGCCGCCGACGGTGCTTGGTCGGCCGCCTCAGCGATGTTCGGAACCACCCCTTCGGCTGCGGATCCCCCTTCTGGGGACTCCAAAACGGCACCGGCGTACCAGTCCAGGTAGCCGTTTGACCTAGCGGGAAAAAGTACGAAGCTCTCATTCGAAGGAATAGGCGCTTGAACCATACTGGGAAAGCCCAAGGCTACGGTAAAGGCCTGGGAAAGTGACGCCCATACTCATGCGCTCCTCATCGTCAAAACGACTAGCTCCGTCCCCGTGGTTACTGCGAGTTGCGTTCTTCGCCACCTTAGCCGCTTGTGTCTGGCACGCTGGACAGGTATACCTGATCTCGCGGCAGCCGGTTGAAAGTGCCAAAGTACCGGAACTGGTAGACAAACTGCAATCGGTGGGATTCAAGATGCTCGAGGAAATCGAGGATCAACGAAAGGCCGTGGAAGATCCGGTGAGCGGGCTCAGCCCGTTCCAGAAACTCCAGAAGGTCTGCAAGATCTACACCGACGCGACGCCGGTGATCGAGCGGGCATTGCTCGACAAAAAGGGCATGCTGGCGCAATTGGCGGAAGCCACGGAGTGGGTTCGCAAAGCGGCGTCTCTCGGCCCGAAGCTGGGTTCCGAAACGGACCCAGCCAAGATCGCGATGCTCGAGGAAGATTGGCGGATCCACATCAACCATGCCGCGATCACGCTGCGGCAGATGGCGTCTGACTTGCGCAATGTGCCAGCCGATCTGGTGGTGGAGCAGAAGGCGTTGCGGTTCCAAGAGCAAGTGGCGAGCCTCGCTTTTCTCGGCGCGTTGACGATGCTGTTGCTTTTTCTAAACCTGAAGCCTTCCGCGTTGAAGCCCGCGCCGTCTCCGTGGGCGCCGGTTTCGTGGGCGCCGCTGGCGTGCCAGGTTTCGCGAGACTCGCTGGTGGTGATCGATCAGGAAGGCGTGATTCGTTCGGTGAATCCGTCGGCGGAAGGGCTGCTGGGCAAACCGGCGGTGGAACTGGTGGGGCGCACGGCAGCTTCGGTGGTGGATGTGCCGCGCAGCGAGACGAGCGAGACCGTTCACGGGATCGTTCGTTGCCCGGATGGGCGGAAGCGAAAGGCCGAATTGACGGCGCATCCGATCCGCCTGCGGAACCGTTCCGGAGTCCTGCTGTGTGCCCGTGAGATCGCGGATTCTCCGGCTCAGTCCGGTTCCTCGAGCGCCGAGTCGGCGTTCGTTGCGGATTTGTTTCGCAGTTGCCCTGCACCGCTGGCAGTGCTCAACCCCGATGGGCACCTGATCCACTGGAACGAGCCTTGCCAGAGCGTGCTCGGGCTCGACCCCTCCACGGCGCGGCAGGAGCCCTACTGGTCCGTGGTGCTGGACGGAGCTGACGCACAGACGGCCCGGCAGCAATGGGAGTCGGTGATCAAAGGCGACGCGGAACAGGAACTCGAACAGGCGTGGATTTCGTCGGCTGGGCAGCGGGTGAAGTTTCGCTGGTCGCGGAGTGTGCTGCGAGCTTCCGATGGATCAGTCCGCTACGTGCTGATGATCGGCGTGCCGCGCGGGGCGGCGGCTGTGGCTCTGGCTGCGTAGCTGGTAAACCCGCAGCCGGACCGTGACCCAGGCGCGATATAATCGGCCCATGAATTTGGATCGCCGCGATTTTCTTGCCGCGTTGGGTGTGGCCACGCTTGCGAAGGCTGCCTCGTTGGCTGATATCCCGCTTGGCGTCACCACAGACGAGATCGACGAAGATGTCGATACGGCGGCGGCATTCCTCGAACGCTTCGGGCTCCATCACGCCGAGATCCGCCAGATCTGGGGCAAGTACAACACGTCGCATTCGCTCGAACGGATTCGCGAAGCGAAGTCTATCCTCGACAAGCACTCGGTGCGGACCGCGATCCTGAGCACTGGGTTCTTCAAGATCCCGCTGCCAGCGGACAATACGCAAGGGCACGCCGTGCTCGACAATCAGTGGTCTCTGCTCGATTCGGCAATGGAGCGCGCCGCAATCTTCGGCACGGACAAGATCCGCGTGTTCGCCTTCACCTACAAAGATGGCGAGAAACCCGATCCGGCGGCGTATCCGCGCATTTACGAGTTGGTGAAAGAAGCCGCTCA